>JBFXAY010000004.1:0-143216 GCA_050183815.1 Gemmatimonadales bacterium | reverse complement strand
GTGCAGCGCGGCCAGTACCGGAGTCCAAACGCCAACCAGGGAGCCTGGGGTCTCGCCGTCGGCCCGAACGAGACCTATCTCACCTACATCACGTCGCTGGTGCCGTTCCGGGGCACCTGGGCGGGCGTTCGGGCGGTGTCGACCTTTCGTTAGGCGCCGTCGGGGATCGCATCGGCAAGGAGCTTCATCGCCTCGGTGAGGGCGGCCTCACCGGCGTCGCTGCCGCGGTACTTGCCGATCCGGACGATGACGAGGCTCCTCGACGGGACGATGTGGGCCGACTGGCCGCCGGCGCCGAGCATCGCCATGGTTTCCCTGGGCAGGGGCCAGCCGCCGTCGCCGTTGAGCCAGAAGAAGCCGCCGCCGTAGATCGGCCGGCCGTCCGCTACCCAGGCCGGGGCCAGCGTCCGGGCGTAGTCGACGTATCCCTCCGGCAGCAACCGTTCCCCGTTCCAGACCCCGTCCTGCAGATAGAGATTGGCGAGCCGCGCCCAGTCGCGGGCGGCCACGACCTCATATCCCTGGCCGAGAAAGTTGCCGTAGGGGTCGGTCTCGACGATGGCGTTGCGGATCCCGATCTTGTCGAACAACTGGCGCTGGGGGAACGAATGGTAGTCCTGGCCCAGTTTCTCGGCGCCGAGGCGGACCAGGTAGCTCGCCAGGACGGGGTCGGTGTTGCGGTAGCGACCGACCGTTCCCGGCAGCCATTGCTGCGGGCGGGTGGCCGCGTAGTGGTACGAGTCGACGCCGCCCGTGTAGAGGTAGAGGTGGTCGGGATAGGTGGTGGCGCGATCGTAGTCAGGATCGTACGGCGCCCGGATCCTGATGCCGCTCGACATCCGCATGATGTCCGCGATCCGGATCTCCCGGCGGCCGTCGCCCTCGTTCTGCCACTCGGGGATCGGCGCCGGCTGGTCCAGGGTGTAGACGCCGAGCTGGATCAGGCGCGCCACCAAGGTGCCGGTGAGCGACTTGCCCATCGACCAGCTCTCGAGCGGCGAGTGGATCCCGATGCCGTCGGCGTACCGCTCCGCGATGATCCGGCCCTTGTGGGTGACGAGGAATGCGAGCGTCATGGCTTCTGGCGGGCCGAAGCCGGTCTCCAGCGCCCGGGCCACCTTCGCGGAGTCCACGCCGGCGGGCCAGGGGTCGTTCGGCAGGACATCGCCCATCGGCCACGGCGTCGTGGCGGGGTCGGGCAAATTGGGAGCGACGGTACTCGGCGTGAAATGAACGGAGTCCTCGCCGTTCGCGAGCGTGATGCATCCCTGGCTCTGGAACCGGTGGGCCACCCGGACCGTGCCCGACTTCATCGTGAGCCGGACCGTCTGGGTGTTCCGATCGATGACCGTGTCGGTCACCTCGCCGCGATCCTTGAGCGGTCCGGTGAAGAAGCCGACGTTGGCGGCGGCGTCCTGTGGGTCGAGCCCGGTGAGGAACACGGCCGAGCAGAGCGTCTTCGCGAAGCCGGCGATCGAATGCTCGAGGGCGTCGCCCGGCGGAGGGACGTACCCGGTCTTGAGGTCGAGCGAGTCACCCCGCGCGATCAGCCGCGCCGTCGCGTCGTCGACGGGGGTCGAGTCGGAGCGGACACAGGCAGCGGAAGCCAGCAACAGCAGGACGGCGCAGGACGAATGGGCGCGCGGCATCGGCATCTCGAGTTGTCAGGGGTGTGTCGCCGAAGATACCGTGGAATCGATGGCCGGGGGAGGAGGGGCCGGGTGGCGGCTGACACCGCCACCCCGGCGAGGGACTCAGTCGGCGGCGGGCTTCCGCACGACGGAGACGGTGATCGACGACGGATATTTCCGGGAATGATGGATCTGGTTGCGGGCCACGACGCCGGTGGCCTCGTCAAAGTTCTTCCCGCCGGTGTTCATGTTGCGGTCGAACCGCGGGAAGTTGCTGCTGGACACCTCGATCCGGATCCGATGTCCCGGAGCGAAATAGTTGCTCGTCGTCATCGGCTGGAGGGCCACCTTGTAGATCTTGCCGGGCTCCATTCTCGTCTCCGGCTTGTCGTACCCCTCGCGATAGCGGACCCGCTGGATCGTTTCGTCGAGATTGTAGGCCCGCCCATCGGGATAGACGTCGATCACCTTGACGGTGAAGTCGGTGTCCTTGGCGTCCGACGATACGTAGAGTGTCACGTCGATCGGTCCGCTCACCTCCATGCCTTCCTTGAGCGGTTCCGTCGAGTAGACCAGGATGTCGTCTCGTTCCTCCATCTTCTGCTGGTCGAGCGCGCCGCCGGTCACGGCGTTGCCGGTGCAGCAGACGTTGCCGCCGTAGGACGGGACCGGACTCATCGGATCGTAGCTGAAACCGTCGGGCCGGTCGGCGGAGGGCGCTTTTTCGGTGAGGACGCCGTCGCCGTTGCGGGAGTTGGCGTTGCCGCCGCTCGAGAGGTAGTAGGTGAGCGGTCCGGCGCCGACGGGCGGCCAGGTGTCGGTCGCCTGCCACTGGTTGCTGCCCATGGTGAAGTAGCGAACCTTGGGCAGGGTATCGAGCAGACGGTTGTTCTCGCCCTTGAGGAAGCGGTCGAACCAGCCGAACACAAGGGCGTCGTAGTCGAGCCGGGCGTCGCCCATGCTTCGTTCCCCGACGACGGTGTTCTCCGTGGCGCGGGTGTAGGCGCAGTGGAGCGTCGGGGCGATCACCGCGTACTGCTGGTCGGCGATGCCGGCGCGGGCGGTTTTCCGGACGTGGTTGTAGGTGGCGAGGTTCGGCCCGACCGATACGTCGTACCACGACATGAACCAGAGGCCGGGGACGTTGATCACCATGTCGTCATGGAACAACCCGCCCCGGTACCAGGCCGGGTCGTTGGGCGTCCGTTGCATCATCGCCCCGCCGGTCGGCACCGGCATCGAGTCCGCGAAGATGCCCTTGGGGCCGTTGACGGCGTCGATGATATCCATCGACGGGAGGTGCCGGAGCGCCTGGCTCCAGTCGACCGGGGGCATCTGGGGGGCCAGGTCGAACATCATCGAGGCTTTGATCAGGTCTTCCCGGGACAGGTCACGCGGGAACATCGGCCGGAGCTGATTCTGCTCGCCGTAGAGCCAGGCAATGAACAGCATCTGCACGGCGCCGCCGCGGTACCAGTTGCCCTGTTCGAAGTAGGGACCCACCCGGCCAACCCCCGCCCCGAATCCCTGCGGGATCATCGCCGCGTACCCCGGCGCACCCTGCGCGGCCACCGCCATCTGCCACTCCGCGGTGGACGAGCAGCCCAAGGTGCCGACCTTGCCGTTCGACCAGCCGCGCGACGAGATCCAGTCGATGGCGTCGGTGCCGTCGGACACCGGTGCCCCGAGAATGTCGTAGTTGCCCTCGGAGAAGAAGTGGCCGCGCTCGTTCATGTCGACCCAGGCGTAGCCGCGCTTCACGGCGTCGAGGATCCGGCTCATGTCGCGCGGCGCGCCGAGGCGGACGTCCCAGAAGTTGAAGTTGTAGGGGGTCCGGACGAAGATCGTCGGGTACTTCTTCGAGGCGTCCTTCGGGCGGTAGACGTCGGCCGCCATCCGGAGGCCGTCCCGCATCGGCACCATCAGCTTCCGTTCGACGACGGCGGCCTGCTGCAACTCGTGCTCGATTGCATTCCGTCGGGCCCGCAACTCGGCCTGGTCGGGCTGGTTCCGCTGGGCAACGGCGGTCGGGACGACGAACAGCGTGACGGCGGCGGTGGCAAGCAACAAGCGACGCATGGCGGGGACCCTCGGCTCGAGAATCGAAGAAGGCGGCGCCGGACGCCCGCCCGGACCGGGCGGCGGGCGATTCGGACTTGGGCAAGCTACCGACGCTTTCCTGAAGCGAACCTGAAGGGGAGCGCCGGCCCCGCGCCCAGCCCCCGGCCGATGCCGCCTCACGGGCCGTAATTCGATCCGTAACCGATTTTGGCGTAATGGGTTACCGATTTTGCTCGGGCTGCGGTTCGGACTGGCAGGACCGGGGGCCATTCCTTATATTCCCGCGCCCGAGGCACGGGCCTTTGCCTCCGGGTCGTATCGCGCGGCTAGGTAGCTCAGTTGGTAGAGCAGCGGACTGAAAATCCGCGTGTCGGGGGTTCGATTCCCTCCCTAGCCATTCGCCTGGAGCCGACGCTCCCTGGCTCACATGGTTTTCGATGCCGGTCGAGAGGGCCGGCGCTGGCTGCGGATCGTTCGGCAGCTCCGGCGCCGGCCCTCGTGGTTCTCCTTCCGCCCCACAACAGTCGACATGGCCGGACCCTCGGGACGCGATTAGACTCGTTTGGTGGGCGCGGTTTCGCGTGCCCGCCCCCTCCATCCGGTCGATTTGCCAATGCCCGATCCGGTTTCCCGCCGAGACGCCGTGAAAACGTTGGGCCTCGCCGGCGCCGCAGCGCTCGGAGCCGGCCCGCTCCGCGTACCGGTGTTTGCCGCGGCCGGTGCCCAGCTCCCGTCGATCTTGCCGTACACCAGCACGACCGGCGTCACGATTCCACCGCCCGGGCGGAGCTTCGTCAAATTCAGCTTCGACTTCCCCGAACCGTCGGTGACGTTCGAGGGCCTCTCCTTCGGTGTCATGCTCTTCACCCACGAAAACGCCTACGGTCTCGACCGGGACCGGATGCGGGTCGAGACCACGCCGGACGGCCTCCGAATCCGCGCGACGGGCCTGGTCTGGGCCGGCGGCCAGGAACGCGCCGACGGTGAGGTGACCGTCGATCTCCGCCGGGTGGCGGACGGTGTCGAATGGGAGGTCACGGCCGCGGCACCCCATCCGATCAAGTCGGTCACCACGGTGGTCAGGGGGATTCCCCGCGGCCGCATTTCCGCCGGTGGGGGCGACTTCTTCGACCCCCAGAGCAACGAGTTGCTCTTCGGCTATCCCTTCGGCGGAGGAGATCTGTTCCTGGCCGGCGGCATCACCACGCCGATCCTGATGGTGCAGCCGCCGGCCGGTCCGGTGGTCGCCATCTCGTCCCGCGATGATCGGGTGCGGACCAAACGGTTCTACCTGCAGCCGGGACCGGAGGGCTACCGGCTCGAACTGGTGCACGAGCTGGACGGCTGGGTGACGGAGCGCCGCACCACAACGCCGCGGTGGAAACTGTCGCGAACGCCCGGTCACGAAGCGCCGCTCGCCGAGCACTACGCCCATCTCGTTCGGGCCCACGACATCCCGGACTGGGACACGCGGGCCGACGTGCCCGACTGGCTTCGGCGCACCGCGCTGGTCACGACGCTCCACGGGCAGCATTACACGGGCTACATCTTCAACGACTACGCCCGGATGCTGGAGACCCTCCGCTGGATGGCCACCCGGATCCCCGGCGACCGGATCCTCGCGTTCCTGGCCTCCTGGGACGGCCGCTATTACTGGAGTTATCCCAACTACGAAGTCGATCCCCGGATGGGCGGCGACGAAGGGTTCCGCCGCCTGATCGGCGAAGGCCAGCGGCTCGGCATCCGCTTCATGCCGATGTTCGGCGCCAACGCCGCCAACAAGAAGCAGCCGGTCTACGCCCGGATGACCGACGCCGCCACCGCCAAGGTCGACGGCGACGCGATGGATCTGAATTGGGTGGATTGGGACAACGACCGCCATCAGGACGGCTGGCTGGCCTACCAGAACCTCGGCGTCGACTCGTGGCGCGAGTGGCTGAGCGGCCGGATCGAGGCGATGATCGAGCGCTACGGGGTCGACGCCTACTTCCTCGACATCGTCGGCGGCTGGGTCAACAACACCCGGGCGGACATGCACGGAGGCGCCCGCCGCCTGGTGCGGGACCTCAAGGCGCGTTACCCCCGGGTCCTCGCGGTGGGCGAGATGCACTACGACGCGCTCCTCGAGTTCCTGCCGCTCTACCATGCCGGCGGCGGCGGCCTGGGCAAGCCGTTCGTCCAACGGCACGCGCGCTTCTTCCAGCACCTCAGTCATCCGGCGCCTGGCCGGGGAAGCACCGGCGTGCATGAGGCCGGCTTCGGCCGGTTCGATCCGAAGACGCTGTCCCTGAGCCCCAACGCGATTCCCACGCTGAACGTCGTGGACGACACGATGGCCAGGCACCAGGACCAGATGGCGGCCGTGATCGACGCCGCGCGGGCGCGGGCGGGGCTGTGAGCAGTCTTGGACCGCTCCGCGACGCTGTCTGCCGGGCCAACCAGGAAATCGCCCGACGGGGGCTGGCCCGCTTCACGTTCGGGAACGCGAGCGGAATCGATCGCGGCCGCGGGTTGGTCGTCATCAAGCCGAGCGGCGTACCGTATGAGACGCTGACGCCGGAGACGCTGGTCGTCGTCGATCTCGACGGCCGGGCCGTCGACGGCAAGGCCCGGCCGTCATCCGATCTGCCGACCCACCTCGAGCTCTACCGGGCGTTCGGCTCGATTGGCGGCGTGGTGCACACCCACTCCCACTACGCGACGGTCTGGGCCCAGGCGGGCCGCGAGATCCCCTGCTTCGGCACTACGCACGCCGACTACTTCCCCGGTCCGGTGCCGCTCACGGCGCAGTTGTCTGACGCGGAGATCGCGACGGACTACGAGGTCAACACCGGCCGGGCGATCGTCCGTCGGTTCGCGGACCTCGACCCTGCCCATACGCCGGCGGTGCTGGTGGCCGGTCATGCGAGCTTCTGCTGGGGTGCGGATGTGCTGGCCGCGGTGGACACGGCCGACCTGCTGGAGGAGATCGCCCGGATGGCGTATCACACCGCCACGCTGGCGCCGGCCGCCGGACCGATTCCGGCTGCGTTGATCGCCAAACACCATCGCCGGAAACACGGACCGGACGCCTACTACGGTCAGCCCGGCGGGTGACGGCTATCCCTCGCGGGCGCCCGCCGCGATTCGCCGGAGTCGGGGCAACACGTCGCCCATCGCCGTCGCCGGGCTGCCCGGTACCCCGAACGAGAAATACAAGTCCCGATACATCGGATAGAGTTCCGCGTACACGGCGCCGGCCGCCGGGCTCGGCTGGACGATCCGGTACTCCGGACACAGTGCCCTCTGCGCCTCCGCCACCGTCCGGAACGTCCCTGCCGCGAGGAACGCAAAGATGGCAGACCCGAGGCTGGTGATCGGCTTGGCCGGAATCAGCACCGGCTTGCCGAATACATCCGCGTAGATCCGGTTGAGCAGTTCGTTTTTCTGAGGAATGCCCCCGCCGAGGATTACGCGTTCGATCGGCACGCCGTGCTCGGCCATCCGGTCGAGAATGATGCGGGTGTGGAACGCGGTGCCCTCGATCGCGGCAAACAGCTCGTCTTCCATCCGGTGGTTGAGATTCCAGCCGAACGTGACGCCACCCAGAGCCGGGTTCACCAGCACGGTCCGGTCGCCGTTGTCCCAGGTCAGTCGCAGGAGCCCCGTCTCCCCGGCGCGGTACCCGGCCACGCGGCCGGTCAATTCGCCGACCGATACTCCGGCCCGCGCCGCGATCGCCCCGAACAGATAGCCGGTCGCCGAGAGTCCGGCCTCGATGCCGGTTCGCCCCGGATCGATCGAGCCCGGCACCACGCCGCAGACGCCCGGCACCAGCGTCGGCTGGTCGGAAATCGCCATCGTGCACGTTGCGGTGCCCACCACGTTCACGACGTCGCCCACTGCGATCCCGGCGCCGATCGCGTCCCAGTGCGCATCGAACGCTCCGACCGGAATCGGAATCCCCGCCGCGAGGCCGAGGCGATCGGCCCAATCGGCCGTGAGCTGCCCGGCGATCGCGTCGGAGGTCGCATACCGGCCGCGGAGCAAGCGAGCCGAACCGTCAAGGACCGGATCCACCTTCACCAGGAATTCGTTCGGCGGAAGGCCGCCCTGATCGCGCTGCCAGAGCCACTTGTGGCCCATCGCGCAGACGCTCCGGGGCACCCGGTCCGGATCGGCGATCCCGCAGAGGACCGCCGCGATGAGATCGCAGTGCTCGAACGCCGCCACGGCCTGCCGCCGCTCGGCCGGATGATGCTTGAGCCAGTGCAGCAGCTTGGCGTATCCCCATTCGGACGAATACACGCCGCCGCACCAGCCGATGGCGGGCAGTTTCTCCTGGTGCGCCACCTCCGTGATCCGGGCGGCCTCGGCTGCGGCCCGGTGATCGCACCAGAGGTAATAGTCTCCGATCGGTTCGAGGTTGTCCCCGCAGACGACGACGGTCGATCCCGTGGTATCGAGGGCCAGGGCCGCGACGCTCCGGCCATCGATCCCGGCCTCGCGGATCGCGCCGTGCATGGCCGCCGTCAGGGCGCTCAGGTGATCCTGGTGCGACTGGGTGGCGAAGTCCGGATCGGCGGCGCTTCGATGGATCGGATACGGCGCCACCGAGAAGCCGATGACGCCCAGGCGGTCATCGACGATCGAGACCCGGACGCTCTCGGTCCCGAAGTCCACTCCGGCGACGACGGTCATCCGCGGCCGGGCCGGTGGTAGTGAACGTCCCAGCCCAGATAGCGCGTCGTGGCCTCGTGCACCGCGTCGGCCACCGAGGAGAGGTTCGCGGCGACGTGATGCTCGAAGCCGTTCCGGCACACGTAGCCGAGGAGGTTCTCGAGGTCCGGGATCTCGGCCACGCCGGCGCCGCCGAAGGTGGTCAGCGGATCGTCGGTGAACCGTCCCTCGCCCAGGTAGCCGCGAATCCGGCCGGCCTGGTCGTCGGTCGAGAACCGCGCGAACGTCATCGGCGCCGGCCGGATCCTGCCGACGACGGTGCCATAGGTGTTTTCCCGCCCCACCGTGCCGGCAATGATCTCCTGATAGTCCATCTTCGAGTCGGCGAAGAAGTGCCGGGGCAGGTTGCTGCAGTGGAAGCACACCGCCTTGTTCGCGGCGTCGCCGTAGTTGTTGTTCCAGTCGAGCAGGGCACTGGGCGTTTCCGAGGCGAGCGCCAGGGCGTACATCGCCACGGTGCCGGCCACGTCCACTTCGCACGCGCTCGGTGCCAGGTCGTTGCTCATCATGCTCATCAGGGTGCAGGGCACCACCCCGAAATACTCCTCGAGGGCGGTCCAGCATTGCAGCGCGCTCACGGTGACGTCCGCTTCCACCATCCAGCGGTCGAGGACGGCGCCGAGTTTGGCCATCCGGAGCAGGGCATCGGCGGGGATGCCCGCGGTGGATACGTAGTCCTTCATTGCCGCGAGCTTGGCGGTCGTGGCCGGGGCATCGTCCGCCAGCCGGGCAATCCGGCCGAGGATTTCGGAGAGATCGATCGTTTCGACCGTAATGCCGCTCGCCTCGAGGAGCTTCTCGCTGTAGCGGACCGTCTTGAACGCGGCCGGCCGGGCACCGACGGCCCCGATCCGCGCGGTCCGGAGCCCGTGGACCACCCGGCAGACGGCCTCGAACCGGCGCAGATCGTTCCGGAAGGCGGCGCTGTCCACCGGCATGGTGTGACGGCTCGTGAGCGAGAACGGAATCCGGTACTGGGTGAGCACGTTGCACACGGACATCTTGCCGCAGAACGAGTCGCGCCGGTCGGCGATGGTCATCTTGCCGGGATCATCGCTCGCGGCATGAATCAGCACCGGAACATCGAGTTCCGCGAGCCGGAGCGCGTCCGCCACGCCGCGCTCGTCACCGAAGTTCGGCAGCGTCACCACCACGCCGCCGATGCGATCTCGGTGCTGGCGAAAGAGTTCGGCGCAGGCCTTGGCCTCGTCGCGGCTCTCGACGGCGCCATAGCGCGCCTCGGCTGGATCGAGCGCCACCACCTCGATCCCCTCCTCGCCCAGAACCCGAAGGATCTCCTTCCGCCCATTTTCGACGAGATGGCCGGGAAAGAACCCGCGATTGCCGACGACGAGGCCGATGGCGGGGCGAGTGGACCGGACCCGCGGCGCGACCGGCTCGAGGGCCTCCGGTTTGACCTTCGCCCCCGGACCGGTGAGTTGGTGGAGCATGACGTTCTCCTGGTGCGAACAGCGGGCGGAACGGATCGTGATGACGCTGGCGAATCGCTGAATTGACAGTGACTTGGCCGACCCCTAATCTTGCAGGCGCTTCCCACAAAAGGGCAACTGCGGCCGTGACCGACCCGGCAGTGACTCCTCCGCCGGCGCCGGCTTCGTCCGGGCGTCGGTCCGGCGCCCCGGCCTGGGGGCAGCGGGCCGGTCTCGTGCTGGTGCTCCTGGCCCTCGGGGTGATCCTCTCGTTGGTTGCGGGCAGCCATCCGGATCCCGCGACCGGCCGTTCCGTCAACAATTTCCTCAATCCCTACACGCTGGTGCAGCTGGCCACCGACGCGAGTCCGATCGCCATCATGGGCGTCGGTGCCACCGTGGTGATCATTTCCGGCGGCATCGACCTTTCCGTCGGTGCCATCTATGCCCTCGCCGGTGTCGTGATGAGCATGGTGCTGCGCGCTGCGGGTCCGATGAGCGGGCCGGCCACGGTGCTCGTCGGCCTCGTCACCTGTCTGGCGGTGGCCACCGGGGCCGGGCTGGCCAACGGTTTGATGGTCATCGGCCTCGGCGTTCACCCGTTCATCATCACCCTCGGCACCATGTGGATGCTCCGCGGGGTGGCGTTCGTCATCAGCCGGGCCGAGAGCATTCTCGTTCCGTCGGCGCTGACCGGCTTTGCCAAGGCGACGCTCGGTCTCCCGAGCACCCTCTATCCGGTGCCGCTGTTGCTGATGCTGGCCACGACCGTGGTGGGCGGCTGGTACCTGACCCGCACCGTGATGGGGCGGCACGTATTTGCGGTCGGCGGCAACGCGGAGGCCAGCCGCTATTCCGGCCTCCGGGTCGACCGGATCCGGCTCGGCGTGTTCCTCGTGAGCGGCGTCACCGCCGGCCTCGCCGCGTTTCTCGGGGCCGCGTTCTATGGCTCCGCCACGTCGTCCGACGCCACCGGCTACGAGCTGTACGTCATCGCCGCGGCCGTCGTCGGCGGGGCGAGCCTCAACGGCGGCCGCGGTAGCGCCCTCAGTGCCATGGTCGGCGCGCTGCTCATCGTCCTGATCCGCCAGGCCATCAGGACGCTCCATCTCGATCAGAATTACGAATGGATCATCATCGGCGGTGCGCTGATCGTTGCCGTGGTGATCGACCAGGGCGGAACCCGATTGCTCGCCCGCCGGCTGACGGCCGCGGGACGGGCTTCCCGAAAGGAATGACGACGATGACCAACCGTACCCGGGCCCTGCTGTTCCTCGGATTGGCGGCCTCGGCCGCGAGCTGCGGCGGCAAGGCCGGCGCCGCGAAGGAATTCCGGATCGCCATGATCGCCAAGAGTTCCACCAATCCCGTGTTCCTGGCCGGCCGGGCCGGCGCCGAGCGCGCGGCCAAGGAACTCTCGGACAGCTCCGGCGTGCACGTCGTGATCGACTGGCTCACGCCACCGAACGAGGACGCCTCGGTTCAGGCACAGCGGATTGCCCAGGCGGCCAACGAGGGCGCCAACGCGATCCTCGTGTCGTCGAGCGAGGCGGCGAAACTCACCGGGGCGATCGACGCCGCGGTGGACCGCGGCGTTCCGGTGATGACGTTCGACAGCGACGTCCCCGAATCGAAGCGCTTCTCGTTCTACGGCGGCGACGATGTGGCGATGGGCCGCCAGGTCATGGCCGAACTCGCCGCCCAGATGAACGGCAAGGGCAAGATCGCGATCCTCGCCGGCAATCAGAACGCCCTCAACCTCCAGAACCGGGTCAAGGGCGTGAAGGAAGAGGCCGCGAAGTATCCCGACATCACGGTGCTCAACACGTTCTACCACGTCGAAACGCCCCAGGACGCCGCGGCCGAAGTCCTTCGGGCCCAGGGTGCGTATCGTGACATCGAAGGCTGGGCGATGATCGGCGGCTGGGCGCTGTTCACCCGTGCCCTCCTGACGGATCTCGACCCGGCCAAGGTCAAGATCGTCTCCATCGACGCGCTACCGGCGGAACTGGCGTACGTCGACCGCGGCCTGGCGCCGGTGCTGCTGGCCCAACCGGTGTTCGACTGGGGCTACGTGTCGGTCCGCACCATCTTCGACCACGTCTACCGCAAGCAGGACGTGCCGCCCCGGGTCGACATGCAGCTGGTCCGGGTGAGCAAGGACAATCTCGGCGCCTGGGCCCGGCAGCTCCGCGACTGGGGCTTCAACGACGTCGACTCGACCTACCTCGCACTGCCGCAATAGGACGTCGTGACACCGGCCGTTCGGTTCGAAGGGATCACCAAGCGCTTCCCGGGCGTCACCGCGCTCGACGCGGTGACCTTCGAGGTTCCGGCCGCCGAAGTCCACGCGATCTGCGGCGAAAACGGCGCCGGCAAGAGTACCCTCGGCCGGCTTCTCGCCGGGATCGCCACGCCGGACGAAGGCAGCATCGTTCTCGACGGCCGCTCCGTTCGATTGCCCAACCCGGCCGCGGCGCTCGCGGCGGGCGTCGCGATGGTCCACCAGGAACTCGCGCTGTGTGATAACCTGACGGTCGGCGAGAACCTCTGTCTCGGCCATCTCCCTCGCCGCGGGTTGCTGGTGGATCGCGCGGCGACCCGAGCCCAGGCCGGCGCGCTCCTCGCGGAAATCGGCGCCGATCTCGACCCGGACCGCGAAATGAGCTCGCTCAGCATCGCCGAGCGGCAGCTGATCCAGATCGCGAGTGCGGTCGGCAGCGGGGCCCGGGTCATCGTCTACGACGAGCCGACCTCGAGCCTCGGCGAATCCGAAACGGCGGCGCTCTTCGCGCTGATCGGGCGGCTCAAGGCTCGCGGGGTCACCCAGCTCTACGTGTCGCACCGGATGGCAGAGATCTTCGCG
This sequence comes from Gemmatimonadales bacterium, assembly GCA_050183815.1. Taxonomy (GTDB): domain Bacteria; phylum Gemmatimonadota; class Gemmatimonadetes; order Gemmatimonadales; family GWC2-71-9; genus SHZU01. The sequence continues at coordinate 130,509 of JBFXAY010000004.1, read as the reverse complement.
CTCGCCGACCGGATCACGGTGCTGCGGGACGGCCGCCACGTCGCCACCGAGGAAGCGGGCCGCCTCGACGAAGCCGCGGTCGTGGAACGGATGATTGGCCGACGGCTCGATCCATTCGCGTCGACCCGCTCGCCGCACGCGATTCGAGACGAGGCGCTTCGGGTGACCGGGCTCTCCTCGCCCGGACGGTTCGAGGACATTTCGTTCTCGGTGCGGGCCGGCGAGATCGTCGGCCTCGCCGGCCTGGTTGGTGCCGGCCGGTCCGAGGTGGCGCACGCGTTGTTCGGCCTCGACCGGGCGGCGACCGGAACGATCCGGGTCCGGAGCCGCGACGTCGCGATCCGGTCACCCCGGGACGCCATGGCCCTGGGCATCGGTTTCGTGCCGGAGGACCGAAAACGGCAGGGACTCGTGCTCTCGATGACCGTGCGGGCCAACGCGACGCTCGCCACCCTCGGCGCGGTCTCGCGCTGGGGCGTGGTCCGGCGCCGGGCGGAGCGCGCCGCGGCGGACGGCCTGCTGGACCGACTGGGGGTGCGGGCCGGCGCCGAGGAGGCCCCGGTTGCGGAGTTGTCCGGCGGCAATCAGCAGAAGGTCGTGATGGCCAAGTGGCTCGCGGCCGGGAGCCGGATCCTCCTGCTGGACGAACCGACCCGCGGTGTCGACGTTGCCGCCAAGGCTGAACTGCACGGCTGGATCGACCGCCTCGCCGCCGACGGCGTGGCGGTGGTGCTGATCTCGAGTGAATTGCCCGAGCTGCTGAGCCTGGCCGATCGGATCATGGTCCTCCGGGCCGGGCGGATCGTCGGCGAGATCGCCCGGGCGGCGGCGGACGAAGCGCGGATCGTGCGGCTGATGACCGGCATCGAGGCCGCCGGCTAGTTCGTCCGGATTCCCCGGCTCAGCCCGAACCCGATTTCCGTCAGCAGATCGGTTCCGTTCCAGCCGAGCGCGTTGCAGGGTGCGGTGAGCGGCTCGGGTGTCGGGGCCGGGAACCAGTGCCGGAGATCGGCGCTGTAGAGCAGGTTGGAGGAGAGCGTCTGGCAGCTGACGTAGACGTCGCCAAGCCAGGCCGCCGATTCCAGCTTGAGCTGGTTGCCGATCGCGTCGATGTCCCCCTCCAGCGTCCAGCTCAATCCGTCGGTCGAGCGCGACACGCGGAAGTGATTGAAGCCGCGCAGTTCGCTTCCGTTCCAGACGATCCGGGACACCGGCGACGGGGTCGCGGCCGAGGCCTGCCAGGTGAGCGCGTCGGCACTCACGTAGGTCAGGTCGCCCGCGGCGATCACATAGCGGGTGCCGGTCCACTCGAGGTCGGAGAACTGGCGCGTTGCCACCGCGCGCGGCGACCAGGTGCTGCCGTCGGTGCTGCTGGTGACCGAGCCCTGCTGGCCCAACGCCACGAGTCGTCCGCCCGCCCAGATCAGATCCCGCACGTTGTCGCTCATGCCGACGCTCCGCGCGGTCCAGAGGAGGCCGTCGGGACTGGTGATGACCCGGCCCTGATCGCCGCCGACGACGTAGACGCTCCCGGTCCAGGTGGCCGCCCAGGGCGTCGAGGTGAGGTCGAACGCGTAGCGCCGCCACGTGACGCCGTCGAGACTCACGAGCAGCGCCCGGGGCTCGAGCGCGAGCCATCGGTCGATCGACCAGGTCACCGGCCACTGCCCCCCGCGGAAGTCCACCATCCGCATCGCCCAGGAACTCCCGTCGGCCGTCTGCAGCGTTGCGCCGCCGAAGGCCATCAGCGATCCGCCCGGTCCGGACGCGAAGGTTTTCAGGGAGCCGTGGATGCTCGTGTCGAGTTCGGTCCAGGTGAACCCGTCGGCGCTCTCGAGAATCGCGCCGCCGTCGATCACCACGCCACTCAGGGTGCGGTGCGCCAGGGCATAGTACTTCGTGCCGTTGAACGTGAGGTCCTCGATCGGCGCCGACACCCCGGCCGGTCCGGACACTGGCCAGTTGATGGTGGTCGGCGTCTCGGTCCAGGCCAGGCCGTTGGGACTGGTCCCGAGATTCCGGCCCCGCCATTTGAGGAACCGGGTGCCGTCCCAGTAGAGACCGGCCGATTGCAGGTCGCCCGAGAGGCCGGGGCTCGCGGCCCAGGTCCTGCCGGTGTCCGCGCTGACGACGACGCCGGTGGTGATCACGCCGCCGGTATTCCCGGCGAGGAGGGTCCCGGTCCAGATCAGGTCGGTCACCGCGCCGGCCGGGGCCGTGGTGAGCAGCTGCCAGGTCAGGCCGTCCGAGCTGGTATAGAGGCGGCCGGCGTCGCTCGCGACGTGGATGGCGCCGGTCCAGGCGACGGAGAACTTGCCGGTGGCGGTTCCTGGCGCCTGGCCGATACCGATGGCTGCCGTCCAGGCATTGCCGTCGTCGCTGGCCCGAACGCCGCCCGCCCCGATGGCCACGAAGCGGGTTCCGTTCCAGAGCGCGTCGCTCGGGCCCCAGGCGCCGAGGGTCAGGGGCGGGCGCCAGGCGGCCCCGTCGGTGCTGCCGTAGGCTTTCGCGGTGGTCATCGCTACCCAGCGATCGCTGCCCCTGGCACCGACCGTCGAGGTCGCGCCAATGACGCGCCAGTCGAAGGTCGGAAATGCGGGGGGGCCGCCGGCGTTGACGGTCACGTCGGTCGTATCGGCAAGGGTACCCGACGTGGCCACGATCCGGGCGGCGCCCGCCGTAACACCGGTGACGGTCGCGTTCGCACCGGCTGCGGCAACCGTCGCCACCGCCGGAGCCGTGGAGCGCCACGTCACCGTGGGGTTGGCAACGGGACCCGCGCTCGTTGCCACGACGACGGCCAGTTGGCCGGTGGCCCCGATGTCGAGTGTCAGCGTCGGCGGCGACAGCGTGACCGAGATGATCGCGGGTGGCGGCGGTGGCGGCGGTGGTGGTGGTGGCACCGTCGGCTCGCCGGGCCCGCCGCCACACGCCATCGCCAGGATGCTCGTAGCGACGGCTAGTGCCGACCCATAGGCCGGAAACCGGCCATCGACCTGCCTCACGGTGCGCCGGTTGCCCCGCCCGTCGTTCCGAACCTGAGTCATTGGTTGCCTCATTCCCGGCCAGGTGCTAGCATCGACCCAGCCGACGATCGGCCGGACCTCCCGCCATTCCCACTGTTGCGCATGGATTCCGGAAATCCCTCATCCCCCTTCGACGGGGGAACCACCCTGGACCGCGAGACCCTCGACCAGCTTTACTCCGCCGCCTACGCGGAGCTCAAGCGGCTCGCGCACGCCGTGCGCGCCGGTGAACGCTCCGAAACGCTGACGACGACCTCGCTGGTGAACGACGCCTGGCTCAAGCTCGCCCGGTCGCCCTCGTTCACGGTGGAGAACGGACGCCACTTCAAGCGGATCGTGGTGCGCGCCATGCGCCAGTTGCTGGTGGAAGCCGCCCGGCGCCGCGGTGCCGCGAAGCGGGGCGGCGGTGCCGATCTGGTGGTGACGATTCGCGACGACCTGGCCGGAGGGCTCGAACCGGACGCCTACGTGCTGGCCCTCGATTCCGCGCTGGGCCGATTTTCCGAGCTGTATCCCCGGCAGGCCCGGGCGGTCGAGGTCCGATACTTCGGCGGCCTCGACGTGGCCGAAACCGCGGAACTGCTGGAGATTTCCCGGGCCACCGTCGAGCGGGACTGCCGGTTCGCCAAGGCGTGGCTCGGCGCCGAACTGAAGGCGAGTTGCTGACATGACGCGGCCGGACCGTGCCGCCGCGATCGAGACGCTCTTTCATGCCGCGCTCGAACTCCCGCCTGGACGCCGCCGCGCCTTCCTGATCGAGCGAGCGGCCGGCGATAGCGAGCTGGTGGCCGCCGTGGAACGGCTCCTCGCCGCCGACGAGGACGCCGCCACCGGCCCGACGACCGGCGGCGTGGCGGCCGCGGCAGGCGCCCTGCTGGGCGAACCGGCGGACCGCATCGGCAGCCAGCTCGGGCCCTACCGGATCACCGGCGTCCTCGGGGCGGGCGGCATGGGCGTCGTCTACCTGGCGCATCGCGAGGACGTCGGGGCCCAGGTCGCGCTCAAGGTGCTGCGCGATCCCCTCTCGGCAGACGCCACCCGCCGGTTTCTCCAGGAGCGGCGAGTGCTTGCCCGGCTCCGGCATCCGGGGATCGCCCAATTGTTCGACGCCGGCACCGACCCGGACGGCGCTCCGTGGTTCGCCCTGGAACTGGTGGACGGAAAGCCGTTGCCGGCCCACTGCGCCGAGACCGGCGCGTCGCTGCGCGAACGCGTCCGCCTCTTCCGCCTCGTGTGCGATGCCGTCGGCTACGCTCACCGGCAGCTGGTCATCCACCGCGACCTCAAGCCCTCGAACGTGCTGGTGACCTCCGCCGGCGCGGTCAAACTCATCGATTTCGGCGTTGCGGAAGCCGACGCGGACCCCGGCGCGGACGGCGCCCGGGCCCTCACCCCGGCGTACTCCGCACCCGAGCAGCTCCGAGGCGAACCGGCCAGTGTCTCGAGCGATGTCTATTCCCTCGGCGTACTGCTCCACGAACTGGTGACCGGCCGCCGACCCGCCAACGCCGGCACGCCGCCGTGGCCACCGGCGCCGGGGGACGGGTCGCTCGACCAGCGCGACCTCGAGTCGATCTGCCGGACGGCCCTGGCCGCCGATCCGGCCGCCCGGTACCCGTCCGTCGAAGCGCTCGAGCGCGATCTCGACCGCCTGCTTCGCGAGCTGCCGCTCGAGCGCTCGGTCGGCGTGGCCGACCGCCTTCGCAAGCTCTGGCGCCGGCGGTCCCGGCGGATCGCGATCGCCGCCGTGGGCCTGGTCGCGGCCGGTGCCGCGGCGGCGAGCTACACGATCGGACTGGCGCGGGCCCGCACCGCCGCGGTGGCGGAGGCGAGCCGCGCCACCCGGCTTCAGCGCATGCTGGTCGACCTCTTCCAGGGCGGTGACGAGTCCGCCGGTCCCACCGACAGCCTCCGCGTCGTGACGCTGGTCGACCGCGGGGTGGAGGAGGCCGCCACCCTGGGCAGTGAGCCGGCACTCCAGGCGGATCTCTACGAGACCCTTGGAACCGTGTCGCGCCAGCTCGGCCGTCTCGACCGGGCGGACTCGTTGCTGCAACTCTCGCTCGCGCGCCGCCGGGCGGATCCGGCCGACGATGATCGCGCCCTGGCCGGCGGGCTCACGGCGCTGGGCCTGCTTCGGGCGGAGCAGGCACGGTTCCCGGAAGCGGACTCTCTCGTCCGGGAAGGCATCGCGATGCTGACCCGCACCGCCGGTCCCGCGTCGCCCCGAGTGGCGGAAGGCTATGAAGCACTGGCGGAGGTGCTCGAGCTGGCGGGCCGGTACCCCGAGGCGATCGCCGCGCTGCAGCGAGCCATCGCGATCGGCGGCCCGGGTGCTGATACGACGGCCGAACTGGCGCCCCGGTGGTACTCGCTGGCCAACAACTTCTACTACGCCGGCGAACTCGACAGCGCCGAGACGCTCAATCGACGAGTCCTCGCGATCTGGAACCGCACCTATGGCGACGGCCATCCGCGGGTTGCGGACGTGATCATCAACCTCGGCGCGATCGAACAGGACCGGGGCAACCTGGCCGCGGCGGAGTCGCTCTACCGCCGGGGCTCCGACGTGATGGAACGCTGGTACGGCCCGGATCACCTGCGCACGGCGGGGACGGTGTCGATGCTGGGCCGGGTGGCGCTGCTGCAGCGCCGGTCCGACGAAGCGGACTCGCTGATCCGGCGGGCGCTGGCCATTCGCCGCCGGATTCTCGGGCCCGATCATCCCCGCGTGGGGTTGATGTTGAGCGAACTCGCCAACATCGCCTTCGGCCGGCAACGGCTCGCCGCCGCCGAGTCGTTGTTCACGGCCGCTATCGAGGTCTACGGCCGGGCCTATCCCGGCCCCCATCAGTACGCCGGGACGGCGGAATCGGGACTGGCCAGCGTCTATCTCGCCAAAGGGCAGCCGGCCGAGGCCGAACGCCAGGCGCGCCGGGCGGTGGCGACCTTCGAAGCCACCCTGCCGGCCGACCATCTCAACGTCGGAATCGCCCGCTTGAAGATCGGGCGCGCCTTGCTGCGGCAGCGGCGTTACACCGAGGCCCGGGTGGAATCGGAACGGGCCCTGGCCATCGCGCTGGCGCAGGCGGGCCCGGCCTCGTCCTGGGTCACCGCCATTCGGGGCGACCTGGGCGAGATCTATCGCGGGCAGGGCGATCAGGCCGCGCTCGACCGACTCGCGGGAACGGCCCCGCCGCCGTAACGTTGAGGGCGAGCAGTTCGTAGGATTCCTTATTCGGCATGCCGGCGTTCCCCAGTCCCCCGTCGCCCCACCCGGAGTCATTCGATGTTCAAACAATTGTTGCTGCCCCTCGCGCTGGTTACGGCTGCTCCCGGTGTCCTGATGGCCCAGGGTGGGTTCCGGTGGCCCGACAAGGCGCAAAACCTGAAGGCACTGCCGCCGGAAACCGGCGGCCAGCGCCTCAGTCAAATCATGCGGGGCTTCACCGGCGCGCTGGGGGTCCGCTGCGAGTACTGCCACAAGGGGCAGGGCGGCGATCTCTCCCAGTTCGATTTCGTGTCGGACGAGAAGCCGGCCAAGGAGAAGGCCCGGCTGATGATCAAGATGGTGCAGGCGATCAACGGGACCCACCTGGCGGGACTCGCCGACCTCGGTGTCGCGGCCGACCGGCGGGTATCGGTGACCTGCACGACCTGCCATCGGGGCATTGCCAAGCCGATGACGCTCGACGCCGTCCTGGCGGAAACGATCGAGGCCGAGGGCGCCGATGCGGCCGTCAATCAGTATCAGCAGCTGCGGGGGCGGTATTACGGCAGCGCCGCCTATGACTTCAGCCGCGGCGTGCTGACCAATCTCGGCGAGCGCCTGAGCCAGGCGGGCAAGAACGCCGAGGCGGTCAAGATGGTTGAGCTCGAACTCTCCGCGAACGGAGAGGATTTCCGGACGCTCGCATCCCTGGGCGGGATCCAGGTGCGCGCCGGCGACAAGGACAAAGGGCTCGCGACCCTCAAGAAGGCGCTCGACCTCGCGCCGGACAACGCCAAGCAGTTCATCCAGAATCAGATCGACCGGGCCTCTCGGCCCTGAGGGTTCAAACCCGGCCCGGCCGGGCGGCGTCAAACCGGTCGTGACCCCGGCAACGCTCGTCCTGCACCGCCACCTGGCGGCGGATCAACCCGCCGCCGGGAAGGTGGCCGAACCCGATGTGTCCGCGGCCGCCTCCGGCGATGACCGCGCCTTCGAACGGCTCTATCGTCTCCATGTGGGTCGGATTCACGCCCTGGCGGCCCGGCTGGCCGGGGATGCCCTCCACGCCGAGCAGCTGACCCAGGACGTGTTCGTGCGGGCCTGGGAGCGGCTGGGCAGCTTCCGGGGCGACAGCGCGTTCGGCACCTGGCTGCACCGGCTCGCGATCAACCTGATTCTCTCCGACCGGCGCAGCGCCTGGCGGCGGGACCGGCGCCTCCTCGGGACCGACGACCTGGAGACGACCGCGCTGGCCCGGCCGGCCCACGTCGGCACTCGGCTCGACCTCGACGCGGCCATCGGGCTGCTGCCCGCCGGGGCCCGCACCGTCTTCGTGCTTCACGACGTCGAGGGCTACGAGCACCGGGAGATCGCCGAACTGACCGGGATCGCGGTCGGGACGTCGAAGGCCCAGCTGTTCCGGGCCCGACGGTTGTTGAGAGAGGCGCTGGATCGATGAGTGACTGCACCGAGATTCGTGACCGGATTCCCGACCTCCTCTCGGGCCGACTGACGCCTGAGGCCAGGACGCGCGTCGACGCCCACCTGGCGGGCTGTGCGGAGTGCCGGGAAGACGTCGACACCGCGACGTGGATTGGCGAACGGGCCGGGCGGCTGCCGCGGTCGATCGCCCCGGCCCGCGACCTCTGGACCGAGATCGCTCCCCGCCTCGAGCGCCGGCCCCGGCGCTTCGCGGTGTCGGTCTGGAGCCTCGCAGCCGCGGCACTCGTGCTGATCGCGGTCTCGTCCGCCGCCACCGTGGCCCTCGTCCGGCGCACCGCCTCGCCGGACCCGGCGGGCTTCGCCGAACTCGAGGTGGGCTACCAGAACGCGGCGCTGGAACTCTCGGGCGTGTACCGCCGGTCGCGCGACTCGCTCGCGCCCGAGACCCGGGCGGTGCTCGAGCGCAATCTCGACGTCATCGAACGGGCCCTCGCGGAAGCGCGGGCGGCGCTGGATGCCGATCCGGCCAATCGCGCGCTCGAAGCGGTGGTCGTGGCCGCCTACAAGCGGAAGATCGAGTTCCTCGAACGAGCCTCGACCCTGGGCGCCTCGTGATGCCGCGACCCGTTCAGGTTCCGGAACTCCTCCGGCTGCTGGCCGTCGCGGCGCTCATGGCGCTGCCGACCACCGGCGCTGCCGGCCAGGAGCGCCAGTTGGGATTCCCGGCGGCGGCCGACGTGGCCGTGCGCGTCTACAACCTTGTCGGTACGACGCGGATCACGGGGTGGGACCGTGATTCGATCCATGTCCGCGCGACCGTACCTCCGCACGGCGGGACCCTCTTCGGCGGGGGTGCCGGCCGGATGGCCAAGCTAGGCATTGACGGGCAGAGCCCGTCGCTCACCGGGCCGCCGTCCACTCTGGAGGTCCAGGTACCCCGCGGGGCCCGGATCTGGGTCAAGAGCGGTACGGCGGATGTGATCGTCACCGAGGTCCGCGGCGAGCTCGAGGTCTCCTCGGTCACCGGGTCGGTGACGTTGAACGGTAGTCCGCGGGTGGCCACGATCGAGACCATTGACGGCGACGTTGCCATCACCGGCACCGCCACAGTGGTGCGGGCTCGGACCGGGGCGGGCGCGGTCCGGATCTCGGGCGCCCGGGGCGACGTGGCAGTCACCACGGTTCAGGGCCTCGTCGATCTCGAATCCGACGAGCTGCTCTCGGGACGAATCGAAACGGTCTCGGGGGCGGTCGACATCCGGACCGCGGTCCCGCTCGACGGCCAATTGGAAGTGGAAACCCACGACGGCCCCGTCACCGTCACGCTGCCCGACGCGATCGACGCCCGCTTCGATCTCTCCACCATCAAGGGCGAGCCGATCGTCACCCATTTCACCGGCGACAGCAAGCGCCGGCACGAGCGCTTCGCCCGGTTCACGGTGGGCAAGAAGTCGGGGGCCGGCCGCGGCGCCTCGATCGCCGTCCGGACGTTCTCGGGCCCCATCGTCATCACCACCCGTTCAAACCGCACCGCCCGCTGAGGCGTCAAAGCAGGCGTCCCCTTCGCTGGAGTCGCCATGCGTCTCGCCCGTTTCGCCGCCCCGCTCGCCCTGCTCGCGCTGGCCGCCGCCCCGCTCCTGGCCGGGCCGCCGTGGATTGCCGTGGAGTTGCCGCCCAATCCGTTCGATCAGGCCAGCCGCGGTGCATTCCTGCTGGTCCGGGTTCAGCATCACAACGGCGAGTCGAACGACCAGGTGACCGGCCGCGCCGTCGGCGTGGTGAAGGGCGAGCGGCGGTCGGTGACGCTCCGGTTCGACCGGACGAGCCGGCCGGGTGTCTACGCGCTCAAGCCGCAGTGGGGTGACCAGGGCGAGTGGAGCCTGATCCTGACCCACGACCAGGATCACGGCGGTGCCGCCGAGGTGATGGTGAAGGTGTCCGGCACCAAGGTGATCGGAATCGAGGCGGCCACGAAGCCGAGCAGCTATCGGGAACTGGCGCTCGAACCGCGGCGGTTCACCGACCAGGAGGTCGAAGCCTCGCTGGCCGGCCGCGGCCGCTAACCGGCTACTGGACGCAGGGCGCCTTGGGATCCCCCTTGGGGTGATCGAGCGCGGGGCGGTGGTCGAGGTTGGCCACCTCGCTCGCCACGTCGAACGCGAACCGTGCCACTCGACGGAGAGCCTGGTAGTCGATGTACTGCGGCTCGTCGGTCACCTGGTGGTAGTCGAGATGCTCGCCCCGCGACATCGCCATCGACGGGATCCCATAGCGCGCGTAGCTGTAGTGATCCGCCCGGCAATAGTACTGCAGCGGGTGGCCGGGCTCGTCGAACGTCAGGTTGAACTGGAACGGCTCCGGCTGGCGGGCGTTGACCCGGTCGAAGATGTCGCCGTACTCGCTGGAGAGCCGGCGGGTGCCGATCATCTCCAGATAGCCGGGCCCCGCGTCGGGCAGATCGGTCTTGGCACCGCGGCCGATCATGTCCATGTCCATCTCCGAGACGATCGAATCGATCGGAACGGTGGGATGGTCCGTGAACCAGGCGGAGCCGAGGAGCCCCATCTCCTCGGCCGCGTGCGAGACGAACAGCAGCGAACGGCGCGGGCGCTCGCCCTTCGCGAACGCCTCGGCGACCTCGAGCAGCGCCACGGTACCGCTCCCGTCATCGTCAGCACCGTTGCGGATCGAGTCGGGCCGCGCGGGACGGACCGCCCGCAGGCTGTCGAGAATCCGCTGGATCTCCTTCGCCTCGGCCCCGTTCGGCTCCCGGCTCGGGTTGTCCGCGCCCATCGGCCGGATCACCCGGTTGAAGGCCCGGATCGAATCGTGATCGACCGGCGACCGATCGAAGCCGACATGATCGCTGTGGGCCGTGACGGAGACGTAGGTCTGGGCCAGGTCGGCGTCGCGCCCGCGCAGGACGCCGATCACGTTGCGGGCCGGGAAATCGAGCGGGAAGAATCCGACGCCGACCTCGCCGCCGACGGCCGGCCCGACGGTCCCCGGTGCCGCGGAGGCCACCGCGGCGCCGAGGAGGGCATCGGCGGCGGGGCCGGTGGCCAGCACGATCAGCGGCCCGGACCCGTCGCGGCTCGTATCCGTCACCACCCGTCCGTCGATCAACGAGGCCACGGTTTCGCCGCCGAGCTTCTCGAGGATGGGGATCACGATGATCGCGGCCTCGTTCATCCGGGCTGAGCGACGGGGTACGCCGAGAAGTCCGCCGATCCGGCGATCGAGTTCCTGCGGCGGGACGAGAATGACGATCCGGTCTTTGAGCGCGGCAGCCGCCGGCCAGTTCGTGGAGTCCGCCAGTGGGCCGCCGAGGATGACTTCCCGGCCGTCCACGGGCCGGTTCGGAACCGGCGCGGCGATCGGCACGAGATCCCGGCCCACGGCCAACCGGTTGCCGCCCGCCGTCAGTCCGCCCATCGTATCGCCCCGAAAGCGGAAGAAGGGAATCGTCTGGAAGAAGGTGCCGTCCTCGCCCGCCGGCTCGAGTCCCAGTCGCGCGAACTCGCTGGCGATGTAATCGGCCGTGAGGTACCCGCCCCGTGACCCGGTCGCGCGGCCGCCCATCGAATCGTGCGCGATCGCGAAGAGCCGCTGTTCCAGATCCGGCGCCGAAATGGCGGCCCGGGTGGGGGCCCCCTGGCAGGCCGCGAGAAACCCGAGGAGAACGATCGATCCGAGCCGCATGAGGATGCCTGTACGGGTGGTGATGAAGGGCAAGCTTAGCGCCGCCTCCGGTCCCCGGCCAATCGGCCCGCTCGGCGTCTTCCCAAGCCGGCCCGCAGTCGGTAGCATAGCCATCCCCCCGGAGTCGGAGAGTCGATGGCGCCTGCCGATGGTCTGGTCCGCGGTGAGGACGGGCGCGAGCGCTGCTGGTGGGGCGCCTCCGCGCCCGACTACGCCGCGTATCACGACGAGGAATGGGGCCGTCCGGTTACCGACGACCGGCGGCTCTTTGAAAAGATCTGCCTGGAAGGGTTCCAGGCCGGGCTCAGCTGGCTCACCATCCTCCGTAAACGGGACAACTTCCGCCAGGCCTTTGCCGGATTCGCGTTCGAGAAGGTGAGCCGCTTCGGTGCCCGGGATGTGACCCGGCTCCTGGGGGACGCCGGCATCGTCCGGCATCGCGGCAAGATCGAATCGACCATCAACAATGCCCGCCGCGCGGCCGACCTCGTGGCGGAGCGGGGGTCGCTGGCGTCCTATTTCTGGAGTTTCGAGCCCGATCCGGCGACCCGGCCGAAGCGATTTACCCGCCGAATCCTGTCGGGGATCGCCTCGACGCCGGCCTCGGTGGCGCTGTCGAAGGACCTGAAGCGGCGGGGCTGGACCTTCGTCGGACCGACCACGATGTACGCCTTCATGCAGGCCATGGGGCTGGTCAACGACCACCTCGATGGATGCCATTGTCGGGAGCCGGCGGGGCGGGAACGCCGCGCCCTCCGGATTCCCGGAACGTAAGGCTTTGTTACAAAAGACGTTATGCACCCTCCCCTGGCGGGCGGTGGGCCGCTAGATTTCCTGAGACCCGGCAACCACGGATTCCATGAGTACTGCAGAAATTACCGGCAAGTGGCGCGAACTCGTCGCCAGGTACCAGCAGCCCGATACCCGGGCCGCGGTAACCCAGATGGTGACGACCTTCGTCCCCCTGATCGCGGGCATCCTCCTGATGGTCTGGGCGATGCGCATTCACTACGGCCTCGTCCTCCTGCTGGCCGTCCCGACCGGGCTGCTCCTGGTCCGCGTCTTCATCTTCATGCATGACTGCGGCCACGGCTCGTTCTTCCGGTCTCGCCGCCTGAACGACATCGTCGGATTCATCACCGGCGTCATGACGTTCACGCCCTACGTCCAGTGGCGTCGCGATCATGCGATCCACCACGCGACGTCCGGCAACCTCGAGAAGCGGGGCTACGGCGACGTGACCACGCTCACGGTCACCGAGTATCTGGGCCTGAGTCCGATGGCCAAGTTCAAGTACCGGATCTATCGGAACCCGCTCATGCTGCTGGTCATCGGTCCGGCCTTCCTGGCGATCAAGCATCGGCTGCCCACGCCGGGCCAGTTGACCACGGCCAAGGAACGGCTCAGCGTCCACGCGACCAACATCACTCTGGTCGCGGTGGCGGTGCTCCTCGGTCTCCTCGGCGCACTCGACGAGGCGGCGGCCATCTACCTGCCCGCCTTCCTGGTGGCCGGCTCCACCGGCGTGTTCCTTTTCTACGTCCAGCACCAGTTCGAGGAAGCCTACTGGCGGCCCGCGGCGGAGTGGGACTACGCCACGTCGGCGCTGAAGGGCAGCACCTATCTCAAACTGCCGAAGGTGCTTCAGTGGTTCACCGGCAACATCGGGCTGCACCACGTCCACCATCTCAGCCCCCGGATCCCGAACTATCGGCTCCAGCAGGTGCACGACAACCACCCGGAATTCCAGAATGTGCCGACCATCGGCATCTGGCAGGGCATCAAGTCGCTCGGTCTCAAGCTCTACGATGAAGACCGGCAGCGGCTGATCGGGTGGCGCGAGCTCCGGCGGGCCCTGAAGAACCGTTCGGCCTGACGGTTCGGCCGGTAGCAGACAACGGGGCGGCCGATGAGGCCGCCCCGTGTCATTCCGGCCCCAGCACCGGATCGAGTCCATGAAGCCCTACTCCGCGTTCGCCACCGCACACCCCGGGTTGGAACCGGTGCTGGCCGAGGAACTGGCAGGCCTGGGCTTCCGGTCGCCGGTGGTCGAGCCGGGCGGCGTCGGCTTCGAAACGGATCTCGCGGGGATTGCCCGGGCCAACCTCGGGCTCCGCACCGCGGGGCGAGTGATTGTTCGGGTCGCGACCTTCCATGCCTCCGCCTTTCACGAACTCGAGCGGCACGCCCGCAAGATCGACTGGCCCCGGTTCCTCGGCCCGGGTGCGGCGGCTCATTTTCGGGTCACCACCCGCAAGTCGAAGCTCTACCACGAGCGCGCCATCGTCGAACGGCTCGGTAGCGCGGTGTCGGCCGGGGTGTCCGGCGCGTCGGTGATTGCCCGCCGGGACGAGGCCGAGGACGAAGACGAGTCGGTGGTCGACCTCCCGGTCGTGCAACGCTTCATCGTCCGGTTCCAGCACGACGAATGCGTGATCAGTGCCGATACGTCGGGGCCGCTGCTCCACCGCCGCGGATACCGGCAGGCGGTGGCGCGGGCGCCGCTGCGCGAGACGCTTGCCGCGGGGTTCCTGCTCTCGGCGGGCTACGACGGCCGCGAGCCGTTGATCGACCCCATGTGCGGGTCCGGCACGATTCCGATTGAAGCGGCGCTCCTTGCCCGGCGCCAGGCGCCGGGCCTCCTCCGGCGATTCGCCTTCGAGCGGTGGCCCGGGACCGAGTCCGCGGTGACCGCCGGTGTTCGGGACGAACTCCGGCACCGGGAACGCTCGCCCGGATTTCCGATTCGCGGCAGCGATCGCGATGCCGGCGCCGTGGCGGCGGCGGAGCAGAACGGCGCACGAGCGGGCGTCGAGGTCGAATGGCGGCAGGCGCCGGTGTCGGCGATGGACCTCGAGGGGGATCCCGGCCTCGTCGCCACCAATCCGCCGTGGGGCCATCGGGTCGGGGAACGTGCGGCCCTTCGCAACCTCTACGCCCAATTGGGCAACGTGCTTCGGCGTCGCGGTGTCGGTTGGCGCCTTGCGATCGTCGGGTCCGACCGGATGCTCGAGGGCCAGATCGGCGTCGGGTTCGAGGAGCGTTGTGCCACCGAAAGTGGCGGCCTGCGGATCCGGTTTCTGGCGGGGCGGGTCGCGGCTCTCCCGGAGCGCCTCGCCCGCCCCGGCGGCCATCGTCGCGGCGGCCGGAGCCGCCGCCCGAGTCGATGACCGCGTCCCTTCCGATCGAAGCCCTCGTTCCGGCGATCGGCACCGCGCTCGCCGAACGGCAGTCGGCCGTGGTGGTGGCGGAGCCGGGCGCGGGCAAGACTACGGTGGTTCCGTGGCGGCTCCTTGGCGCTTCGTGGCTGGGCGAGCGGAAGATCGTGATGCTCGAGCCGCGCCGGGTGGCGGCCCGTGCGGCCGCGGCCCGGATTGCCTGGCACCTCGGCGAGCGGGTCGGCGAGCGGGTCGGTCACCGAGTCCGGTTCGACACCCGGGTCTCCGCCCGCACCCGGCTCGAGGTCGTCACCGAAGGCGTGCTCACCCGGCTGCTTGACGCGGATCCGTCACTCGAGGAGTACGGCCTCGTCATTTTCGACGAATTCCACGAGCGAAGCATCCATGCCGATCTCGGCCTGGCGCTGACCCTGCGGGCCCGCGAGGTCTTCCGGCCGGAACTCCGCCTCCTCGTCATGTCGGCCACGATCGACGCGGACCGGGTGGCTGCGCTCCTCGGTGGCGCGCCGGTGATCAGCGCTCCGGGCCGCGTCTTTCCGGTGGAAACCAGGTACCGCCCGCCCCGGCCCGACCAGCGGCTCGACACTCACGTGGCGCTCGTGATTCGCGAAGCCGTCGCCACCGAATCCGGCGACGTGCTGGTGTTCCTCCCCGGCGTGGGCGAAATCAATCGCGTGGCCGACCGGCTCGCCGCCGGCAACCCGCTCGGCGCCGAGGTCGTCCCGCTGCACGGGACCTTGCCGGCCGAGCGGCAGGACAGCGCGCTGGCGCCGGGGCGCGGCCGGCGGGTGATTCTCGCCACGGCCATCGCGGAAACGAGCCTCACCGTTCCGGGGGTCCGCATCGTGATCGACGCCGGCCGGATGCGGGTTCCCCGGTTCTCGCCGCGCACCGGCTTGAATCGCCTCGAGACGGTGCGGGTCACCCGCGCGTCCGCGGATCAGCGCCGCGGCCGGGCCGGCCGTACCGAGCCGGGTGTCTGCTTCCGCCTCTGGGACGCCGCGGAAGAGCACGGGTTCCTTGCCTACCGGACCCCGGAAATCCTCGCGAGCGACCTGGCTCCGCTGGCACTCGACCTCGCGGCGGCCGGCGTGGACCGTCCCGGCGAACTCGCCTGGCTCGACCCCCCACCTGGAGCCGGGATCGACCAGGCCCGCGATCTCCTCGCCCTGCTCGGCGCGGTCGACGACCAGGGCCGGATCACGCCGGCGGGCCGGAGCATGGCGGCGCTCGCCCTGCATCCGCGTCTGGCGCACCTCGTCCGCTTCGCGCAGGCCTCGGCGGCGGATGATGCTGCGGCGCGCAGCCTCAGGATCGCCACCGCGGCCGCGCTGGCCGCCCTGCTGAGTGATCGCGACATCGCCCGCCGGCCGAGTCCGCACGAGGTACCCGATACCGACATCCGGCTGCGGCTCGAGGCGCTTCGGTCCGGCGGCACGCCGCCCGGCTTCGAGGTCGACCGCGGCGGCCGGACCCGGCTGCTCGACGACGCCCGCCAGTGGCGGCGGCGCCTCGATGGCGCGGACCGCGCGGAACTCGACCCGGAACTGTCGGGCGAGTTGCTCGCCCAGGCCTACCCGGACCGGATCGGCCGCCTGCGTCCGGGGCAACCGGGTCGCTTCCTCCTGCGGAACGGCCGCGGTGCCCAGATGCCGGCGGCGCACGTGCTGGCCCGGGAGCAGTGGATCGTCGCGGCGGAGTTGGACGATGCGGGCGCGGAGAGCCGGATCGCGTTGGCGGCGCCGCTCGATCAGGACGCCGTCGCGGTGCTCGTGCGGGAGCAGGGCCGCAGTCGCGTAGTCACCGAGTGGGATGCGGCCCGCGCGTCGGTACGCGCGGTCGAGCGAACCGAGCTGGGTGCCATCCTGGTGGCGGAAAAGCCCGCCGGCCCACCGGACGCCGAAACGGCCTACCGGATCCTGCTCGAGGAAATCCGCCGGGGCGGAATTGCCCGGCTGCCCTGGAGCGAAGCGGCGTCCGAGCTGCGGCGCCGGCTCGCGTTTCTTCACCAGGCGGATCCGGAAGGATGGCCGGACGTCGGCGACGACGCGCTGCTCGACCGGCTGGAGGACTGGCTCGGTCCCTGGCTGACCGGGTCCCTCGGCGACCTCGATCTCGCAGCGGTACTCCGGGCGTCACTCCGGCCCGGGCAACGCGGGGCGCTCGACCGCCTGGCACCGGAGCGATGGGAGGTGCCGACCGGGTCGCGCCTGGCCATCGACTATGCGGATCCGGCGGCGCCGGTGCTGGCCGTGCGGTTGCAGGAAATGTTCGGCGAGCCGCGGACGCCGGCCATCATGGACGGCCGCCTCCCGCTCACGCTCCACCTCCTGTCGCCCGCGGGCCGCCCCGTTCAGGTCACCCGCGATCTGGCCGGCTTCTGGCGGAACAGCTACTTCGACGTGCGGAAGGACTTGAAGGGTCGCTATCCCAAGCACTCCTGGCCCGACGACCCGCTCACCGCGCCGCCGACCCGCCGGGCCAAGCGAAGAGGAACCTGACCGCTACCGCCCGTCCGATTCCGCCGGCCGTACGATCGAGCCGAGCAGCTTCTCGAGCAAGGCGTTGATCGAGCCGTTGTCGATCCAGCGGATCACCGCCACCAGGTCGTGTTCGGGACTCACGAAAACGAGGTTGGTTCCATTGCCCACGTGCCCGAATGCCGACGCCGGCGCCGCGGGCATCCACTTCCGGTCGGTGTTGAGGAACCAGTTCATGAAGCCGTAGGTCGGCTGCGGTGCCGTGGGCGTGAGCGACATCCGGACCCACTCCTCCGACAGAATCCGCCGCTCGCCCCAGACGCCGCGGCGGAGGGTGAGCAGCCCGAAGCGCGCCATGTCCCAGGCGTTGATGAACATGCCGCCGCCCCAGTGCCCGCCGCCGGAGACACTCTGGACCGGCCGGCCGTCGAGGGTGATCCACGAATTGTCGTACCCATGCCAGCGCCACGTGGCGGAGGCTCCGATCGGGTCCATCAGATGCTCGCGGAGTACCTCGGGCAGCGGGCGTCGCCAGATGTTGAGCGCGGCGAGCGCCAGGAGATTGACCCGGACATCGTTGTATTCGTAGGTCGTGCCGGGCCGGTTCCGGGGCCGCGCCTTCCACTCGGCGGGATTCTGCGCCGGCCGGTCGGCCCAGTCCGGTTTGCCCCAGAGCGTGCCCTCCCAGTCGCTCGTCTGCCGAAGCAGGTCGTCCCAGGTGATCGTCCGGTTGTTGGGCGTGTCCCAGGGATCGAGGAACATCGGCTCGCCGATTCGCGAGCCCGGCTCGGCGGGGGCGGTCAGATGCAGCGGATAGACCGGCGCCTGGGATTTCCAGACGGTGTCCCGGACCGAACGGATCAGGCCACGGTCGTACGCCATGCCCACCGTCGCCGACAGGAAGCTCTTGGTCACGCTGTGCGTCATGTCGACCCGATCGGGCTCGCCCCAGCTGGCGATGAGGTAGCCGCCCCGGAGGATCACGCCCGAGGGTTCGCCTCGCGGTTTGAAGGGGCCGATTCCCTGGCCATACGGCTCCCGGCCGAAGCTCCGGTAGTGCGACTCTTCCATGTCCCGCGGGGCCCGGGCGTCCTTCTCGATGGCGAACGCGATCGCCGCCTGGAGTTGCGCCGGATCGAAGCCGGCGCGGGTCGGCTCCCGTTGTTCCCACGTGGTCGTCGGCACGTACGGGGTGCCGCGCCGCTGTTGGGCGGCGACGGGGCCGGCCGCCACGGTGACGGTGGCGAACAGGATGGCGAGACGCATCGACGCTCCGGGAGGGTGCGGTCCCCGAAAGTAACGCCATGCCGGAAGCGAAGGACCCCGGAACGCCTCAGGCATTCCGGGGCCCACCGTGCCGACGAGTCCGCGACCGGACTCAGGAGCCGAGGACGTATCTGGCGCCGTTGTCCTGGGCGAGCACGACGCCGAAGATGCCCGACGGCTGGAGGATCGCGCCGGGAACGAGCATTGACCGGACCTGGTTCATCGCGTCCTCGTAGCGGACCTTGTCCTGGTCGATGACGAGCTGGGCGCAGTCGCGAAGGGCGAGGGCGCACGCGAGGACGATAGTGCCCTTCGCCTGAAGATCCTCGAGCGTGAAACCGGCGAACTCGCCCGGCAGGGCCGCGGCCCCGGTGCGCTCGATGACCGGATTGCGGGGGAACGGCTTCCGCGACGCGGGGTCGTGCACGTTCCACTTCTTCGCGATGCCGTACTTCTCCCAGAAGGTGTTGTTGAGCGCCAGGGCGATCGCATCATGGCGCAGCACGACGACGGTGGAAATCGACTGCTCCGGCACCCGGAAGATCGTCGCATACTGCTTCCGCCACAGTACCGCCCGCCACACCCCATACCCGTCCTCCACCTGCGGCACGTCGAACACCGCGCGATACTTGCCGGTGAGCTTCTTCACCCAGCCGAGATCCCACCCAGTCGCCGCGGTTTGCGCTTCGGCGCGATTCGCCTCGATCGCGCCGAAGGCCGCTGCGCCGACGGCGCCGGCGGCCAGCGTGCCCAGAAAGTCCCTCCGTCCCGTAGTCATGTTTCCTCCGCCTGGGGGATTCCACCCCTCGGGGTTGGTTCGAACCCACCCTCAAGGGATCGGCGTCGGGCGGTGAAATGACGCTCAAGCGGTCATGACGACATCTTCAGAGTTCAGTGCCCGGGCTCCAGCCGCCCGAAGAGCAGCCGCGCCCGGGCCACGTCGGGAGCGGCCGAATCCGCCCGCTCCCAGCGCCGCACCAGCACCGCGAGGAGGTCCCGGGCCCGGGCCGTGTCCCCGGCGACCAGAGCCGCGCTGGCCATCGAAAGGGGAAGTCGCTCCCACTCGTCCTGGGTTTCCGATCCGCCGCCCCACCAGACCCGCGCTCGCTCCCACGCCATCAGGGCGGAATCGGCCCGGCCGAGCGCGGCGTAGGCCTTCCCGCTGACGATCGCATACGGGCCCAGGAGCGCCGGCGCGAGATCCGGCCCGACCGCGAGCAACCGGAGCGCCTCGCGCGCCTGACCGCCGGCGACCGCGAACCGGGCGGCGGTGAGTCTGATCTGGACGCTGTCGGCCCGGTTGCCCGCGAGCACCTCGCGGCGAAGCCGGCGCTCCCAGTACCCGGCGCCGCGGCGGTCGCCGAGCCGCAGGTGGGCGGCGGCGATCCGGTCGAGGTATACGGGCTCCAGGGGTTGCGTGCCGATGACGGTGCGGGCCTGAGCAAGGAATTCGGCCGATGCGGTGGCGTCGCCCAGCGAGGCCGCACTCTGCGCGGCCAGCAGCAACGTGCGGAACACCGACAGCGGCGCGCCCCGGCTGCGGTACCGGCTGAGCGATTGCTCCAGCGCTGCCAGGGCGTCGCGGTACCGGCCCTGGTAGCTCGCCAGGAACGCCAGCGACCGGTAGCCGCGGCCCTGGCTTGACGGATCCGGCCGCGCCGCCATCCGGCGAAAGACCGATTCGGCCGCTTCCGGACGGCCGGCCCGCAGGAAGAGCAGGCCGTATTCCTGATTGATGTTGGCGCTGAACAGAATGACCGAGTCCGCCGTGCCGGCGCGCCGGTAGGCCTCGAGAGCCGGCTCGAGACTGTCGAGGACCTGGTAGCAGGTGGCCAGGTTGATCCAGACGGAGGCGCTCGGTCGCAGGGCGGCCGCGCGGTGGAAGACCGGCACCGCGTCCGCGCACCGCCCCGCCCGGAACATCGTCGTGGCCAGGTTGAAGAGATTGTCCGGCGTCGGGTATCGCTCGGCCAGCATCTGGTCGGCGGTGACCGCGGCGAACTGGTCACCGGCCACGGTGGCCCGGACGCCTGCGAGAATCAGCCGCTCCGGTTCCGTCATCGCCGCAGCGTGGCGTTCGGCGGCCGCGAGCCACGTCACGGCCCGGGGGCGGTTGTTCTCGAGCCAGAGCGAAAACGTCGCGAGGCGCGCATACGCCATCGCGAACGCGGAGTCGATCTCGGTCGCCCGGCGCCAGTAGCCGGCGGCCTTGTCGAATTCCCGCCGGTCCCACGCAATGGCGCCGAGGGAGTACTGCTGCAGCGCTTCGAGCGAACCGGTCGTCACCCGGGCCAGACGGCTCATGGAATCGGGCCGGATCCGGGCCTCGCCCAGCCGGTCGCGGATGCGCGAGACGACCTCACCGACGGCGTCGATCACCTCGTCGCGCCGCGCCGGCCGCGCCACGAAGCTCGCCGCGTCGCTGCCGAGCTTGGCGTCGATCAAGCGCGCGGTCACCAGATAGCCGTCGGCCCGCCGGGCTACGTCCATCTCGATGATCAGCGGGACGTTCTCCCGCAGCGCCACCTCGCGGGCCAGCTCCCCGCGAAGGGTCGCGGTCGTGTCGGTCCGGTTCATCCGGGCAAGCGCTTCCAGAACCTGCCACCGCGGCACCACCCAGAAACGCCGGGCCTCCTGCAGGGCCACCTGGGCCGCGACGGTCAGAGAGCCTTCGAAGAGCGGCTCGTCGGTCTGGTTGGCCACGTCCGCGAGGAGGACCGGCGTCCCCGGGGCGAC
Source organism: Gemmatimonadales bacterium (assembly GCA_050183815.1). Lineage (GTDB taxonomy): Bacteria > Gemmatimonadota > Gemmatimonadetes > Gemmatimonadales > GWC2-71-9 > SHZU01. The sequence goes on along the minus strand of JBFXAY010000004.1, from coordinate 109,466 downwards.
GGGTCGCGACGGCCGCGGCCCGAATTGCCACCACGCCGCCGCGGCGAGCGCGATCGTTACCACGGCAACCGCGACCCGGATCCGGAAGCGGCTCGCCCCGGCCGCCGCCCGGTGCCGCTCCGATTCGGCCCGCCGCCGCGGATCGGCCGAGCGCCCGTAGGCTCTCGCCGCCTCCCGATGGAGTGCCCTCCGGGCGCTCGGGGGGAGCGCGCCGGCCACCGCCCGCCGGGCGATCTCGCTCGAGAACTCGACCTGATCGGGCGCCAGGGGCGGCTGGCGGAGATGCCGGCCGGCGAGGAGCATGCCTAACGCCGGCCCGAAGGTGTCGGTGTCGAGCCGGGCGGCTCGCTCGAGGATGGCGGTATCGATCCGGGGGCCGAGGATCGCGCTCAGGTCGAGCAGCCGGCGGGCGGCCGGGGTCAGGTCGGCCAGACCGCCCAGCAGCCGCTCGTCGGCGTCGCCGCCGAGGACGATGGTGTCGAGATCGCCGCGAATGGTCCAGGCGCCGTCGGCATCGGGCCCGATCAGGCGGGCCTCGGCCAATTGCCCGAGGAGCGAGTGGACGAGGCCGGGAACGCCGGCCGCGAGCCCGTGGAGCCGCGCGGCCAGCGCGGCGGTCGCGGCGGGCGCGAACGTCGCGGTGGAGGCAATCAGTCCCGCCGTCTCGGTTTCGGTGAGCGGCGGGAGCGTCAGCCACTGCACCTCGGTGCCGCCCCGGCGGAGGTCGGGCGTCAGCGCCGACCGCGCCCACCCGTCGGAGCGGCCGGCCAGCACGAGCAGGAACCCCGGCGGCGCCTGCCGGGCCAGGGTTCCGAGCACCGCCTCGGATTCGGCGTCGGCGTCCGGCGCGTCGTCCACCAGCAGGACCAGCGGATGCTCGGCCGCGGATTCCGCCAGCAGCCGGGCGGCCGTTGACCGCAGGTCGGCGCCCGGCGCGGCCGGCGGCAACCGCGGGAAGCGTTCGCGCAATTCGGGAACGACGTCGCTCAACTGCGCGAGTTGCTCCGGCGGCACCGCCGCGATGCCCTTGGCCGTGAGTGCCGCCGTGCCCAGCAACGGTTGCAGCGCGGACCACCGCCGCTCCCGCTGCGAGCCGAACGCCCGCGCGGTGAGCACCGTCGGGCCGGGGGAGGCGGCCGCCAGTTCGCGCGCGAACTCGGCAATGAGCCGGCTCTTGCCCATGCCCGCCGGTCCATCGATCACGATCACCCGGCCTGCGGCTGCGCCGGTGTGACTCGCTACCTCGGCGCGGGCCCGGCGCAGGACGCCGAGAGCGCCGGTTCGTCCCATCAGGTCCGGGGTGATGAGTCCGCGGGTCGCCGCCCGGGGTCCGGCGGCCGCCGGGCCGGCGCCGCCGAGTTGCAGGCGAGCCTCCGCGGCGGCAGCGCGGGAGTCCTGTCCGGCACGGCGCAGCGCCGAGACCATTCGCCGCCCGGTGTCGTCGCTCCGGTCCAGTTCGTACTGACGTTCGGCCAGCGCTGCGACGGCGGACCAGTCTCCTCCCGCTTCGGCGGCCGCGCCGAGGTGTTCGAGCGCCCGGATCATCGCGACGGCGAGGGCCGCTCTTTCGCCTTCGAGCCAGAGCCGCCAGTCTTCGGACCCGAGATCGTCGAGCCCGGCAAGGAAGGACCCCTGCCACCGGGCCACGGCGTCTCGGAACCGGCCGGCGGCGCAGTCGGCTTCGAAGTCATTCGCGTCGAGCGCCAGCAGCGCCGGGTCGACCGACACCTCGGTGGCGGAGGCCACGAGCGCGTCGCCGATCGCCGTTCGGATTTCGAAGACCGCCTGCCGGAACGACGTCCGTGCCTTGGCATCGGGCCGGTCGCCCCAGAGGAGGGTCATGGCCCGGTCGCGCTCGATCGGTCGCGGCGCCCGGCGGGCCAGGTAGGCGAGCAGCGCCAGCTCTTTCCGCCGGCGAACTCCGCCGCCGTCCGGGGTCGTGAGCTCGGTCCGGCCGAGCGAGAAAAGGGAGTGGGGAGCTGGCACTGAACTCCAAGCACAGCAGCGAGTTAACGGCTGGCTAACGGAAGGTTCGATGGTCCGTTCCTAAGATGTCACCGTCCACCGGGGCACGCTAGAGAGTTCCGCCCCCACGCAAAGATCCCCTCGAGGAGGTTCCCATGCTGAAGCGTCTCGCCGCCCGGTCCCTGTTCCTGCTCGCCTTCGCCGGCCTGCTCCTGGCCACGGCCACGGCCTGCAAGAAGAACCCGACCGAGTCGAACTACTGCGAAGAAAGTGGGAACTGCTGATGCCGGCGCGGAGCCGACCCGGTTCCGGCGCTACGCCATGACCGCCGAATCGCCGCCCCCCGCCCGCCACGGTTACTTCGTGCTCCAGGCGACGGCCTTGCGGGCCGGACCGGGCATGCGCCTCACCGGGGTCGTCGAGGATGTGGCGACCGGCACGAAGTGGCGCTTCGGCAGCGTGGAAGAACTTGGCGACGTCTTTCGTCGCTGGGGGTTCCCGTTCGAGCCGTCGCCCCGGAACCTCTGACCGGAACCAACCCGGGGCCCGTTGACTAGTGGAGGTCAGCGGATTCCGTTGATCACCGGTCGGGACGCCGTCGGGCCCGCGAATCGCGCGGGCCCGACGTCGTTTCCAGTTATAGGGAGCTTCCATGTCCATGCTCGACGCCATCGGCCGGACCCGGCTGGTGCCGCTGCGTCACGTCGCTCCCGCCGGATCCGCCCGCGTGTTCCTCAAACTCGAGTGCGAGAACCCGACCGGCAGCATGAAGGACCGGATGGCGTTGGCCATGGTGGCGGCTGCGGAAGCCGACGGGCGGCTGGCCCCGGGAGGTTCGGTCGTCGAGTACACCGGCGGCAGTACCGGCGTGTCGTTGGCCTTCGTCTGCTCGGTCAAGCGGATTCCGCTCCGGATCGTCACCTCCGACGCCTTCAGCCGGGAAAAGCGCGCTCACATGGAAGCCTTGGGCGCCCGGCTGACCCTGGTGCCGAGTCCCACGGGCGGCACCACGAGGGAACTGACCCTCGAGATGATCGAGACGGCGCGCCGGCTGGCCGAAACGCCGGGCTCGTATTGGACCAACCAATTCCACAATCCCGATCAGGCCGGGAGTTACGCGGCACTGGCGGACGAGATCTGGGAGCAGACCGGCGGCCGGGCGAATGCCTTTGTCCAGACCGTGGGAACGGCCGGATCGATCCGGGGGACCGCCACCCGCCTGCGGCACCACCATGCCGGCATCCGGATCGTGGCCGTCGAGCCGGCGGAGTCGCCGGTCCTGTCTGGCGGTGCCGCCGGTTCGCACCGGATCGAGGGCACCGGTCCCGGATTCGTCATGCCCCTCTGGTCGAACGATCTTGCCGACGAGATCCAGCTGGTGTCCTCGGACGACGCGGCCGCCATGGCCCGGCGGCTGGCCCGGGAGGAAGGTATCTTCGCCGGCACGTCGACGGGATCCAACGTGACCGCTGCCCTCCGGCTGGCGGAGCGACTCGGTCCGGAGGGAACGGTGGTGACGCTCGCCTGCGACTCCGGGATGAAGTATCTGAGCAGCCTGTACGCGGGCTGAACGGTTCGAAGGGCTATCTTCCGCCCGGACCTCGGGAGACTCGCGTGACCGACTCGACGACAACGCCGGTTTCGATCGGCCCGGCCGGGGCCGAGGATTTCGGCGCCGTAACCGCCCTGCTGACCGCCAACGCGCTGCCGGTGGCGGACCTGCATCCGCCCCTTGCCGATTTCCTCCTTGCCCGTGAGGGCGGCCGGGTCATCGGCACCATCGGGCTCGAACGATACGGAGCGGCCGGCCTGCTCCGCTCGCTCGCGGTCGATCCGGATCGCCGCTCCCACGGGATCGGCGGCCGCCTGGTCACCGCGCTGGAAGCCCATGCCGCCGCGACCGGAATCGGAACGCTGTATCTGCTCACCACCACCGCCGCGGACTACTTCGCCCGCCGCCGCTATGAAGTCATTGGCCGCGACCTGGCGCCGGAGGCCGTCCGCCGGTCGGCGGAGTTCGCGGCGCTCTGCCCGGCTTCCGCGGTCTGCCTGCGGCGGGCCCTCGGCTGACCCGCCGGGGCCGGGCCGCCGCCACCGGCGACGGGTGATGTCTGCCGAACGACCCGGGTCTGCCTAACGGCCAAGATAGTCCCCGAGCGCTCCGATCACCCCGGCCACGTCGATCCGCGCCGCGGGATCCTTCGTCAGCATGCGTTCGAGCAGCAGATCGACCCGGGGATCGAGTTCGGGGCGGATGGCCCGCGCCCGCCGGGCCGGTGTCCGCCGGACCATCTCGGCGAACTGGACGGGGTTGAGTCGGGTTTCCTGATAGGGGAGCTGGCCCGTGAGCAGTTCGAACAGGATGACGCCGATCGAATAGACGTCCGACTTGGCCGTCGGCAGTTCGATCGCGAACTGCTCGGGGCTCGCGTACAACGGCGTGAAGGCGCTCATGCCCGTCTGCGTGGTCCGGACCGCGAGCCCGCGTTCGTCGAGCAGCTTGGCGATGCCGAAGTCGAGCAGTTTGGGCACCCCGCCCGGCGTCACCAGAATGTTGCTCGGCTTGAGATCGCGGTGCACGATGCGATGGTCGTGAGCAAAGGCGACGGCGCGGCAGACCGGGAGCAGCAGCGCCAGGCGCTGGTCCGCGGTGAGCCACTGCTGCTCGCAGTAGCGGTCGATCCGCTCGCCCGCCACGTATTCCATGGCCAGGTACGGCGCCCGGGTCGCGGTCTCGCCGCTGTCCACCAGCCGGGCCACGTTCTGATGAACCAGCCGGCTCTGCGCCTGCTGCTCGATCCGGAACCGGCGGAGCGTCTCCGGCGAGATGGCATCCTCGCGGAGCACCTTGATCGCCACGGCGCTGCCATCGGCCTCGCGGGTGGCGAGATAGATGATGCCCATGCCGCCCCGCCCGAGTTGCCGCTGGACCCGGTAGCCCCGGATCGACGGCAGCATCTCGAGGCGGACGGCCTCCATCTGCGCCTGCACCTTGTTGTCGAGGTAGCCCGCCTCCCGGCGGCTCGCGGCCAGGAGCGATTCGACCTCGCGCCGGAGGTCGGAGTCGCCGCCCGTGACCCGGGCCACATAGGCAGGCTGCTCGGCGGGCGGCAATGTCGTGGCCTCGACGAAGATGGCCTCGACCCGGTTCCACCGATCCTGATCCATGGTGCCGGATCGTTCAGGCAGTGGAGTCAGCGGGGACCCGCGCGGTCCGGATGGTCAACTCGGCGGGGGGAGGAGCACCCGGCGCGAGCAACGGCGCCGGACGGCCGCGCAGGTAATGGTCGAAGAACTGCAGGGTGTAGTTCCTGATCAGCTCGTGGCCCCGATGCGGCTCGATCCGTTCGGGCTTTCGCGGATAGAACAGGGCCAGGTCGGAGAAATCGAGGTGCTCCGTCCCGGCCACCACGATCTCGTACCAGGGTCCGGCCGACCGCGCCCGGGTCTGGCTGTCGGCCGCCTCGGTCATCGCGATGAGTTCCCTGACCGTGGCGCGGTCCTTTTCGGGGTAGTCGAGTGCGTCGTCGTACCCGTGATGGAACTGGAGCACCGGACGCGTCGTCCCGGTCTCCCGCACCGAGCCGAACAACTGGCCGTCATGGTCCACCGCGGCCTTGACCCGTGAGTCGGTCGCCGAAAGCTGGATCGACACCGCGCCGCCGAAGGACCATCCGAGCATGCCGATGCGGTCGAGATCGAGCCGGCCCGCGAACGGCCCCGCTGCATCGAGCGCGGCGATCCGGTCGAGCACGAACCGGCCGTCCGCTTCCCAGACGCCGAAGACGACATTGTCGAGGTAGGCCCATGAGGCCAACGCATCGGCCCGCCCGTTCCCGGTTTCGCCGGGGAAGAGCAGGGTGTCCGCCTGATACGGCGCCCCATCGGCGTACGCGGCCGTCTGGTTGAAGCCGAAGTGCTCGACGGAGAACACGACATATCCGTGGCTCGCCAGCCACTCCGTCACGAAGGTGGCGCTCCACCGGGTCCAGAGCCCGCCGTGATGGTAGACCAGCACCGGAAACGCCGAGTCGCCGGCGGCGATGGGACCTTCGTAGATCGAATTGGTGCGGGGCTTCCGGGCGGCCTTGGCCCCGAAACGATCGGCAAATTCGTCAGGCCGGAGCAGGTAGGGAGCGGTGTCCCCGGTGGCGCCGGCGATCGTCGGGTACCACACCTGGACCGTCAGCCGCCGCCGGTCCGCCGGGTTCCGGGTGAACGGTTCGGCCCGGGCCGAGTCCGTCCAGTCGAACTCCCGGGTGGCGACCGGCCACGGCCCGAGATCCGTGAACGGCCGGGCGGGGAACTTCGGCATCAGCCGCCACACGTACCAGCCGGCCCCGGCGAGGACCAGCACCAGCAGGATCAGCCCGACTTTGACGATTCGCCCCACGTGTGCTCCTCGCGTCAGCGCCGCTTCAAACTCCCGGTCCGCGCGTGCTTCCGCCCGGAAGGCGGTCCCTCCGCGGGCCGGACCACCCGGTACTCGAGACTCACGATGCCAGAGGGATACGTCCTGGAGGCCTTGAGTTCAAGAGTGGTTCTCCGCGCCGGGGCCGGCAACAGCGGGATCCCGCCGCCCAGCAGGACCGGCACCACCGCCACCTCTACCTCGTCCACCAGGCCGAGTTCGAGGAAACTCCGGAACAGCTCGCCGCCGCCGAAGAGCCAGAGGTCCTTGCCGGGGCGGGCGCGGAGGTCGGCCACGGCACCCGCCACGTCGTCCGCCACGATCCGGAGGCCCGGATGGTCCTCGGCCCGGAGCGTTCGCGAAAACACGGCCACCGACGAGCCGCCCAACATCGCGGCCCCGCCCGCCGCGAACGTCTTCCGCCCGATCAGATAGGTGTCGTAGCGCGCCATGATGGCGGCGAAGTCGATGGTCGGGTCCATCACGATCCAGTCGTACTCGCCGCCCGGCCCGGCGATGTAGCCGTCGAGACTCATGGCCACGGCATGGCGAACCAGGCGGGTCGGGGCGTCCGGAGTGGCGGGCATGGGGGCCTCCGCTGAGTTGTTTATAAATGATCGTTTGTTTATTATTGAATCGTTCCCGCTCGGAGTCAAGATGTCGCCCCGTCCCCGGACCGTCGACGATGCCGCCGTCGCCATGGCGTTCACCCGCGTCATCGCCCGGCTCGGCCCCTCGCGCCTCACCCTCGCCGCCATCGCCCGCGAGGCGGGCCTGTCGCCCGCCACGCTGATCCAGCGCTACGGCTCGAAGGACCGGCTGCTGGTCGAACTCTCGAAGGGCGCGGGGGATCTCGGCAGCCTGGTCGCGAGCCTCCGCGCCGCGGGCCGCACCCCGCTCGACATCGTCCGGGAAATGCTCCGCTGCTTCGCGATGATGGCGCCCTCGCCCCAGGCGCTGACCAACAGCTTCGCCGCCTACCTCGAGATCGACCTGGCCCACGCCACGCTGCGCCGCTACGTGGTGGAGAGCACCACCCGAAACCTCGCCCTCATGGCGGCGCTGCTCGCCGAGGCCGAACGCGCCGGTGCCATTCGTTGTCCCGACCCCGACGCCGTTGCCCGGGTGCTCCATTCGACTGCCGTCGGCTCGCTCCTGGCCTGGGCGGCCTTTCGAAAAGGCCGCGCCGCCGACTGGCTCGACCGCGATCTCGACGCCGCACTCCGCCTGCTCGAGCCCGGTCGGCGCGGCAAGCATTGATCGGAATCCGGCCACCCTTGGGCCGGATCGGAGCGCCCGGTATTATCTCTGGGTCGCCTGGCGGCATCCGGGCGGCGTCGGTTCCCGCATCATTCGGAGCGGCATGCGCATCAGTTCTGCGGTTGTTGGCGTCGGCCTGTTCAGCCTGGCGGCCTGTGCCCCCGGTCGGGTCGCGTCGGTTCCCGGTCCCGTCGCCGCCGCCGATTCCGCGGTCCGGGCGGCCATCGCGGCCGAGCGCACCTTCAACCCCGCGTCGATCCCGGCCCAGACGATCGGCGTCGCTCCGTTCCGGGTAGCGGCGGCCGACACCTCACTCAACGCGCTCGGATACGGTCTCGCGGATTTCCTCGCGACCGACCTGGCCCGGAGCAGCCGGCTCCGCGTCGTCGATCGCCTTCGGGTCGCGGCGTTTCTCCGGGAAACCGGGCTCGCCTCCCGGGGCTTCGTCGACTCCGCCACCGCACCCCGGATGGGCCGGCTCGTCGGCGCGCGGCGCATCGTCTCCGGTGCCCTGCTGGCCACCAACCAGACCCGTCTTCAGTTGGCCGGCCGGGTGGGCGATGTGGTGACGGGTACCGTGAGTCCGGTTCAGGGCACCGCCGCCGCGTTGCGCGACGTGCTCGACGCCGAGAAGGCACTCGCGTTCAACATCTTCTCGCGCCTCGGCATCAGCCTTTCCCCGGCGGAACGGGCCGCGATCGAGGAACGGCCGACCGGCGACCTCGGCGCGCTCATCGCCTACAGCCGCGGATTGCGCGCCGAGGCAACCGGCGACTTCGGCCAGGCCCGCGCCGAGTATCGCACGGCCCGGCGGCTCGACCCGAACTTTGCCGCCCCGGCCGCCCGGCTCGACGCTCTCGGCTCGGCCGCCGCGGCCGGACCCGAGTCGCCCTCCGTGCTGCGCGCCGGCCTGCTCGCGGCCGAGGGGATCAACCGGCGGACCTTGCCGACCCGCGTCGACGCCGCCGACCCCGCATTCCGGCTCCGCCTGGACGCGGTGATCATCATCGTGCTGCAGCTGCCATGATCCGCTCGCGCCGTGGCCTGCTGTTCCTCGCGCTGCTGGCCGGCGGCGCCCGGGCGCTCCCGGCGCAGGAGCGATTCATCAGCGATGCCCGCACGGTCCTCACGCCGTCCTTCGTGTCGTGGAAGTTCGCCGACGCCCTGACCCAGGATTCGATCGACGTCGGCCGCGTGAGCCAGATCGCGTTTCCGGTCTCGGTCTCGTTCGAGAGCGCCCGCTGGACCGTCGATGTCGGTGGCGCCGTCGCGCGCGGCTGGGTCCGCACCGCCGACGGCCGCGACCTCGATCTCGCCGGGTTGACCGACATCCGGGTCCGGGCGGTCGGCCGGATCGTCGGGGATCAGCTGCTCGTCACCGCCGGTCTCAATGTGCCAACCGGCAAGACCGCGCTCTCGCGCCGCCAGCTCGACGTCCTCCGGGTGCTCGCCACGCCGGCCCTTGGGATGCCGGTGCCCAGCCTGGGCTTGGGGATGGGCGGGACCGCCGGGCTCGTGTACGCGATGTCGGCCGGCGAGTGGGGTGTCGCCTTCGGGTCGTCGGTCGAGATTCGCGGTAGTTACTCCCCGGTGGAGGCCCGGCTGGCCGGCGCCGCGGCGCCGACCGACCTGCGCCCCGGACCAGCCGTTCGCTTCTCGTTCGGCGCGGACCGGCTGGTCGGCGCGGGCAAATTTTCGCTGCTGGTCGCGGCGGACATCTACGGCAAGGACCGGTTGTCGCTCGACCAGCCGGGCGGCGCGGTCGAGGGTACCTATCAGCTGGGCCCGCAATTCTCCGCCACGGCGTACCTGGACCTCGCCCCGCGTGGCATGGAACGGCTCGGTTTCACGGTGGCTGATCGCTACCGGAGCCGCTTCGCGGGCATCGACGGCCGGAAGGTGGCCGGTTCCTCGGGCAACTATCTGATGGCTGCCGCTGACGGCGCGGTTGCGGTCGGCCGGGCGGCCAGCGTGTTCGCCCGGCTGGAGGGCCGTCTCGACGGCGGTCTCGAGGTGGACCAGACCATCACGACTGCCGCGGCCAACCTCGCCACCCTGACCCTGGGCCTCACGCTCCGCTCGGGGCGGGCCACCGTCGAGCCCTTTGCCAGCATCGGCGGAGGGCGGCTCGACGCCGGGCCGGCCGAGTCGTCGGTCTCCGGATTCGGCGCGGGTCTGACGGTAACCATTCGATGATCCGCCACCCGCTCCGGGCTCGCGCGGTCGGCGCGGCCGCGACGACGGCCGCTCTCCTGCTCGCGGCGTGTACCGAACCCGATGGGACCGGCCCGGTGCCGATCCAGCTGGCGCTGGCGGTCACCGGCGGCGCCGCCGGCGAGACGATCGTTGCGGCACCGTACTACCTCCGCAGCAACAGCGAGGTTCCGTTTCCCGAGGTTACCAAGGTCCTCGGCGCCGGTCCGACGGATCAGGTCGACCTCGGTCTCGATGTCGCCGACTGCATTGCGGATCCGGCGCGGGAGGCGGGCGACGGCTGTCCCGTCCGGATCCGACTTTCGCTCCTGAGCGCGCAGGGCGATGTCGTCGACCGCCACGAGATCGGTCCGTTCGTGGTGCGGCCGGGCAGCGTGGTCACGACGCCGCCGGTAGTCCTCCGGGCGCCGGGCTCGCTGGTCCTGTCAGGCCTGCCCGACACGCTGAACGTCGGCCAGAGCGCCGCCGGGTCGGCCGAGGTGAGGGATCGCCAGGGTGCCGTGATCGGCGGCCTCGCGATCCGCTGGCAGAGCAGTGCGCCGGCCACGGTTTCGGTTTCGGCCACCGGCACGGCGACGGCGCTGCTTGCCGGGACCGCCGCGCTGTCCGCCGCCGTCGTGGCGGATTCGTCCATCGCCGCCTCGCGGCCGATCGTGGTTCGCGGCGTCGTCTCGGTCGCGATCGCCCCCGATTCGCTGACGCTCGATCCGGGCGCCAACGCCACGCCCGGGGCCACGGTCACCGTGATCGGCGTGGCCAATGGCGTCCGCTGGCTGAGCCGCAACCCCGTGATCGCCTCGGTGGACGGCACCGGGCGGATCACCGCAGCGGCGGCCGGGCGGACCGTGGTCGTTGCCGAGGCGCTGGCCGATCCATCCCGGCGCGATTCCGTCGTCGTGACCGTGCGGGGGGTGTTGTCCATCACGGTCACCCCGCCGACCGCCACGATCGATCCCGGGGCCACCGTCACGGCCACCGCGACGGTGGTCGCGACCGGTACCGTGCCGACGACGGTGTCCTGGGCGAGCCGCGATGTCGAGGTGGCCACGGTGAGCGCGACGGGGGTCGTCACCGGCGTGTCGCCCGGTATCGTGCCCATCGTCGCGACGGCGACGGCCGATCCCACCAAGGCCGACAGCGCCATGGTGAGTGTGCGCGGCGTCATCGACGTCGCCGTGACGCCGGACACCCTGCGCCTCACGCCCGGCCAGACGTTCACGCCCGGCGTGACGGTCACGACCGTGGGCGGGACCAGTCCCGGCGTGACGTGGGAGATCAGCAATCCGGCGGTTGCCACGGTCAATCCGGTGACCGGTCTGGTGACCGGGATCGCGCCGGGGATCGCTTTCGTTACCGCCCGGTCGGCGGTCGATCCGACGAAGAGCGACGGGGCGTTCGTTCGCGTGGCCGGCGTGGTGGGGGTGACCTACGTCCAGGACTCCCTCTGGCTCGACATCCCATCGGTTGAAACGCCGACGGCGGTGGTCGTGGCCGTCGACGTGCCCGCCACCGCGACCTTCGTGTCGAGCAACCCGGCGGTCGCGACCGTCAACGGGTCAGGCCAGGTGACGGCGATCGGCAACGGCCGGACCGTCGTCCGGGCCATCGCGACGGCCGATCCGACCCGGCGCGACAGCGTCGTGGTCAACGTCACCTCGACCTGGACGGCCCCGCTCCGGACGGTCGGAAGCGCCACCGCCGGCGGCGTGCTGCTGGCGGCGGCCACCCCCGGTCAGACGGGCGCGGCATGGACCTACGGCAAGCGATACCTCGCGGGTGGTTTCGTTGCCCAGTTCGGGTTTCGGATCACCAACCGGGGCGGGGCCCTCGACTCGTTCGGGCAGTCCGGCGGCGAAGGCCTGGCCTTCGTGATCCAGAATCAGGACAGCGTGGCTCTTGGCGACGGCGGATCCGGGATGGGCTACGCGAACATCACCCGGAGTCTCGCGATCGAGTTCGACATGTTCGCGAGCCCCGGAACCGGTGACCCGAACGGCAACCACATCAGCGTCCACACCCGGGGCCTGCAGGGGAACAGCGCGAGCCACACCTTTTCGCTGGCCTCCGCCGCCGTGCCGCAGGACATGTCCCTCGGCCTGAGCCAGGACGTGACGATCACCTATTTCTCGGGTTTCCTCGAAGTGCGGATCGAGAGCTTCACCGCGATCACCATGACGATCGATCTGACCAACGTCGGCGGCGTGAATCTGCTCGACCCGCAGGGCCGGGCGTGGATCGGCCTCACCTCGGCGACGGGCGCCGCCTTCCAGGATCACCTCATCCAGTTCCTCAATCTGCCCTGATCAGGGGCGGACCACGCTCGCGAAGATGACCGACGGTCCGGCGGGGTCGTCGGTCTCCGGCAGCGCGAACACCGCGACGACCACACCGGTTGCGACGGTGAGGCCGGCGTAGTCGCCCGGGAAGAACCGGGCCGGGTCCTGGCGACAGGGCGCGAGCGCCGCCGGGCAGAAGCTCGTCAGGCCGAATCCGCGGGCCGCGAGCACGGCGTAGGATCCGAACGAACGACCGCCGTCGGTGGAGCGATAGAGCCGCACCTCGGTCGAGTCGCTCCCGGCCCAGTAGCCGAGCACCCAGATCCCCGACGCTCCCGCCGCCACGGCGGGGAAGGCCAGTCCCGGTCGAGCCGAGTCGATCGCGGAGGGGGCGCTCCAGGCGCGCTCGCCCGCGCGGAGCGTGCATCGGGCCGCGCGGTCCTCATCGGTGCCGGTGGCCCGCTCGGCCCAGCACACGATCGTGGTGTCGTTCGTCGCGGCGATCGAGACGAGATCGATCTCCCGGCCCGGCGTGCGAACGACCGCTTCCTCGGCACCGAACGTTCGGCCGCCGTCCCCGCTCGAGCGGATCAGAATCCCGTCGGACGCGGTCTCCAGATACGCCGCGTCCAGGCCGCCGTCGGCCCGCACTGCGATCTGCCCGCCGAACCGCGAAGCGATCCGGATCGGTTCGGACGGCTGGCTCCGAAGGTCCCGGGCGGCCCGGAGCCAGAACGACGGGTCGGGGGATCCGTCGGGATGAAACTTGATGTGATGATAGGTCAGGTAGATCGTGCCGGCGAACGGACTGACCCGGCTGTGGTCGACCGCAAGCCAACCCTTGTCGATGGCGCCCTCGCCGCTCAGGGACCCTCGGGCGATCGGTACGGCAGGTCCGAACTCGAGCGTGTTCCCCCGTCCGCGGGTGACGACGGCGCCGCCCGTGAAGGCGGTGTCGGCGTAGAGGTAGGTGATCAGCGGCCGGCCGTCGCCATCGAAACCGGTGACCGCGTCCGCCGCGAGCGTCGCATCGGCGCGGGGGAGGGGAAGATCGCGTCCGGTCCAGGTGCGACCGCCGTCGTCCGACCCCCAGCTGAACACGCCCCGGCCGCCCCGGTTGTAGCCGGCGCCGTACTGCGCGCCGACCACGATCCGGTTCGGCCGCGCCGGATCGACGGCAACGTGCGGCTCGACGACGACCGCCTGGCCGGGCGGCGAGGGCAACGCCACGGTGCGGATCGAGGGCCCCTCACCGCGACTCCCGCAACCGGCCAGGAGAACGGCAATCGCGAGCAGCGCCGAGCGGTTCATGTCCCGTACAGCGTCCGGCCCTCGGCTGCGAGCGAGCGCAGCAGGGCGGGCGGCCGGAACCGTTCGCCATGCCGGTCAGCGAGATCATCGCACTCGGCGGCGAGGGTCGCGGCCCCGACGGTGTCGACGTAGGAGGCCACGCCGCCGTAGAACGGGCAGAAGCCCCAGCCGAGAATCGATCCGACATCGGCGTCCTGCGGCCGGGTCACGATGCCTTCTTCGAGACAGCGAAGCGTCTCGATCGCCTGGATGTGGAGCAGGCGCCGCTTTACCAGGGCGAGGCCCGGCTGCTCGGCGGCCGGAGGAAAGTGGCTGGTCAGGTCCGGCCAGAGCCGCTTCTCGCCGCCGTCCGGATAGTCGAAAAACCCCGCCTTGGTTTTCTGTCCAAACCGTCCGGCTGCCACCATGAAGTCGATCACCCGATCCGCCGGCGATTCGACGTAGCGATCGCCCAGGTCGGCCCGGGCCTGCGCCTTGATCTTCGCCGAGAGGTCGATGTTCACCATGTCGGCCACGGTGAGCGGTCCCATCGGCATGCCGGCGAGGCGGCCGCCGTTGTCGATCAGTCGCGGATCGACGCCGTCCGCCAGCATCGCCATGCCCTCGGTGACGTAGGTGCCGAACACCCGGCTCGTGAAGAAGCCGCGGCCGTCGCGGACGACGACCGGCACCTTGCCGATCGCCTTCACGAAGTCGAGTGATTGGGCCAGCGTCGTTTCCGAGGTCCGGTCGCCGAGGATCACCTCCACCAGTTGCATCTTCTCCACCGGCGAGAAGAAGTGCAGCCCGATGAACTGCTCCGGTCGGATGCTTGCCTCGGCCAGGCCTGAGATCGGCAGGGTCGACGTGTTGGTGGCGAACAGCGCGTCCGGCGCGAGCACCGACTCCGCCCGCGAGGTGACCTCCGCCTTGATTTCCCGCTTCTCGAACACGGCCTCCACGACCAGTTGGCAGCCGGTCAGGGCCCGATAGTCGGCGGCCGGCCGGATCCGTTCGAGCACCGCGGCCGCCGCGCTCTCCTTCAGCCGGCCCTTGGCCACGGCGGCGGCGAGGATCTCCCCGACTCGGGCCTTGCCTCGCTCCGCGGCGGCGAGCTCGGCGTCGAGCAGGACCACCTCGATGCCGCTGGTGGCCGCCGCGTGGGCGATGCCGTGGCCCATCAGGCCCGCGCCAAGCACGCCGATCCGGCCGAAGATCATCGTCGGCGGGCTCTTCGGGCGGGCCTTGAGCCGCCGCGCTTCGCCCAGGCTGAAGAAGAGCGTCCGAACCATGTTCTGGGTGAGCGGATTCATGACCAGTTCGACGAACCCGCGGGCCTCGATCTTGAGCCCCTGGTCGATCGGCAGCTGGGCCCCGTGGTAGATCGCGTATGCCGCGAGTCGCGGCGCCGGGTAGTTGCCCCAGGTCTCCCGGGTGATCATCGCATTGCCGCCGACGAAGGTCTCGAGCCCGCCCGGCGACTGCACCTCGCCGCCGGGAATCCGGTAGCCCTTCCGATCCCATGGTTGCACCGGATCGGTCGTGCGGGCGAGCTCCCGGGCCCGCTCGAGCAGGACCTGCGGGTTGGCAACCTCGGTGAGCATGCCGAGTTCGAGCGCCTTCCGGACGGGGATCGTCTTGCCCTGGGTGATCAGTCCGAGCGCTTCCCGGAGGCCGATGAGCCGGGGAAGTCGTTGGGTTCCACCGGCACCGGGCAGCAGACCGAGGCTGACCTCCGGCAGTCCGACCCGCACCGCGGGATGGTCCGCTGCAATCCGCGCGTGGCACGCGAGGGCCAGTTCGAAACCGCCGCCGACCGCCGTACCATTGAGCGCGGCGATCACCGGTTTGCCGCAGGTCTCGATCGTCCGGAAGAGCGTCTGCATCCGGCGGACCTGCCCGAAGAACTCCTCGCGCGGAAGCGCCGCGGCCCGCTGCAGCATCGTCAGATCCGCGCCGACGATGAAGTCCGCCTTGGCGGAGGTGATCACGATGCCGCGCACCGCCGCGTCGGCCATCACCGCGTCGATGGCCGTGGTGAGCTCGGCGATCGACTCGGCGTTGAACGTGTTCGGCGCGGCCCCGGGCGAGTTCCAGGTGAGCGTCGCGATGCCGTCGGGCGCGATTTCGGTGGTCACGTGGGTGGTCATCGGCCGACCCTCTCGATCACGGTCGCGACCGCCATGCCGCCGGCCACGCAGAGCGTGGCGACGCCGGTCGTCTTGTTCTGGCGTTCGAGCTCGTCCACCAGGGTGCCGAGAATCATCGCCCCGGTGGCGCCGAGGGGATGCCCCATGGCGATCGCGCCGCCGTTGACGTTGACGATCTCGGGCGACAGCCCCAGTTCCCGTCGGAAGAAGAGCACCACCGAGGCGAAGGCCTCGTTGATCTCCCAGAGGTCGATGTCCGCGACCGACATCCCCGCCTTCCGGAGGGCGATGCGGCAGCACTCCGCCGGCATCGTGAGCATGATCGTCGGGTCGCCGGCACAGGCGGCAAAGGACCGGATCCGGGCTCGCGGCACGACGCCGGCGCGCCCGGCGCCCTCGCGGCTGCCGAGGAGCACCATGCCAGCGCCGTCCACGATGCCGCTCGAATTGCCCGCGTGGTGGAAGTACTCGAGCCGCTCAATCTCGGGGTACCGGTGGAGCACGACCCGCTCGAAGCCCGCCATCCGGCTGAGCTTGGCGAACGACGGTTCGAGTGTGCCGAGGCTCTCGAGGGTGGACTCGGGCCGGAGGTGCTCGTCCCGGTCGAGAATGGTGAGGCCGTTCCGGTCGGTCACCGGGACGATCGAGCGGCTGAAGCGGCCTTCGTCCCAGGCTCGCTTGGCGCGCCGCTGCGATTCGACGGCAACGCCGTCGAGGTCCGCGCGGCTGAACCCGGCCCGCGTGGCGATCAGGTCTGCCGAAACGCCTTGAGGGACGAAGAGAAAGTCCGTCGCGAGCAGCGGGTCGGCGGCGGGGGCGAAACCGGACGAGAGCATCGGAATCCGCGACATCTGCTCGACGCCGCCCCCGATCCCGAGGTCGATCTGGCCGGAGATGATCTTGGCCGCGATCAGATTCACCGCCTCGAGTCCGGAGCCGCAATAGCGGTTGATCACCGTGGCCGGGACCCGCTCGTCGTAGCCGGCGGCCAGGACCGACCAGCGGCCGACGCCGGCTTCGTCCTTGACCGCGTCGACACAGCCCATGATCACGTCTTCGACCTGTGCCGTGTCGAAGCGGTGGCGGGCCTGGAGGGCCCGCAGCGGGGTCGCGGCGATCTCGACGGGGGCCACTTCGTGGAGGGCGCCGTCCGGTTTGCCCCGGCCTCGCGGGGTCCGGGCGGCGTCCAGAATGAAAGCGTCTGTCATTGGGAACGACCGAGCAGGGATGGACCCGAATCTACTCGGCGAAGGAGCGGGGCGGCAGGGAGTAATACAACGATCGTTGTATTACTCCCTGGCTGTGGGGCGGCCGCTCAGCGGCCGAAAACCTCCCCGAACATCTTGAGCATCTCGGCCCATGACTGCTGGTCGGCAGTGGCGTCGTAGGCCAGGGCGTCCATGCCGAAGCTGGCCGCGTCCGGGTTGGTGAACCCGTGCTTGGCGCCGGGGTAGCTGATGATCGTGGTCCGGTCCCCGGCGCCGGCCGAGGTCATCTCCTGCCGGAAGGCCTCGACCTGCTCGGCCGGCACGAACGGATCGGCTGCCCCGGTCATCACCAGGATCCGGGCCTTCACGTTGCCGGAATCGGCCGGCGTGAGACCGGCGAGCGCGCCGTGGAAACTCGCCACCGCATCGAGGTCCGTTCCGGCGCGGGCCATGCTGAGTACGACGGCGCCGCCGAAACAGTAGCCGATGGCCGCGATCCGCTCGGGATCCACGTGGGGATCCTGCCGGAGCTGCTCGAGCGCCGCGGTGAAGCGAGCCACCAGCTTGGCCGGGTCCGACATCGCCGCCATCATCAGCGCCTGGGCCGTGTCGGGGTGCTGGGTGGACTGGCCGTTCCCGTACATGTCGAGCGCGAACGCCGGATAGCCGGCCTCGGCGAGCCGCCGGGCCTGGTTCCGGGCGTGCTCGTTGTGGCCCCACCATTCGTGCACCACGACGACGCCCGGACGCTTGTCCGTGGCGTTCGCGTCCCAGGCCATGAAGCCCTTCAGGGTCTCGCCGTTGAGCTGGTACTCGACCTCACGCGTCTCGACCTTCGGGGCGGCCGCTTCGGACCGGCCGGACTCGGCCTTGCCACAGCCGGCCAGCGCGATCGCGCCGGCCGCGGCCAGCAGCATCTGTCTGGTCATCGTCACTCCATCCTCTGGTTGCTCGGGGGATTTCCCACGGGAACAACGTACCAGTCTCCTCCGGAACCGCCAATGGGATCCGGCGGCTGCGGAGCAGCGATACGGTGCCGCGGCCGGTCAGTGCGGGGTGCGCGCGGGGAGCGACCCGTTCGCCGGAGTGATCGGAGCGAGGCTGCGCTGCCGGCTCAGCAGCCGGCAGAGGAAGTGGTGACCGTCGGCCAGCTGTTCGACCCGCGAGGTCAGGTTGTCCACCCGGGCCAGGAGGGACTCGACGTCGGCGGCGACCGGCGGACGGCCGCCCTGGAGGAAGTGATCCTGGAACTGCTGGGCCCGCCGGGCGGCGCGCCACCACGCTACGGCGGCGATCATCGCCACCGACGAGGACACCGCCGTGATCACGAGAAGGCCGAGGATCAGGATTTCTTCGTTCATCGGGCCGCTCCGGTCGGGACTGCAGTCCGACTACGGGGCGGGCGTTGCGGGGGTTTCCGCCCTCCAGACCCGAAGCTCCGTCTCCAACCAGTTGCCGTTGAAGTCCGGCGGGCGGGGTTCAGTCCGAAACCGGCGGAACCCGGCCCGGTCGAGGAGCCGAAGGCTGGCGGCGTTGTTGGTGAAGACGCTCGCGAACACGGGGACGAGACCGGCATCCCGCGCCGCGGCGAGCAACTCGTCGAGCAGCAGGGCGCCGAGCCCCCGGCCCCGGTACGCCTCGGCCACGTAGACGGCCGCGGCCGGGTCGGCGTCCGTGGCGGCCGGCAATCGTCCCAGCGCAGCCCAGCCGACGACCGCTCCGGCCAGGGTGGCGACGAGTTGCGGCCCCGGGTGAGCGTGCACCCAGGCGTCCCGGTCCGGATGGACGTTCCGGTAGGTCGGCGCCTGCTCGGCGAGCCCGGCTTCATAGATGGATTTCACCGCAGGCCAGTCCGCGGCCCGCATCGCGCGGAGGACGGGCCCTGCGTTCACGAGGTCGGTCGGTTCGCACCGATATGACGGATGGTCGAGGCCGGTCGGGGGATAGCGTTCCCGGTGCGTGAAACGGAAGCCGAGGCGCTCGAGGAGCAATCGGGACCGCTCGTTGTCCGGGTGATGGCCGGCGAACAGGGCCGTGGCGCCGAGGATGTCGAATGCCTGCCGGGCCGCGGCGTGCGCCGCTTCGAGGGCCAGTCCCCGGCCACGGAAGGTCGGCCGGAGATGGAAGCCGAGTTCGTAGACGAGGGCCGGTCGGTTGGGCGAGCCGGCCGGCGGTCGGGGCCGGAGTCCGGCGCAGCCGACGAACTCGCCGGTTTCCCGCAGGAATAGGGGCCAGTACTGCACGCCGGAGCCGGCCTCGGTGGCGATCTCGGTGTCGAGGCGTTCGAGGATCGCTTCGGGCGGAAGCGTGCTGCGGGCGTCGATAAACCGGGTGACCTCGGGGTCACCCCAAAGCTGCCGGGCCAGCGGCAGGTCGTCGCGGCGCCAACGGCGGATCCGGAGCCGCGGGGTCGCGAAGACCGAGGCGCCGACCGGCGGCATCAGGGAAGAAACCGCTCGCGCTGGCCGGCCGGAGGGATCGGGCAGGTGTCGTACTTGCCGAAGGCCCGGTAGCGCCAGTAGGCGACCACGTCGTACAGGGAGTCCCGGATTTCCCGGGGAAGCAGGTAGCCCACGAGGAGCAGTCGCCAGAACCCGCCGAGGTATCGCGCGACCCGGAGAATGGCCGTGGACCGCACCGACGCCCGGCTTCCCTCGATCAGGACGACCGAGTCGATGCCGGCGAGTTCCGGGTGCGCGGCCAGGAGTTCGCGGCCGGTCCGGCTGTCGAGCGCCGCGAACCGCATCGATCCGCCGGGATCGCTCCGGAGGATCGTGCGTACGGTGCCGTTGCAGAGCGCACAGACGCCGTCGTAGAGAAGAACCGGTGCCGGATCAGACAAGTCCCGCTTCGCGGAGCTCCTCTTCGAAATCCGGCGCGGGCCGCTTCGGCCGGCGGAAGTACCACCACTGGTCGTTCGAATCGTGGCCGTTCTCCCGGGCGGCGGTCTCGCCCCAGATCGGGCCGCACTCGACCGTAAGCGAGTGGAACCGGCGGTCGAGCTTCTCGATTCTCCTTTCCGCCGCGGCGCGGTCGTCCGCCGCGGCGACCTCGAGGGCCCCCGCCAGGATGTCCCGCAAGTCCATGTCGTTGAGGTAGTCGTCGAAGGTGAGGTCGTAGCCGTCCTCGACCGCGGCGACGAGGCTCTCCCAGTGGCTCAGCAGGCCGTCAAGGCCGCCTTTGACCACGCTGGGAGTACAGCCTCTGCGCCGCAGGTACTGCCGGACTCGGTCGGGTTGTTGGGTCGTCATTCCTGTCTCCGTCGCGCTTGACGTCGGAAGTACGCCTCGCCGTCGAACGGTTTGAAAAAGGTCCGGATGGTGCCGTCCGGATCGAAGGCCACGAACGCCCCGGTCCGCCGGTCGAACCGGCTCCCGGTCCCGTCCGGGCGGTTGAGTTCCAGAACCGACTCGCTCAGCGCTGCGTCCCGAAGATTCTGGGCCGCCGCGAGGTACTCCGCCTTCGTGAAGCCGGGGAACTCGCCGCCGTGCTTCTGAAAGTGGTCGCTCAGATGGCGCGGGGTCCGGAAACCGATCTCCCGACGGACCACCGGACCGGCCGGCAGCTCGACCACGGCGGCCGGCGCCGGCGGTGCTTCGGCCGGGGCGCCGGGACCGCATCCGGCGGCCGCGAGCCCGAGCGCCGCTCGCGATACAATGCAAAGGAGGCGTCGAATGGTCAACAGCCCGACGCGGCGGCGGCCGGCCATGGCTAGAGCCGCCGGCCCTCGTACCACCCGCGGAGCGGCCGCGGCGTGTAGGGGGCCTCGAGCGCGGCCGTTTCCTCGGCCGTGAGGGCGAACCCGACCGCCCGGACCGCCGACTCGAGCTGCGGCAGCTTGGTGACACCGATGATCGGAGCGGTGACGCCCGGCCGGCCGAGGAGCCAGGCCAGTGCCGTTTCGGCCGGAGAAACGCCGCGGGCCGCCGCGACCCGGGCGTTGGCGGCCACGATGTCGCCGTCACCCGGATGATCGTACAACTGCGGTGTGAGGGTGTCCGATCCGGCTCGGGCGGTCCCGGCGGCCTGAATCGTCGGCCGGGCCAACATCCCGCGCGCCAGCGGCGACCACGGAATCAGGCCGATGCCCTGATCGAGGCAGAGCGGAATCATTTCCCGCTCCTCCTCCCGGTAGAGCAGGTTGTAGTGGTTCTGCATCGAAATGAACCGGGCCAGGCCGCGCCGGTCGGCCTCGGCGAGGGCCTTCATCAGCTTCCACGAATACGTGGTACTCGCTCCGAGATAGCGCACCTTTCCTTGCCGGACGAGCAGGTCGAGCGCTTCCAGCGTTTCGTCGATCGGCGTTTCCGGGTCGAACCGATGGAGCTGGTAGAGATCGATGGTCTCGACACCGAGGCGCCGGAGACTGGCCTCGCAGGCCTGGACGATGTGCTTCCGGGAGAGACCGAACATGTTCGGTGCCCCGTCCCGCATGTCGAAATAGACCTTGGTGGCGATGACCAGCTCGTCGAGCCGGCCGTATTCGCGGAGGAGCTTGCCGGTCACTTCCTCGCTCCGGCCGAGCGAATACATGTCGGCCGTGTCGAAGAAGTTGATGCCGAGTTCGATGGCCCGGCGGAAGAAGGGCCGGGCCGCCGCTTCGTCGAGCACCCACGAACGCCACGCCGGATCGCCGTAGCTCATGCAGCCGAGACAGAGCCGCGACACCACGAGCCCCGACTGGCCAAGGTGGACGTATTCCATAGGCCCAGAAATACCGCCTCGCTTCCGCGGCGACAAGACGCCGCGGGCGTTCGCCCGGCTACCGATCGGGAAGCCCCGACAGCCCTTCCCAGAGGTGCATGACGACGTAGCTCCGCCAGGGGCGCCAGCGGTCCGACCACCGGGCCATCGCGCCGGGGTCGCCGCCCGCCGCGGCGAACGCTTTCACGACGCCGAGGTCGGTCGGGAGGAAGGCGTCCGGATCGCCGAGGGCCCGAAGCCGGACATAGGCGGCGGTCCACGGGCCGATACCGGGCAGGGCCCGCAGGACCCGGTCGGCGGCGTTCAGGTCTGCACGGAGAGCCGGCCAATCGAGGTCTCCCTGAACGTCCGCCCGCGCCGCCGCGTGAATTGCCCGGGCCTTGGCGTTGGTGAGGCCAATGCCGCGCAGGCCGGCCGCGCCTGCCTGGGCGAGAGCCTCCGCCGTTGGAAACGCCCGCCAGCCGGAAGGCCCGGCCTCGCCGAAACGGTCCACCAGACGGCCCAGGAACGTCCGCGCCGCCGCCACGCTGACGAGTTGTCCGATGACCGCGCGCACCACGCCTTCGAAGGGGTCGAGGAGCCGGGGGATCCGGAGGCCGGGGTGCCGACGGACGAGCGGGCCCAGGATCGAATCCCGCCGGGTCAGACGCCGGAACGGGCCGAGATCGGTGGCGAGATCGAACTGCTGCCCTACGAGGTTGCGAAGCGCCGGGACCGACAGGCGGGGTGACGCGGCGATCGTCAGATGGCCGGGCTCACGATCGATCGGTCCGACGGACACAGAGACGAGCCGGTCTTCGAGCCGGTGAAGGCGCGAGTACCGGCCCGTCGCATCGACCCGCTCGAGGCCGGCCACCGCCCGGGCGGCGAGAAACCGCGCGGGCGAACTCCAGACGAAATCGGTGGGAAGCTCGAGCTTCACCCGCGGGCGCGCCCGGTCCGTTCGGCGTCGATCAGCCGCCGCTTGAGCGGGGCGCCCCAGCGATAGTCCCCCGGGCTGCCGTCCGCCCGAACCACCCGATGGCAGGGGATCAACACCGCGAGCCGGTTCCGCGCGATCGCCGTGGCCACCGCGCGCACCGCGCCGGGCCGGCCGATGCGCCGGGCCACCTCCCGGTAGGATTCCGTGGCGCCGGCCGGGATCTCGCGCAGGGCGCGCCAGACCTGTTCCTGAAAGGCCGTCCCGAGCAGGTCGAGCGGAATGTCCTCGGCCGGGCCGCCCCGGAGCCGCCGGGCGACCGACGCCACGAGCCGGCTCAGTTCCTTCCCGCCCGCGCCGGCGCTGGTCAGGGCCGCTTCGGGGAATTCCGCCTCGAGGGAGTGAACCAGGTCCGGGTCCGAGGTGCCGAACAGCACCGCGCAAACACCGCGGTCGGTGGCGGCCACGAGCACCCGGCCGAACGCCCAGTCGGTGATCGCATAGCGAATCGTGAGGCCTGCGCCGCCGCTGGCAAATCGGGCCGGCGTCATGCCGAGGTGGCCGTCGGCCTGCTCGTACACGCCTCGGCTCGAACCGAAGCCGGCGTCGTACCCGGCCCGCGACACCGAGTTCCCTTCCTGGAGGGACCGCCGGAGCCGCCGGGAGCGCACGGCGCTCTGGAATTGCCTCGGCGACAGACCGAACCGCGCCGTGAACCGCCGCTGGAGGTGGCTCGGGCTGAGACCCACTCGTCGGGCGAGGTCCGTGAGCGTCACCCGGTCCGGGCCGGCTGCCTCGAGGGCCGCCCGGGCGGCCGCCAGCGGGTCGCGCACCGGTTCGTCGGGCCGGCATCGGCGGCAGGCCCGGTAGCCGGCAGCGCGGGCGCCGCCCCCGTCACGGAAGAACTCGACATTGGCGCGGTTGGGCCGCCGTGCCGGGCAGGACGGCCGGCAGTACACCCCGGTCGTCCGGACGGCGAAAACGAACCGGCCGTCGTGACTCGAATCCCGTTCCCCCACCGCGGCCCAGGCGGTCTCAGGATCAATGGCGGGACGGGCGCTCGGACTCATGGTCGTGATCATAGGCGATTGGTTTGGACGCTGTCCAGGATAGGACCAACGGCCGGTGACCGATATCCGTTCCTTGCGCCGAATTCGGCGGCGGCCTCCGTTGCCGCGCCTTCGCCGAGGCTTATCTTGGAGCGCGCGAAAGCGTGGCCCCAAACTTCAGCTCTGGAGCGAGCATGTTCAGTCGTCGCACCCCGGTGTTCCTCGGCCTGCTGCTGGCGATCCCGGCGCTGGCGGTCGCCCAGGACCCGCCGCCGAAGACCCGGTCCTTCACCGCCGACTTCGGCTTCGTAAGCGCGGCGGGCAACACCAGCGTGACCACCTTCAACCTTGGCGACAAGCTCGTCGTCAACACGCCCGACAAGAAGGTGATCTTCACCCAGCTCTTCGGCGCCGTGCGCAGCGAGGCGGACGGCGTCAAGAACGCCGAGAACTACAAAGCCCAGCTCCGGCTCGACCTCTCCCTGGTCGACGGCCTGTATCTGTTCGGCCTCACGGGGTGGGATCGCAACGTGCCGGCCGGGGTGTCGCGGCGGTTCGAGGAGACGATCGGCCTGGCCTACAAGGTGCTCGCCCTGCCGCAGGACGAGCTGTCGATCGAAGCCGGTCTCTCGGTCTTTCAGCAGCGGAATCTCCAGGCGGATGCCACCGGCAACCTCGACGACAACTACAAAGCCGGCCGTGCGGCTGCCGCATACAAGCACACATTCACCAAGGCGGCATTCTTCAGCCAGGCCCTCGAGCTGATACCGAACTTCGACCAGAGCGAAGACTTCCGCCTCAACAGCGAAAGCGCCTTCGTGGCCCCGATCTCGAGCAACATCGGCCTCAAGCTCGGCTATGTGATCCAGTTCGACAACCTGCCCGGCCTGCTGCCGCCGCCCAACCCGAACGCCGACCGACTCAAGAAGACCGACCGGTTCCTCACAGCCGGCATCACGGTTTCCTATTGAGTCTGATCTCCGCTGCCGGGCCGGGTGGTCTCCCCCGGTCCGGCGCCTCGGCGCACGCCACTGGCCGCTGCCGGCCCGATGATGCGTGGCCGCGGGTCGCTGCGCATATTGAGTCATGACGTTGCGTTCCTTCCTGTCGGCGGTCGGCTTGCTGGGCCTGGCCGCGCTCCCGACCCGGGCCCAGGGCCCCGCCATCCTGGGCCGCTGGGACCTGACGATGTCTGGACCCAAGGGTTCCTTTCCTTCCTGGTTCGAGGTCGTCCGTTCCGGTGACACCCTCGCCGGCCGGTTTCAAGGCGAGTTCGGTCACGCGACCCCCCTGGCCGGGATCCGACTCGAGGGAGACCGCTTCGAGTTTCTCTGGCCCGTCGAAGGCAACCCGGCGGCTCGCCCGAGCCGGATCGAGGGATCGGTCGCCGGGTCGGGCCTTCGGGGCGAATTGGTGGGATCGCGGGGGGATCGCTTCTCGTTCACAGGTACCCGGGCGCCGGTCCTGGCCCGCCGCGCCCCGCACCAGTGGGCTCCGGCCATCGACCTCCTGGCCGGCGGACTCGCCGCCTGGCGCCCCCGCGACCCCGGGGTCAAGAGCGGCTGGAAACTGGTGGACGGCGTACTGACCACCGCACCCCCGAGCGTGGATCTGGTCACCCGGCAGACCTTCACCGACTTCCGCCTCCACCTCGAGGCGAAGGTGCCCGCGGGCGGCAACAGCGGCATCTACCTTCGGGGCCGGCACGAAATCCAGGTGCAGGACGACTTCGGCAAGGCGCCGGGGAGCCGCCTCATGGGCGGCGTCTACGGCCAGGTCACACCCACGGCTCTCCCGGCCCGGCCGGCCGGTGAATGGCAGACCTTCGACATCACCTTCGTCGGCCGCCGCGTCACCGTCCAACTCAACGGCGAGACCATCATCGACCGGGCCGAGATTCCGGGGATCACCGGCGGGGCTCTCGACAGCGACGAGGGCGCTCCGGGACCCCTCATGCTCCAGGGCGACCATACCGGCGTCAGCTACCGGAACATCCGGATCGAACCGGCTCTCGACCACCCGGCCGAGGGCGTGCTGGCCGCCGTCGAGGCGGCGGAACTGGACCGGTTCAAGGCCCAAATGACGGGGGACACGACCGCTCTGCGCAATCTTCTTGGGGATGAGTTGAGATACGTGCATTCCAATGCATTGATCGAGTCCAAGGCGCATTTCATCGAGACGGTGGCGTCGGGGCGAATCCGGTATGATGATATTGCCGTTGTCGATATGACCCACCGGCTCTACGGGCCGATGGCGGTCGGCAGCGGCAAGGTGCGGGTCGCGGTCACGATGGGCGGGCAGGCGCTGGCGGTTGACCTGCTGTTCACCACGGTCCTCGCAAACCGCGACGGCCGCTGGCAGTTGGTGGCTTGGCAATCGACCCGGGCCCAATAGTCTTCACGCAGTCAGGCGGTACCTACACTCTTCTCGGGAGGCGGGATGCGGCGTTTGATCGTGGCGACGGGGGCTCTGGCCCTGGCAGCTTTTGCGGTACAGCCGGCAGCGGCGCAGGTCCGGTTCGGAGCGAACGCGAACTTCGCGACCGACACCGATTTCGGTCTCGGGGCCAAGCTCAACTTCGGCGTCGGCAACGTGACCGAGAACAAGGCGATCGAAGGGCAGGCTACGTTCGACATCTACTTCCCGGATGGGTACGACTACTGGACCATCGCGGCGAACGGCCTCTATTCGCTCAAGCCGACCGGTTCGGTCGTGCCCCAGCTCGGCGCCGGTCTCGGCGTCGGTCGGAGTTCGGTCTCGGTCCTCGGCGTCAGCGCCTCGAGCACCGACGTGTTCCTGAATCTGATCGGCGCGATCAAGTTCCGGCCGTCCGGCAGCATCCAGCCGTTCGCCGAGGCCCGGTTCCAGATCGGTGACGGATCGCAGCTCGTGCTGGGCGGCGGTCTCTACTTCGGCAAGCGGTAGTCGTCCGGCTTTCAGGCGGTGACGTCCACGGTACCGCCGGACATCACCGCCTGATTCGCGGCGATCCCGACGAGGGTCGCCGCGAGCCCGTCGGCGGCGGTGCAGGACACCGGCACGTTCGGGAACGTCACACTCCGCAGGAAATCCCCCAACGCATAATAGAGCGGCGAGTATGGCAGTCCGATGCCGGCCTTGAGCATCCCCTGGGCGGCGAGCTTCGTCGCGTCCGCGATCAGGATGATTCCCTCGTCCGAGTGGAACTGCTGCCGGAGGGCGTAGACCTCCCAGCCGAGGGTCGTGGCGTCGACTTCCTTGAACATCCAGCCATGGGTCCAGGCGAGATTGAACGCGCCGTTGGTCCCCCGGAGCACCTCGTGCTGGTTGCCGTAGGAATTGGCCAGCGACGCTTCGAAGGTCACCGTCGTCTGATCGTCGTAGCGCAGCAGCGCGGTGACGGTGTCGGGAACCCGGCGGCCGTCCCGGTGGAGCCGGACCGAGCCGAAACCGGTGACACTCACCGGGAGTTTGCGCCGGAACCAGTGGAACACGTCGAGCTGCTGGGCGCCGATCTCCCCGACGAGGCCGGTGGAGAGCTCCGGATCGAGGCGCCAGTTGGCGTCCCGCTCCGCCTCGCGATCGGCTCCCGGAAATCGCCATGAGGTCTTCCGGTGCCAGGCGGCCGAGCCACCGATGAAATCCCGGAAGGCATCAGTCTGGTAGAACGTGCGGGCGAGCTGGTAGACCGGATTCGATCGTCCCTGAAAGCCGGCCATGAAGATGCGGTTCGCCGCCGTCGCCGCTGCCGCGATCGCGCGGGCGTCTTCGGCGGTGTGGGCCAGCGGCGCCTCGCAGTAACAGTGTTTCCCGGCCGCGAGCGCGTCCTCGACGACGGCCCGATGAAGATGCGTCGGCGTCGCGACGATGACGGCGTCGAGGTCGCGCCGTTTCTCGAGCATCGCCCGGTGGTCCGTGAACCGCTCGGCCCCGGCCGCCCGTTCTCCGCCGATCCGGAGGCGGTTGGCGTTCGGCTCCGCCAGCGCCACCACCCTGGCGCCGTTGATCTTCGCGAGCTCGGAGAGGATCGTCCGGCCTTGCCGCCCGAGACCGACGACCGCCACCGACTTCGGCTGCTGGAGCGACCGCGGGCCGGTCACCGCGAGCTCCGGAACCAGCGCAACCCCGGCCAGCGTGCCGGCGGTGGTTCGCAGGAACGCCCGCCGGTCGGGATGATTCAAGCGATCGTCGCCCATTGCCCGGCCTCCTCGAACCAGATGTCCCACTCGCGGCCCATCGCGGCCGGCCGGGCCCCTGTGACCAGCACCGCCGTTGCCCAGCCATCGGCCCACCCGGCGTTGGGACCGCGCACGGCAACGCGCCGGTCGGATCGGAGGAGCGCCCCGGTACGGGGGTCGGCCACATGCCACCGATCGCCCTCCCCCGCGGGTCCGCTCGCCGCGGGATCCACCGCGCCCATGCGGGAGCCGGCGCTCGTCGCCGATACGGCGAGGGCCGCGTCGGTCAGTTCGATCGCCGGCCCGTTCGGGAGCGCCACGCGCCAGGACGCGAGGTCGAGCGGGCGCCCGATCGTGCGAATGCTGCTCGTGCCACCGTGCACCAGCGCAGTCCGGATGCCGGCATCCTGCAGCCGGGCCACCGCGCGGTCAACGGCAAAGCCCTTCGCGATCGCGCCGAAGTCGAGCGCCGCGTCCTCCGCGAGGGCCACGACACCGGCCGCCCGGTCGAGGCGGAAGCCACCCGCGGCGTGGCCGAGGGACACGTCGAACGCCCCCGCCGACGCCTCCCGGATCGCGGCGGCCGCGGCGAAGATCTCGGCGTCCTCGGGATCGAGCGCCACACCGGCGGGGGCGATCCGGCGGAGGTGGCTGAGGAGACTCGACGCTTCGAACCGGGTGAACCGGCGATGGCACTCCTCGATCGCCTCGACCGCGGCCTCGGCCGCCGCCCGGAGGCGGGGCCCATCGCCGCCCGGCAGCACGATCTCGAACCGGGTCCCCATCGCCAGGACGGCGACCCGGACGTCCGCCGGGGTCAGAGCTTCCGGACCTTCATCGTGGCGGGATCGAACCCGAACGCCGACCCCTCCCAGAGCGACCGGGTCGCGAGATCGACGATCACCATGACTTTGGCGGCGAGTTCGACCGGACTGGCGGACGGCGCCTTCGACCGGATCGCCCCGAGCCAGTGGAGCCGGAGTTGATCCTGGTCATTGCCGAGGTCCTCGCCCTCGATGGTGCGCTCTTCGACTTCGTCGACGTAGAGCCGTTCCGGGCGAAGCAGCGCCGTCCGGCCGCCGACGTAGAGATTCCCCTTGTGGCCCCGGATCATCGTCTCGAGGCCCGTTTCGTTCGCCGTCGAGCCGGCCACGATCATGGTGTGCTCACCCTCGAACTCGATGGTGATGTTGACCTGGTCGTGGTTCTCCATCGCTTTGTCGACGTAGTGGCCGCCGGAGGCGGAGACCCGGACCGGCCAGCCGACGTCGAGCGCCATCACCAGCGGGGTGATCCGGTGGACGAGGAGATCGCCGATGATGCCGGTCGAGTACTTCCGGTAGCGCCGCCACCGGG
The DNA here is from genome assembly GCA_050183815.1 of Gemmatimonadales bacterium. Taxonomy (GTDB): domain Bacteria; phylum Gemmatimonadota; class Gemmatimonadetes; order Gemmatimonadales; family GWC2-71-9; genus SHZU01. The sequence continues at coordinate 80,507 of JBFXAY010000004.1, read as the reverse complement.
CATAGATCTCCGGATTCCAGGGCACCTCGCCGAGCGATCCGCACCACTGCTTCCAATCCACGTTGACGCCCGGCTCCCACGCCGGGTCGATTTCGTAGTAGAGCCATTCGCCCTCGGCCGAGTTCCGGCAGTAGCTCGTCTGGCTCCACACCGGTTTCCCGATGGCGCCGGCCGCGATCAGATCCTTGGCGTTGCGGTAGCTCGAGATCATCACGAACTGGGTGCCGACGGTCACGAGCGCCTGCGGGTTGGCGCGGGTGAGCTCGAGGAGGCGCAGGGCCTCGGGGAGCCGGAGCGTCATCGGCTTCTCGACGTACACCGCCTTTCCGGCCGCCATCGCGTCCTCGGCCATCTTCGCGTGCCAGTGCTCCGGCGAGGCGATCACCACGCCGTGAAGGTCCTTCCGGGCGAGGAGCGCGGGATAATCGGCGTAGTAGGTCGTGACCGAGCCCGTGCCCTGGGCCTCCTCGACCTTGGCCTTCGCGGCGTCGAGTCGCGGCCGGCAGACGTCCGCGAGTGCCGCCACCTGCACGTCGGCGCCCGCCGTGGCGAGTCGCAGGAATGCCTCGACATGGCCGGTGCCCATGCCACCGGTACCGATGACGCCGATCCGGAGCGGCTCGGCGGCCCGGAGCGGTGTCGGCGCGGCGAACACCGGCACCGGCCGGGACGCCCGCCAGGCGTCGGCACCGATCCGGGTGCCGAGGGCAGCGGCGCCGGAGGTGGCGAGAAACTCGCGGCGCGAGGTCTCGGGCATGAAGGATCCTTGGTTCAGGTCCGGGAGAATTCCTGCTGGTAGCGGTGGAGGAGCTGCAGCGTGGCCGCGATGCCCTCCCGTTCGGAGAGCCGGTCGCCCTCGTATTCGATCCCGATCCACGAGTGGAAGCCGGCGCCGAGGACGATGCCGAGGAGCTTGCGGTAGTCCTTGGTGGCTTCATTGCCGAGTCCGTCGAAGTCGTGCGTCTTCGCGCTCACGGCCTTGGCGAAGGGCATCATGTCCGCGACACCCTGGTAGCGGTCGTACTCGTAGAAGTTGCCGAAATCGGGCAGTGTGCCGCAGCGGGGATGGTTCACCATCCGCATCACGCCGGCCAGCCAGTCGCCGTGCGACGAGAGGCCGCCGTGATTCTCGACGATGACGTTGAGCTCCATCGGCGCCGCGATCTCGGTGAGCCGGCGGAGCCCGTCGGCGGCCAGGCGCTGCTGTTCGTCGGGGCTTCCGGCGCTCTGCGCGTTCACCCGGATCGTGGCACAGCCGAGGGTCTTGGCGGCGTCGAGCCACTTGCGGTGATTCTCGATCGCCTGGGTCCGCTTGCCGTCGTCGGGGTCGCCGAGGTTGCCCTCGCCGTCGCACATGATGAGGTGCTGGTAGACGCCCTCGTCCGCGGCCCGCCGATTCATCTCGGCGAGGTACCGGGCGTCCCGGGCCTTGTCCTTGAAGAAACTGTTGACGTACTCGATGGCCTCGATGCCGAAGTCGCGGCGGGCCACCCGGGCAAAGTCGAGATGGTCGAGCTGTTTCGACTGGAGTGCCTTGTGAAGGGACCACTGGGCGAGCGAGATCTTGAAGGGCGGATCCCGCGGAGCGGGGGATCCGGCCCCGCCGGGCCAGGCGGCCACGAGCGAGCGGCCGTCGAGCCGGACCAGCCCGGCCGCCATCGCGGAACCGCGGAGAAAATCGCGACGATTCATCGAGCCCCAACGCGGAAAAGGCAGCGTCAATTCTAAGGCCGGGACGGGGCGCCCGCGACCGGCGGTCGCCGGCCGAGCCGGACGCCACCGACCGTCAGGCCGGCCACCTTGCCGTCCGTTCCGAGCGAGAAAGTGATCAGGTCGGTGCCCTGCCAGGGGTTGTCCCACCGGGCCCGGAAGGTGTCGTAATGCCAGTGCTCGAGGACCGCGTGCAGCTGGCTGCTCTGCCGGACGGCGAGACCATCGCCCTCCCGGACGACGGCCACCTCACCGGCCAGCGAGTCCGCGTACCCGCCGACGTAGGCATCGAGCGGAAGGGACGGACTGGTCCCGGCCACCCGGCTCCGCTCGGCGCGCGCCCGGGCGCTGTCGCCCTGGGCAAAGAGGCCCGCGTAGAGCGTCCGGAACTCGCTGCTCCAGTCGCGGGTGCCGGTGCCGAGCCAGGTGTCGAAGGCGCGATACATGAGCGCGTGCCGGACCTCGACGTGGTCGAGGTTGCCGAGGACGTAGACGCCGAGGCGTTCCTCGGGAATCAGGCCGATGATCGCCACCATGCCGTCGATGCTTCCGGTGTGGAACTGGACCATCCGACCCTGATAGTCGTGCTGGAACCAGCCGAAGCCGTAGGTGGTCCAGTGCGGGCGGGTGAGGGCGGCCGTCGGATAGAACCCGTCCGGCGGTACCATGTTCTGCGGCGTGAAGATCTCCTGCCAGGTGTCCGGCCGAAGCAGTGCCTTGCCGTTGACCCGGCCGGTGTCAATCATGAAAGCCGCCCACTTGGCCATGTCGGAGACGCTCGACCAGATCGAGCCGGCGCTCGCTACGGCGTCCACCGCGGCGTTGTCGATCGGCCGGACGGTGCCGTCGACCCGGTCGTGCGGAACCGCCACGTTGGGGACCCCGCGGGTCTTGGCGAGGGTCGTGACGGTGCGGGTCATCCCGAGTGGGCCCAGGATCCGGGTCTCGATGAATCGTTCCCAGGGCATCCCGCTCGCGGCGGCCACCACCGCGCCTGCCGCGGCGTACATGATGTTCTGATAGATGAACCCGGAACGGAATGAGTAGCCGTTCGGGATGAACCGGGCCCGCCGGAGCACTTCCTCGGGCGAGAGATCGGTCCGGTACCAGAGGACGTCGGCGTTGGCGAGGCCGGCCCGGTGGGTCAGCAGGTCGCGGATGGTGAGTTCCCGCGTCACGAAGGGATCGCGAAGCTGGAAGCCGGGCAGGTGTCTCGTCACCGGGTCGTCCCACCGGACCTTGCCCTCGTCCACCAGCATGCCCAGCGCGGCGGCCGTCATGGCCTTGGTGGTCGACCCGATGGCGAACAGGGTCTGATCGTCCACCGGGTCGGGTTTCCCGAGTTCCCGAACCCCGTAGCCCTTCGCGAAGATCGTTCGCCCGTCCTTGACCACCGCCACGGCCAGCCCGACGGCCTGCCAGTCCGCGGCGGCCTGGGCCGCGTACCGGTCGAATGCCTGGATCCGGGCATCCGGCTTCTGAGCCGCGGCCTGCGCCGCGAGAAAGATCGCGCCAAGCGCGGTCGGCAGCACGAATCGCATGGAATGACTCGACAAGGAGGGTCGAAACCAATCTACCTCCGGATGGCTCGTCCGCGATGCGCACGATAGCTTCCCCGGGGCGGAAGTTCCCGGCGATCGCAGGGCCGGTTGCGGGGCCGTCCGGCGACGCTACCTTCCCGCCGTCTCCCACCCCTCAGGTCCATGTCCAAGAAACGGCTCGGCGTCGGCTTCATCGGCAGTGGCTTCAATGCCCGGTTCCACATGCTCTCCTGGACCGGCGTCCGGGACGCCGATGTTCTCGGTGTCTGGAGCCCGAACCGGCGGAACGCCGAGAGCGCGGCACGCTACGCCCGGTCGCTCGACATCGGCGAATGCCGGGCGTACCGCTCGATCGCCGAGATGGTGGCCGATCCCCGGATCGACGCCATCTGGCTTTCGGGCCCGAATCAGGCCCGGATCGAGAACGTCGAGGAGATGGTCGACCCGGTGATCCGGGGCCGGGCGGAGCTCGTCGGGGTGGCCTGCGAGAAGCCGCTGGCGCGCAACGTCGCCGAGGCCCGCCAAGTGACCGAGCTGGTGAAGCGAGCCGGGATCCTTCACGGCTATCTCGAGAACCAGTGTTTCTCGCCGCAGGTCGAGCGGGGCCGCGAACTCCTCTGGGCGCGCGGGGCCTCGCTCACGGGCCGGCCGTACCTGGCGCGCGCGGCGGAAGAGCACGCGGGGCCGCACATGCCGTGGTTCTGGCAGGGCAAGCTCCAGGGCGGCGGCGTGTTGAACGACATGATGTGCCACTCGGCGCTGGTGGTTCGGCATCTGCTCACCCGGCCGGGGGAGGACATCAGCACCGTCAAACCGGTCCGGGTCACCGGGCACATCGCGAGCCTCAAGTGGACCCGGCCCGAATACGCGCGGCGGCTCACCAAGGCGATGGGGAAGACGGTGGATTATCGCCGCCACCCGGCCGAGGACTTCGCCAGCGTCGTGATCGAGTTCGAGACCGCCGACGGCTACCGGGTCTTCGGCGAGGCATCGACGTCCTGGAGCTTCGTCGGTGCCGGCCTCCGGCTCTCGGCCGAACTCCTCGGGCCTGAGTACTCGATGAGCTGGAACACCCTGGACAGCGGCCTCAAGCTGTTCTTCAGCCGGGAAGTGAAGGGTCGGGCCGGGGAGGATCTGGTCGAGAAGCAGAACGCGGAAATGGGTCAGATGCCGGTGGTGGCCCAGGAGGGGGTGGCCTACGGCTACGAGGCCGAGAACCGGCACTTCGTCCGGGCCTTCCTCGGGAAGGAGCGGCCGCAGCTGACGTTCGACCATGGTGTCGAGGTCGTCCGGATGCTGATGTCGGCCTATCAGTCCGCCGAGCAGGGCAAGACGGTCGAGTACCCGCCCCGCGGGATCGATCGGTTCGTGCCCGACGTGGCGCGCGGCGGCCGGAAGCTTCCCCGGGCCACCAGGAAGAGAAAATAGGGCTCTGGGCGCTAAGTCGCATTGTAGCAGCTTATTATAAGTAAAGAAATATTCCCTTACTTACAGGATCGCGATGAACGGGAAGATCGGTCGCCTCTCGGTCATGATGTTCCTGCAGTACGCCGTCTGGGGCGCCTGGCTGCCCCTGGCCGGTCGGTACCTCTCCGCACCCGTCGCTGAGGGCGGCCTCGGGTTCACCGGGGCACAGATCGGTCTGATCCTCGGTTTGGCGGGCTCGATCGGGGCAATGGCCTCCCCCTTCATCGCCGGACAGCTGGCCGACCGGTACTTCCGGACGGAACGCTTCCTGGCCTTCCTGCTGGCGGTCGGCGGCGTGGTCAAATGGATCACGGCGAGCCAGACCGCCTACCCCGCCTGGCTCTGGCTCTCGATCGTCTACAGCGTCGTCTACATGCCGACGCTGGCCCTGTCCAACTCGATGGCGTTCGCCCACCTCGAGGACCGGGACCGGGAGTTCCCGAAGGTCAGGGTCTGGGGCACGATCGGCTGGATCGCGGTCAGCTGGATCTTCCCGATGCTCTACCTCCAGAGCGACCTCCATTTCCAGTGGATGCCGCCCTTCCTGGTCGGGCCGGAGAAGGCCGGGGTCACGGCCCGGCTGGCCGACTCGCTCCGGTTCTCCGGGATCATTTCCTGGGGATACGCGCTGTTCTGCCTCTTCCTTCCGGCCACCCCGCCGAAGCGGGATGCGGTCGAGAAGCTCGCGTTCGCCAAGGCCTTCCGGCTCCTCCGCGAGCCGTCCTTTGCCGTCCTGGTTGCCGCGAGCCTCCCGATCAGCATCATCCATCAGGTGTACTTCATCCAGACGCCGCCGTTCCTGTCCCACCTCGGCCTGCTCGACAGCCAGATCGGGCCGGCGATGACGATCGGCCAGTTCAGCGAGATCGCCGTGATGGCGGCGCTTGGCTGGCTGCTCACCCGCTGGGGTTTCCGGACGGTGATCACCGTGGGCGCCGTGGCCTACTTCGTCCGCTATTTCATCTGGAGCCTCCCGGCCATTCCGGTCGAGGTCCAGGTGGCGAGCCAGGCGCTCCACGGCATCTGCTACGCGTGCTTCTTCGCGGGGGCCTTCATTTACGCCGACCGGATCGCACCGGCCGACATCCGTCACTCCGTCCAAACCGTGTTCGGGATCATCATTCTGGGTGGCGGGCCGGTCCTCGGCGGGATTCTCTCCGGCGTGCTCGCCGACAACTACCTCACGGCGGCGGGGACGGTGGACTACGCACCCCTCTGGCGGGTGGTGGCCCTGATCGGTCTGGCCACGGCCGTGTTCTTCTTCGCGCTGTTCCGCCAGCGGGAGGCGGCGGACTCGGGCGCCGTCAAGGGAACGGCTGGCTGAGGAGCCGCTCCACCGCCGCACCGAGGGCGTCGAGCGGAAACGGTTTCTGGAGGAAGCCGGCCGGGCGCCGGGCGCCGAACCGCCCGGCCACCTCCTCGGTGGCGAACCCGCTCATCACCATGACGGGTACCTCGATGTTCCGGGCGCCGATCGCAGCAAACACCTCGGCCCCGCTCATCTCCGGCATGGTGAGGTCGAGCAGCACGAACCGGTAGTCGCACCGCTCGCCCAGGAGCTCCAGCGCCCGGGTTCCCGACTCCGCCGGCACGACCTCGAACCCCAGCGCCACCAGCAAGTGGCCGACGGTTGACCGGACCAGGTCCTCGTCGTCGACCAGCAGCACCCGGCCCTCGCCCCGCCAGGTCCGGCGCGGCGGCCGGGCGTCCGGCGCTGCGGCGTCACCGGGCGCGGCGGGCAGGAACAGCCGGAATACCGACCCCTCGCCCTCGGTGCTTTCGACCTCGATGGCCCCGCCATGCCCGCGGACGATGCCGACCACCGCCGAAAGACCGAGCCCCCGGCCGGTGAACTTGGTACTGAAGAACGGTTCGAACACCCGCAGCCGCGTCTCTTCCGACATCCCCGCCCCGCTGTCGCTGACCTCGAGCACGAGGTGCGGGCCCGGACCGAGGGTCCCGTCGCCGTAGCCGCGGTGCACGGGTGCAGGGCCGAGGTCGATGGGGCGGAGCGCCACCTCGATCGTGCCCGGCCGGTCCCCGATGGCCTCCGCCGCGTTGATCACCAGATTCATGACGATCTGCCGCAGCTGCGTGGGATCGCCCAGCACGGTCGCCGGTCCGTCGGGGAGGTCGAGCAAGAGCCGGACCTGGTTCCCGATCGAGGGCGTGACCAGCGCCACGGTATCGCGCACCAGCGCGGTCAGGCCGGTCGGCTCGACGGTGAGGCGTCCGCGGCCCGCGTACGCCAGCATCTGGCGGCAGAGCTCCGCCGCCCGCTCGGCCGCCGTCACGATCTGGTCGAGACTCTGGCCGACCGCTTCGTTGTCCGCGACGGCGAACTGAGCGAGGTTCGCGTTGCCAAGGATGCCGGTGAGCAGGTTGTTGAAGTCGTGGGCGATGCCGCCGGCCAGCACGCCGAGGCTCTCCAGCTTCTGGGCCTCCTGGAGCCGCCGGGCGATGGCCGCCCGCTCCTCCGCGCTCCGGCGCCGTTCCGAGAGATCGCGCAGCGAGGTCTGGATCGCGGGGGCGCCGTCGTAGGTGCTCAGCACGGTCGAGACCTCGACCGGAACCCGGACCCCGTCGAGGCGAACGATCTCCATCTCCACCTTCGGCAGCGGCCGCCCGGTCTCGAGCAGTTGCCGGATCCTGGTGCGCTGCAGTGGGTGATACTCGGGCGCCAGGAAGTCGTTCATCGAGCGGCCAAGGTGGCCGTCGATCCGGTCGGCGCCGGTGAGGCGGGCGGCCGCGGGATTGGCATACCGCACCCGGCCGGTCAGATCGAAGACCACGATGGCGTCAGGGCTCTGATCGACCAGACGGCGGAACCGTTCCTCGCTTTCCCGCAGCGCCCGCTCCGACTCCCACCGAGCCGAGAGGTCCCGGATGACGTACAGCGCCGCCGGCCGCCCGTCGATCGTCATGGGCGCGCCGGCCACTTCTGCCGGGAGCAGCGTCCCGTCGCGCCGGCGGAGCATGACCTCGCGGAACTGCACCGGGGCCCGCCCCGCGATGATCTGCTCGAAGCGGGCGACGGCCACGGGCCGCTCCGGATCGGCAATGAGCGAGGTGGCCGGCATGCCGGCGAGCTCCTCCGGCGTCGCCACGCCAAGGAGGCGCGCCGTGGCCTGATTCACGAACGCGACCAACCGGTCCTCGCCCACGACCATCACGCCGTCGGGCGCGAGGTCGAACAGGCGGCGGTATCGCTCCTCGCTCTCGCGGATCGCCCGCTCGGCGATGACCCGGTCGGTGACGTCGCGAAACGTCGCGATGACGGCCTCGGGCAGGCCGTCGGCGCGCGGCAGCAGCGGCCGGACGTTGGAGGACACCCAGATCCGCCGGCCGTCCGGGCGGCGCAGGCCGATGACCTCGCCGTCGGCGCCGACACCCGTCTGGAGCGCGCGGACCACCGCGTAGTCTTCCGGAACCGCGGGCGTTCCGTCTTCCCGGATGGCGTCGAAATCCGCCGAGAAGAAGTTGAGCCGCCGAAACGCCTCCCGATCCAGCCCGATGAGTTCGTACACCCGGTCGTTGACGGCCTCGACCCGGCCGTCCCGATGAAACACGACGATCGCCTCGGCCAGGGCGTCGAGCAGCGCGCGATTGCGCGCCGCGGTGCGCTCGGCCTCGAGGCGGTCCGCGCCCCGGCGTTCGGCGGGCTGATGCCGGAGCACCCGGACGGCGTCACCAAGGCGGGCCAGCAGTTCCTGGGGATCCACCGGCGTCCGGAGCGATGCATCGACCGGCGAGCGCCCGGAACCGGTGCTGCGGCCGAGACCGAGTCGGTAGGAGGACGCGTCGGAGAAACGGGTCAGGAGCGCGGTGGCATCGGCGCGGCCCAGGTCGCATATGACGATGGCGGGGCCCGCCGTCCCGGCCGGGACGATCCGGAAGCCGCCGGCCGTCAGCACCGGGGTGATCGCTGCCGTGTCGGCCGGGCCGATATTGAGCAACACAACGTCCACCCGCGGACCTCCATCTCCGCCGTGACGAAGTATATCACTCCGGGATTACCTTTAGCGCGATGGCGTCTGCAGAATCCTTCATGTGGCCGCGGCGACTCCGTCTCGTCCGCTGGCTGGCGCTGGCGCTGCTCGCCCTGGCGATCCCCGCGGCGGCGGCGGCACAGGAGGACACCGGGACCCTCCTGGTCACGGTACTCCGTCCCGACTCGACCCCGCTCGCCGGCGCCTTCGTGCGTTCGGCGCGCCGGGCCGAGGTCGCCGACCCCGCCGGAGTGGCCACGATGGAGCTGCCGGCCCGGCTCGTGTCGGTGCTCGTGTCCCATCCCGGGTTCGTCGACCGGCGCTTCGAGATCACGATCGTCGCCGGCGTCAGTCAGCGGTACCAGGTCGTCCTCGACCCGGCGGACGGCGCGGCGCGGCCGGCCGAGGTCACCCGCGGTCCCCGCGACGCCGCCGGCGGCCCGATGCCCGTCACGGTGCTCGGGCCCGACCGGCTCGCCGACGCGGCGATCGGCTCGCCGACCGACCTGGTCCGGTTTCTCGGCCGGGTTCCGGGATTGTTCCCGAGCGGGACGGGAGGGCCGCTCGACGCCACCCGGCTCTGGAGTGGCGCGGTGCCCGGCCGGTATGTCACCTTCCTGGTGGACGGGCTGCCGGCGTTAGGCGGTTCCCCGAGCGGCTTCGACCTCCGCCAGCTCGCGCCGATGGAGTTCGAGCAGGTCGAGTGGCTGCGAGGACCGGGGACGGCACTCTACGGCCCGCTGGCGCCGGGAGACGTCCTCAACCTGGTGCCCCGCCGGCCGGCCGGCGAGGAACTCGTGGTGGCGATCAACCAGTCGTCCGAGAAGGGCGGCGATCTCGGTCTCTGGGGCGCCCATCGGCTCGCGCCGACCCTCACGGGGACCGTCTTCACCGACATCCACCAGCAGCGCCAGGTGGACGCCGACGATGACGGCTGGGGCGAGTTCCCGCGGGCGATTCGCTTCTCCATCCGGCCCCGGCTCTATCTCGACCTCCCCACCGGCGACGGCCTGAGCCTGACCACGGGCTACCTCACCGAAGAGCGGGCAGGCGGATTCCTCCTCGGCAACGCCACCGAGGATCCGCCCCGGGAGGAGCGCCAGACCCGGCGGTTCGATGCGGCGCTTCAGGCGCATCGCCTGACCGGGTGGGGCGAATTCCGGCTGCGGGCCAGCACGGTGTTCCAGTCCATCAGCCACACCTTCGAGGACATCCGCGAACGGGATCGCCGGGCCACGGTGGTGGCCGAGGCGACGTACACGGGCCGCCGCGGACGCGCCGGCTATCTCGCCGGCGTCTCGTATACCCGCGATGCGCTCCGGCAGCGAGAGTATCCGGCGTTCGACTACACCCACCGGTTTCCGAGCGTGTTCGGCTCCGTGAGCTTGGCCGCCTCCTCGCGCCTCACCGCGGAACTCGCGGGCCGGTGCGACGATCACAACGTCCACGGCTCGCAGTGCGTCCCGCGGTTCGATCTCTGGCTTCGGCCGCGGGACGCGGTCGACCTCCGGCTCTTTGCCGCGGTCGGATACAGTGCGCCGACGCCCCTCACCGGGCCGGCCGAGATTCTCGGCTACCACGCCCTGTTTCCGATTGCGGTGCGGGCGGAGCGGACCGCGACCTCGGGGGTCGATCTCCGATGGCGACCGGGTCCCTGGGAACTCGGGGGCACCCTCACGGCGGTGCGGATCGCCGAACCGGTCGCCCTGCTTCCCGTGGCGGGCGACTCCCTCGGCCGGCTCCGGCTCAAGAACCTCGACGAGCCGACCCGGGCCGTTGCCCTGGACCTCGTGGCGGAGCGCCGCTGGCCGGGCTGGTCCCTGCAGGGCTGGTATGGCCTCCGGGTCGGCACCGAGGGCGAACCGGAGGGCACCGGTCGCCGCGACCTCACCACGGTGCCCAGGCATCAGCTCGGCGCCGCCCTCACCTGGACCGCGCCGGCCCGGACCGGGACCTCGGTGGATTTCGGGGTCCGGTACCAGGGCGCCGCGGATCTCGCCGACAACACGTTCCGGGCGCGGAGCGGCGGCTTCGCCCTGGTCGATGGGACGATCACCCAGCGATCGGGACGGGCCCGCCTCTATTTCAGCGTGGAAAATTTCCTGGACGTGAAGCTCCGCAACTTCGAGCTCGTGGTGTTGCCGACGCCATCCGCCCTCACCGGCCGGACCAATCTCCCCTGGGCTCCGCTGCGAGGCCGGGTCGTCAGCCTCGGCGCCCAGGTCGACTGGAGCCGGCGTTAGGCAGCCGGCCGGCGGCCGCGGTCCGCGGCCGGCAACTGGTCCTCAGGCATCCGTGCGGCGGGCGAGTTCCCGGGCCGCTTCGGCATGTCCCCCCGCCGCGGCCCGCCGGAGCCAGGCGAGACCCTCCGCTTCCGACTTCGGTCCGCCGCGCCCCCGGAAGAACATCTGGGCGAGCTGATACTGGGATTCGGGATCGTTGCCCCCGGCCGGATCCGCCGCCCGGGCATACCAGCGGCGCGCCGCCCCCTCGTCCTTCCCGACCCCGACGCCGGCCCCGTACATCTCGGCCACCCGGCGCTGGCTCGCCACGTCACCCCCGTTGGCCGCCCGCTCGTACCACCGGAACGCCGCCGGACGATCGACCGCGGTGCCGACGCCGCGGTCGAGCCGTTCGGCCACGCGCGGGAACGCCTTCGCGAGGCCTTGCCTCGCCGCCGCGAGGAACCAGTTCGTTGCATCGGTGGGAGCCCGGTTGCCGAGCCGGTTGCCCATCCAGAACTGGGCCTCGGCGTCGCCGGCGGCGGCGGCCTGTTCGTACAACTGCGCTGCCTGCGCCTCGTCCCGGGGCACCGGCCCGCGGCCGGCGAGCAGGATCTCCGCGGCGATCCGGAGCGCCGCCGGATTCCCTGCCTGACCCTCGGCCTGGCATTGCTGCCGGGCCCGGGTCCAGTCCTGCTGGTCGACCAGTACCGCGCAACTCGGCGTCGGCGCGGGCGGTTCGGGGAGTAGCCCGGTTCCGGTGTCCGGTGTCGTCGGCGCGGTCGACGTCGGATTGGCCGCCGGCCGGCTGCCGGTGTCGGGGCGTGGCGGCGCCGGTGGTGGCACGACTGCCGTGGGATTGGAACCGGAGGGCGTCGATGCCGTCGTACCGGCCGGCGTCGTGGGGGCCGCCGGGCTGGTGGGCGCGCCGAGGTTGCCCCCACCGTTGCCGGGCGCGCCGATCGTTGCCGGGGGCGGGGCCGGGTCGAGGTCCGGGCGGACGAACTGGGTGTATCCGATGACGCCCACCACGCCGGCTGCGGCACCGGCGAGCAGCCACGGGGTCCAGCGCCGGCCGGCGGCCGCCTTGGTGGAGTCCGCCCCCAGTCCGGGCGGATTGCGGTAATCCGGGTCGCGGAGCGCTGCGGCGAACTCCTGGATGTTCGCGAACCGGTTGGCCGGCTGCTTCTGCATCGCCCGGTGCAGCGCCGCGACGACGTTAGGCGGCACCCGGTCCGCCACGGGGTCGAGGACCGGCGGCAGGTCGAGCAGCTGCTTCGCGATGATCGCCCGCGCCGTTTCGCCGTCGAAGGGTGCCCGGCCGGCCACCATCTGGTAAGCGACGACCGCGAGCGAGTACTGGTCGCTCCGCGGGTCGATGTTGGGCTCGCCGCTCGCCTGTTCCGGGCTCATGTACTGGGGTGTGCCGACGACCACTCCGGTGCCGGTGAGCTCTTTTTCGCTCGAGTCGACGGCCTTGGCGATGCCGAAGTCCATGATCCGGACATGGCCTTCGCGCCCCTCGAGGAGGATGTTCTCCGGCTTGATGTCGCGGTGAACGACGCCGGCCTCGTGCGCGACCGCCAGCGCGCTCGCGGCCTCGCCGACGACGCGCTGGACTTCGTCGAGAGGAATCCGGCGCTGCCGCTGGAGCAGCGCCTTGAGGCTCTCGCCCCGGATCAGCGGCATCACGATGTAGCAGATGCCGTCCCGTTCGCCGACGTCGAAGACCGGCACGATGGCCGGGTGTTGAAGGGCCGCAACCGACAACGCTTCGCGCCGGAAGCGCGCCAGCAGGGCCGGCGTCACGATCAGGTCCGGCCGGAGCACCTTCACCGCCAGCTCCCGCTTGAGCTTCCGGTCCCGGACCGCATACACCTCGGCGTAGCCGCCGCGGCCGATCAGGGAGCCAAGCTCAAACTGGTCGCCGAGCGCGCGCTGGAGCCGTTCGGGCTGATTGACGTAGCTCGAGGCGAGCGCCGCCTCCGTCTGCTCGGTGCCGCCGATGACCTGGGTATGACCGGCCGAACCGCACTGGTCACAGTAGGCGGCGTCGGAGGGCAGCGGGTTACCGCAGTTCGGGCAGGCGCGCGTGGACACACTTCTGATGGTGGAGGACAACGGCTCGGGGGAATCTCGACGGCGGTCCGGAGGGGGTCAAGGACGATTCCGCTTCTCGACCTCCTTCTTCGCCTCGGCGTGGCCCTGGGCGGCGGCCCGCTCCAGCCATTGAACCCCGACCTCCTCGTCCTTGGTTAGACCGCCCCGTCCGCGAATGTAGAGCATGCCGAGTTCGTATTCGGCCCCGGGGTGCCCCTGCTCGGCGGCCTTGCTGAACCACACCGCGGCCTCATTTTCGTTCTTCTGGACGCCGCGGCCCCGGTTGTACATCTCGCCGAGATTGAATTGGGCCGAGCGTTCGCCCTCGTCCGCGGCGCGGCGGTACCAGAAGGCCGCCTCCTGATCGCTCCGCTTGATACCGAGGCCCTGTTCGTACCGCTCGGCCAGCAGGGGCCAGGATTCCTTCACCCCGCCGTCGGCGGCCGTCCGGAGCAGGGCGGTGGCCTCGACGTCGTTCTGTGTCGTGCCCTGGCCGTTGGCGTACATGATGCCGAGCCGGTAGGCGGCCGGCGCATCGCCCCCGGCGACCGCCTTCCGGTACCAGACCGCGGCCGCCGAATCGGAGCGGGTGAACCCGTTGCCGCGCTGGTACAGCGATCCGAGCAGCCGAGCCGCCACGACCCCACCCGCTTCCGCCTCGGTGGTGCACGACTTGGCCGCGTCGGTCCACCGGCGGCCGGCGATCAGCGCCTGGCAGCCCGCGCTGGGCGGCGGAGGCGGGGGAGATGCGGTCCGGGTCGGCGCGGACGGTGGCGTCGCCGGGCGGTTCGAGGACGCGGCGGCCGGTGGGCGGGTCGCGGTACTCGAATCGGTCGCGGTCGGCCCGGACGGGGCCGGAACCGGCGCCGGCGGCGGAGCCGCCGGGGGAGCGCCCTGGGGAACCGGGTTCTGGGCGAGGGTCGCCGGGGTGGCGCTGCCCTTGGGCCAGAGCCAGGCGACGGCGCCCACCGCCGAGAGCACCGCCACGATCCCGACGGCCGGGAGCCAGGAGCGTTTCCGCGGCGCGGGCACGGCGGCGGTGGGGGTCGTCGCGGCGCCTGCGGTGACCACCGCACCTGCGACACTGTCCGACGACAGCCCGGTCAGCGGCCACGCGTCCGGTCCGGCGATCGCCTCGCTGAAGGCCTCCATCGAGGGAAACCGGTCCTTCGGATCTTTCGAAAGGGCCCGATCCACCGCGAAGGCGAGCGCGGCGGGAATGTCCGGCACGAGGTCGCGAAGGCTTTTCGGCACTCCGACCATTTGCTGGAACAGCACGGCCCGGGTCGAGTCGCCATCGAAGGGCAGCGCGCCGGTGATCATCTGAAAGGCGACCACGGCCAGCGAATACTGGTCGGAGCGATGGTCGAGATTGGCCTCGCCCGAGGCCTGTTCCGGACTCATGTAGTGCGGCGTGCCGACCAGCATGCCGGTGCTCGTAAGCCCCGGACCCGAATCCGTGTTGTCGATGGCCTTGGCGATGCCGAAGTCCATCAGCTGGACCCGGCGTCCCTTGCCCTCGAGCATGATGTTCTCGGGCTTGATGTCCCGGTGGATCACACCGGCTTCGTGGGCGGCGGCGAGTGCGTCGGCCGCCTCGAGGAGGATCCGGGTGGCCTCGCGGACCGGCCGCGGCCCTTCGCGCGTCAGCAGCGACCGGAGGCTCTCGCCCTGGATCAGCGGCATCAGGATGTAGGCGATGCCTTCGGACTCGCCGATGTCGTAGATCGGGACGATGTGCGGGTGGCGGAGCGCCGCCACGGTCTCCGCCTCGCGGCGGAACCGCGTCAGCAGCGCATCCGAGATCACCAGGTCGGGCCGGAGGGCCTTGAGCGCCAGGTCCCGCTTGAGGCGGCGGTCGTGGACGAGAAACACCTCCGCGAATCCGCCCCGGCCGACGAGTTTCCCGACCTCGTATCCCGAGCCGAGCCCGCGCTGGATCCGCGCCTTGTCCGGCGAGGGGATCCGGTCCGTGGAGGTGTAGGCGCGGATTTCTCCCGTGGCCTTGTCGATCGCCTGCGGCGTGGCGGCGCCACACATCAGGCAGAAGGCAGCTTCAGCGGGGAGGGGATGCGCGCAGGAGGGGCACGCTTTGGTGGCCGAGGACACGTCACAAGTTTCCCTCACCCGGGAGAGTTAGGCAAGGGCATTCCCGGCCCCGGTCGGCGCCCGACACGGACGAGGCATTCCGGCTTGGGTGCCGGCGCGGGGCGGGGCGCCGGCCCGGGGCCGGAGCGGTCCCGGAGGGGTCGACTCAAGCCGTTGTTGGAGCTACATTTATGGGCTGAGTTGACGTCACCTTTTACCTGAGTTCCGTTGTCATGGCAATCATCGCAAGCAACATTCGCCGGGGCATGGCCATCATGTTCAACGGCGAACCCTGCCGGGTTCTCGATTTTCACCACCACACCCCCGGCAACCTTCGGGCGCTGGTCCAGGCCAAGCTCCGGAAGCTCAAGACCGGCATCCAGTTCGAGAACCGTTTCCGGGCGACCGACAGCATCGAGCTGGCGTCGCTCGAAACCCACGAGCTCGACTTCATGTACAAGGCCGGCACGACCTACCACTTCATGAACGCCGAGACGTTCGACCAGCTCGAGGTCGAGGAAGAGGATCTGGGCGACAGCGCCAAGTGGATGACCGACGGCATGCGGATCATCGCCGAGTTCTACGAGGGCCGGCCGATCGGGGTCCAGATGCCGAATGCCCTGACCTTCGAGGTCGTGGAAACCGCACCGGTGATGAAGACCGCCACGAAGTCCGCGTCCGCCAAGCCGGCGACGCTCAACAACGGCATCACGGTCAACGTGCCCGAATTCATCCAGATCGGCGAGAAGATCCGGGTCAACCCGGAAACCGGCGAGTACATCGACCGCGCCAAGGAGTAAGCCGCGGCCGGATCGTCGTTTGGGGCCGCCCGGGGTACCGGGCGGCCCCTCGCGTTTTGTGCCCGTCGGCCCGCCGTCGGCCGTCTCCAGCGGGACTAGGCTCGGGGCCCCCGGGGGGCTAGGATCAGACCATGGTAGCTGCCTTTCTCCTGGCCCTTCAGGCGGCCGTGGCGCCGCGGGCGGCCCAGCGCGCCCCCGTCACCGATACGATTCCGTTTGCGCGGACGATCGCCCAGCTGTCGGAGTCGGGTGGGTACTTCGATACCGACAACCTGATCTCGAACGAGCTTTCGTACCTCCATGTCATGGGCGGGATCCGGGCGCGGGGCGCGCGGGGCGGGGCCTACATCGGGGTCGGGCCGGACCAGAACTTCTCGTACATCGCCGCCGTGCGGCCGGACGTCGCGTTCATCGTCGATCTCCGGCGGGACAATCAGCTGCTCCACCTGTTGTTCAAATCGCTCTTCGAGACCTCGCGGAACCGGCTCGAGTTCCTCTGCCAGTTGTTCGGACGGCCGGTGCCGGACAACCTCACCGCCTGGAACGGCCGCCCGCTCGCCGACCTGATCGGCTACGTCGACGGCCTCAAGGCGGACACGCTCCGGCACCGCCGGACCCACGCGGCGCTGGTCGAGCGGATCAGGGGATACGGCCTTCCGCTCCAGCCGGTGGACGTCACGACGCTCGCGCGGTTCCACGACGAGTTCATGCGCGCCGGTCTCGATCTCCGGTTCACGAGCTATGGTCGCGGGCCGCGCTCCTACTATCCGACGATCCGGGATTTGTATCGGGAGAAGGATCTTGCCGGCCGGGAGTCGAGCTTCCTGGCGGCCGAGGACGACTACCAGTTCCTTCGCGATCTGGAGCGGCGCGGCCGGGTCATTCCGGTGGTGGGCGACTTCGGCGGGACCGGCGCGTTCCGGGGGATCGCCCGGTTCCTCGCCGACCGCCGCCTCGGGGTCTCGTTGTTCTACACCTCGAACGTCGAATTCTACCTCTTCCGCCAGCAGAGCTTCCGGCGCTACGTCGAGAACGTCCGGGCGCTTCCCTGGGCCGATTCCGGTCTCATCGTCCGGAGTTACTTCGGCGGGGTGATGGGCCAGGCCCACCCGCAGGCCCGGCCCGGGTACGCGAGCGTCCAACTGTTGCAGACCATCCAGGCCTTTCTCAAGGACACCGAGCGGCCCGAGAGCGTATCCTACCTCGAACTGGTGACCCGGAACCTCGTCGACCTCAAGTCGCCCTGACGCGGTTCACCGCGGCACCGACAGCAGGCGCCGCCAGCGGATGTTCGTCAGGAACGGCAGCGGCTTGTAGGTATCGGCGTCGTAGCTGAAGTAGATCACCGAGGCCCGGCCCCTGATGTTCCGCGCCGGCAGAAAACCCCAGAACCGGCTGTCGTACGAGTCGCGGCGGTTGTCGCCCATCATGAAATAGGCAGCGGCCGGCACGACGATCGGGCCCCAATGGTTGGGGTCGGGATCGTAGTCCGGCTGCGGCGGACCGATCAGGAGCGGCAGGGTCCACCGCCGGATCTGGGTCCGGCCCGCGGCGTCGGTCGGCATCAGGCGGCGGTCGGCGGCCACCCACGGCTCAGTCACCGCCGTACCGTTGCGG
Source organism: Gemmatimonadales bacterium (assembly GCA_050183815.1). Taxonomy (GTDB): domain Bacteria; phylum Gemmatimonadota; class Gemmatimonadetes; order Gemmatimonadales; family GWC2-71-9; genus SHZU01. The sequence continues at coordinate 62,973 of JBFXAY010000004.1, read as the reverse complement.
CTGAGGACGCCGTCGGTCATCGCGAGCGTGTCCCCGGGCACGCCGACCAGACGCTTGACCACGGTCAGACCCGGCGTTTCCACCGACTCGAACACGACGATGTCGCCGAGTCGGGGTTCCCGAATGGCCGGGAGCCGCCGATGCACCACCGGTACCTCGGCGCCATAGAGCATCTTGTTGACGTACAGCACGTCGCCGATCAGCAGGGTCGACTCCATGCTCGACGAGGTGATCCGGAACGCCTGGAGGACGAAGGTGCTGAACGTGAACCAGATCACCAGCGCCACCACGATCGTCTTCGCCCAGTCCCAGAGCCACCGGGTCAGCTTGCCCATCATGATTCGTCCTTTCGCTACACCTTGATGATCCAGCCGCGCCGGGAGAACAGGGCCAGCACGAGGTACCAGAAGCCCACGAACGCGAGCGCGTAGGCGAGCGAGGCGTTCACCGGCCGAAGCCACGGGGCGAAGAGGGTCCGGTACACCGCCTGCTGCAGCGGCACCGACTCCCCCCCGAACGGCACCTTGATCAGCGAGGCCATGGCCTTGGCCATGAGCCCCGAACCGAGAAACGCCACCAGCGGATTGCGGCCGTACACGGCGAAGAACCGGACCACCGCTCCGTGCCGGCCGCGGGTATCCATCAGCCAGCTGACCAGGCCGAGGAGGACCGCGGCCGCGCCCGCCGTGAATATGACGTAGGAACTCGTCCAGAGATTCTTGTTGATCGGAAACACCCAACCCCAGACCGATCCGACGATCAGCCCGGCCGTTCCCGCCGCGAACAGTCCGTTCAGTCGCTCGGCCATGGGCCGCGGGGTTCGGAGCCACCGGCCGGCCAGCACGCCGAGGAGTACCGTGCCGATGGCCGGGATCGTGGACAGCGGACCTTCGGGGTCCCAGGTCTTGCTGCTGGCCCAGAGATGGCCGCCGAGCAGCAGCCGGTCGAGCCAGGCGGCCAGGGTCTGGTCGGGCACGTCGAGCGTGGCGGCTGCCTGGCCCGGCGGCGGTACCAGGGTCATGGCGGCCCAGTAACCGAGCAGGAGCGCTGCCGCGATGCCGGCCACCGCCCGGTTGGAGCGCCGCCAGGCCAGCAGGCCGCCGGCTAGGTAGCAGACACCGATACGCTGCAGGACGCCGGGGATCCGGAGGCCGGTAAGCCGGGTGATCGGGTAGAACGGAAACGCGGCCAGCAGCAGACCGAAGAGAAAGATGAGGAGGCCCCGCCGAACGATCTGCCGGCGGATCGCGCCGTCATCCGCGCCTTGTTCCGCCCGGCGGCCGAGGGACCACGCCGTCGTGATGCCGACGATGAACAGGAAGAACGGAAAGATCAGGTCGGTCGGAGTCCAGCCGTGCCACGGGGCATGGGCCAGGGGCGGATACATCGCCGACCAGGTGCCCGGGTTGTTGACCAGCAGCATGCCGGCCACGGTCATCCCGCGGACGACGTCGAGTGCCTCCCACCGCTCCGGCGGCGTCCCGGCGCCGGCCGTCACAGCTCCAGTCATCGCAGCGTCTCCGGGGCCCGCACGGGTGCCGGGAATCATACCGTCGTTTCGGTCGGTCCGCCCGGGTCCGGCAAGATGTAAGGGGGATGAACACGAGCCGGTGTCATGACTCTCGTCCCCTCGACTCTGGCGACCTGGTTGCCTGTAGCGAAACGGGACACCCGAACGCTCGCGCTTGACCGTCCGACCCATTCATTCCGCCCGGCGACCCGGTCGCCCCGGGCTCGTCGTTTCACGGCAGGACAGGAGGGTACCATGAGGCTTCAGCGAATCCCGATGGCGGCGTTGACGATCCTGGCACTGGCCTGCGGCGGCGGTTCGAGCGGTCCAACCTCCCCACCCGCGCCGCCCCCCCCGCCGCCCCCCCCGCCGGCCCCGAACACGGTCGTGATCGCGGGTACCAATTTCAATCCGCCGACGCTCACGGTGGCGGTCAACACGACCGTCACGTTCCAGTTTCAGCAGGGCGGCCACAACGTCACCTTCGAGGACAACATCTCGAATTCGGCCTCGGACGTCGGTGCCGGGACGAACCACCTTCGGGAATTCACGGCTCGGGGAACGTACCGGTACCGGTGTACCATTCACTCGTCCGGCTTCGGCAATAGCGGCGAGATGGTGGGTCAGATTACCGTCCAATAGGGCGGCGGTCCCTCAATCCGGGAGCGGCAATGCGAGCGCTGGTACTGCTGGCGGCGGTGTGCGGAACGGCGGCGTGCGGCGGGGATACGGGCCCGAGCGGGCCCAACGCGGTGGCGGTCACGAACAACCAGTTTACCCCGCCGGCATTGTCCGTTGCGGTGAGCGAAACCGTCACCTGGGAATTCCGGAGCGGCACCCACAACGTGACCTTCGAGGACAACGTCTCCAACTCCTCCAATCTCTCGAGCGGCACCCATGCGCGGGCGTTCGGTTCGGCGGGGACCTACCGCTACCGCTGTACCCTCCACTCCACCGACTTCACCAGCGGGATGGTGGGAACCGTCACGGTACAGTAGCCAGGTGCCGCGGGCGGACCCGGAACGAGGACGGGGCGGCCAGTGGCCGCCCCGTCCGTGTTTCCGCGCTGAATTCGGTCTCCCCCGGCAGGGGATCGGGGCACTCGAGGCGCCGGCGAGCTCCTAGTAGCGGTAGTGATCCGGCTTGTAGGGACCCTCGACCTTCACGCCGATGTAGGCCGCCTGGTCGGGCGACAGCTTCGTCAGCCGGACGCCGAGCTTGTCGAGATGGAGGCGGGCCACCTTCTCGTCGAGATGCTTGGGCAGCACGTAGACCTTCTTCTCGTACTTCCCGGCATTCTGGTGGAGCTCGATCTGGGCCATGACCTGGTTGGTGAAGCTCGCCGACATCACGAAGCTCGGATGGCCGGTGGCGCAACCCAGGTTGAGGAGCCGGCCCTCGGCCAGGATCATCACGCTGTGCCCGTCGGGGAAGACCCACTCGTCGTACTGCGGCTTGATGTTGATCCGCTTGATGCCCTTGGTCTTCTTGAGCCCGGCCATGTCGATCTCGTTGTCGAAGTGGCCGATGTTGCCGACGATCGCCTTGTCCTTCATCCGCGCCATGTGATCGGCAGTGATGATGTTGTAGTTGCCGGTGGCGGTGATGAAGATGTCCGCGGTCCCGATGACGTCCTCGAGGGTGAGGATCTGGTACCCCTCCATCGCGGCCTGGAGCGCGCAGATCGGATCGATCTCGGTGATCACCACGCGGGCGCCCTGCCCGCGGAGGGCCTGGGCGCAACCCTTGCCGACCTCGCCGTAGCCGCAGACCACGGCGAGCTTGCCGGAGATCATCACGTCGCTGGCGCGGTTGAGCCCGTCGATCACCGAATGCCGGCAGCCGTAGATGTTGTCGAACTTGGACTTGGTGACCGAGTCGTTGACGTTGATGGCGGGGAAGAGCAGGGTGCCCGCCTTCATCATCTCGTAGAGCCGGTGCACGCCGGTGGTCGTTTCCTCCGACACGCCCCGGAGTCCTGCGGCCACCTTGGTCCACCGGCCCGGGTTCTTCTTCGCCTCGGCGCGGATCAGGTCGAGGATGACGCCCCACTCCTCGGGCTCGTTCTCGGCGTCGAACGCCGGGATCGTGCCGCTCTTCTCGAACTCGGCACCCTTGTGGACCAGGAGCGTGGCATCGCCGCCGTCATCGAGCAGGAGGTTCGGGCCCGAGCCGTCCGGCCACATCAGCGCCTGCTCGGTGCACCACCAGTACTCCTCGAGCGTCTCGCCCTTCCAGGCGAAGACCGGAGTGCCCCGCGGCGCGTCGACCGTGCCGTCCCGACCGACCACCACCGCGGCGGCGGCGTGATCCTGCGTCGAGAAGATGTTGCAGCTGACCCAGCGGACGTCGGCACCGAGTTCGGTGAGGGTCTCGATCAGGACGGCCGTCTGCACGGTCATGTGGAGCGAGCCCATGATCTTGGCACCGGCCAGCGGCCGCTTGCCCCGGTACTCCTCCCGAATGGCCATCAGGCCCGGCATCTCCTGCTCGGCGAGCCGGATCTCCTTGCGGCCGAACTCCCCCTCGGCCAGGTCGCGAACCTTGAACGGTTCCCGGCCCGCCTGTCTGGCGGCGTCGAACGGATGCTGTTCTAGCGCTGCGGTAGCCACGTGCTTGTCTCCCCCGTTTTCAGTGATCTCGTGTGGCGGAAGCCACGAACAGTAACGGCCCCTGGGCGTCCGGCTTCGGCGCCAGCGGCCGGCAACTCGGAGCGGACAGGCCGGCGGACCGGAACCAGCCTCCCAGAGTATCGGCATCGAATCCCAACCACTGATGCCCCATCGTCTCCCGGTATTCCCGGCGGTCGTGGGGCAGCATGTCCACGACCACCAGCCGGCCGCCGGGCTTGAGGATCCGGGCGGCCTCCGTCACGGCCCGGACCGGCTCCGGCAGGTGATGGAGCACCAGAATCGCGAAGGCCAGATCCACCGAGGCCGTCTCGATCGGCAAGGCCTCGAGGGCGCCCGGCCGGCATTCGGCGTTGGCCAAGGCCGCAATTCGGCGGCTCGCGGCATCGAGCATGGCAGGCGACTCGTCCACCGCGATGACGCGCCGCACGAACGGCGCGATCATGGCGGCGAGTTGCCCTGTGCCACTTCCCAAGTCGGCCACGACCCAGCGGGGATCGAGGAGTCCGGCCAGCGCCTGCCATTCGAGACCGTCGCCGAACAGGTCTCCCCGCAGCCGGTCCCACTGGCCGGCGCTCGTGGCGAAGAACTCTCGAGTCCGGTGATGACGGGCCGCCACCACTTCCCGGATCCGCTTGGCGTCCTGTCTGGCGCTGGCCGTTTCGGCCACCGAGGAACGGACCACCGCCCAAAGCCCCCGGGCCTCGTCCGGGAGGTCCCAGGCGGCCCGATACCAGTTGCTTACGCCCTCGGCCCGGTGGGTAACCCACCCCTCGTCAGCCAGCACTTTGAGATGGCGGCTGACCGTGGATTGGGGTAGTTGCAACGCGCTCTTGAGTTCGCCCACGGTCAACTCCTGCTCCTCGAGGGCTAGGAGCAGGCGGCACCGCGTTGGATCCGCGAGTGCGTCGAGGAGCGGGATGATGTCTATCATTAATCCGTGTATCCGGATATAATGTTAAAACAGTAGGTCTCGAACGTCAATCTCCAGCTTGGCGCAAGCCAGAACATGGACGTCTAAGTCGTTCTATTGCATATACATGAAACCCCAGTCTGGAAGACTGGGGTTCCGGTGACTTCGACGCTCGGCAGGCTGCGAAGGGTGCCCTAGTTCGGCGAACAGCGAGTCATGTCCGGATCGCATGAAAGGGGCCCCTCGCGCAGCAGGGCCCAGCGGCCCACCCGGTCTCCCAGCTCCGCGAGAAGCTCCGTGGGACCGAGCCTGGCTCCGGTAGCGCCGTTGGGCGCCAAGGCCACCTGAAGCTCCGAAACCGACACCCCGGGCTCCAGCGCCAGGATCATGATCTGGGGTGGCCTGGATCGACTGCTGCGGCGGCCCGGCCCCACCCCGACACCATTGGTATACGGGTTGGTGGCCAGCCCGGTCGGGCCGCAGAACATCTGGTCCCAACCGTTGGCCTCTACCATGCCGCTGCGAATCTGTACCGACACGCATGGGACGCCTGCCGCGGTTGCCGGTCCCGCGGACCTCGGCGCGACGGCGACCCGGGTGGGGGCGATGGCGGCGGCCTCGGGGAACCGAAGCCGGTGGAAGCCCTTCTGGAGCGGGAGCACGACCTGCCGCTCAGAGGCGAGCACCGTCAGGCGGCCGAACCCATCGTAGCCGAGCAGCACGATCCCGGCGTCTTCGGGGAGTTCGAAGGCGGCCTCGAGGCCGTCGGGCCCATCCCGATACGAGACCGGCAAGGTGCCGGGGGCCGGTTGCCAGGCGACGATTGGCGGGGCGTGATGGCAGCCGAGACAGCAGATGCCGAGCGCCACGGCGAGTCGCAGTTTCATGAAGCCCTCCAGGGAAACGGCGGCGTCTCCGAAACGGCTCCGTTCCACCAAAGCAAGCGGGGGGCCCCAGAGGGGCCCCCCGCTAACCTACTTAAGGCCCTGCCACCCGGCAACCGAGCCGGATGGCAGGAGAGTGCTGCTAGGCGTTCCGATCGAGGCAGCCCTGGAAATTCGGGTTCTGGTTCTCGACGTTGGGCAGCGGGAGGTTCACGTCGCTGCCGAAATTGCCGCCCTTGCCGTACGCACCGGTCGGGAAGACCGACTCGGCGCCCCGGCCGTACTGCCGGACGAGCCGGCGGAGATCGGAGAGCCGAGTGCCCAGGCCGAAAAGCCAGAAGCCGCGCTCGGAGAAGAGCAGATCCTGGCGGGCCGCGGCCGAGCCCGGGTCGGTGAGCGGCGCCAGGCCGGTCACGGTGGCCCGGAGGGCGTTGAGCTTGTCAATCATGCCGCTGGCGTTGCCGGCGGCGAGATCCGCCTCGGCTTCCATCAGCCGAGCTTCGACACCCGTGGTGAAGGGCATCGAGGCATCGCGGCCCACCGAACCGAGCCAGTTGTACTGGGGCGAGACGTTGTCGAAGCCGACGCCGGTCCGGGTCCACTGCACCCGGGGGTCCGCCTGGGCCGGATCGGTGCCCGCACCGGCGCCGCGGAAGGCGAGCCCGTTTCCGCCTTCCCTGTGAGCCAGCGACCACCGCTTGCTGTTGTGGTTGAAGACGAAAATGCCGTTCTCGTTGCCGCCGTTGGCGATGGAGTGCTCGCTCAGCGCTTTGAACGTCGTCGGCACCGTGGCCACGAGCGCCGCGGCGGCCGAGAGGTTGGCCGTGCCCTTGAGGACGAGCGCGCGAGCCTTGAGCATCCGGGCCGTATTGGTATTGATGTTGTTGGTGCCGGCCGGCCCCGCGAGGGCCTGGTCGAACCAGCTGATCGCCTCGTCCAGCATCTGGGTGGTCGTGAGCGGCTCACCGTAGACGATCTGGCCGTCGACCAGATCGCTGAAGGTGAGGCCGCTGCAGTAGTTCATGGCGCCAACCAGGTACACGAACCCGATCCGGTTCTGCAACGCACCGAGCCGGGGGTCGGTCGGATCGCTCGTGTTGGTGACCGCCGTGATGGCGCGGGCGGCCGCGGTCCGGGCGTCGTTCAGGTTCCGATAGACGCCGGCGAGCGTGCCGTTGTTGAGGTCGGTGGCGCGCATGTCGTAGTCCACCCGGGTGCTGAACGTCCCGGAGTGGAACCACTCGTCCGCGACCATGCCGGAGACGAGGGACTGGCCCTCGGTCCCGCCGTTGTCGCCGTCGATGGCGGCGCCGAACGAGCGCAAGGCCCCGGCGTACAACGCCGCAGCGCCGGCCGCCGTGGTGAGCTGGTCGGGCGGGATCACGTCCCGCTCGTCGACCTTGACGATGTCATCGAGGCAGCCGGTGGCGATCAGCGCCAGCGCGGCCGTACCCGCGATGCGGGCGCCCCGACGAATGAGATTCTGCGAAAACATGCTGGATATCCTTTCGGGTCGGGCCCGTTAGAACGACAGGTTGAGCCGGAGCGAGAACGACCGCAGCGGCGGCAGGCTCAGGAAGTCGCGCTGGGCGAAATTCGCTTCGCCCTGGCCGTTGACCTCCGGATCCACGCCCGAGTAGCTGGTGAAGGTGGCGAGGTTCCGGCCGCTCGCGGTGATGCTGAGCCGCTCGGCGGTGAACGCCTGCGCCCATGCCTTCGGGGCGTTGAAGGTCACCGAGAGTTCGCGCCACTTCATGTAGTCCGACTTTTCCTTGAAGCCGAAGTTCGTGTTCTTCGCACCGAGGAACCGGAGCGCCGTGACGCGCGCCTTGTCGTCCATCGAGGCATTGACGTCGTACAGGGCCTCGCAGTTCTGCGAGCTCCGGCAGCGGAAATCCTCCTCGAGATTGTAGAGGTAGGCGCCGCCGCGATAGTCGAGCTGGGTGGAGATCTGCACCTTGCCGTCGAACAGGTTGAACTGCGAGCTGATCGCCAGTTCGCGGGTCGGCTGCGAGTTGCCGATGTACGAGAGCGAGTCCTCGGCCGTCACTTCGCTCGCGGCGATGATGCCGTCGCCGTTGGCGTCGTTGTAGGTGTACGGCCGGCCCCAGTAGCCGCCGAGGGGGTAGTTCTCGCGGTGCTGCTGGTCGACGCCGTTGGCGTTGATCGGCGGCTGGCCACCGAGGTCGAGCAGGCGGTTCTTGAGGAACGAGCCGCTCAGGGTCAGGTCCCAGCCGAGGCTCTTCCCGGTGAGAACCTGCGTGTTCAGGATGTACTCGATGCCCTCGTTGCGGACCTTTCCGAGGTTCCGGAACTGGCCCGACGGATTGCCGGCCGAAAGTGGGGTCGGCACGAAGATCAGCGCGTCCTTGGTGTCCTTGTGGAACGCCGTGACTTCGAGGGCCACGCGGCTGTTCAGGAAGTTTGCGTCGAAGCCCGCTTCGTACTCGATGCTCCGTTCCGGCTTGAGGTTCGGATCGCCGAGGTTGTTGATGGTCACGGCCGGCTGGACCGTGCCGCCCACCGCGGCCGCGGTGGCCGAGTAGGACTCGAGCGCCTGCGACCCGTTCGGCTGCTGGCCGGCGTGGCCGTAGCTGGCTCGGAGCCGGAACGAGTTGAGGAAGCTCCCCTTCGGGAAGAACCCGGACTCGCTGATCAGGTACGAGATCGAAGCCTTCGGATAGACGATCGTCTTGGCCAGGGTGCCCGAGGCGGAGTTCCGGTCGACCCGGACCGCGCCGGTGAGGAACAGCTTGTCGTCGAGACCGAAGGTCTGCTGGACGAAGCCGCCGGCGGTCTTGACGAGGTTGTTGGTTTCCGACGCCTGCTTGTTCGAGCCGGCGGTCACGGTCACCGCGCCCGGGGGCAGCGGATCGCCCTGGGCGTTGGTGCCGCGGAAGTTGTTCTGGACATAGTTGATGCCCGCCGTGGTCTTCGAGGTGAGGTTGTCCATCAGATCGAAGCTTGCGGTCGCGTTCGCGTCCACGGTGTACACGGCGATCGTGCGCCGGCCCTCGGCGGCGATGCCCTGACGATCGAGCGAGAAGAACGGCCCTTCGTCGAACCGGTTGAGCAACTGGTCGATCCGGCTGGTCAGGTCAAGACCGACGACTGCCCGGCTGGTCAGCCAGTTGTTCGGGCTGTAGTTGGCGGTGGCCCCGGTGGTGAACCGCTGAATCGTCTGCTTGGTCAGGCGCTGGAAGGTCTCGCCGGGGCGATGGAAGCCCCAGGACCGAGAGACCCACTGACCGTTGGGCAGCTGGAGCGAGTCCAGCGGGCCGCGGCCGTCGCCGTTGACGGCGCTCGAGTGGATGCCGCGGACGTTGTTGTCATTCTGCGGCAGCCGCAGACCGCTGGTCACGTAGCCGAGGTTGACGGCCACGTTGGCCTTCGGCGAGAGCACCACCGACAGGTTCGACCGGAGGTTGACCTTGTCGATGTTGTTCGGATTGAGCTCGTCGTCCCGGAGTTCGGTCCGGCCGCTGCCGGCGAGGATCCGGGTCTGTTCGGCGTCCGGCATGAAGAAGACGCCCTTTTCGCTCTCGCGCTCGGCGGAGAGGAAGTACTGGACGAGATCGCTGCCGCCGGAGACGCTGGCGCCATACTGCTGCCGGCGGCCCGTGGCGAGGGGCGACTCGACCGGGTCCTTGAGCGGGTTGAAACTGAAGATCGTGTTGACGGTGCAGGTGCCGGCGGCCTGGTCGACGAGCCGGCACCGGGCGCCGTTCGGCAGGCTCGTCGCCGAGCCGTAGTAGTTGTTTCGGTAGTCGTTCTTGTCCTGGTTGAGGCCTTGCTCGCTCCAGAGATTCCACCGGGCCCGGCCGGCCACGCCCCGCTTGGTCGTGATCAGGATGACGCCGTTGGAGCCCTGGGTGCCGTAGATCGCCGAGGCCGAGGGGCCCTTGAGGATCTGGATGTCGGCGATTTCGTCCGGGTTGATGTCGTTGACGCGCGACGGCGACTGGCCGCCGACGCCGAACGAAGCCGAGCCCGTGCTGCTCTCGATCCGGACGCCGTCGACGATGTAGAGCGGCTCGTTCGAGAGCGACACCGAGTTGGATCCGCGGATCCGGATCCGCTCGCCGCCGCCGATCGTACCGGTGGAGGAGAAGACCTGGACGCCCGGGGCGCGGGCCTTGAGGATGTCGGCCAGGGTCTTGACCGGCGCTTCCTCGGCGAGCTTCGAGACCTGGATCGTGTTCACCGAGTTGCCGAGTTCGGCCTTCCGGGTGTCACCGATCGCGGTCGTGGTGATCTCTTCGAGGGTATAGGGTGCCTGGCTCAGCGTGAAGTCGAGCGTGGCGGTGCCGCCCGCGGTCACGGTCGCTTCCTTGGTGGCAGAAGCGAAGCCGAGGGCCGAAACCCGGATGGTCACCGACCCGGCCGTGACGCCCCGGAGGGTGTACACGCCGTCCCGGTTGGACAGCACCTGGAACGGAGTGCCGACGATCTGGACCCGGGCGGCCTCGATCGGCGTGGGAGTGTCGGCCGCGACGATCTTGCCCGTCACGGTGCCGGTCTGCTGGGCCGAAAGCGAACCGACGGCGCCGGCCGCAACGACGGCCGCCGCGAGGGTTGCCCGCAGCCAACGATGGTTTTGCCTCATGATCATTCCCCGAAGAGATGGTTGTTGAGCCTGGCGCCGACGGGAGTTCGACCTCGGAGCGCGGCTGACGGCCGCGGTGGTCCGTGACGAACCTTCGGAGCCGACTCCCTACAAATTCAGGAAGTGTGCCGGGATCCGATCCGCCAAGGCCTTACAGAACAACAACTTGTGATGGGGATTGTTACCGATTTCACGAGTCAGATTGACACGTTCGTGTCGATTGGACTTCCCTAACGCCGACTGGCGAGTGTGGGAACATGTTGATGTCAATAGATTATTGTATTTGCTCCCATTTATATCTCTACGCAGCTCCCATGGATCTTTCCGGCACCTCAACGCGCGCAGGTCCCACGGAAGCGGACCGATCGGCATCCCTGTCGACGGATCGACACCCGCTTTCGGTAGCAAACGAAGGCGGGGGCCTCGATGTTCCGAAGCCCCCGCCTTGTTTGCTGCGACCCTTCAGTGGCCTCCGGGTCGATCAGGCGTTCCGGTCGAGGCAGCCCTGGAAGTTCGGGTTCTGATTCTCGACGTTCGGGAGCGGCAGGTTGACATCGCTGCCAAAGTCGCCGCCCTTGCCGTACGCGCCGGTCGGGAAGACCGACTCGGCGCCCCGGCCATACTGCCGGACGAGCCGGCGCAGGTCGGAGAGCCGGGTACCCATGCCGAAGAGCCAGAAGCCTCGCTCGGAGAACAGCAGGTCCTGCCGAGCAGCCGCCGAGCCCGGGTCGGTGAGCGGAGCCAGCCCCGTCACGGTGGCGCGAAGGGCGTTGAGCTTGTCGATCATGCCGCCCGCGTTGCCGGCGGCGAGATCGGCCTCGGCTTCCATCAGCCGGGCTTCGATCCCGGTGGTGAAGGGCATCGAGGCGTCCCGGCCCACCGAGCCGAGCCAGTTGTACTGCGGCGACGTATTGTCGAACCCGACGCCGGTCAAGGTCCACTGGATCCGGGGATCCGCCTGGGCCGGATCAGTGCCGTCGCCGGCGCCGCGGAAGCCCAGACCGTTGCCGCCCTCGTGGTGGGCGAGCGACCACCGCTTGCTGTTATGGTTGAAGACGAAAATGCCGTTCTCGTTCCCGCCGTTCGCGATCGAATGCTCGCTCACCGCCTGGAACGTCGTCGGCACCGTGGCCACCAGGGTCGCCGCGGCCGAGAGGTTGGCCGTGCCCTTGAGCGTCAGGGCCCGGGCCTTGAGCACCCGCGCGGTGTTGTGGTTGACGCTGCTCGGACCGGCCGAACCGGCCAGGGCCTGATCGAACCAGCCGATCGCCTCGTCGAGCATCTGCGTGGTCGTGAGCGGTTCACCATACACGAGGGCGCCGTCGACGATCTCGCTGAAGGTGAGGCCGCTGCAGTAGTTCATGGCCCCGACCAGGTAGACGTAGCCGATCCGGTTCTGCAACGCACCGAGCCGTTCGTCCGATGGATCGCTGGTATTGGTGACGGCCTCGATCGCCCGGGAAGCGGCCGTCCGGGCGTCGTTCAGGTTCCGGTAGACGCCGGCGAGCGTGCCATTGTTGAGGTCGGTGGCCCGCATGTCATAGTCCACCCGGGTGCTGAAGGTCCCGGAGTGGAACCACTCGTCGGCCACCATGCCGGACACGAGGGACTGGCCCTCGGTGCCGCCGTTGTTGCCGTCGATCGCGGCGCCGAACTGGCGGAGCGCTCCCGCGTAGAGAGCGGCCGCCCCCGCGGCGGTGGTCAGCTGGTCGGGCGGGATCACGTCCCGCTCATCGACCTTCACGATTTCGTCGAGGCAGCCCGTCGCGAGGATCGCCAGGAGACAGGCTCCGGCCGCTCGGGCTCCCGTTCGAACAGTCTTGAGAGTCAACATGCAATATCCCTTTGGGTCTTGGACCCGTTAGAACGACAGGTTGAGCCGGAGCGAGAAGCTGCGCAGCGGCGGCAGGCTCAGGAAGTCGCGCTGGGCGAAGTTGGACTCGCCCTGCCCGTTCACTTCCGGATCGACGCCGGTGTACTTGGTCCACATGGCGAGGTTCCGGCCGCTCGCGGTGATGCTCAGCCGCTCGGCGGTGAACGCCTGCGCCCACTTCTTCGGCGCGTTGAACGTCACCGACAGTTCGCGCCACTTGAAGTAATCCGCCGGGTCGATGAACCCGAAGTTGGTGTTGTTCGAACCCAGGAACCGGAGGGCCGTGACCCGCGCCTTCTGATCCATCGGGGCGTTGATGTCGTACAGCGCCTGGCAGTTCTGCGAGCTCCGGCAGCGGAAATCTTCCTCGAGGTTGTAGAGGTAGGCGCCGCCGCGATAGTCGAGCTGGGTCGCGATCTGCAGCTTGCCGTCGAACAGATTCCACTGCGAACTGATCGCCAGTTCGCGGGTCGGCTGCGAGTTGCCCAGGTATTCCAGCGAATCGCCCGGCGTGATCTCGCTGGCGGCGATGATGCCGTCGCCGTTGGCGTCGTTGTAGGTGTACGGCCGGGCCCAGTAGCCGCCGAGCGGGAAGCCTTCACGGTGCTGCTGGGTCACGCCGTTGGCGTTGATCGGCGGCTGGCCACCGAGGTCGAGCAGGCGGTTCTTGAGGAACGAGCCGCTCAGGGTCAGGTCCCAGCCGAGGCTCTTCCCGGTGAGAACCTGCGTGTTCAGGATGTACTCGATGCCCTCGTTGCGGACCTTTCCGAGGTTCCGGAACTGGCCCGACGGATTGCCGGCCGAAAGTGGGGTCGGCACGAAGATCAGCGCGTCCTTGGTGTCCTTGTGGAACGCCGTGACTTCGAGGGCCACGCGGCTGTTCAGGAAGTTTGCGTCGAAGCCCGCTTCGTACTCGATGCTCCGTTCCGGCTTGAGGTTCGGATCGCCGAGGTTGTTGATGGTCACGGCCGGCTGGACCGTGCCGCCCACCGCGGCCGCGGTGGCCGAGTAGGACTCGAGCGCCTGCGACCCGTTCGGCTGCTGGCCGGCGTGGCCGTAGCTGGCTCGGAGCCGGAACGAGTTGAGGAAGCTCCCCTTCGGGAAGAACCCGGACTCGCTGATCAGGTACGAGATCGAAGCCTTCGGATAGACGATCGTCTTGGCCAGGGTGCCCGAGGCGGAGTTCCGGTCGACCCGGACCGCGCCGGTGAGGAACAGCTTGTCGTCGAGACCGAAGGTCTGCTGGACGAAGCCGCCGGCGGTCTTGACGAGGTTGTTGGTTTCCGACGCCTGCTTGTTCGAGCCGGCGGTCACGGTCACCGCGCCCGGGGGCAGCGGATCGCCCTGGGCGTTGGTGCCACGGAAGTTGTTCTGGACGTAGTTGATGCCGGCGGTGGTCTTCGAGGTCAGGTTGTCCATCAGGTCGAACGCCGCCGTGGCGTTCGCATCGATCGTGTACACCGCGATAGTGCGCCGGCCCTCCGCGGCGATGCCCTCACGGTCGAGCGAGAAGAACGGCCCTTCGTCGAACCGGTTGAGCAACTGGTCGATCCGGCTGGTCAGGTCGAGGCCGACGACCGCCCGGCTGGTGAGCCAGTTGTTCGGGCTGTAATTGGCCGTGGCGCCGGTGGTGAAGCGCTGGACGGTCTGCTTGGTAAGGCGCTGGAAGGTCTCGCCGGGCCGATGGAAGCCCCAGGCGCGATTGACCACCTGGCCGTTCGGGAGCGTGAGATCGATCAGCGGACCGCGGCCGTCGCCGTTGACGGCGCTCGAGTGAATGCCGCGGACGTTGTTGTCATTCTGAGGCAGCCGGAGGCCGCTGGTCACGTAGCCGAGGTTGACGGCGACGTTGGCCTTCGGCGAGAGCACCACCGACAGGTTCGACCGGAGGTTGACCTTGTCGATGTTGTTCGGGTTAAGCTCGTCGTCGCGCAGCGCGGTCCGCCCGCTCCCGTCGAGGATCCGGGCCTGCTCGGCGTCCGGCATGAAGAAGACGCCCTTCTCGCTCTCCCGCTCGGCGGAAAGGAAGTACTGGACGAGGTCACTGCCGCCGGAGACGCTGGCGCCATACTGCTGCCGGCGGCCGGTGGCGAGCGGTGACTCGACCGGATCCTTGAGCGGGTTGAACGAGTAAATCGTGGTGACGGTGCACGACCCGGCTGCCTGATTGACCAGGGTACAGCGTCCGCTGTTGGGATCGGTGCCGGCGGCGCCGTAATAGTTGTCGCGATAATCGTTCTTGTCCTGGTTGATGCCCTGCTCGCTCCAGAGATTCCACCGGGCCCGGCCCGCCACGCCCCGCTTGGTCGTGATCAGGATGACGCCGTTGGACCCCTGGGTGCCGTAGATCGCCGAGGCCGAGGGCCCCTTGAGGACCTGGATGTCGGCGATCTCGTCCGGGTTGATGTCATTGACCCGCGAGGGCGACTGGCCGCCGACGCCGAACGAGTTCGACCCGTTGCTGCTCTCGATGCGGACGCCGTCCACGATGTAGAGCGGCTCGTTCGACAGCGACACCGAGTTGGACCCGCGGATCCGGATCCGCTGCCCGCCGCCGATGGTGCCGGTGGAGGAGAAGACCTGGACGCCCGGGGCCCGCGCCTTGAGGATGTCCGCCAGTGTCTTGACCGGCGCTTCCTCAGCGAGCTTCGCGACCTGAATCGTGTTGACCGAGTTGCCGAGTTCGGCCTTCCGGGTGTCACCGATCGCCGTGGTGGTGATCTCTTCGAGGGTGTACGGAGCCTGGGTCAGGGTGAAGTCGAGCGTGGCCGTCTGACCCGCGGCGACCGCCAGGTCCTTGGTCGCCGAGGCAAAGCCGAGGGCGGAAACCCGGATGGTCACCTGCCCGGCCGGCACGTTGCGCAGCGTGTAGACCCCTTCCCGGTTCGACAACACCTGGAACGGGGTGCCGACGATCTGGACCCGGGCCGCCTCGACCGGAGTCGGGCTGTCGGCCGCAGTCACCTTGCCGGTGACGGTGCCGGTGGCCTGGGCCAGGAGCGGGGGCGCCGCCAGCAGGCCGACCAACGCGGCCCCAATTACGGCGCGACTCCATCGATGGTTGTGCCTCATCGTCTTTCCTTCGCTGAAGGTTCAATGCCTGGGTTCGGATCGAACCCAGTTCCGCATTTCCAGCCGTGTCGTCGAAGGCCGACGACATTGTCGTGGGGGTCCCGAGTGGTCCTCGGGCCGACGCGATCGGTCGCTAGCACCGGGTCGCAGTATGAGTGTCAATACACCTTCTATGCCGAGGCAGCAACAAGCTAAGTCTATGCCTGGAAACAAATTAGATTTTCACCAATCTATTGATATGCTGTCTATGGGACACAATGTTTCATGGAGGCGTGTCGAACCGACACGGCCCCGGGGGGGGGTCGGAATGGCTCCCTGTCCTGTGGTTTTTTCGGTGACTAGACGGGGGGGCGCCTACGGTGCCAGTCGCTGAGAGCCTGCAACCGGGCTCCGATCCCCAGGGCCAGATCATCGCGGCCCGGGGCTGTAACGATCTGCAGGCCAATCGGCAGGCCGTCCGCCGTCTGGCCGCAGGGCACCGCTAGCGACGGAAATCCGGTGAGATTCTGAGGGGCGTTGGCGCGGCAATAGGCCGCCGAGATCGGTATCCGATGGCCCGCGACGAGGGCCGACTCGGTTCCAATTCGGCCCGGCGGTACGGGCAGGACCGGAGCAACCAGGCAGTCGACCTCGGCGAACAGCCGATGGTAGGCCGCGACTAACTCCGCTCTGGTCTCCTCGGCCCGGACCAGCTGCAACGCCGACAACCGATAGCCGCCAACCATCCGGGCTCTGACCTTGGGCCCATACCCCCGGCGTCGTTGGCGGAGCAATGGATCGTGGTAGCTGATGGCCTCGGCGAGAACAATGACCCGTGACGCCTCGAGCGCGGGCTCCAGCTCCGGGACCTCCGCCCCCACGACCACGGCTCCGCCCCGCTCGAGCACCCGGATCGCGCCGACAACCGCCTTCGCCACGGCCGGATCCGCGTCCTCGAAGAAGTAGTCGACCACCGCGATGCGGGGCCGGCGCGGCGGCCGATCGACGGCGGCCAGGGCCCGCTGCTGCCATGACCCACCAGCCATCACGCCGAACAGGAGCGCGGCATCCTCCGCCGACCGGGTCATCGGTCCGACGTGATCGAGCGTCGCCGCCAGCGGAAACACGCCCTCTGTCGGGATCAGGCCGAAGGTCGGCTTGAGCCCGGTGATCCCGCAGCAGGAGGCCGGAATCCTGATCGAGCCTCGGGTGTCGGTCCCCACCGAACCGAGGCCCATCCCGACCGCCACCGCTGCCGCCGACCCGCCGCTCGACCCCCCCGCCACCCGAGTCCGGTTCCACGGGTTGCGGACCGCGCCGAAGTGCTCGTTCTCGGAGGTCACCCCGAGCGCAACTTCGTGAAGATTCGCCTTGCCGATGATCACCGCTCCTGCTCGCCGAAGTCGCGCCACCACGGTGGCATCCTCGCCGGCGGGCAAACCGTCCGGAATGACCCGCGATCCCAGCGTCGTCGGCGCCTCCCGGGTGAGGATCAGGTCCTTCACCGTGAGCGGAATTCCGGTCAGGGCACCGGGTTTGCGGCCTCGGGACAGAGCGGCATCCTGCCGCCGGGCGGTGGCCAGGGCCGAGTCCGCGGTGACGGTGATCAGGGCGTTGAGCGACGGGTTGAGGGCGGCGACCCGGGCCAGAGCCGCCTCGGCCAACTCGCTGGGGGACAGGCGCTTGCGGGCTACCGCCCGGACGGCCTCGCGGAGGCCGAAATCGGCTGGATTGGTCGGCATGCTGGAAGCTAACGCGGACTGGGGCGTCGGGTCCCTTCGTCAGGGCACAGGGCGTCCCGAATGTCGTATCTTTCGGTGCCGTCCCGAGGGCGGCGTTTGGCGATGACTCTGGAGACTGCAATGAAGCTCGTACGACCGTTATCGATGGTTCTGGTGCTGGCCGCGGTAGGCGGCGGAACCCTCCTCGCTCAGGGGCCCGACGAGTCCCGGGACGGTGGGCGGCGCGAGAAGGTGAAGGAGCCCAAACTGGTCATGAAACTCAGCGACAAGCTCAAGTTCATGGCGGGCTGCTGGGAAGGACGGCTCGACGACGAAACCAGCGTCGAGGAAATCTGGAACAACCCGACCGAAAACCTGATGACCGCCACGACCCGGTACCTGCGGAAGAACCGGGCGACCTCGTTCGAGTTCAGCAAGATTACCGCGAACGACTCGGTCGTGACGTTCTCGGCGTCCTCCGAAGGACGGCCGTTCGACGAATACACCATGGTGCAGATCGTTGACGAGTACGTCGTCTTCGAGAACCTCAAGAAGACGTTCCCGCAGCGAATCAGCTACCGGCTGGCGTCGGACGGCGCGCTCCTGCCCCGGAACGAGGGCGAGGGCCAGAACAGCATCGAGGTGCGGCTCAAGAAAGTGAAGTGCCCCGGGACCTGATGTCCTGACCGGCGTGGCAACGTTTCGGGACCGGACGGTGTCTCTAGCAGACAGCCGCTCCGGTCCCGAACACGTTTCAGCGAGGTCCCGCGCATGCGAATTCCCGTCGTCCTCCTTGCCGCCACCGTCATCCCGCTCCTCGGCGCGGCCCCGGCCGCCGCCCAGTTGAGCTGTCGCGACACCGAACGCTCGAGCCGGTGGGGCGAGCGCTTCTGCACCATGGAGACCCGCACCCTGCGGGCCGGCGGCACGATCAAGGTGCTTGCCTCGCCGAACGGCGGAGTCACCGTCATCGGGTGGGATCGCAACGAGATCGAGCTGCGGGCGAAGATCACGGCCTCCGCCCGCAGCGACGACCGCGCCGAGGAGATCGGGCGGGGGGTCCGGATCCAGACCTCCGGCACCGAGATCGAGGCGGAGGGCCCCCGGACCGGCGATCGCGAAGGCTGGTCGGTATCGTACGAACTGCGGGTCCCGCGCCGGTCCGATCTCTGGGTCCGAAGCAACAACGGCGGGATATCGGTCGAGGACGTCTCGGGCGAGATGGACCTTGCCACCACGAACGGCGGATTGTCGCTCGCCAATCTGGGCGGCGACGTCCGGGCCGAGACCACGAATGGGGGTGTCGACGTGGCCCTGGGCGGGCGCCGCTGGAACGGGCGGGGGCTCACCGCCCGGACCCGCAACGGCGGCGTCGATCTCGTGGTGCCCGACGACTACGGCGCCGAACTCGAGGTGGCCACCAGGAACGGCGGTCTCGACTTCGACTTCCCGATCCGGGTGCGCGGCCGCCTCAACCGCCAGGTGACCACCACCCTGGGCGATGGCGGCCCGCCGATTTCCGTATCCACCACCAACGGCGGCGTCACGGTCCGCCGCCAGTAGCGGCAACCGGCCCGGTCGGGGTTACCTTCTCGGAAACGCCCGGTAGCCGCGACCAATGACACCACCCCGCTTCGTCCCCTTCGACAGCTACATCGAGTACCCGCCCGAGGACATGCTCGCGCGGGCCCGGGCCTTCCGGGATGAAATGCGCCGGCGCCGGACCGTCCGGATGTTCTCCGACCGACCGGTGCCGCGCGCAGTGATCGATGCCTGCCTCGAAACTGCCGGCTCGGCGCCGAGCGGCGCCAACCTCCAGCCATGGCACTTCGAAGTGGTGACGGATGCGTCGATCAAACGGCAGATCCGGGAGGCCGCCGAGGCGGAGGAACGGGAGTTCTACGGCGGCCGGGCGCCCAAGGAATGGCTGGAAGCGCTGGCGCCGCTCGGGACCGACGACCAGAAGCCGTATCTCGAAACCGCTCCGTACCTGATCGCGGTGTTCGCCGAGCGGTACGGGCTCCAACCGGGCGGCGGCCGCACGGCGCACTACTACGTCAGCGAGTCGGTGGGTCTCGCCACCGGATTCCTCATCGCGGCGCTGCACCACGCCGGCCTGGCGACGCTCACGCACACCCCGAGTCCGATGGGCTTCCTGAGCGAGATTCTGGGCCGCCCGGCTTCGGAGAAGCCGTTTCTGTTGCTGGTGGCCGGATATCCGGCACCCGACGCGCAGGTGCCGGATATCGGCAAGAAGGATCTCGGCGAGTTCGTCAGCTATCGCTGACGGCGGCCGTCGCGCCTACTTCGACGCGGCGGCCTTCCTGGTGACGCTCCAGGTGCCGCTGCGTCGCTTTCCCGACATCTCCAGGAACGAGACGAACGTCCCCTCGAGCTTGTTCCCCCGGATGACGCCCTCGAACGTCGTCGTGGTCTTCTCGCCCGTGTCGGGATCCGGGTAGGGATCGAGCCACCCCGTGACCTCGGCACCCTCGCACCGGACGAAGCTGATCTTGAGCACGCGCGGTGCCCGAACCACCGGATCGTCGGTCCGGGGCACCGAGGTCGGCGGGTATTCCGGGTTCTGCGGAATCATCAGCACGTCCCCGCGGGCGGTGTCGGCGCCGGCTTCGAGGGTGAAGACGATCGACCCGGTCCGGCCCGTTTCCTTGCTCACGTACTCGCCCGCCCACTCCCCGACCAGCGGTTCGACCGAACCGCGCACCGGCACCGGCGAACTGGTGACGTGACAGGCGCCCAGCGCCCCCGCCACCCCCAACCACCCAAGGACCCGCCGCATAGTGACCTCCCTTGCTTCGGAGACCATAACGGTGCCCTCATGAAGGGCGGATGATTGGATCGGGAAAGCCGGACGGAGGATCCGTCCGGCTCAATTCCAGCGAAAGATCCGGACCGCGAGCGGGAAACTCAGGACCAGCCAGATCGCCAGGACACCCAGCGAGGGCGCAATCTGGAGCAGGCCGGCGCCGTCGAGCATCGTGGCGCGCAGAGCGTCGTTGGCGGCGGTGAGGGGCAGCGCCTTGATCAGCGGCTGGACGGCCGCCGGAAAATTGTCCGACGAGAAGAACACGCCCGACAGCACCCACATCGGCAGCATGGCGAAGTTCATCAGGCCGCCGGCCGCCTCGACCGTTTTCGGCCGGGCGGCGATCAGGAGCCCGAGCCCGCCGAAGGACACGGTGCTCAGCAGGCACACGAGCCCGAGGGTGACGAGCGACCCGCGAACGGGAACCCCGAACACCAGGGCACCGATCGTGACCAGGAATCCCGCTTCGAGCGGCAGCACGGTCAGCCGCGCGATCGCAAACGAGGCGAGGTAGGTCGAGCGCGACATCGGGGTCGCGACGAACCGGCGCAGCAGCTTCCGGCGGCGCTGATCGACGACGCCGTAGCCGATACCCCACATGCTGTTCGACATCAGACTCATGCCGAGCAGGCCGGGAATGAGGAAGTCGATGTACCGGGAGCCGCGCTCGGTCACCGCCTGTTCCCTGACCGGGATCGGATCGGTCCGGCCGGCCCCGCGTTGCAGGGCGTCGTCGACCGCCCGGCGGGCGGCGAGCCCTTCGGGCCGGGTCGGGTCATACTGGTACTCGACCGAATCGGCGCGCTGGCGGACCAGGATGGCCACCTTGCCCGTCGTGAGGCGACGCAGGCCGGTGCTGTCGTCGAGGACGACGGCACGGAAGGCCGAGTCGGCGGTCAACGCCGCAACCAGGCTGTCGGCTTCCGGTCCGGCCACGACGCCGATCGACGGGACCTCCGGTGGCCGCGATCGAAACGCCACGGCGAGGCCCGCCGCCATCAGCAGCGGAAAGACGAAGGTCCAGAACAGCGCTTCCGGTTCGCGGTAATACTCCCGGATCCGGGCCAGGACGAGTTGCGCGAGCGGCCGGTCGGCGAAAGGGCGGGGGGCGTCAGCCATCGCGGAGGTGCCTTCCGGTCAGATGCACGAAGAGGTCTTCGAGCGTGGCCGTGTGGGTCGCGAGGTGCGACAGGGCCAGCGACCGCTGGCCGAGGAGCGACAGCAGGGCCGGAATCGTCTCGTGTACCCGGCCCACGTCGAGCTGGTATCCGTCGGCGGCGGCCCGGAGGCCGATGACCCCGGGCAGCGCGCGCAATTCGTCCTCGGCGAGCTCGCCCGGCGGTTCGATCCCGAACTCGACGACGTGCTCGCTCGCGAGCATGGCAATCAGCTCGGCCGGCGTGCCCAGCGCGATCACTTTGCCGTGATCCACGATCGCCACGCGATCGCACAGGCGCTCGGCTTCATCCATGTAATGGGTCGTGATCACCACGGTGCGGCCTCGCGCCTTCATCCCTTCGATCAGTTCCCACAGCTGGCGGCGGGATTGCGGGTCGAGCCCGGTGGTCGGCTCGTCGAGAAAGAAGAGCTCGGGGTCGCCCACGAGCGCGCAGGCCAGCGCGAGTCGCTGGCGCTGGCCGCCGGAGAGCTGGCCGACGCGAGCGCGGCGTTTTTCGTCGAGCTGCACCGCGGCGATCGCCTCGTCGACCGGGCGGCTCCTGGGATAGAAGCTTCGGAAGAGCCGGACCGTTTCTTCGACGGTGAGTTTTTCGGTGAGCCGGGTTTCCTGGAGCGAGATCCCGATCCGGGCGCGGATCTCCCGGCCCGCCGTGGCATGATCGAGCCCGAGGATCCGGACCTCACCGGCCGTCGGCCGGGTGAGACCTTCGCAGATCTCGATCGTGGTCGTCTTGCCCGCGCCGTTCGGTCCGAGGAGGCCGAAGCATTCCCCCCGCCGGATCTCGAGATCGATGCCCGCCACCGCGGTGACGTCCTCGTACTGCTTGACGAGGCCCCGCAGCGACACCGCGGGGGCGTGGTTCGGTCCGTTCATGGGACGAAAAGGGTAGCCTCCGCTCGGGGAGTCCACCAGCGGCGATCAGCCCGTCGGGTGGTTTTCCTGGGCGTGACCGGATGCCAGCAGCCGCTCGGTGAAGTCGAGGCGGTTCTCCAGTTCCGCGACCCGTTGATGCAGCAGGTCCAGATCCGCGGCCCGGTGCTCGAGTTCCTGGCGGAGCTGGGCGATTTCGGCGTCAGCGCCGTCGTCCCACCCGCCCCAGCGGCCCCGCCGCCATCGCCGGCCGGACCGGCCGGCAATGGAGGAGGCGATGGCCACGGCAATGATGATCGCGGCAACACTCACGGCGTACCTCCTCGGGAAGAACCCGGACTAGCGGATCAGATTCGAGGGGTCAGGCGCTTTCCCACTCCCGCTCGATCTCGTCGGTGGTGCGGCGGAGGATCTCGACGACGCGGGCGACCGCCGGGTGGTCGGGCCCCTTCCGCCAGGCCCGGCGGAAGGTCACCCGGGCCAGCTTCGAGAAGGCGTGGTTGAGCTCGCCCATGTGGCCGCCGGTGAACTCCCGCACCGTGTCGCGAACCCGCTCGAAGATGTCCTCGAGCAGATCCCGGTTCTCGTCCAGGAACGCCTCGCCCTCGGGGGTGATGTGGTACACCTTCTTCCCGTCTTGCTCGACGGCCCGGACATAGCCCTGGTCTTCCAGCAGCTGCAGGGTCGGATACACGGTGCCGGCGGACGGGGTGTAGCAGCCAGCCAGCCGCTCCTCGAGCGCCTTGATGATCTCGTAGCCGTGGCGGGGTTTGTCGCGAAGGAGCCGGAGGATCACGAACTTCACCTCTCCGGACTCGAACATCTGGCGTCGGCGCCGGCCGCCTCGGTGGCGGCCACCGCCGAAGCGGAACTCGAATTTGCTGGGGTCGAAACTGATCCCGAAGAGATCGCCGAACCCCCAGTCATCATTGTACTTGCTCATAGGACCACCCCGCCGATTTCAGGTCAGTTCTGGAACGAGCAATCACCGTACGCGACATATCGTACGATAGGTTTCACGATCTGTCAAGATATATCGCGATATGTCGAATACGCACTTGACTGTTCCATCGTGAAACCGTTTCGTCTCTGGGCCGTAAAAGCTCCCATTCATCAGAACCGTCCTTCAAGCCGAACTCGGAGCGTCCGCGATGGATTCCGCCGAGCCGCTGGTCATCAAGACCCGAGGCCTCACCAAGCGATATCGGGGGGTGGAGGCACTGACCAACCTCGATCTCGAGGTCAGCCGCAATTCGATCTTCGGCTTCCTCGGCCCGAACGGGGCGGGGAAGACCACCACCATCAAGCTGCTCCTTGGCCTGGCCCGGCCGACCGGCGGTACCGCGACGCTGTTCGGCCTCGACGCCGAACGCGACACGCTCGAGGTGCGGCGCCGGATCGGCTATCTGGCGCAGGAACCCCGCTACTACGACTACCTGACCGCGCGGGAGACACTGCGGTTCACCGCCCGGTTCTTCTTCTCGGGGCCGCACGCCGATCTCGAGCGCCATCTGGCCGAGACGCTCGATCTCGTCGGCTTGTCCGACAAGGCCGACCGTCCGATCAAAGGCTTCTCCGGCGGGGAACGGCAGCGCCTGGGCATCGCCCAGGCGCAGGTCGGCAAGCCCGAGCTCTTGATCCTCGATGAACCGGCCGCCTCGCTCGACCCGATGGGGCGCCGGGACGTGCTCGAGGTCATGGCCCGGCTCCGGGAGCGGACCACGATTTTCTACTCCACGCACATTCTCGACGACGTGCAGCGGGTGAGCGATTCGGTCGCGATCCTCAACCACGGGCGCCTCGTGGCCCAGGCGCCGATCGAAACGCTCCTCTCGGGTTCGGGGCATACCACGTTCATCGTCGACCTGGCGGGCGACGCGGACGGTGCCCGGCGCCGGGTGGCCGGGATGCCGTGGATCATCTCCCTCGATGAAACCGCCGTCGAAGGCGGCAGCCGCTGGGCTGTGGCGGTGAGCGACGATGCCGCCGCTGACGCGCAGCTGCTCCGGACGATCCTCGCCGACGAGGGCACCCGGGTCCGGAGTTTCGGCCGCCGGCGCTACCAGCTCGAAGACGTGTTCATCGAAATGATCGAGGGAGGCCCGGCCCGATGACGCTCGAGACCGTCGTTTCATCCGGGTGGGCCGCCGGGTTCCGGAACTTCCTCGGCAAGGAGATGGCCGGCTGGTGGCGGACCCGGCGCTGGCTGGTTCATCTCGTTCTCTGGCAGGTCGTCATCACCGGCTTCGTCGTCATGGTGACCCGGGATGAATCGAACCGGGGCCAG
Organism: Gemmatimonadales bacterium; assembly: GCA_050183815.1. Taxonomy (GTDB): domain Bacteria; phylum Gemmatimonadota; class Gemmatimonadetes; order Gemmatimonadales; family GWC2-71-9; genus SHZU01. The sequence continues at coordinate 38,621 of JBFXAY010000004.1, read as the reverse complement.
GCTCGGGCCCTGTCCGAGGCCTTCACGGTGTTCTTCCAGGTCGGCGGGTTCTTCGGGCTGATCGGTGCCGTGCTGGTGTCGCAGGGGTCGATCGTCGGGGAGAAGAACTCCGGCACGGCGGCGTGGGTCCTGACGAAGCCGATCGCGCGGCCGGCGTTCATTCTGGCCAAGTTCGTCGCGATCACCTTCACGTTCCTGCTGCTGTCCCTGCTGCTGCCGTCCCTGACGACGCTGGTGGCCTCGCAGTTGCTGATCGGCACGACGCCCGCGCCGGAGCACTTTTTCGAAGCCGTAGGCCTTGCCGCGGTGCATCAGACGTTCTACATCGCCTTCACGCTGTTTCTTGGAACGGTGTTCGGGTCGCGCGGCCCGGTCGCCGGTGTGGCCTTGGGCTTCTGGATCGGCGGGCAGATCCTCATCAACTACCTGCCCAAGTGGTTCGTCCTCGCGATGCCGTGGTTGATCACCAACGCGGCGTCGAAGGTGGCGCGGTGGGAAGCGGCGCCAGTGCCGGTGTGGATCCCGGTGGCCAGCAGCGCCGCACTGGCGGTGGGACTCGTTCTGGCCGCGGTCTGGCGGTTCGGACGGGAGGAGTTCTAGGCCGGCCCGGGGCCTGCCTGCTCCAGGTCGGGGGCCGGCTCCTCCGCCTTCGGTCCTGGCCCCGGGGCCGGACCGGTTACCGACTCGTGGCCGGATCCTCGGCCCGGCGTGACGTCGCGGGCCGACTTTCCTTGCGAGGATTCGCGCTCGCGGATCGACGGACATAACGACCCCGCCGGATGACGCAGTCGGTCTTCCGGTGGGCGTCGGCTTGGAAGCCGGTCCCGCCGAACCACGGCCCCGGATTGCCCGCTTGGCTTCGGGGGCCGGGCTCGCTTGCCAAAGCCGCACCCCGAGCGGAAATTCGAGCGGTGGACACAGTTTTGTATCCAACCTCGGATGGCCGCTCATGAACCGCTCCGCTTCCCGCGCCCTGGCCGCCGCGTTCGTCCTGCTCGCCCCGCTGCCCGTCCGCGCGCAGGATCCGCTGGCCGACTACGAGCACAGCACCGTGATGATCCCGATGCGGGACGGCGTTCGGCTCAACACCGTGATCTGGCGGCCGAAGAACGCCGCCGGCCCGCTGCCGATCATGCTGGAGCGGACGCCCTATGACGCCGAAAGCGGCTGCCGGCGGGGGATCGCCGGCTCGCCGACCCTGGCGGCGGAACGCTACCTCTTCATCTGTCAGGACCTCCGCGGAAAGTACTCCTCCGAAGGCCGATTCTCGATGATCCGGCCGACCCGGGCCCCGGGAGACACGAGCGCCATCGACGAAACGACCGACGCGTGGGACACGGTGGACTGGCTCATCAAGAACGTGCCCGGTCACAACGGGCGGGTCGGGATGCGGGGCATCTCGTACGGCGGCTGGACCACGATGATGGCCCTGCTCGATCCGCACCCGGCCCTCAAGGCCACGTCGCCGCAGGCCTCGCCGGACGACATGTTCCTCGGCGACGACTTCCATCACAACGGCGCGTTCCGCCTGAGCTACGGTTTCGAATACGTCGTGGCCATCGACGGTCAGCGATCCACGCCGTTCACGTTCGACCGGATCGACACCTACGACTGGTTCCTCAAACTCGGCGGCCTCGCCAACGCCGATGCGAAGTACCTCCACGGCGAGAAGCCGGCGTGGACCGACTTCGTCGAACACCATGCCTTCGACGACTACTGGAAGTCGCGCAAGGTGATCCGGCACCTCACCAAGGTGACCGTGCCGACCCTGACGGTGGCCGGCTGGTGGGACCAGGAGGACTTCTACGGCCCGCTCACCATCTACGAGAAAATGGAGAGCCTCGACCGCTCCGGCCTCAACTATCTGGTCGTCGGTCCGTGGAACCACGGCGGCTGGGCCCGGACCGACGGGTCGGCGCTGGGCCCCATCCAATTCGGCGCCAACACCAGCGCTTTCTTCCGCGACTCGGTGGAGGCCCCCTGGTTCGCCTGGTGGCTCAAGGACAAAGGCCGGCTCGACCTTCCCGAGGCGCTCACCTTCCGCCCGGGCGACAACACCTGGGAGCGACACGACGCCTGGCCGCCCCGGAGCGGTGTGACCGAGCGACAGCTCTACTTCGCGCCCGGCGGCAGGCTCACCTGGACGCGGCCCAACGCCGTCGCGGGGGTCGATGCCTTCGTGTCGGACCCGGCCCGGCCGGTGCCGTACCGCACCCGTCCCATCTTCCCGCTCTATGGGGGCCAGCCGGCCTCGACCTGGCCGCTCTGGCAGGTGGACGACCAGCGCCACAGCCATCTCCGCCCGGACGTCCTGAGCTTCGAGACCGAAACGCTCGACGCCGACGTGACGATCTCCGGCAAAGTGATGGCCAATCTCTTCGCCTCGACGACCGGGACCGACGCGGACTGGATCGTCAAGCTGATCGACGTCTACCCCGACCGCGACGAGAGCCGCCTCGAGATGAGCGGTTACCAGTTGATGGTCGTGGGCGACGTGTTCCGGGGCCGGTTCCTCCGCAGCTATGAACAGCCTGCCCCGCTCGTCGCCAACCGGGTGACGGAGTACCAAATCGATCTCCACTCAGCCGACTACACGTTCAAGCGGGGGCACCGGATCATGGTGCAGGTCCAGAGCACCTGGTTCCCGCTGATCGACCGCAACCCCCAGACCTTCGTGCCGAACATCTTCAAGGCCCGCGACGCCGACTACCGGGCGCAGACCCACCGGGTCTACCGCTCGACCCGGTATCCGTCGCACCTGTCGGTGTCCGTGACGAATCGTTAGGCCGTGGCCGGCCTCGCCCCCGGACTGCTGGCCGCGCTCCAGGCGGTTCTCGGTGATCGGGTGACCACGGCGGCCGCGATCCGGGAGCACCACGGTCAGGGGGAGGCCTTTCCGGGCAACTTTCCGCCGGACGCCGTGGCGTTTCCCGAGACCACCGACGAGGTGAGCCGGATCGCCGCGGCCTGCCTCGCCCACCGGACACCGATGGTACCCTGGGGGGCGGGCAGCTCGCTCGAGGGCCATGTGGCGGCGATCGCCGGGGGTGTCACGATCGACCTGAGCCGGATGACTCGGGTCCTTCGCGTCTCCACCGACGACCTCGACGCCGCGGTCGAGGCCGGGGTCACCCGGGGCGGGCTCAACGCCGGACTCAAGGGGACCGGCCTGGCGTTCTACATCGACCCGGGCGCGGATGCGACCCTCGGCGGCATGGCGGCCACCCGGGCGTCGGGTACCACGGCGGTGCGGTACGGCACCATGCGTGACAACGTCCTGGGTCTCACGGTGGTCCTTGCCGACGGGCGGGTGATCCGAACCGGCGGCCGGGCCCGGAAGTCGTCCGCGGGATACGACCTCACCCGGCTGTTCGTCGGCTCGGAAGGCACCCTCGGGATCATCACGGAACTCACCCTGCGGCTCCATCCGGTGCCCGCGGCCATCGCGGCCGCCGTGGTCTCGTTTCCCGATCTCGATGCCGCGGTGGCCACCGCGATCGAGGTGATCCAGCTGGCGGTGCCTGTCGCCCGGATCGAATTGCTGGACGAGATTTTCATGGACGCGGTCGCCCGACACTCGGGCCTCGACTACGCCCGGCAACCCACCCTCTTCTTCGAATTCCACGGAGCGTCCGACCGTGCCGTCGACGAGGACGCCGCCACCGCCGGCGAGATTGCCGGGCAGCACGGCGGCACTGGCTTCCAGTGGGCCCGGGAGGAGGGCGAGCGGGCCCGGCTCTGGAAGGCCCGCCACGAGGCCTACTTTGCCGCGCTCGCCCTGCGCCCGGGGTGCCGGGCCCTGGTGACTGACGTCTGCGTCCCGATCTCGGCGCTGGCCGAGTGCATCCGGGAAACGAAACGGGACGCCGCCGGATCCGCCGTGACGCCGGCCGTGCTCGGCCACGTCGGCGACGGTAACTTCCATGCCGGCTATCTGATCGACCCGGCCGATCCGGCCGAGGTGGCCGAAGCGATGCGGCTGAACGACCGGATGGTGGATCGGGCCCTGGCCCTCGGCGGCACCTGCACCGGCGAGCACGGGATCGGCATCGGGAAACGGCACTCGCTCCGCAAGGAGCATGGCGAAGGAGTTGAGGTGATGCGGTCCTTGAAGGCGGCGCTGGACCCCCTCGGTCTGATGAATCCCGGCAAGATCTTCGAGTAGGCATGGTCTGGTTCGCGGCCATCGTGTTGGTGCTGCTGCTGGCCTCCGCCGCGGAGGTCCTGATCGGCATGGGCCGGATTGTCCGCCTGATCGACTTGCCGGATCTCGCCGGGCCGGCGCCGAAGGTCTCGATCGTCGTCGCGGCCCGGAACGAGGCCAGGAGCATCGCCACGGCGGTCGCGTCGATGCTCGAGCAGCGGTATCCCGACTACGAGGTGGTGGTGGTCGACGACCGTTCGACGGACGCCACGGGCGCGATTCTCGACCGGATCGCCGCGGCGGAACCGCGGCTCCGGGTCATCCACGTCACCGAGCTCCCGCCCGGATGGCTCGGCAAGAACCACGCGCTCCAGGTCGGTGCCGAGGCGGCTTCCGGCGAGTGGATCCTGTTCACCGATGCCGACGTTCACCTCCGCGAGGATGTCCTGAGCCGCGCGGTCAGATATTGCCTCGACCATGGGGTGGACCACCTGGCCGGCTCGCCGGATGCCCGGATGCAAGGCTGGCTGCTCCGCGCGTTCGGTGTGTTCTTTCTCACGGCGTTCCTGTCGTTTGCCAAGCCCTGGCGGGCCCGGGACCCGAAGAGCTGGTTCCACGTCGGCGTCGGGGCCTTCAACCTGGTCCGGCGGTCGGCGTACCTCGGCGTCGAGGGCCATCGGCGGATTCCGCTTCGTCCGGACGACGACCTCAAGCTGGGGAAGGTGCTCAAACGCGCCGGCTACCGGCAGGATGCGGTCGCGGGGAATGGAATGATCGTGGTCGAGTGGTATCATTCCCTGGGGGAGATGGTCCGGGGCCTCGAGAAGAACATGTTTGCCGGCATCGAGTACAGCATCCTGCTCTCTCTCGCGGGCGGGCTGGCGCAGCTCGCGTTCGGCGTTGCGCCGCTGGTCCTGGTCTTCGTCACGCACGGTCCGGCGCAACTGCTCTTCGCCGCCGCGATCGCCACCGGATTCGGCTTCTCGGCGATCGTGGCGCGGCGGTTTTCCGAGTCGCCGTGGCTGGCGTTCCTCACGCCGGCAGCCGTGCTCCTGTTCGTGGTCGTGTTGTGGCGTACCATGGTGGTCAACCTGGTGTCCGGCGGGATCCGCTGGCGGGACACCTTCTATCCGCTTCGCGCGCTGAAAGCCAACCGTGTATGAGACTGTCGTCGCTGCTTCCGCTGCTGCTGCTTCCCGGCGCCCTGTCCGCCCAGGCCCGCCGCCGGATCGTGCCCGGCGACTACTACCGGCTCAAGGACGTCCGGAATCCGGTGATCGCGCCGGACGGCCAGTGGGTGGCCTATCAGGTGACGACCAGTGACTCGGGCAAGGACAAGCGCTCGAGCGACCTCTACCAGGTGTCCTGGGACGGCACCCGGACGATCCGCCTGACCTATACGCCCGAGAGCGAATCGAGCCCGAAGTTCAGTCCGGACGGCCGGTACCTCGCCTTTCTGAGTTCCCGCGGCGACGACGAGAAGGGGGCCCAGCTCTGGCTCCTCGACCGGGCCGGCGGCGAGGGCGAGCGGGTCACCGACGTCAAGGCGGGCATCGACGACTACGTGTGGTCCCCGGACGGCAAGCGGCTCGTGTTCGTGATCCAGGATCCCGATCCTGACAGCACCAAGGCTGGGGACCGGAAAACGCCGAAGCCGATCGAGATCGACCGGTGGGATTTCAAGCGTGACTACGTCGGCTACCTCGATCGGCGCCGCAACCACCTCTATCTGTTCGATCTCGCGACCCGGAAGCTCGCTCAGCTCACCGACGGCGACCAGGACGACGCCCGGCCGAACTGGTCGCCGGACGGGAAGTCGCTCGTGTTCACGAGCAAACGCGCTCCTGACACCGAGCGGAGCGACAACTGGGACCTGTATCTGATCGACGCCCAGGCCGGCGCCGCGCCGCGGCCCCTCACCACCAGCGTCTTCAACGACGGCGAGGCGGGTTTCGGCCGGCCGAGCTTCAGTCCGGATGGGCGCTCGGTCGCCTTCCTCCGCGGCGGCGACCCGAAATATTGGGCTTATGCCAATCCGCAGGTGGCCGTGGTCCCTGTCGCCGGGGGCGAGCCCCGGGTCCTGACCGAATCTCTCGACCGGAACACCGGCGAACCGATCTGGTCGGCGGACGGGAAGTACCTCTACTTCCTGTACGATGATGATCGGGCCGGGCCGATCGCGCGGGTTCCGGCGGGCGGCGGCGCCGTCGAGCGGTTGAGCCGGGGCGCCCATATGACCGAATCGCTCGGCGTGGCGGGGAGCCGCCTGATCGTCACCTATGCCACCGACAGCGCGCCGCCCGAGGTGGCCGCCTTCGAGAACGGGACCTTTCGCCTGTTGTCCCACCACAACGACTCGCTCATGGCCGTGCTCGACCTGGGCGAGGCGCGCGAGTTCGACTCGAAGAGCCGTGACGGCACCCGGGTCGGCAGCATGCTCTATCTCCCGCCGGACTACCGGCCCGGGGTCCGCTACTCGCTGGCACTCCACATTCACGGCGGGCCGTTCGCGCAGGACGGACACTACTTCGACTTCCAGCGCCGCGTCTTCGCCGCGAACGGGTACGTGGTCCTTTCGCCGAACTACCGGGGCAGTTCGGGGCGCGGCGAGGCCTACAGCCGTGCCATCTTCGCCGATTGGGGCAACAAGGAAGTCATGGATCTCCTCGGTGCGGTGGACGAGGCGGTGGCGAAAGGCTACGCGGACCCGGCCCGCATGGTGCTCGGCGGGTGGAGTTACGGAGGCATCCTGACCGATTACACCATCGCCACCGATACCAGGTTCAAGGCGGGCGTGAGCGGGGCGGGCAGCGCGCTGCAGCTCTCGATGTACGGCACCGACCAGTACGTCTATCAGTACGAGAAGGAGATCGGGGCTCCGTGGAAGAATCCGGATGCCTGGATCAAGCTCTCCTATCCGTTCTTCAAGGCCGACCGGATCGTCACGCCGACCATGTTCATGGGTGGCCAGCGGGACTTCAACGTGCCGATCATCGGTTCGGAGCAGATGTACCAGGCGCTCAAGAGCAACGGGGTCGACACCAAGCTCGTGGTCTTCCCGGGGATGTTCCACGGGCCCAGCGCGCCGAGTCAGCGGGTGGAGATCGTGAACCGGTACCTCACCTGGTGGGAGCGGTTCGTGAAACCGGCGACGCCCTGAGCCATGGCTCGCCGGTCGCCGCTGCGAGTGCTGATCCGCCCGGTGGTGGTGGCCGCCGTGCTGGCGGTGATCGCCGCCCTCACGATCGTGGCGCCCGTGATGGACCGCGTGGCGCCTCCGAGCAGCCAGTGACGCCGGCGAGCGAGATCACGGCGCGGTTCGTTGGCGACGTGGCCATCGTCCGACTCGACCGGGGCGAGCGCCTCAACGCGTTCACCCCGGCGATGTTCGCCCTACTGGAACGAATGCTCGACGACCTCGCGATCCGGCCCGGCCTCGCCGGGGTCGTGCTCACCGGCACCGGCCGGGGATTTTGTGCGGGCGAGGATCTCGAGTCGATGGAGGCGCTGGCCGAGGTCGGCATCGGGCGGGCTCGCCGGGAACTCGAGCGGGTGCAGGGCCTGACCCGGCGGTTGCTCGCGTTGCCGGTACCGGTCGTGGCGGCCATCAATGGTGTGGCGGCCGGCCTGGGTGCCGAGCTGCCGCTCGGATGCAGCATCCGGGTAGCGGTACCCGATGCCTACTTCGTCTTTCCGGAGGCCCGGCGTGGCCTGGTCGAAACCAATGCCACGTTCCACCTCCTGCCCCGAATCGTCGGGTCCGCGGTGGCGGCCGAGTGGTTGCTCACGGCGCGGCGGATTCCGGCGGTGGAGGCGCTCCGGCGGGGATTGGTAAGCGAACTCGTTCCGGCCGACCGGTTGGTCGAGCGCGCGATCGCGCTCGGGGCCGGACACCGGGTCCTACCGGCGCACCCCTGACTGGAGCCGGGCGAGTTCGCGGCGCGCCGTGACCAGCGGCGGCAGATCGGCGTCGCCGTCCTTCCAGCGTTCGATCAGCGACGACCACGCCTCGCGGGCCGTCGCCATGTCGCCGGACGCCTCGGCGGCTTGCGCCAGCGTGGCGAAGCTGCGGTGCCAGTCCAGCTGGGTCTCGAGTCCGAATTGGAGCAGCTCGGTCGCCTTTCGGGCCGCCGCGGCGGCGGAGTCGGGGTGCCCGAGCGCCGTGTGCGCCTCGGCGCGCAACTGGGCAACCAGCACGCCGTAGGTCTCGAGCGGGAGGTCTTCGAGCAGGCGGCCCGCCTCGGCCGGCCGGCCACGCGCCAGGGCGAGATCGGCCTGCAGGATGCCGAGCGCCGACTGGTCCTGGCGGGAATCGGGCCGGAGGGCGGCCCGGGCTTCGAGGGAGTCGAGCAGCGTTCCCGCGCGGCCGAGCTGACCGGCGAGGATGAACTGATGCCCGCCGAGCATCACGGCGGCGGCCTGAATCGGGTAGGACCGGAAGATCACGTAGGCGCGATCCAGCGCGGCCGTCGCGGCGCGAGCGTCGCCGCGGGTTCGGCTCACGTCGGCGAGGACCAGTTGATCGCGAAACTCGGACAGTTCGCCTGGTGCCTGGAGTGGGATGGCCTGGCGGAGCGACTCCGAGGCGGACCGAAAGCGTCCCTGGTAAATGGCCAGGTAGGCCAGGGCCCGGAAGCCGCGAGCCCGATCCTCCTTCAGGGGCCGGCCAAGCATCCGGCGGAATACTGACTCGGCCGCCGCGAGGTCGCCGATCCGGACGTAGGTCTCACCCCATTGCTGGTTGAGGAAGGCCGTCATCAGGAAGTTCGGGTCGCGGCGATCGACCTCGGTGTATGCGTCCAGCGCCTCGCGATAGTTGCCGAGGCCCTTTTCAGCGAGTGCGAGCCCGTGCCGTGGCTCGACACCGCTCGTGTCGAGGGCGATTGCCTGCTCGAAGGCCGCGACAGCCTCCTGATACCTCCGGGCCGTTCGGAGGGCCTCTCCGTAGTAGCTCCAGTTCCGCGCCGAGGGGTACCTCGTGGCGAGCGTGCCGGCGTTCTCGATCGCGGCGGCGGTCCGGCCTTCGGCAAAGGCGAGTCGTGCCTTGACTTCGAGCCGTTCCGGTTCGGAGAGGCGGCCTGACCGCGCGTCCGCCTCGCGGAGCCAGCGCAAGGCCTCGGGAATCCGGTTGCGGTCGAGGTAGTGGGAACCCAGCGTGGCGCGCGCCACCGCGAAGCCCGTGTCGAGTTCGATCGCGTGCTCCAGGAGCGCTCGCCCGCGCTGGGCATCGCCCGCCCCGAGGGCGGACACGCCGGCGACGAACGTCTTGAGGGCGGGGAGTGACGCGGTGGTCACGAGCGGCAGCGGCGCCCCGGCGTCCGGGCGGATGTCACCGAGCTTCCGCCGGATCCAGGTCGCCAGCTTGTCAGTGGCCCCGAGAAGCTCAGCGTCTCCGGCGACGTCCACCCGCCGCGCCGCGAGCCCTCTGCCGCTGGGCGGATCGACGATCCGGGCGCTCAGCGTGTACCGGCCACCCAGCTCGGCGATCGTCACCGTAATCACGGCCTGGCCCGACTCCCGCAGGGCGATGTCGCGAGCCAGGGTCTCGGTCAGCACGGTGTCGGTGATGGTCCGACCCATCCGCGCGAGACTCGATCCGAGCCGGTCCCGGGGATAAACCGAAATGTTTTCGGCCTGCTCGATCCCGACGCGAAAAGCCACGGCGAGGGGTGGCCCGAGGGTACTGTCGCCGGTCAGGTTCTCGATGTCGGCGAGGACAATCATCCCGCCGCCGGTCACGGTGCGGGCCGGTCGCCCCGACCACCAGAACCAGCCGAGGCTGAGCACCGCCGCGCCGACGAGCGCCAGCGTCGGAAGGCGCCGCCAGGTGGGCACGGGCCCGCGACTAGGTGTCGGGGCGACGGCCGATGGGGGCACCGTGGCGCCGATGGGACCCGCGTCACCGGACGGGCTCGGTCTCGCCGGGGCATCATCGCCGTCGGTCTCCGAGGCGGATCCCTCGGCGGGCGTCCGCCGGGTGAGTTCGGCGATCAACGCCGACACCTCGGCCGGCGCCGGAACGCCCAGTTCGCTGCGGAGTGCCGACGAGTGCTGCCGGAGATGGCGGACGGCGTTGCCGGTTTCAGCGATCCTGGCGAGTGCCCGGGCGTACCCCAGGGCGTACCGGGTGGTCAGCGGATCCAGTTCGATGAGGCGCTGCCAGCGAGTGGCGGCCAGGGGCGGATCCGTTCCGTCGGCCTCGCGGGCCACGGCTTCGATCGCGTCCCGGGCCAGCCCGTCGAGCCGGGCACGTTCCGCGGTGACCCAGGCATCGAACTCCGCCGCGTCCGACAGGATGAAGCCGTCCAGCAGCGGGGCGCGATAGAGATTCGCGGCTGCCTGCCAGTCGCCCCGGTCGCGCGCCGCCAGGAAGTCGGCCAGGTCCGACTGCACCGCCGACTCGAGCAGCCGCACTTCGTGGCCGGCGCTTTCGATCACGTCCTGGCCCAAGGACTTGTGGATGCTGTAGACGGTCTGGGCGAGGCTGTGGCGGGCTTTCTCCTCCGTGGCGTCGGGCCAGAGGAAGAGGAGGAGGCGGTCGCGACTCAGGCCGCGTCGGCCGGCGATTGCGAGCGCGGCCAGGAGCGCGGCACGCCGGGGCGGGAGGCCCTCGACAGGGACCCCGTCGCGTTCCGCCGACAACCCGCCCAAGAGGTTGATCCGCAACACGTTGCGTCGACTGGTCGGAGGTGAACCGCCCCGGCCGCTGCCGCGGCCTTTGGCAATGTAACGGACGCCGAAGTGGGCGGCGAGCCGCGACGAGGTGCGCTGCCCGGAAGGTGACCGGAAGACGATCCGTCCATGATTTTCCGGCGGCCGCGACCGCTGCGGTTCGGGTCTCCGGTGGGTCGGTTCAGCCGCCGGCTGCCGCCAGCCGGGTCCCCAAATCCTTCAGCGATTCGATGATGATGAAGCCGTGCTCGCCAGCGGACTGCTGGGCGCCGGCGGCCGCTCCACCGAGGTAGACCGGCGTGTTTCGTCCTACCGCCTCCGCCAGCTCGGCCAGGTCCTGCGCGTTGTCGGCGCTGGCGGCAGGGTAGACGAAGCTCAGGCCGATCGCGGCCGCCCGGAGCCGAGCGGCGGCGAGCCCGATTTCCGCGCCGGGCAGGTCCGGGCCGAGGTAGAGCGACCGCCAGCCCTGGGCGGCCGCTACCGTCGCCGCGAGCATGGCGCCGAGTTCGTGGCGTTGGCCACTGGTGGTGGCCGAGACGAAGAGCGGGGCGTCCGGGTTCGCCGGGGTGAACGCGAGAATGCCGCTCAGGACCTGACGGATCGTCGTTGACGCGAGGTGTTCCTGGACGATTCGGAGCCGGCCGGCGTGCCACAGGTCGCCGATTTCCCGGACCAGCGGCGCCACTACCTGCTCGGCGAACGACACCGGTCCGAGGACCATGGCGGCGCGGCGCAGGCCCGAGTCGAGGGTGGCGCCGTCCATCCACTGAATGGCCTGCATCGCGGCCGCCCGGGCCGTGCCGGCGATCGCGTCGGCGCCGCCGACCTCGCCTGGCACGCCGGGCGCCGTGGCCTCGTCGATGAGTTCTTCGATTTCCTGGTTCGTCAGCTCGGCTACCCGGCTGATGGCGTGGCCGTGGAGCGTGGCCCGGCGGAGCAGGCTCAGCCGGGTGACGTCCGATTCGCTGTATAGCCGCTGTCCGCCTTCCGTCCTGCTCGGGGCGACGACCCCGTAGCGGCGTTCCCAGGCCCGGAGGAGTTCGGCCGATAGCCCGGTGCGCCTGAGGACGACTCGGACCGGGTAGATCGGGTGGCTGAGGTCGATCATGGGGTATCAATCTGGTGACTCGTTCTGCTTCTGTCAAGATATTGTCCAAGTAATAACCTTGACATGACCAGTACAACACCATATCTTGGTGGCCAGGTGGTTCTCACGGTCATCAATAACCTGGAGGCAACACATGTTCAGCCGGATTCTCGCAGTCGCTGGTCTCCTCGCGGTGCCCGTCGCGCAGGCAAATGCCCAGGGCATGGCGCACGACATGACCAAGGCCAACAACACGATCGTCGACGTGGCCGCTTCGGCCGGGACGTTCAAGACGCTGATCGCGGCGGCGCAGGCGGCCGGGCTCGTGGAGACCCTCAAGGGTCCCGGTCCGTTCACCGTGTTTGCTCCGACGGACGAAGCGTTTGCCAAGCTGCCGGCGGGAACGGTCGACGCGCTCCTCAAGGACAAGGAGAAGCTCGCGGCGATCCTGACTTATCACGTCGTGCCGGGTGCCGTCGAGGCTGCGCAGGTCGTGAGCCTCAAGTCGGCCAAGACGGTCAACGGCAAGGACGTTTCGATCCACGTGATGGACGGCAAGGTGATGGTCGGCAATGCGAACGTCGTGAAGACCGACATCAAGGCGTCGAACGGGGTCATCCACGTCATCGACGCGGTCCTCCTTCCCTGACCGCGGGCTTCGCCCGAAGCGTGAAAGGGGTGGCTTCGCGGCACCCCTTTTTCTTTGTCGCCCTCGCCGGGTTCCCGGAAACGGTCCGAGCGCGGTCCCGTAGGATTGAGAATGAGAACGATCATCCTGGCCGCGTCGGCGGCGCTTGTCCTCTCGGCGCCGCCGGCTCCGGGTCCGGTATTGTCGGGCGTGGTGGCGGATGGGGCGGGTCGGCCCGTCGGCGGGGTCATGGTGGTCGCGGCCCGGGCGGGGCGCGAGGTGCGGCATGCCGCAGTGAGCGACGCCGGCGGTCGGTTCACGATCTCGGTTCCGGACCACGGGCCCTTCCGCGTTGGCGTCGATGATCCCCGCTTCGAGGGGGCTCCAGCGACGGATGCCGTGGCCGGTCCGATCGTCCGTTTGAGCGCGCGGCCGCGCTCGACGCCGCTGCACTCCTCCGCCGCGTGGCTCAACCAGTTTCCCGAGGGACGGGAGCGCCGGTGGTTCATTCTCGACTGCACCGGGTGTCATCAGTTCAACGAGACCCGGTCACTCCGGAACGGGGTGCCGAGACCCGCCGACGCGTGGCACACCGACGTGGATCGAATGCTCACCAACTTCGGGCCGCAGTCGGGCTTTCCGATCATCGGCGGGGCGCCCGGCGAACTCGACCTCGTGGCCTGGCTGCTGCGCCACAACCGAGGTCGGGCCGAACCGGCCGAGGCGCCGCAGGCGGCCACGGGATTCACGGTGACGGAGTACGACCTGCCGGGACCCGACCTGCCGCACGACGTGGCGGTCGATTCCTCCGGGGGAGTCGTGGTGACGGGCATGTTCACCCATCGGCTCCTGGTGCTCGACCCCGCGACCGGCGGGATCACGACGATTCCGATTCCCGTTCCGAATGCCAACCCGCGCGCAATCGAGGTCGACCGGGGCGGCGACTGGTGGGTGCTGCTCGGCGGCCCCGGCAAGGTGGCTCGCTACCGCCCGGGTGCCGATCGCTGGGACTTCGCCGATTTCGGTCGCTATGCGCACAGCATCGGCGTCGGGGCGAACGGCCAGGTGTGGGCAAACGACCACTTCGCGGTGGACTCGCTCCGGCTCGCGCGAGTCACGCCGGGTCCCGCCCTCGGCCTCCGGGTCGAAACCGGACCGCTGCCCCGGGGCGACGCCATCGGGCCGAGCCCGATTCCGTACGAGTTGCGGGTGGGGCCGGATGGCGTGGTGTGGGTGTCGCTGCTGCATGGAAGCCGACTGGTGTCGTTCGACCCGCGGACCGGGCGCTGGGATTCGATCGCCCTGCCGGAGCGGGATGCCGGCCCGCGCCGGTTCGACGTTGGCCCGGACGGGATCCTCTGGATTCCGTCGTACAGCGGGTCGGCGCTGTTCCGGCTCGATCCCCGGACGCGGCAGTTCGAGCGGGTCGAACTGCCGATTCCGAACTCGCTGCCGTATGTGGCTCGGGTGAGTCCCACGGATGGGAGCGTCTGGATCGGTACCGCAGCGGCCGACGTGGTCTACCACTACACGCCGAGGGATCGGCGGATCGAGACGATCCGGGTGCCGACCCGCGGGGCGTCGATGCGACATCTGACGATCGACCCGCGGACCGGGGCGGTCTGGATTGCGTCGGGGCCTCGCCCGCGATTCATCCCACCCGGGTGGCGCGGATCCTTCCGAACTGAGCGGGGCGGGGCGCTACTTGGCCGTGGTGACCCAGGTGTAGAGGTCCTCGGACAGACTGCCGCCGCCGCCGCTCATTTCCCGGGGGGACAGGAACCGGGTGCGGTCCGCGTAGTCGAGGTTGCTCCGCTCGTGCGCGACGAATTTCCCGTCCGCGATCGCTCCGGAGAATGTCCGGATGACCTTGCCCTGGTGTTTGACTTCGACGACGAATGGGCCGGCCATCCCGGCGAGGTCCGGCGCCATCAGCGCGTTGCCGTCCGGCTTGAGCAGCGGCTGCTCCATCCGAAGGTATTCCGGATAGCTGATTTCCCTCGGCCTGGCCGTGGCCAGTACCTTTGCGCCGCGGCGCATCACCAGCTCCAGCATGCCCTTTTTCGGCCCGCCGAGGTCGCTCTGCTTGGCCCAGTAGACGAACTGGATCCGTTGCTGGTCGCCGTCCTTGGTCGAGTAGACGAGCTGGCCATGGGTTGACCAGGGACCCTCGAGGTCGAATTGGTCGCCGGTGCCAAACGCGTCGCCGCTGCCGGTCTTCCGGACCGCGAGCTCCAGTTTGCCCACCAGTCGGTCGTCGACGAGCACTTCGAGTGAGCGGGGCCCGTCGGCCGTGCCGAGGGGCGTGAAGGCGAACTTCCACCGGATCCGGGCGATCGTACCGACCCGCTGGGAGATCGTCGCGGGGAACTCGGCCAGGGTCTCATCGCCCGATTTGAGGAGGACCTTGGCCGTGAAGTTGCCGGCGGGGGCGAACAGGATGTCGGCGAAATTGACGCTCCAGCTCGGCTGGCCGTTCTTGACCGAGGGGATCTGGCGCAGGAGGCTGTGGAACGAGACGGCGGGCTCGTGGGTCTGGGCGGCGGCCGGTGCGGTCCAGCCGCAGAGGAGAGCCGCCAGGGTCGCGGGAAGCACGTACCGGGATCGGCCCGGGCCGGCCAATTCGAGAAGTCGCACTGGGTGTCCTTGGGGTGGGGCTATCCCCAAGGGCGCGGTTCGGTGGCCGTTTTGGACATGGCGCAACTCGGCATGGTCCAAGCTGGGCGGGTTTGGTGGGGCGGCCGTAACCGATTCGTCATGCGGCCGGGTCAAGAGCCAGGAACAGGCCTACCGGTTCGTGCGCCGCATGGCCAGTTGCCAGGAGATCACGGTGGCAATAACTATGGGTGAGGGCTACGGGAGGCCAATCTGTCCATCCGTTCGGTTGTTGTGGTCGGCGTCCTGCTGACTGCGTGCGGGGAGCTCTTCACGCCGTCCCAGACGGTTGGCTCCCTCGTGGTTGCCACCCGCGTCGAGCCGGCGGTCGTGCATTCGGGAGAACGCATCGAGGTGACGACCACGATTCGGAATCTCGGGCCGGACTCCGTTTCAGTGGTCTTCCCGTCCTGCTGGCTGCAGTACACCGTCACCCGTGGGAAAACGGCCGTCGAACCGTGGAGCGGGTTTGTGCGATATTGCGTCGCAAGCAGCATGCGGGTGGTGCTGCAACCGGGAGACAGCGCCTGGGGGCATGGCGCCACTCGGGTTGAGAGTGGGCCAGGCGACTACTGGGTGCATTCGACGGCCCTGCCCTCGGGGTTGCCGGTCGTTTCCGCAAAGGTCAAGGTCCGGTAGCACGATTTGGTCGGGCGTGTCTCTTGGCCCAGCACGTTCTGACCTTCACCCCCGTTCAGTATCGCAGACTCGGCCATGCGCCCAAGTTTCGCCAAATGCCTCCTGACCGTTCTGGTCTGCCTGCCGGCACTTGGCTTCGCTGGCGAAACGGAACACTCCGGTCAGCGTCCCTCGGCGCGGGCGGCGACACCGCCCGAGTGTCGGATCGTTGCTCTGCCTGCTGTCCGGCTTGGTTCGGGCGGCGGCAGGCCGTGGAGCCAGGGCTGGCTGCCGGGAGTGACTCCGCTGGCGGGCGGGAGGTTCCTGGTGGCCCCGGCAGGTGATCCGGGGGCAGTGGAGGTGTATTCTGCCCAGGGCGCGTTTCAGGGGCGCGTGGGCGGGCGGGGTTCGGGGCCGGGTGAGTTCGCTGCGCCGCTGGGTGCCCTGCAGGGTGTCGGCGACTCGGTCCACGTGTTCGACCGCCAGTTGAGACGATGGTCCGTCCTGAGCCCCGACCTCAGGTTCGTGCGATCGACGGCCCTCCCGCTCTCCGTCCAACGGATTCTCGGCCTCGGTAGCGACGGCTCGCTGTACGTGAACGGCGCCGGACCGACGCCGAGGTCCACCGGCCTCCCCGTCCACCAGATCGGCTCCACCGGCAACCTCATCGCGTCGTTTGGCGACACCGAGTCCACCAATCGGCCGGGTACCCATCCGGGTCTCGGTCTCCGGGAGGGTGGTCTTGGGCGGCGCACGGTCTTTGTCACTCGACCGCACCGGTTCAGCGTGGAGGAGTGGACCGCGCGCGGCGTGCTCGTCAGGACGCTGAGGGCCCGCCCGACGTGGTTCAAAGACTGGGTGCCGTCCGTGGAGGATGATCGAGCCGTACCAATGATGCTGCACCCGGGAGTCGTTGGACTAAGGGTCGCCGGGGATTCGCTGCTCTGGGTGTACTCGATTCGTCCAACGGCCGCATCGAAGGGGCGCTGGATGCCCCCGGAGTGGAAAGGTGCCGTATCCGGGGGCGAACGACCGCGGTTCAGCCTCGCCGCCATGCTGGCGAACTATGAGACGGTGCTTGATGTGATCGATCTTCGGCGCGATACCGTTGCCGCATCGTTCGGGTTCGATGGTGCGTACCTACCTTCGAGCAGGGCGGAGTGGGCCTTCCGGCTTGCCGAGAGCGCCGACGGCCTGGAGGAATTGGAGGTCGTGCGGCTGGCCTACGGCTGCGCGGGTGACAGCGGCCGGATCGGACCAGGCCGGCGCCCGACCTCTCCGCCTCGGCCGCGCTGACTTCAGGGGTACTTCCTCGAGCTTCGGATACGATGACCCACCTCTTGCCGGTTGAACCGCATCAGTCTCTAGTACGACGCATCTTCGGGGAGCGACAGAGGCGGACTCGCTACGCTCACCTTCGTCGGCGGCTGACGCCCGGCATCGAGCTTGGGGACTGCCGGGTCGAACTGACACCTGGAGGAGACGGCATCGTTTTTCAAGTCGAACAGTCGATTCGCACCACCAAGCCTGTTGAGGCTGGCATGGTGGCTGCGGACCTGACCGGGTCGCCGTTTCTCCTCGAGCACTTGAACACGGTTCCAGAGTTGGATGGTGAACAAGATTGGCTGGGGATCTTTTTCGGCCCCGCGGATTGGCGGCGCACTCAAGGTGGCGTCCTGAAGTATCAATTCGTGTGGCGGCCCAACGAACCAGCGTCGCCGAACATCCTCATGCTTCCGACGAACCTGCTTCGCGACGGCGCCTACTCATGGGTCCCAAGCCCACCCGGTGGCAAGGCGGCGCCCACCTATGCAGTAGTCGTCGATGAGAACCTCCGATTTCTCAATTCCGCATTTGTTCGTACGTTGGATGGGTCGATCTCTGGTGGACAAGTCCTGGCCGGGGCTCTCTTCGTGGACGAACACCCGCTGGAGCTGGAGTACGCCGGAAGTTCCATCTGGTTGAGCGAGGCGCTCGCTGAACGGCTTCGACCCCATCTCGCCCTGTTTCGCCGCGGCGTTTGCGCCGCGCTCGACGCCGTGCGGGGAGCACTTCGGCATCTCCCCTCCAGACGCAGTCATGATTTGTCAGGATGACCGCCCGTTTGCACCCGGTGACCTACTCAGAACTGCCATCGAAATCGATGAGACCCTCCTGCGCGATGCGGTGGCCGGCGATGTCGAGGGGCTCACCTACCGACTCGTGCGCGCACTGACAGGGGTCTACTGGGGATCCGGGTGCCAGGTCATCGGCAAGGGGGCGTTCGAGCTGCGAACCGCCGTCGGCGCGGCCGTCGCTCTGAGTTGGGCGAGGCGCAACAGCCCGAGACGATTTGATGAGACCTGGGCTGCCTACCGGCGGATCGGTTCGTGGAGCCGGCCAGATGACATCATGGCTGCGCTGACGGGTGCGCCGATGCTGGGATCGGCCGCAAGGTTGGCCGTGCGCCTCGCAGAGGTACTTGCCGGGACAGACGGCGAGCGCACCCTGCGTCAGGCAACGAGGGATTTCTGGGGGGTACAGGCGCCCCCCCGGACGATTCTGACGAGCGGATTTGGAATCGCCTAGCTAGCTAGCTAGGTGTCCCTAGGGTCCGGAGGTCGCCGTGGCTATTGCGCCATTTGTCAGATGGAGGACCAGTTTGACGCGTGTGCCGATTCTCTTGATTGCTGCCACGGTGTTGTCGCCGTCCGTCGTACAGCCCGGAGGACAGGCTCGGTCGCAGATGACAGTTGTGGCTGAGATTCCAAGCGACGGACCCGGGTATTCGCTGTCGAGGGTCAGTGGGGTGCTCGCGTTGGATGACGGTACATTCCTGGTCAGCGATCTGGGCGAACGCGCGCTCCTTCGCTTCACCGCGAGCGGAACATTCGTCGCGAGGGTTGGACGGGCTGGCGACGGGCCCGGCGAATTCCGGCTTCCGCTCCTCATAGGGCGGGGCCGCGACGGCGTGTGGGTTTCCGACCCGATGCTCAGACGGGTGACAACCTTCAGCGCCGACTACCGGACGGTCCGCACCCGTCAGCTCAGCGTTGTCGGGCCGGCGGCGATGACGGAGGACGGTTCGGTCCTGGTATTCAAGAATGACGGGTCGTCCGTTCGGGGGCCTGGCTCGAAGAGGCGGACCACCTCAGTGGTACGTCTTGCTGAGGGTGAGGCCCCCAGGACAATTGCCACTTGGGTTGACGAAGATCTTGCCTTGAGAATCGCCGCGGGACCGGGCGCCTTTGACTTGGCGCAGCCGTTTGTGGACCGTGTCCTTTCGGCGGTTGACCCTGGTGGGCGGCACCTGATGGTGGTCAGTAAGGGCGCTGGCTCCGGTGAGGTGAGGGTTCTGCGGCTTGGGCCGGCCGGCGACACCACCGGCGTTGCATTGCTCGAAGTGCCACCCGTCACCGTTACCGAGGCTCTGGTCACGCGGACCGTCGACAGCGTTGTTCGGGTGCTCTCTGGTCCAGCGAAGCAACGCGCTGGCGTTGCCCTATCGGCAACTGCCGTTCGATCGGCCTTGATTCGGCCGTCGTCGCGGGGTGGGGTAGCGGAAAGCGCTTTCGGCCCCGGATGGCCGGGCGTGGCTTCGCCTTCACTCCCAGGGCAGGATGGACTGGAATGCCTGGATCATTGTCGATCCGGGCACAGGAGGCCGAAGCGAGATGACTAGCCCGAGGGGGGTTCGACTTGTCGCCGTCGGGCCGGAAACCGTGCTCGGCGTGAGGGAAGAGGAACGGCGAGGCTCCGCGAGTCGTGGTCTTGCGAGTCACGCCAATGTGACCGCGGCCCTGTTCCGGGCAGAGAACGCCATTTGTGCACTCGAGACCGCTCAGCCGCGGTGGAACGGCGTATCCGGTTGGCTCAGGCCCCAGCTCTGGTTCCGGGCGAGCGCATCGGCCTGGAGGAGGAAGGTTCCCACGCCCGCGGCCCCCTGCATGAACCCGGTCTGCGCCATCAGGTTGTCAGGCTGGGTCCGGTTCTCCGCCTGAATCCAGCGCAGCCCGTTCGAGTCGTCGGTCGCGCGGCGCATTGTGTCCGTCACCACGCGTTGCTGAAACGCCGCCAGGCCGGCGCTCGGTCGGTAACGGGCCAGATCGATGCAGAACTGGCCGACCCCGACGTTCCCGCAGCACTGGCTGATGTTGCTCCAGAACCCCGGCGTCCGCTGTTCCGGAATCCCGCTGGCGAACACCGCGCCTGCCAGCGAATCCACCCAGTCCGCCCACTGCTTCTCGCGGGTGATCTGGTGAAGCCGATAGAACAGCCGGGAGGTGCCGACCGGCCCGTGGCACCAGCTGAGGTAGAACCGTTCCTCTCCGCCGCCGCTCTGGTGAAAGATCTTTGCGGTGCCGTTTGCCCGGGTGGCTACCCCGTCGAGATATCGGGCGGCTGCCAGGGCACCCTGGAGGAACCGGTCCTCGCCGGTCACTTGATGCAGGGTGGCGAGGGTGTACCCGACGCCGGCGGTACCGTGCGAGAAGTTCGGGTAGTTCCGCCGGAAGTTGCCGGCCGGGAACCACATCAGGCCGCCGTGATCCGTCTCGCCTGCGGCGAGCAGTGCCGCGCCGGCGCGGGTGGCCGCCGCCACGAGAGTCGGATCCCTTCGAGTCTTCGCGGCTGCCAGCAGGCCGAGCGCGGTGCCGGCACCGCCGCTGATGATGTCGTAGGACTCGCCCCAGAGCCCGGCGAGGTTCTGGCGCCGGACGATCTCGCGCCAGGCGCGGTCGGCCCCCTCGCGGTACGGGCCCTTGGCGCCGACCGCGGCGAGGGTGTCGAGCGTGTACCCGATACCGGCCAGGCCGATGTAGAGGCCGGCGTCGAGTGTACCGCCGTCCAGGGCGGCGATCAGGCTGTCTCCGCCCCCGCGAGCGAGTTCGAGCCAGTGCGGGTCGCCGGTGGCGTCGTGGAGGAGGGCGAAAAACAGCACCACGCCCGGCATCCCGTTGTAGAAGTCGAAGTCGACGCTTTCGGGGCGACGAGGGTCGGCGGGCCAGCGGAGGCCGGCGCCTTCGCGGTGGGTGCTCTTTTCGATCCACCGCGCGGCGCGAAGGGCCAAGGTCAGCATCGGCCGGTCGTCGGTGCGGCTGAGGCGGCGGAGCAGGTCCGGCTGAACGGTCAGCGCGCTTGCGGCAAACGCGCTCGCGGCCAGGAACTCGCGGCGGCTGCGCCTGTTCGAAGGCGGCTCAGTCATCGGGCACCTCAGTTACAGACAATGGCGCGTCAGCGGACACCCGCTGCGGCGTCAGTTCCAGGTCAGGCCCCGCAGTTGATCGAGGTTGAGATTTCCTCCGCTCAACACCCCCACCACCTTCGACCCTGCCGGCAGCGTGATGAGCCCATTGAGCATCGCCGCCACCGGTGCCGCGGCCGCGCCCTCGATCATCAGCTTGCACCGCTCCATGACCCAGAGCATCGCATCGAAAATCTGGCGGTCCGGCAGCGCCACCACCTCGTCCACGTAGCGCTGGCAGACCGAAAACGTGTGCTGTCCGACGGTGCGCACCCGCAGCCCGTCAATGACGGTCTTGCAGTCGATGGTGACGACCTTGCCCGCTTCGAGACTCGTCTTCATCGCCGGCCCGTCGGACGACTCGACCCCGATGACCCGGATCTTCGGATTGTGGCTCTTCACCGCCATCGACACGCCCGAAATCAGCCCGCCGCCGCCGATCGGCACCACGATGGCGTCGATCTCCGGCCAGTCCATCACCACCTCGAGTCCCAGCGTGCCCTGACCGGCGATCAACTTGTCGTCGTCGAACGGGCTGATGTAGGTGAGCCCCTCGGTCCGCACCAGTTCGAGCGCCTTCTCGTTCGCCTCGTCCCAGATCTGCCCGTGAAGGACGACCTCCGCCCCGTATCCTCTCGTCGCGGCGATCTTGGCCGGCGTGGCGTTCTCCGCCATGCAGACCACGGCCCGGATCCCGTGCACCTGGGCCGCGAGTGCCACGCCTTGGGCGTGGTTGCCGGCCGAGGAGCAGACGACGCCGCGGCGTTTCTCCTCCTCGGTCAGGAAGGTGAACTTGTTGAGCGGGCCGCGGATCTTGTAGGAACCGACCCGTTGGAAGAGTTCCGCCTTGAGTCGCACGTCGTACCCGGTGGCCGCCGAAAGCTGGCGGCTGCCGAGCAGCGGGGTGTGATGGATGTGGGGTGCGATGCGGGACCTGGCGGCGCGGAAATCGGCAAGTTCGAGTGCAAGCATGGCTCAAGTTACGCCGCTGGCCCGACCCCCGCCAACGACGCAGTCGGCCGGAAGCCGGGCCGACGCAGGCGCGGCGGCCGAGCTACCAGTCGCTCCCGAAGGTACACGGCGGTGCGGGCGCCGGATTCGGCTCCCAGATCTTCCGGGCGTAGAAACGGATCGTCGCCTCGGGTGACGTACCCGACACCGATGCTCTCAAGGTGCCTCGGCCCCAGCCTTGCCCGCTGACGGCGAATTCGAGCCGAGTGATCATCTCGGCCCCGTAGATGTTGTCGCGAACGGCGCCGCCGTAGGTCAGCGAGAAACCGGGACGGCCGCCCGGCGTTTCGAAGGCGGACCCGATGTAGACCCGGGCTTCGAGCTTGGGCGAATGCGTCGAGTCGGCGGGGAAGAGCGGCAGCGCCCTGGCGGTGGCCCCCTGCCCGGCCGCGGTGACCACGAAGAAGGAGCCGAACTGGCGCGCGGTGTTCGGCGTCAGGAGCGACAGAAAGCCGTCGGTCGGCGTGGCGGCGACCCTCTCGAGGTTCCCCACCCAGCGCTGGTAGGCGCCGGCCTGGGCCCCGGTGAAGCTGCCGCTCGGCGCGTCCGAGTCGAGGTCCACGCATTCCATTCGCCAGTGGTACCCCTCGCTGATTCCGAGCGACAACGAGTCCACAGCGAGTCGTCGGCCATTCGGTTCGAGCAGCTCGAGCTTGGCGAGGTGGCCGCCCTTGGTCAGGAACCGGTGCACCGCCCGCGGGCTCGCAAACGGGGTTTCGACCGTGTCCGCGTCCAGTACGAAGCGGTACTTCGAGTCGGGACCACCGAGCCCCTCGTTCAGGGCCGAGAACGTGATCTCCTGGCCGATGATGGCCTGGAAACGGTCCCGTTGGATCCGGAACGGAACTCGTTCCACGTCGGCCATCGAGAAGTGGGAGAAGAGCCACTCCTTGATCGCCGGGTCGTCATGGCTGACCCGATGGCTGACGCCGAGCCGATGGGCCCCGAGGGTGAGGCTGACATCCGTGCCCGGAACCGTGTCGTCCCGGTCATCCCCCACATAGGCCCCGTCGATGCGGTACACGCCGGTGAAGGCCCGGTCGATGTTCTCGCTGGCCGGGCCCCGGCCCACTACGCAGCCGGGGCAGAGCGTCCGGAACGTGACCTTGCCGCTCCCGGTCTTGATCGGCCCGGCGACGGGGCGCCACACCGTATCCGCGGGGTCCCGATACTCGAACGTCACCGGGTGGAACCGGTCGTCGCCGATCGTCTTGGCCTCGAGCTGGGCCCAGAACGACTCGAACCGGCTGAAGTCGACCAGAGCGCTCACTCCCATCACCACCAGGTGCGAGTACGGCTCCGGCGAGCGCTCGGCGTTCGCAGCGAACAGAAACGGAGTCACGGCGTCGCTGCTGAATTCGATGACCCGTTCCTCGCCGGGGACGTTGGGATCGGACACGTAGATCCGGCCGCCGGTTCCGTTGGGTTCGATCGCCTGGGCGACGATCGAGTGACCGTTCTCCCAGTTCGGATCGTAGATGCCCAGGGCCTGGGCCCGGCCGGTCGTCAACATGGCGAGCGCCAGGGTTGCCGCCTGGGTCACGACCCAGTCGGGGCCGCCGACGGATTGCCGAAGTTCCGCCAACGCTTCCTGGATGATCTGAAGACGGATTCGGGGAGCGTTGCCGGCCCAGTCGCCGGTCACCTGGACCATGGACGCGAGGCGGATCCCCTCGGGGTTGTCCTGGTCCAGGGTGCCGACTTCGTCGTAGCGGCCGTTGAGCGCGCCGTGGGCAGCCTTCCGGGTGTAATGGTGGTGCAGGGCGGACAGCGTCGACCCGGCACAGTATCCGCCCGGGGCGAGAACCGAGCCGCGGTTGACGAAGTCCCAGTCGTCCACGCCCGGCACGAAGGACGTTCGAATCAGGACCTGAAGGTCGGCAAGCGCTGCGCCGACCAGCACGATCTCCACCTCGCCCGCCGGAGGTTCATCAGCCGCGGCCGCCGTACGGAGTGCGGCACCGATGCCTTCGGGGACGACCATCTGGGCGGCCGAGACGTGCTGCGTCACGACGACCAGAGCGCTGTCCGTCCGGGCTGCCGCCGGGATCAGCTCCAAGGTTCCCGTACCTGGATCCCGGAAGAAGGCGGCGACGGCGGAGTCTCTCCCGATCCGGACCGGAATGGCCACCCGGAACGGCGTGGCGGCGAATCCGAGGCCGTTCCGGATCCGGATGGTTGCGCCGACCTGCCTGGTCTTGGGCGGAAGGGTCGGCCGGACCTCCTTCATCTCGCTGACGGACCACTGCGAGGTGCCCGGGTACGCGCCGCCAGGCACGGTGATCGTGAGCCCGGAGAGGGGGCTCCCTGCCTTGGCGACCTTGAGGGTACCGCCCCCGGGCCCCAGCGGCGCCTCGAGCACGACCTCCACGGGACTCGGCGGGGGCGGTGGTGGCGGTGGCGGCAGCACTGGAGGCGGTGCAGGCGGATTGGGAGCAATGGCGGCGTCGCCGCCACCGCACCCGACCTGAACGGCGGCAAGGACGACAAGGCAGGCCAGGGTGTAGTTCCGGCGCATCAATTGGTCTCGGAAGGGAAGCCGTTCAGAGACGCGACGGCGGCGGGCCTCCGGGCTCACGCCGACGGGGCGTTCCCAGCCGGGCTCCACCGCCGCAAGGGGTTTGCGCCGGGACCGCGCCGGTAGATACTATCCCCGACAGACCCTCACCCTCATCAAGACGACCGCCATGGACCTCGGCACCCCCCGCCTCTTCCGGTGGGACGACCTCCCCAAAGAAGCCGTGACCGCCCAGCTGGGCCGCAAGATCATCACCGGGGAGCACGTGATGGCGGCCCACGTCTGGCTCGAGAAGGGCACCGTGGTCCCGCTCCACTCCCACGAGGCGGAGCAGCTCTCCTTCACCTTCTCGGGCGCCCTCAAGTTCATCATCGGCGGCGAGACGATCGTGGTGGGACCCGGGCAGCTGCTGGTGATTCCCTCGAAGGTGCCCCACGAGGCGGTGGCCCTCGAGGATACCTACGAAATGGACGTCTTCAGCCCGATCCGGCACGACTGGCTCGCGCGGACCGACTCGTACTTCAACGCGCCGCCCACCCAGCCGGCCGGCTACGAGAAAGCGGCCACGGGCGCCAACCCGGCCACGCTCTACCGCTGGGCCGACGTGACGACCGAGCGGATCACCGACGGGATCGAACGGATCTTCGCCACCGGCGAACGGGCCACCCTGGCGGATCTCCGCCTCGCCAAGGGCGTCGTGGTGCCGACGCACCAGCACCCGGCAGAGCAGCTGACCTGGGTTCGCTCCGGCCACCTCCGCCTCGAGGTCGGGTCCGAAACCTTCGAGGTGCCGGCCGGCTCGGTGCTCCGGATCCCGGCGATGGTGCCCCATCAGGCCACCGCGGTCGAGGACACCGTGGTCACCGACATGTTCAGCCCCCGGCGGGACGACTGGCTCGAAAAGAACGACGCCTACCTCCGCCAAGGAAAGCGGTAGCCATGCGTGCCGTCGTAGTGAATCAGTTCGGCGATCCGGCCATGCTCGTGGTTCAGGAGGTGCCGACGCCCGAACCGGGGCCCGGAGAGGTCGTCGTCAAGGTCGAGGCCGCCGGCGTCAACCCGGTGGATACCTACATCCGGAGCGGGCGCTACGCGATGTTGCCCACGCTCCCCTACATCCCGGGCTCGGATGGGGCCGGCACGATCTCCGCCGTCGGATCGGGGGTGACGACCTGGAAGCAGGGCGACCGGGTGTTCTTCCACGGCACCGCGCTGGGCCGCCCGGCCGGCGCCTACGCGGAGTACGCCCTCTGCGCGGCGGAGCACGTCTTCCGCCTGCCGGCGAACACCGGTTTCGCCGAAGGCGCGGCGTTAGGCATCCCCTACGCCACGGCGCATCTGGCCCTGTTCCACCGAGCCGCGGCCCGGCCGGGCGAAATCGTTCTGGTGCACGGCGCCAGCGGGGGCGTCGGCATCGCGGCCCTGCAGCTCGCCCGGTGGAAGGACCTCAAGGTCATCGGCACGGCGGGCAGCCCCGAGGGTCTCGATCTCGTGAAGGCGAACGGCGCCCACTTCGCGGTGAGCCACCGCGAGGCGCTCTACTACGATCAGATCAAGGCGGCCGCGAGCAATGGCCGCGGGCCCGACGTGATCCTCGAGATGCTCGCCAACGTGAACCTCGATCACGATCTCGACATGCTGGCGCCCCGCGGCCGCATCGTGGTGATCGGAAGCCGGGGCCGGGTGGAGATCGATCCCCGGAAGACCATGCGGGGCAACGGGGCGATCCTCGGCCTCTCGATGTGGAATGCGACGATGGACGATCTCGCCCCGGTCTACGCCGAACTGGTGCAGGGGCTGGAGCAGGGCGTGCTGGTGCCGGTGATCCGGCAGGAATGGTCGTTCGACGAGGCCCCGCGGGCGCACGATGAGGTGATGAACCAGGGCGCCTACGGGAAGATCGTCCTCCGCCCCTGAAAAGGACGAAGCGCCGGATCTGGGGAGATCCGACGCTTCGCCTGGGGAAATGGCTCGGACCTGGGGGGAGACAGGCCGAACCGGGAAGGATGAGTACCGGTTCGCACCGGCGCTCACCACCTGGAAAAGCAAGCGGTATGCCGGTCCTCCGCGAGCGCCGCCGCCTTTCGCAAGTTGTTGTTTTTCAAGGCTGTGCGCTGCAGGAGCGTGATCGGAGGTCGCCCTGGAACGCTGCGAAAATGTGAGCGGCGCCACAACCGAATGTTGCCCCGGTCCAACGGGAACCCTGCCGCCGGAGCCCGTCCGATGCCCCTCGTGATGACCCCCGTCGCCATCCAGCCGAGACCGCCTGAACGGCCCCGGTCGTCGCCGTGCCTTCGGCTCCTGGCCCTCCTGTTCGCAGTAGCCGTCCAGCCCGGACCGTTCGAACTCGATCCGGCCGGCCCGGTATCGCACGGGGAGCGGTTCAGCCGCGGTATCGTCTCGATGCTCGTCGGTCGGCCCGCTCCTCTCGAAGCGCAGGAGCAACGGGCCCGCGCCCGGGACCTCGGTGTCGCGCCGGGCATCTTCCGCCCGGGCGCCAACAACGCGATCACCGATGTCGCCGGCGTCCGGGTCGGCCAGACGACCGTGATCGAGGGCGACTCGGTCCGCACCGGCGTCACCGCGATTCTTCCCCATCCCGGCAACGTCTTCTTCGACCGCGTCCCCGCCGCGATGGTTGTCGGCAACGGCTACGGCAAACTCGTCGGCGTCACCCAGGTCGGCGAACTGGGCGAACTCGAAACCCCGATCCTCCTCACCTGCACCCTCTGCGTCTGGCGCGCCGCGGACGCGATGGTCGGGTGGCTGCTCGAACAGCCGGGCATGGGCGAGGTCCGCTCGATCAACCCGGTCGTGGGCGAAACCAACGACGGCGGCCTCAACGCCATCCGCCAGCGGCCGATCACGCCGACCCAGGTGCGCCACGCCCTCGAATCCGCCGCGAGCGGACCGGTGGCGGAAGGCACGGTCGGCGCGGGCACCGGCACGGCGGCGTTCGGCTGGAAGGGCGGGATCGGCACCTCGTCGCGGGTCCTGCCGGCGAGTGCCGGCGGCTGGACGGTGGGCGTGCTGGTGCAGACGAACTTCGGCGGGATTCTCCAGATCCTCGGCGTTCCGGTCGGCCGCGAGCTGGGCCGATACTCGTTCCAGCGCGACGTCCGCTCGGATCAGGGCGGGGGTTCGATCATGATGGTGGTGGCGACCGACGCACCGATCGACGACCGGAACCTCCGCCGGCTCGCGAGCCGGGCCCTTCTCGGCATGGGGCGCACCGGCGGCTTCATGGGGAACGGGTCGGGCGACTACGTGATCGCCTTCTCCACTCACCCGGCCGTCCGCCGGCCGCTCAACCCGACCGACTCGATCCGGACGGCGCGGCGCGAGGTCGAGAACGGCGAGATGTCAGGGCTGTTCGAGGGCGTGGTCGAAGCGACCGAGGAAGCGATCTACAACTCGCTGTTCCAGGCGACCACGGTCCGGAGCCGGTCGGCCACCGTAGAGGCCCTGCCGCTGGACCGGGTTCGGGAGCTGCTGGAGCGCTACCGGGCGGCCAACCGTTAGGGGACGCTCGAACCGGCACACCGGCCTTCTGCCGCCGTCCACGGGCGCTTGAAAGGCTTCAGCGGACCTGTTTCATGATGGCGAGTCCGGCCCCCGTGGCCGCCAGCGACAGCACCAGACTCAGCACCGCGTAGACCGCGGCCCGCCGGTAGTCGCCGACTTCCAGCAGCCGGATCACGTCGAGACTGAACGTCGAGAAGGTCGTATACCCGCCGCAGAGCCCCGTCGCGAGCAGCGCCCGCGCCTCACGGGTGAGCCCCGGCCCCGCCAGCGAGAAGCCGACGACGAGTCCGAGCAGCAGCGAGCCGGTGACGTTGATGACCAGGGTGCCGGTCGGGAAGGGAGCGGTCGATCGCGCCTCGAAGACGGTGCCGAGCAGGTAGCGCGCAACGCTTCCCAGGGCCCCGCCCAAGGCGACGAACCAAATCATGAACCGAAGCTAATAGGATGCGCTTCGGGGCGGCTCGCTGGACAGCATTTGATGGATGGCGGCCACGACGGCGCTGTCATCGCTCAACAGTACCAGATCGCCGCCGCGGGGGTTGAGCCGGACCGTGCACCGTATCGTCCCTCGACGGGATGCCAGAATCTGCATGGTCGGCAGGTCGTTCCGAACCAGCTTCAACGCCTTCAAGTCCCCGCGCCGAAATGCAGCCGCTTCTTCGAACAGGACGGCCCGGGCGGCCTCGACGGCCACCGAATCTGGAGCCGGACTGGTAATCCGGATCCGTCCGCCGCTTTCGTTTGCCGCGTATTCGATCACCGCGCTCGACGTGACGGACGCCGCAAGTGCAGGAACCTGCGCCGCGGCGACCGACGATCCGCAAAACGCGAGCGCCGTGATCACGGTGACAAACAAGGAATTCGACAACCCAACCCTCGGCTGCCCGGAGCGTTTCGGGAACATCGGCATCGGTTCGCGTGACTGGCCGGTGGCGCAGAGGGGCAAGACACGCGCCATGCTCAAGGTGACGTCTGGCGCCGGATCCGCAAGGACAGCGGAAAACGAAACCGGCCGACCGGAGCAAATCCGGTCGGCCGGCAGCGGGGAAGCGTTCGACCCTAACGACGACCGAAACGGTCGGCGGCTTCGACGAAGCTCCGGAACAGGTGCCGGGTGTGGGGGTCGGTCAGCTCAAACACTTCCGGGTGCCACTGGACCCCGACCAGGAAGTGCTCCGGATCGGTGCCCTCGGCGGCTTCGATCAGGCCGTCGGGCGCCACCGCGGTCGGGGCGAGCGCCGAGGCCAGGGTCTTGAGGCCCTGGTGGTGCATGCTGTTGACCTGAATTCGGTCCATCTCGAGGAGATGCTGGAGCCGGGAGCCCCGGGTCAGCGTGACCTCGTGAGCGAGGTGGTCCCGCTCGAACCCGTAGTTCGGGAAGTAGTCGTGCTTGAGGGCGCTCTCGAACTGGGACTCGAGGTCCTGGTAGAGGGTCCCGCCGAGGTGGACGTTGATGACCTGAAGCCCGCGGCAGAGCCCGAGCAGCGGCATCTTGTCCTCGATGGCCCACTCGGTGAGCAGCAGCTCGACCCGGTCGCGGGCCGGGTCGATCCGGCCCAGCTTGGGATGCGGCTCCTCGCCGAAACAGGTCGGATTCATGTCGACGCCGCCCGGAATCAGCAGGCCGTCGCACCGCTCGTAGACGGCCCGCAACGCTTCCGGCTCGTCGTCGAGCAACGGGATCAGCAGCGGCGCGGCCCCGACCAGAGTGACCGAGATGTAGTAACGCTGGTTCATGACTACCGAGTGGGGCAGCCCTTCCGGGATGCCGTCGATGGCCTGAAGCGTCTGGGTAGTGACCCCGATGACGGGGCGTCCTCTTGAGCGCATGGTCACGTTCTCTCCAACGCGAAAAATCGCTGACTGGTTCCCCCGGCCGCAATCCCCGGGCCAACCGTCAGACGACCCCCTCCTCGGTCTCCCGGATCAGCTGATCCACCACCGCCTTGAGGTCCCCGGTCCGCTCGAAGGCGGCCAGCTGCCGGTCGGCGCTGGTGCCTTCATCGAGGATCTTGAAGGCGTACTCGATCTCCTTGCGGCTGCCGAGCTCGTCCACCACATCGTCGATGAACCACTCCACCAGCTCGCGGATGAGGGCCCGGGCCGGGAACTGCTGGCTCTTCCCGAAGTCGATCAACTGGCCGTCGAGCCCATAGCGGCAGGCCCGCCACTTGTTCTCTTCGATCAGGGCCGCGGGATATTGCCGCCAGCCGAGATTATCGCGCCGGAGCCGCCAGATCTTGGCGACGATCGCCTGGAACAATGCGGCGATGCAGACCGCCTCGTCGACCCGGGTACAGACGTCGCAGATCCGCATCTCGAGCGTCGGATAGCTCCAGCTCGGACGGACATCCCACCAGATCTTCGAGGCGTTGGGGATGCTGCCCGTCTCGACCAGCGTGTTGACGGTGGCCTCGAATTCGCTCCATCCGGTGATCTGCCGGGGAATGCCGGTCCGCGGAAAACTCCGGAAGACGATCGTCCGGTACGACTTGAGGCCGGTCTTCCGGCCCAGCCAGAAGGGCGAACTGGTCGAGAGGCAGAGGAGATGCGGCATCATGTAGCGGGCCGCGTTCATCGCCTCGATCCGGAATTCCGGATCCTCGATCCCGACGTGGACGTGGGTCCCGAAGATGAGGAGCCGCTGGGCGAGATCCTGAAGATCCTCGCGCACGCCGAGGTAGCGCTCGAGCGGGGTGATCTCCTGCTGCATCCAGTTCGAGAACGGATGGCTGCCGGCCGCGACGACCTTGAGCCCGCTCCGGGCCGCCAGCTCCATCACCATTCGCCGGAGCCGGACCAGCTCCGCCCGCGCCTCGGCCGGCGTGTGGCAGACCTTGGTGCCGACTTCGACCATCGACTGGTGCAGTTCCGGCTTGATCTCCCCGAGGACGACCGATTCCTCCTTGAGGATCTCGGTGATGTACGACCGCAGTTCCCGGGTCTCGGGATCGATGATCTGATACTCCTCCTCGATCCCGATCGTCAGGCTCGGTGCTTTCATCGGCTCCTCGGTGCGGGGGACAGACGCGGGTGTTAGAGCCGCGGCTCGACCAGAAAGGTGGGGATCGTGGAGCCGCCGCCCGCGGTCACGTTGACCAGATTGGCGGTGGAGACCCGGGTGAGGACGCTGTCCACGAACGCGCCCTCGAGGCACATCGGCGCGGTGTCGACGATCCGTTCCGCGTACACGACCTTCCCGTCCACCAGGCTCGGGAACAACTCGTTGGGCAGGCTGATCCGTCGCTGCACGATGTGCGGCTCCGCCAGCGCCTTCCTGATGGCGGACTCCCATTCCGTCTGCCCGGCTTCCCAGCCCAGCACCACGCCGGCGCCGCCATAATCGTCGTTGGGCTTGAGGACCAGCTGGTCGCGATTGGCCGCGAGGAAGGGGACCAGGTCGATCTCCCGTCCCTCGATTTCCGTCCGGCGCTCCGCCACGACTCGGGTCCACGGAACGTAGCGCTCGATCACGAGGCGCTGGTCGGCCGAATAGAGGTGCTGGTTGCGTTCGTCGGACAGGACGGCCAGGCTCGCCTTCTTGTGGAGCACCTTGCAGCGGAACGGGTTCACCATGCAGACGGCCCGGTCCCGCACCGCGCGAACGACCGGGTGGTCGAGTCCGCCGTGCTTGACCAGTTCGTTGATCAGGACGCGCTTGTAGATGACGTCGACTTTGGTGCCGGCGGCGTACAGGGCGCCCTGGCGGTATTCGGTGTCCCGCGGGTCGGCGATCAGGCAGCTGAAACCCATCGACCGGAAATAGTCGTGGAAGATCCGGAACTCGCTCTGGGTCGGGACCTCGCGCCAGTCGAGGATCGCGATCGTGGGACGGTCGCGGCTGCCGGTGGCCAGTCGATGGGACCGCAGCAGCGAGTGCAGCACGTTGTAGCGGGCCGGGAGCGGCGAGAGCACGTAGCGGCGCCGGAAGTCCCGCATGGCCGGAAGCGCCAGGAAGAGCTCGGTCAGCGCGTCGTTGTACCCCGACCCCGCCGGCGTTTCGGCGTTGTACTCGGTGAACCGAAGTTCGCCGTCGTCGGAGAAGAACGCGTCGAGCCGCGACAACGGCGACGCCTCGTAACCCGGATCCTCGAGAACGAGGGTCCGCTCCCAGTCCTCGAGATGGAACTGGTCCATCACCTTCGGGTCGGCCAGCGCCGCCGAGAGGGCGGCATCGAACGCCTTGAGCAGCACCCGGATGGTGCGGCGCATGGTGTCGTACTGCTGATGGCTCAGGAACCGCGGGCGGAGGACCGTACAGAGCGGGCGCTCGCCGAACATGAGGCCCCGCTTGGCCAGTTCGCTGTGGAGCCACTCACCCGATTCCCCGCCGACCGGGTCGGCGAGGGACTCGTGCCAGGACTCGATGGCGGCAACCGTCATACCGGGCCGGGCCGCACGGGACGGCCCTGGAGAAACGCCTCCCAGGAAGGTCGGGGTGTGGCCGGCGGCGCCTTGGCGAGGCGGATGGCCATGTCGGCCATCGCCTTGACGACCCACTCGAAGTGGGTCGGCGTCAGCGAGTAGATGTCCATGTCCGGCGCCGGATTCATGAAGTCGATCGCGTACGGGATCCCG
Source organism: Gemmatimonadales bacterium (assembly GCA_050183815.1). GTDB lineage: Bacteria > Gemmatimonadota > Gemmatimonadetes > Gemmatimonadales > GWC2-71-9 > SHZU01. Next base: position 5,964 of record JBFXAY010000004.1, on the reverse strand, counting down.
TCGCGGATGGCCCATTCCATCGAGTTCATGTCGTAGCCCAGCGCCCGGACCAGGGTCAGCGAGTCCGCCACCACCCGGTCATGCAGCGCCTTCGGCAGGAAATCCAGCTCCGCGTGGTATTTCCGCGCCTTGGGATCGTACTTGATCGGGTAGATCGTATCCTGTCCGATGCAGAGGCAGCGAACGAACTCGTCCCACTCGATGAACTCCTGCACGATCATCGTGAGGAGCCCGGACCGGTCGTAGTTGTGAAGCAGCTCCTCGAGGCTCCGGCAGACGTAGACCTCCTTCCAGCCGCCGCCGTGCGCGTCCTTGAGGATGCAGGGCAGGCCCACGTACTCGACGACGGCCTGCCAGTCGAGCGGGAAGGCCAGGTTCCGGAGGCTTTCGGAGTGAACGATGCCGGGAACGTACTCCTTGTTGGGCAGGAGCACCGTCTTCGGGCTGGCAAGGCCGAGGGACGTGGCCAGCGTGGCGCCGAAGAACTTGTCGTCGGCCGTCCACATGAACGGATTGTTGACGACCGTCACGCCGCGGAGCACCGCGTGCTTCAGAAAAACCCGGTAGAACGGGACCTCGTGCGAGATCCGGTCGATGATGACCCGGTACTGCGCGGGGTCGTTCATGGTGGGCGCGCCGAGCTTCACGTATTCGGCCACGACCCCTTCGTTCCGGCTGTTTACTTCCTCGATGAACGCCGGCGGCCAGCTCCATTCCCGACCGACGATCAGTCCGACCTTCTTGACGTCAGACATGCCTTTTCCTGAGCCTTGGGATGCGGAATCCGGGCCGATCGGCCCTCCGCGAATGTAGGTCCCCTCTCCGTGGTCGGGAAGAGGAATCGCCTCTGTCGTGACCCGCGCTGACCGTGGGGATCAGTCGGCCGGGTCCACCCCGAGAAGGAAGGGCAGGGCCCGGGTGACCCGGCGGCCCCACGTGGCCTCGTCGTGGGCGCCGGCCTCGTCCTCGACGAAGTCGAACTCGAACACCCCGGCGCGGGGGCGGAGCCCGGTCAGCAGGGTCCGGAGCGCCCGGACGTCCGCCACGGCGCTGTCCGGCTCGTCGAGGCCGATGTCGACGTAGAGGCGGCCGGGGCGGTAGTGCCGGATCTCGGCGAGCCAGGTCATGATTGCCCGGTTGGCAAACCAGAGCGAGGGGCTCAGGGCGGCCGCGGCCCCGAACACGTCGGACCGCCGGAACAGCGCGTACAGGCTGATCAGGCCGCCCATCGAGGAGCCGGCAATCGAGGTGGCCGCCCGTGAGGGGTCGGTCCGGAAGGCCCGGTCCACCATCGGCTTGAGCGTGTCGGTGATGAACCGGACGTAGCGGTCGCCCTGGCCGCCACCCCGCCGGCGGTCGGCGAAGGGGCTGTACTCCCGAAGGCGGTGGACGCCGGCGTTGGGGATCCCGACGACGATGGCCTCGAACCCTCGCTCGCCCAGGTCGGACAGGGTAGCGGTGAGGCGCCAGTCGCCCGCGTAGGCGGTGGCCGGGTCGAACAGATTCTGGCCGTCCTGCATGTAGACGACCGGGTAGCGGCGGTCGGTCTCGTCATAGTCCGGCGGCAGAGCGACGATGACGTCCCGGAAATTCCGGAGTTCCGGACTCAGGACCCGATGCCGGACCAGGAGGCGGACGGCCCCACCCGTTTCATTCGGGTACGGTTCCCACGTCGTGGGGCCGGTTGAATGGCGTGTCATTCGAGGGTCGAAGATAGTCTCATACCAATGCCGTGGTTGTCAGGCACTGGCCGGATCCCTAAACTAACGGTCTCTCAATGAGCGGAGTTCCTATGGCGCGCCGGATGCGGGTCGTCGTACTGGTGTCGCTTCTCGCCTGGCCGGGGATCGCCTCCGCGCAGGCCAAGGCGGGCTTTTCGATCACCCCCTTTCTTGGGGCCGCGGATCCGGGGCGGGACCTGCTGCTGCGGCCGGGCTTGCAGGCGGGGCTCGATCAGGAGAAGCAGGCGATCTACGGGCTGGTCGGCGCCCGGATCGGATTCGGTCTCACGCCGCTGATTGAACTCGAGGCGGATATCGCCTCCGGGAAGAGCGGCCTGAAGGTGAGTACCCTGGCGGCGCCATCGGGTACCGATGCCTCCGTCCTCACGATGACGGGACGGGTATCGTTTCGTCTCAAGCAGCCGATCGAACCGATGTGGATCACGGTCAACGGCGGGGTCGCCGCCCTGAAGCGGAGCTTCTCGCAGCGGACGCCGGGTGTTCAGACGGCCATCTCCGACAAGACCAGCGCGGGCGCGGTCTTCGGTTCGGTGGTGGGCTTCCGGATGAGCCGCCGGGCCTCGCTGACCATCGGAGCCGACGTCTTCCTCTACAACGCCAGTTTCCACGTCGCGGCAACCGGGACCCAGCCCGCCGGGGAGACGCAGGCGCTGACCCAGCGGGACATCCGGGTCACGATGGGGGTGCGGATTCCGTTGACCGGGCTCTAGCCGGGTCGGACCGGCTGGTCCGCCAAGCAAAAGGGATCCCCGCCGGGGGATCCCTTTTCGCATCCGGCCCTTGGTGGTCCGCTACCGCATCGGCAGACGGGAGACCCGCACCCGGCTTTCCCTGGGCGTCGGGCCCGGCTCCGCCCACGCCACGAAGAGGTCGGTGCCGAGGAGGGCCGTTCTCGGGAACCCGGAGTCACGCGCCCGGCTGGTGTTGCCGATCGTCCGCGGCGAACCGGCCGTCCCTCTGGTGTCCACCGTTCTCACCTTCCACTCGGCTTCATCCCCGGCCAGCTCGAGCCAGACGACGGCGGCACGGCCGGCGTCGAGGAGCTGGAGCTGTTGCCGGCCGAGGGGGCTTCCCTGGTCGATGACGACCGGCGTCCCGAACGACGCGCCGCCGTTCGCCGAGAACGCGGCCTTGACCGTCGGCCGGCCCCCGGCGGCGGTGTACCAGGTGACCGCGACCTGATCGCCCGCGGCGGCGATCGACGGGCCGTTGACCGGGCAGGCCTTCCAGACCCAGTTGTCGCGATGGACCGGCTGGGGATCGGTCCATTTCCCGTTGACCTGGCGGACGACGGCAATGTCCCGCACCTCTTCCTCCGAGCGATCCCGGTAGGCGACGACCAGGCCCGACCGGGCCATGGCCATCGACAGCTGGCAGCATTCGCAGGTGCGGGCATCGAGCACCGTTTCGCCGGTCATGGTGCCGTCCGGTTGCAGCACCGCCATCCGGGCGGACATCGAGCCGTTGTGATCGGTCATCGCGCCGCCGTCGAGCCAGCCTACCGAGACCGAGCCGTCGCGGTTGGGCACCAGGCTCACGAAGCCGTGTTCCGTCGGCGAGAGGTCCTGGTGGGCCGTGACCGGTGCGCTCCAGGTGCGCCCGCGATCCGCGGACGTCGAGAGCCGCACGTGATAGGCGTACGGCTTGGCTTCCGTCTTTTCCAGCCAGTGGACGACGATCGTTCCGGTCGAGGTCTCGGTGACCGAGGGGAAGTCGGCCCAGTTGACGAAGAGGCGGCCGCTCTGCGTCACCGTCACCGGGGCGCCCCAGACGCCTTTTTCGGTGGCGGCGAGGCGGAGCGTGTAGCCGGTGGCCGCCGGCTCGAGCCAGGTCACGAGCAGTTCGCCGTTCCGGGTGGCCACCAGGCTCGGCTTGCTGCTGCCGACCGGGCCGGTCCACTCCGGCGGCGGGGTGGCGACCCGTCCCGGCGAGGCGAGGATCGCGAGCCCGGTGGCCAGGAGAGAGATGGTCTTCATGAAGAGGGAATATGGGGCGCCCGGGCGAGCCCGGCTACCGCGCGGTCAGCGACCGATTCCCGTCAGCGCCCCGGTGTTCGGCCACCGGGTCTGACCCCGGGCCATCTCGGCGAGCGTCGTCCGGCGGAAGAATCGGATGAAGCGTTCCTTGAGTTCCTTCCACTGGTGGTGCGCTGCGCAGGGCAGCCGATCGCTGCAGACCAGCTGGCCGAGGAGACAGCGGCCGGTTTCGGTCAGGCGATCGAACGGCTCGACGACCTGCAGCAGCGTGATGTCGCGGGCGGAGCGGGCGAGCCGGAACCCGCCCCGTTTGCCGCGGACGGACTCGAGCACGCCGGCACGGACGAGTTGCGAAAGGGTTTTTGACAGGTAGTTGCGGGGAACGCCGAGGGTGTCGGCGAGGAGGCCGACCTCGACGACGGCGCCGTCCTGTTGCGCCAGGAGCGTGGCGGCCTGGAGGGCGTATTCGGCGGTTTGGGAGAGGAGGGCCATCACACGATCCAAAATACGATAACACCATGATAATATGATATTTAATAGGCGCAAGTCATTGATTTTGTTGCATGTCTGATGATTTCCTCATCTTGTTTTCACGGTCTTGGAGGCGTGGATCCGGTAGCATCCCACCCAGGCGACGCGGTTCGGCTCGCCCCGCTTTGACCCCCCAATCGAAGGAGCACGTGAGATGCGACGGCCATCGTTCTCGGCAGCGGCACTTCTGGCGACGGCTCTGCTGGCGTTCGGCTGTGGCGGCGAGAAGCCGGCGTCGGGCACACCGCCGGCGCCGCCGGCCCCGGGCAGCGACCTGACCTCCTTCCAACTCGAACACGGGATCGGTCCGGTCACGTCGGTCGTGGAACTCGGGCCGCTCGATCAGGTGCTGGCCGATCAGGGCAAGGCCGCCTTCGAGGTGAAGTGCACGGCGTGCCACAAGATGGGCGAGAAGTACGTCGGTCCCGCCCTCGGCGAGGTGACCACGCGCCGATCGCCGACCTTCATCATGAACATGATCATGAACCCGAACGAGATGGTCGAGCGCCACCCGGTCGGGAAACAACTGCTGGCGGAGCACATGACGATGATGGCCAACCAGGGCATCGCCGTCGAGGAGGCTCGCGCCATCGTCGAGTACCTGCGCACTCAGGCGACAGGTACCGTCATCCTGAAGTGACCCGAAGAGGCGAGGAGGGATTGGACATGCGCGTCGCGGTTCGTGCGGTAACGGGAGTACTGGCCGGCGTCCTGGTGGCAGGGTGCGGCTCGGCGGGGACCCAGATCGGCGGCGGCGGCGACGCGGCTTCCAAGGTCTACGTCGCCCCCGGCCAGTACGACGAGTTCTACGCGTTCCTGTCGGGCGGGTTCAGCGGCAACGTGACGGTCTACGGCCTGCCGTCCGGCCGGCTGCTGCAGCAGATCCCGGTGTTCTCCCAGTACCCCGAGAAGGGCTACGGGTACTCGGAGGAGACCAAGGCGATGCTGAACACCAGTTTCGGGATGATTCCCTGGGACGATTCGCACCATCCCCAGCTGTCGGTGACCAACGGCGAACATGACGGCCGCTGGCTCTTCATCAACGGCAACAACACCCCGCGGATCGCCCGGCTCGACCTGGTCAAATTCGAGACCGAGGAGATCATCGAGATCCCGAACTCGGGCGGCGGGCATGCCTCGCCGTATCTGACCGAGAACACCGAATACGTCGTGAGTGCCACCCGGTTCTCGGTGCCCACGCCGCAGGCGGACGTCCCGATCGACGGCACCAAGTTCGGCGGCCTCCTGTCGTTCGTGAAGGTGGACCCGGCCACGGGCCAGATGGCGCTCGCCTTCCAGATCCACGTGCCGGGCTACGACTACGACCTGTCCCGCGCGGGCAAAGGCCCGTCACACGGCTGGTCGTTCTTCAGCTCCTACAACGTCGAGGAAGCCAAGAGCCTGCTCGAGAAGAACGCCTCCCAGCGCGACAAGGACTTCATCGCCGCGGTGCACTGGAAGCAGGCCGAGCAGTGCGTGGCGGACGGGAAGGGGAAGCAGTGGGCGGCGCGGTATGCCCACAACATCCGCGGGGAAGACGGCCGGGCGACCTCGGAAATCCTCTCCGGCACGACGGTAATCGAACCCGCCGACTGCCCCGGACTGATCTACTTCCTCCCGACGCCCAAGTCGCCTCACGGCGCCGACGTCGACCCGACCGGCGAGTACATCGTCGGCGGCGGGAAGCTCGCCACGACGCTGCCGGTCCACTCGTT
>JBFXAY010000003.1:0-149742 GCA_050183815.1 Gemmatimonadales bacterium | reverse complement strand
CCCCCGCCCGAACGCCCGCCCAGGTGCCCCGGAACGGCACCAGCGACGTGATGTAGGTGAGATCGGTCTCGTTCGGGCCGACGGCGAGACCCCAGGCTCCCTGGTTGGCGTTTGGACTCCGGTACTGGCCGCGCTGCACCGGACGGGCCGGATCCGACACGTCCACCACCACGAGTTCCGATCCACCGGCCGACATGTGGACCAGGTGGCGAGTCTCATCCAGCACCAGCTCGTTGGTCTGACCCGGACTGTTGAACCAGTTGTTGGCCGGCGTGTCGCAGCCCCACGGATTCCACCAGCCGATCTGCCGGATGGCCGCCGGGTCGGCGACGTTCAGGATTTCGAGCCCACAGTAGTCCACGGCGACGTACGCCGTCGTCCCGGAGACCACGACGTTGTTGTACGCCCTCGGCTTGTTCGCAACGGCCGGATTGACATACCGGGCGATCTCTCGCGGTGCCGCCCGGTTCGCCACGTCGATCACCCGGAAGCCCCCCGCATCGTTCGCCACGTAGAGGCGGGTACCGGCCAGGGCCAGCCCCCGGGTATTCGGCCGCTCGATCCGGTTGGGGTTCGGCTTGGGGTAGTTCGGATCCGGCAGGACCTCGCCCACCTTGGTGATCGCGGCCGGGTTGGACACGTCGAATACGAGGAGGCCGTTGGCCTTGGCACCCAGGTACACGGTCGGTCCCGAGGCCAGCACCTTGACGACGCCATTCATCGTCTCCGGCGAGATCCAGGTACTCACCAGCGCCGGTGCCGCGGGATTCGACACGTCGACGATCGCGAGTCCGGCTTTCGAGCCGCCGGCCGCAAAGAAATCGCCCAGCCCCAGATAGAGGTAGTTGCCCTGCTGCGCCAGGGCGCTCGCGTGAAGGCCACCGAGCCGGGCTCGTTCGATCCGCGCCGCCTGCGTCGGCCTGGCAGATCCGGCCAACCGCAGGACCAGGAGCCCGCCTTCCTTCTGGGCGACGTAGAGGAACGGGCGCCCGGCGGCGTCCAGCACCGCCGACAGGGGCAGGCCTCCCGGCGTCGGAAATTCCCAGCGGAGCGTACCGCCGCCGTCGGACGGGGGTGGCGGAGGCGGGGGCGGAACCGGCCGTGGCGGCGGATTCGTCGGACGGGCGGGAGGTGCACAGCCGCCGAGAAGCAGCAGCAGAGGCAATGCAGCTCGAAGGACCGCTGCCATTGAACGATCGCGGATCATGGGACCCTCCCGGAGGCACTGTCCCAAGTTGACCCGACTCGGGCGCCCGCGGAACCCCGTCCGGCCGAGGCGCCCTAGCGGGCGAGGCCCAGCAACCACCACCAGCCGATCCCCACGGTGCTCCAGATCAGGAACGTGAGCAACGCGGCAAGGAGACCGAGGCGCCACCAGAGCCGCTGGCTCACGTAGCCGGCGCCGAACCAGATCGGAGCCGGTGTGGTGCCATAGTGGGTCAGGGCCGCGGAGAGGTTGGAGAAGCAGGCGAACGCGATGACCGTGAGGCGTGGCGGCGCCCCGGCGGCAATCACCAGGGTCGTGAACGGAATGAACATCGCCGTGACGTGCGCCGTGATGCTCGCGAAGCCGTAGTGGGCAAAGAAATAGACGAGGAGCAGCGCGCCGAACGCCACCGGCCAGGGAAACCCATGCACCAGCGAGGCCGACACCTCGGCGAATCGCGCCGTGAGGCCGAATTCCGTCAGCGCCTCCGCCAGCCGGATCAGGCCGCCGTACCAGATGAAGATGTCCCAGGCCGTACGTTCGCCGAGGGCCTCTTCCCACGGCAGGACGCCGGTCACCAGCAGCAGCGCCACGCCGCCGAGTGCCACCACGGTGTAGTTGAGGTGCAGCCAGCTCGAGAGACCCCAGAGCAGCGCGACGACCAGAAACGTGATCAGCAGCACCTTCTCCGCCGCCGTCATCGGGCCCATCTTGGCCAACTCGGCCCGGGCAAAGTCCGCCGCGTCGGGCGTCCGGCGGATCGCGGGCGGTTTGAGCCAGAGCAGAAACAGCGGGATGACGGCGAGAGAGACGAGGCCCGGCACGATACCGGCCACGAGCCAGTCGAGGTAGCCGATACCCTGCCCGGTCACCTGTTCGGCGAACGAGGTGATCAGGAGGTTCCCCGCCTGCCCCGTCAGGAACATCGCGCAGACGATCACGTCCGCCTGATAGAGAAGCACCATCAGGAAGGCGCCGAGTTTCCCGGCGGTCGGGCCCGGTTCGGAGCCGTAGGCGCCGACGAGGCTTCGCGCGATCGGGAAGATGATGCCGCCGCTCCGGGCCCCGTTCGACGGCACCACCGCGGCGAGGAGGCCGTCGGTGCTCATCATCGCGTAGCCGAGACCGAGCGAGTTCTTTCCGAGGAGACGGATGAAGGTGAGCGCGATCCGGCGGCCCAGGCCGGTGATCACCATGGCCCGGGAGAGAAAGATGGCCGCCAGCACCAACCAGACGATCGAGTTCGCGTAGGCCTTGAGTGCGCCGTCGAGGGTCAGGACCCCGGTGAAGACGGTGGCCGACAGCCCGAGGAGAACGATGGCACCGCCGGGGAGCGGCTGGGCAATGGCTCCGACGATCGTGGCCGCGAAGATGGCGAACATCCGCCAGCCCTGGACGGTAAGACCGTCGGGTATGGGAACGGCAAGAATCACGAGCGCCGTTCCCAGCACGGCGGCCCACCGGATGAGGCGGTCGCGAAGGGTCATTCCTGGATCTGGCCTGGCAGGGACCACCCACGATACCACCGAAACCGGCGGAAGCGGAACCCGCCGGAAAACCTTCCCGCGGGCGCTGCCGTAGGGATGAGGAACCCGGCTGGATCCCGAGTCATCCCGGCCGGGAGCAACAACCTGCCTTTACCCCGAAAGCGCCATGGATCGACATCATCGGATCGCGAGCGGATTGGCCGTCGCCGTTCTTGCCGCGACCATACCGGTTTCCGCCCGGGCGCAGGGTGCCCCGCCGGAAGTGGCCCGCGCCCAGGCGCACCTGCAGGCCGGCCGCGCCTACAGCGCCGTGGCCGTGCTTCAGGAATACTTCCGGGCCAACCCCCGGTCACCGGTCGGGCGGTTGCTTCTCGGCAATGCCTACCGGCAACTGGGCGACCTCGACCGGGCCCTCGAGGCGTACGAAGCGGTGACCCAGCCGCGCGCCGCGCGAGTGCCGGCCCGCTACGCCATTGCCGGGATCGAGGCCCGGAAGGGCAACGCCGACCAGGCCTTCGCCGCGTTACGCGTGGTGAAGGCCAGTGGGGCGTTCGACATGGACCAGGTCAAGACCGCACCCGAGTTCGCCCAACTCCAGAACGACCCCCGGCTGGCGGAGGTCCTCTTTCAGCCGAAGGACTTCGAGAACCCATTCGTCGAACCGGTGCGGATCATTCACGAATGGCGCGGAGAGGCAAAGGGCGATCAGTTCAGCTGGATCGCCCGGGGGATCGGCGATGCCGATGGCGACGGCGTGAGCGACGTGGTCACTTCCGCGCCGACGTTCGGCGCCAACGGCGCGCCGGCCGGCCCCGGACGGGTCTACCTGTATTCCGGCAAGACCGGGACGCTGCTGTGGAGCGCCACGGGCCATGCGGGTGAGAGCCTCGGCAACGGGCTCGAGGCGGCCGGCGACGTCGACCGCGACGGCGCCGCCGACGTGATCGCGGGCGCGCCCGGCCGCGATCGCGCTTACGTGTATTCGGGCCGGAACGGCAAGGTCCTCTTTACCCTGGCCGCGGCCGACAGCGGCGAGCGGTTCGGCAACGCCGCCGCATCGGCCGGCGACATCGACCAGGACGGTCACCCGGACCTCATCGTGGGCGCCCCGGGTGCCGCCAAGGGTGCCGGCCGGGTGTACCTCTTCTCGGGCCGCAACGGGGCCCGGCTGGCGACGATCGAAGGAGAGGCTGCCGGAGACGGGCTTGGCAGCATCGTGGCGGGGGCCCGTGCCGGGCGCGGCACGCCGTTCCTCGCCGGCGCGCCGGGAGCGGGCCCGGGCCGCGCCGGGCGGGTGCTCGTCTACGATGCCCGGACCCGCAAGGTCCGGTTCACGATCGACGCCGATTCGACCGGTGCCGCCCTCGGCGCGATGTTCACCTCGCTCGTCGGCGACGTCGACGGCGACAAGGTGCCCGACGTCTATGCCGCGGACTTCTCCAACAGCGGCAATGGACCGGGGTCGGGCCGCATCTACGTCCATTCTGGCAAGGACGGCCGCCGGCTCTACCGGTTCACCGGGGAGAATCCGGGCGACGGCTTCGGCATCGGCTCGGCCGATGCCGGCGACGTCAACCGGGACGGATACGACGACCTCGTCGTCGGCGCCTGGCAGTACGGCGGCGCAGCGGCGTCCGGCGGGCGGGTCTATGTCTACTCCGGCAAGGATGGGAGCCTGCTCCGGACCATCACCGGCCGGGTACCGGGCGAAACCTTCGGGTTCGACGCCACCGGCATCGGCGACGTGGACGGCGACGGCATCGTCGACCTGCTGCTCACCTCGAGCTGGAGCAATGTCAACGGATTCCGGTCGGGAAGGATGTACGTGATCTCGGGCCGCTGACGGTCCGGACCGCTATCTTTGGCGGATGCTGTCCACCGCATCCGCCGCCGTCCTCCTGTTCTTCGTGATGGACCCGCTCGGCAACGTACCGCTGTTTCTGTCGGCGCTGCGCAACGTCGCCCCCGACCGACATCGGCGCGTCATTCTCCGCGAACTCGCCATCGCGCTCGTCGTGCTGGTCGGCTTCCTCTTCGGCGGGCCCAAACTGCTCGACCTGCTGCACGTCTCGCAGACGGCGCTCACCGTGGCCGGCGGCGTCGTGCTGCTCCTCATCGCGCTCCGAATGGTGTTCCCGGCGGGCGATCATCCCCGCGAGGAGGTGGACGCCGAGCCGTTCATCGTTCCTCTGGCGATTCCCTACGTCGCCGGACCATCGGCCATGGCGACCGTGCTCCTCCTCACCAGCCGGGAACCGGATCGCTGGCCGGCCTGGCTCGCGGCCCTCGGCCTTGCCTGGCTTGCGACCGGGGTGGTGCTCTTCTTCGCGACGGGGCTGGCCAGGCTGCTTGGCAACCGCGGGCTCGTGGCCATCGAGCGGCTGATGGGCATGCTGCTGGTGGTGGTGTCGGTCGAGATGATCCTGAGCGGCCTCCGCGAGTACCTCGCCCGCTGAGCCGAGACCCGCCCGCTACCGGCAGTCAGCCGGCTGCACCACCTGCTCGCGCATCGCGGGAATCGAGATCCTGGTGATCCGGCAGTAGGTCGGCACGCAGAGCGAATCCAGTCGCGCGGTCACGACCAGTCGGCTGCCGACCGGCACCCTCAGGTCGTCGGCAAGGTGGCAAAGACCGCCGTCGAGGGCCAGACAATCGGGCGCGTTGATGCGGGTGGCCTGACGCCGGACGCCTCCAACCTTTACCCCGACGACCGTCCGGAACACGACCGCTTCGAGACCGGTCGGATCCACCACGGCGCCACGAAACCCCACCGTGGGCGACTGCACGGTGAGCTGCCGATCACCGAGCGGCACGCCGGCGGAATCGGCAAACTGCACCTGGAAGAACATCCGCCGGCCCTCCTGCGCCATTCGACCGGTGCCGACAATCAGATCGCCCTCGCCGAGCGGATCGTCGGAGGACACCGCGCGAGGGAGAATCTCCCTGAGATCGGGATACGCAGGGTAGACCGCGTCGCCGCATTCGTCGGCGCACGAGGCCGCCAGACCGGCGACAACGCCGATGGCAATCCGGCCCAGCGCCAGTCGGTTCATGGGACCGGCTCGGGCATCCGGACGCGGGCCACCGCACCGCCGGCCAGCGTCGAGACGTAGAGGTCGCCGCCGGCGGGGATTGCGCCGGTGGTCGTGTAGAAGCGACCGGTCGGATCCTGCAGGTTGTAGCGGACCCGGGCCAACGAGTCGAGGCCGATAACCATGCCATGGTGCGGCGCTTCGCTCACCCGGAGCCGTTCGGGAATCCGGTAGATCACCTTGCGGAGCCAGGGCGGCAGGCGCCGGATGACCGTCGTCGCTCCGGACCGCGGCCCGAAGAGGCCGACCCAGAAGGTGCCGTTCCCGTCGTAGCTCAAGTTGTCGGGCAGGCCGGGCAGGCCTTCGATGAAGATCTCCGACTGACCGGCCTTCGGCCCGGCGAGCCAGAACCGGCGAATCCGGCCCGACATCGTTTCGTTGATGAGCAGCCAGCCGCCACCGGGCGCCACGGCCACCCCGTTGCCGAAATCGAGCGAGTCGAGCGCCACCCGGGTCACCCCGGTGCGCGGATCGTAGGCGATCAGCCGGCCCGTCGGGCGGCTTTCCCAGAAGTCGAGGACGCCGCCCGTTTCGACGCCCCAGCGGAGCGAAGCGTCGGAAAACCAGATCGTGCCGTCGGGTGCGATGTCGACCCCGTCGGCGAACCGGATCGGCTCGCCGCCGGCATGGTCAGCGAGTACGGTGGCCCGCCGGGTGGAATCGATCCGGAGGAGGCCGCGCTTCGCGTCGGCAATGATGAGATGGCCGGCGGAGTCGAAGCGCAGGCCGAGGGGCCGGCCCCCGGTCTCGGCCCAGACCGAGACCGTGCGGTCGGCCGGCTCGATCCGGACGATCCGCCCGTCCGCAAGGCCGGCGTAGACCGCGCCATCGGGGCCGGTGGTGACATGTTCGGGTCCGGCGCCGGGCATCGGAATCAGGTCGGCGGCGGCGAGCAGGTCGTTCTCGGCGTAGGGGCCGACAAACCCGTCGTTGGGGCTGCCTGCCCACGGCAGCGGATCGATCGGTACCGGCTTGAAACCGAGGTACGCGATCAACGCCACCACGGCGAGCACCAGGAATCTTGGAATCCACCAGCGCATGAACGCTCCCGAAGGCGGCCGGTGCGGCTACTTGGCACACCCGCACCGGGCGGCCACTTTTGGGGGGTACCCCTGTCTGGAGGTTACCATGGTGGGACACCCCGGGATACCCCTCGTCGCCCTGCTGGCGGCGGCCGGCCTCGCGCAGCCGTCACCCGACGGACACGGCCGGCTGAAGCAGGTGATGCACATCGCCGACCTCGACGACGAGATGGGCGGGAGCGGCGGCGATGTCAAGATTCAGGGAAGGGTCGGCATCTGGGTGCACGACTCCGCTCATCGGCCGGCGGCCAACGTGATCGTTCGGGCCTCCTGGTCGGGAGCGGTAATCGGCACGACCCGGTGCACCACGGACGAGCAGGGATACTGCCAGATGCTGAGCCGGCCATTCACCAATGAACAGGGTATCACACTGTCGATGGCCGTGCGCGGATACGACAATCCGGAGTACGACTTCGACAAGAAGGCCAACCACGAGAACGACGGCGATTCGGACGGTACCACCATCCGGATTCAGCGGTGACGGTTCCTCCGGCGATCCTGCCCGGGGCCGAGGACCACGCCCCGGGTGGTCCCCTGTTGATCGAGGCCGACGGCCTGACGAAATCGTACGACGGCTTCACCGCCGTCGACGGCCTCTCGTTCGCGGTCGGCGCCGGTGAGGTCCTCGGCCTGGTCGGGCCGAACGGCGCCGGGAAGACCACGACGCTCCGCTCGCTCTGCGGCATCATCAACCCGACCGCGGGCCGGATCCGGATCGCCGGATACGACCTCGCGACCGATCCGGTGGCCGCCAAACAGCGGCTGGCGTTCATCCCGGACGAGCCGCACCTCTTCGATTACCTCACCGTCGAGGAACACCTGCGGTTCATCGCCCGGCTCTACGGGGTGGTCGACGCCGAAGCGCGGGCGCCGGGTCTCCTCGAAGAACTGGAGCTCACGGAGAAGCGGCGCTCGCTGCCGACGGAGCTGTCCCGCGGCATGAAGCAGAAGCTCGCGATTGCCTGCGGCCTGCTGCACGATCCGGAGGTCCTCATCCTCGACGAGCCGCTGACCGGGCTCGATCCGGGCGGGATTCGAAAGATGCGGGCCACGATCGCGGCCCGGGCCCGCGCCGGCACGGCGGTGCTGTTGAGTTCCCATCTGCTCCACCTCGTCGAGGAACTCTGCACCAAGCTGCTCGTGATCCGCCGCGGCCGGGTGGTGGCCACAGGCACGCTGGACGAGATCGTGACGGCCCGGCCGGAGCTTGCCGGCTTGACGCTCGAGGAAGTCTTTCTCGCCCTCACGGCGGACGGCGCCCCGGCCCCAACCCCGTGACTCCGGCCCTCGGCTACCTCCTTCTCCGGACCACCCGCAACCGGTTTGCCCGGCAGTTCGCCCGCATCCGGCAGCCGCGCTATCTGATCGGCGTAGTGGTCGGCATCGCCTACTTCTCGTTCGTCTTTTTCCAGAGCCCCGGGTCAGACCCGTTCGCGCCCGAAAATCCGCGGCAGCTCGACGCGGTCCACCTCGCTTCCCAGGTCATGGCCGCGCTCTTCGACGGGGTGCTGGTCCTGACGCTGGCGTATTGGTGGACCCGGGGCGGAATCACCAGCGCACTGGCGTTTCAGCCGGCCGAGGTGCAGATGCTGTTCCCGGGCCCGGTGTCCCGGCGGCGCCTGATCGGGTTCCGGATCCTCAAGTCGCAGATCGTGATCCTGCTCAACGCGCTGCTCTGGACCTTCATCCTGCGCCGATCGGTGGCCCTGACGTTTCCGGAGAAGTACCTCACGGCGTGGGGATTTCTCACTCTGACGAGCCTGCACCGGCTCGGGCTCGCGCTGGTACAGGTGAAGCCGGTCGTCGGCGGCCGGCGAGTGGCGCTCTTCGCGGGCCGGTTGGCCGCCCTGACCATGGTCGTGGCACTGGGCTACGGCATCTGGGAGGTGGCCCAGGCGGCGGGGGATCTCGACCTCCGAACCCGCTTCCGGGAGCTGGTGGCACTGCTCGACGGCCCCGTGCTGCGCCGGGCGCTGGCACCGGTTCGGATCCTTACGGCGCCGCTCCGGGCGACGTCGATCGAGGGTTGGGCGACCGCGGTGGCGGTCATGCTCGCGGCCATCGGCGCGCATCTCGCCTGGGTCTTTTCCCTGACCCCGCCGTTCGAGGAGGAGGCCGCCCTCGCGACCGAGGAACGCGCCGCCCTGATGGCCGCGGTCCGCGCCGGCCGCGGCATGCCGGGCCGCGCCCGGGTCAACCGGAACCGGCTGAGCTGGCTTCCGCTCCCTCCCCGCGGTCCGCGATCGGTGGCCCTGGCCTGGAAGAACACCCTGGCCGGTCTCCGCGGCGGCGCGCTGACCGGGGCGCTGGTGATGGTCGTCGGCGTCAGTCTCGCCGGCGTGGTCATGGGCCGGGGCTCCAGCGATGCGGTCGTCGGTCTGGTGCCGATCATGCTGTTGCTCGTGATGTCGCTCCTCGTCGGGCCCCGGATGCTCCGAAACGATCTCCGCCAGGATCTGCTCCGGCTCGACCTGCTCAAGACCTACCCGCTGTCGGGTTCCGCCATCGTGCTCGGCGAGATCGCGTCGCCGGCAGGCCTGCTGACGATGGTGCAGGTCGGTCTCCTGGCCGTCCTCCCGGTGGCGGCCCCGCGCCCGGTCGAGTGGGCGGCGACGTCGGTCGGCTGGATCTCGCTCGCGCTGCTGCCACTCGTGCTGTTCGCCGTCAACGCGATGAACGTGACGATCCAGAACGCCATCGCGCTGCTGTTCCCCGGCTGGGTTCGTTTGGGACCCGACAACGCCGGGATGGAAGCGATGGGCTTGTCGATCATCGTGATGATCGGTACCGCTCTGGCCCTCATCGTCGCCCTGATCCCGCCGGCCCTCGAGGTCTGGGTGGTCGCGACCGTCGGGGAGTTCCTGATCGGCGGCGGTGCCTGGCCCGTCGCGGTTCTGCTCGGCGCCTTGTTGCTGCTGGTGGAAACGGCCTGGCTGGTCGGCCGGCTGGGCCGGGCCCTCGAGCGACTCGAACCGGCCGAACTGACCTAGGCGGCCGGGCCCGGTCAGGAGATGACCGGTTCGGGCTCGTCGAGGGAGGTGACCTGGCGCCGGACCATCTCGTAGTAGGCACCGCGCGCCGCCATCAGCTGTTCGTGGGTTCCCTGCTCGACCACCTGACCCTCTTCGAGCAACAGGATGAGATCCGCCTGGCGGACCGTGGACAGGCGGTGGGCGATCACGAACGTGGTCCGCCCGGCGAGCAGCGTGGCCATCGACGCCTGGATCAGCTGCTCGCTCTCGGTATCGAGATTGCTGGTGGCTTCGTCGAGAATCAGAATCGCGGGCGAGGCGAGGAACGCCCGGGCAATGGCCAGACGCTGGCACTGACCGCCCGACAGTTTGACGCCGCGCTCCCCGATGAAGCTCTCGTAGCCCTCCGGCAGGTTGACGATGAACTCGTGGGCGTTGGCCCGCCTCGCCGCCTCCTCGACCTCCGCGTCGGTGGCGTCATGGCGCCCGTAGGCGATGTTGTCCCGCACCGAGCCGTCAAACAGGAAGACGTCCTGCTGCACGATGCCGAGCAGTTCGCGATAGCTGCGCAGCCGGAAATCCCTGATGTCGGTCCCGTTGAGCAGGATCCGACCGCGGGTCGGATCGTGGAACCGGGCCGCGAGGTCCGTCACGGTCGTCTTGCCGGCGCCGCTCCGTCCCACCAACGCCACGACCGATCCGCCCCGGACCCGGACATCGAGATCGCGAATGACCGGCTTCCCCTCCTGGTACTCGAAGTCCACGTGGTCGAACCGGATCTCCTTCACATCGCGCGGGGCGTCCACCGCCCCGGGCCGGTCCGGCTTGTCGGCTTCCATGCCGAGGACTTCGAAGACCCGCTCCATGGCGGCCAGCGATCGCTGCAGCTCGGAGAATGAGTTGACGATCTGCCACACCGGGTTGAGCAGCAGGAAGGTGTACCACTGGAACGCCATGATGTCGCCGACCGACGCCTGGCCGGCGAGGTTGAGGTAACCGCCGTACCAGAGAATGACGACGTTGACGGCTCCGAGCAGCAGACCCCAGGACGTCCAGATCACGAGTTCGCGCCGCTGGGCGAACATCTCCTTCCGCAGCACGGTGTGACGGCCGAGGAGATAGTCGAACAGCTCATGCACCTCGCCCCTGAAGGCGCGGACGACGCGGATGCCGGAGAACGTCTCGCCCACCCGGCCGTCGATCCGCTCGGCGTCCTTGCGGACCGAGCGGTAGATCGGCCGGATCCGGCGCGAGAAGGTGAGGCTCATCACCGTGATGCCCGGCAGAATCGCGAGGGCGGTGAGCGCCAGGCGCCAGTTGAGGTTGAACAACACCACCACGGCGATGAGCAGCCGGATCACCGACAGGAGCGGCGAGACGATCGCCAGCTGCAGCAGGCCGGTGGTCGTGTCCACGTCCCCCGTCAGCCGGGACAGGATCCCGCCGGTCTTCATGTCCCAGAGTTTCGGCAGCGGAAGATGCAGCAGCCGGTCGAACAGGGACCGGCGGAGCGAGAGCATCACCCGGACGTTGAGGAGCCGCTGCCGGTAGTCCTTGAGCACCCCGACCAGATTGGACAGGATGATCGTGGTCACGAAGAGCGCGCCGGCCAGATGCAGCCGGTTGAGCCGGCCGGCGGCGTCGAGCGAGTCGTTGAGCAGGATCCGGTCGATCATGAACCGCATGAACAGCGGTTCGATCATCTGGAACCCGGCCACCAGCAGTGCCAGGACGAAGAGGCCGGCCACCGCATACCGGTGCGGATGCAGCCAGCGGAAATAGGCCCGCAGGTGCTCGCGCCGCTGGCCGCGGAGCAACGACCGGTCGCGGGGCTGGTCCGGCGTACCGGCCGGCTTGTCGGGTCCGTCGATCGTGTCGTCGATCCGGTGAGCCCGGTAGTCCTCGACGAAGCGCCCATAGCGCCTGCGGGACGAACGGGGCTCGGCCATGACGGTTCCTCCGGAATGTTTCGGGAGCTGGGGACTGCGGAAAACTACCGCCGGACGTTCGGCGGCGCTGCCGAGCCGGGGGACCGATCTCCGGCCACGATCACCGCCGCAGCGATGCCGCCGGTCACATTCGCGGTCGTCCGGATCATGTCCGGAATGACGTCCACGCCCAGCAGGATGCCGACGGCACTGGCCGGCACCCCGGCAGCGGCCAGGATCGGCACCATCACCACGATGCTCCCACCGGGAACACCCGGCGTGGTGAAGGTCGTGAACACGGTCGTGAGCAGCACCGTCACGAGCTGCCAGGGCGAGAGCGAGACGTCGAAGAGCCGGGCCGCGAACAGGACGGCCACGGTCTGGCCCACGGCCGATCCGACCCGCAGCGTGGCCGCCGCCAGCGGCACGACGAAGCCGGCGGCGTGGCCGGGGACACCAAGCCGGCCGGCGGCCTCGATCATCGCGGGCAGCGTCGCCATGGTCGACCGGGACGACAGGGCAACGGCCTGGGCCGGCAACACGGCCCGGACAAACTGCCGGAGCGGAGTCCGGGCCAAGACGACCGTCGCGGGGTAGAGCACCAGCGCAAGCGCCAGCACCGTGAGGCCGACCGCGAGTGCCACGTAACCGCCCAGGGCACCGGCCAGGCTGCCGCCGAGGGTCGCGCCGAGCGGGGCGGCGAGACCGAAGACGCCGAGGGGGGCGGCCGCGATGATCCAGCCCACCAGCACCATCATCGCATCGGCCAGGCCGCCGAAGAACTCGGTCACGGCCGCCCGCCGGGCGGGGCCGATCCTCGTGGTCGCCAGTCCAAGGGCAACCGAGAAGAGGATCAGCGGCAACATGCCTCCGTCGGCGGCCGCTTTCACGATGTTCGCCGGGACGAGGTCGACGAGCCAACGAGCCAGGCCGGGCGGCGTGACCGGCGCTTCGCTCGAAGCCCGCAGGGCGGCCGTTGCCACGGGATCGATCGGGATCGCGGCCAGGAGCGGCCAGGCCAGCAGGGCGGTGAAGACCGCGAGCACCGACGCCAGCGCCAGCCCGACACCCAGACTGCGCCCGCCGAGCCGCGCGACCAGTCCGCCGTCCGTCACCCCGCCAATGCCCGAGACCAGCAGCGCGATGACGAGCGGCACCACGGTGAGGCGGATCGCATTGACGAAGAGCGCGCCCAGCGGCTCGGCGACCCGCACGAGCGTCTCGAGAAGCGGCGGCCCGCCGCGCGACGCGATGCCCAGCAGGGCGCCCGCGGCGAGTCCGACCAGCACCCAGACCGGTGAACCCGGGCGGGCGGAACGCGCGCCGGACCTCGGGGCGGCGCCCGTCATTGGGAGCGGCCCCGCGCCGCCACCGGCCAGCGTGCCACCAGGCGACCATCCTCCACGACGTGATAGCCATCGTACAGATTGACCGTCGGATCGCAGTGCCCCGGGAGCAGCAGCAGCCGATCGCCGAGATCGAGCGGGGCGCCGGTGACGATGCCGTGCTCGTCGCCCGCAAAGCGATAGGTGGCCGGGCCCACGCCCCATGGCTCGGGCGCCTGATGATCGGTGGCCGACGCCTTGTAGCCGGCATCCACGGTGACCTGGCCGGCCACCGGACGGCTCACCACCGTGGTCAACACGAAGAGCGCCGGCTCGAAGTCGTCGAACACGGGCCCGTTCGGTCCGCCAATGGCGCGGTACATCACGTCCATGAACAAGTAGGAGCCGGCCTGGACTTCCGTGACCCCGGCGACATCGCAGTCGATGTCCCAGGTGCCGGTGCCGCCAACCGTCACCGTCGCCACCTCGAGGCCGGATCGCTCGGCGAGTTCCCGGGTGGCGATCACCGCGTCGAGCATCGCCAGATTCTCGGCGCGGCGGCGCTCGTAACCGTCGAGGTGCATCAGATGGGAGGCGAACGCCTGGAACCCGTCGAAGCGGAGCGACCGATGCCGGGCAACGCGCGCGGCCAGGTCCACCGCCGGCGGGCCCATCGCGATGCCGGCCCGGTGCGCGCCGCAGTCGAGATCGACCACCGTTCCGATCGTGACGCCGGCCCGGCCGGCCGCGGTACCGAGCGCCTCGACGGCGTCGGCGTCATCCACGACGAGCCGCAACCCGCCGGCTCGTTGCGCGAGGGACACCGCCCGTTCGATCCGGGGGCGATCGACGATCCCGCTCGTCACCAGGACGTCGCCGATGCCGGCATCGACCATCACCGCCGCCTCGCTCAGCTTGGCGGCACAGACCCCCGCCGCGCCGCGCGCCAGCTGCTCGGCCGCGATGACCGGACTCTTGTGCGTCTTGACGTGAGGACGAAGCGCCACGGCGGTCGACCGGTAGCGAGCGGCCAGGCGGTCGAGATTGCGGCGCATCGCGGCGAGGTCGACGATCAGCGCCGGCGTTTCGATGACACCGGGGTCCGCGAGATCACCCGTCATGACATGCTCCGGAGGGCGGGCAGCCGATCCTGCGAAGGCCCGTCGGTGCCGACATTGCTAGCGGTCTGCAAGTAGATTTCCGGAATGGCTGATCGCTCCCACCCGGGGCGCCCGGTACCCCGATCCGGGTGTCCCATCGGCATCGCGCTGGATCTCGTCGGCGATCGCTGGTCCCTGCTGGTCGTGCGCGATCTGCTCTTCGGCGGCCCGCGGACCTACCGCGACCTCGCCGCCGCGCCCGAGAAGATCGCCACGAACATCCTGGCCGACCGGCTGGCCCGCCTCGAGGGCGCGGGCGTCATTGAACGAACGCGCGACCCCGGGGACCGGCGCAGGGCAATCTACTCGCTGACCGAACGGGGCGTCGACCTGGCCCCCGTGCTCATCGACCTGGCGCTCTGGTCCGCGCACTACGAGAAGACCGCTGCCCCGCCCGAAGCCGTCCGCCGCATGGAAACGGACCGGGACGGGATGCTGGCGGAGATCCGGAGCCGCTGGGAAACCAGCCGGGCGGCGTTGCCGGACGCCGAGCGGCGGCGCCCGGTCCGCCGAAAGACCCGCTAGTCCTTCTTCTTGAGCTGCCCGGCGTTGGCGGCAATGAACGTCCGGATCTCTTCGGCCATGTCGAGCAGCTTGAGCCACTGCTCCTGATACAGCGTGATGGGGAAACGGCCGAGCCCGTAGACCGACACGCCGCCCTTTTCGCTCACCTTGAGCGAGACGCCCTTCGCCGAGCCCTTCTTGAGGGCTTCGTTTTCCTTGCGGAGCCGTTCGAGTTCCGCCTTGAGATCTTCGTCCGACATGGGATTCCCCGGTGGATGAGGGCGGGAAGTATAGTCGCGGAGCCGACTCCGATGGGTTCGAAAGCCCGCACGGACTCGGTGGTAAGGTTCCGGCCGGCTGGGGCATTTCCGGGTGTGACCTTCACCCGGAGTTGCCATGCCACGCCGAATCGAATCCTGGATCGCGCTGCTCGGAGCCGTCCTCGCCCTCGGATGCACGACCGGACCCGGCGACGTCGCCGGCCGCTACCACGCCGAGGTCTTCCGGCTCAAGGCGGGGACCGCCGCCCCGATCGACTTGATCGCCGGTGGGGCGACCATCGACCTCACCTTGTCCGCGGACGGCACCACCGCCGGAACGATGGCGGCGCCCGCGATCGCCGGGGCTGAGGGTACTCCCTTCTCGGAAAACCTGACCGGCAGCTTCCTCGTACGGGACGGAACGGTCTCCTTCACGCTCGAGGCCGACGTCTTCATCCGGGACCTCGCCTGGACGATCGACGGCAACCGGCTTCGGGCCGAGTCCGCCGAGGTGTCGGTCGTCCTGGCGAGATAACCACCGTGGCCGAAATCAGGAGGGGTAGCGTGACCGGGACCCCGGTCGACCTCATCGGCGCGATCCGGAATGGATCGCCCGAGGCGCTGGCCACTGCGTACGAGCGCCACGCCCTCGACGTCCTCAGAGTGGCCTACCGGATTACCGGCAATCGTGCCGACGCGGAAGACGTCCTCCAGGACGTCTTCGTCGGACTCCCCCGGGCGCTCCAGCGATATCGCGAGTCCGGGCGCTTCGGCGCCTGGCTCAAGCAGGTGGCCGCCCGCACGGCGCTGATGCGGCTCCGCCGCCTCCGCCGGGAGACCGCTCTGAGCGAGTTCGCCGAGCCGATCGCCGGCTCGGGCGCCGACCTCGTGGTGGACCGGGTTGCCGCGGCGGCCGTGCTCGACCGGATGCCACCCGGCCTCCGCCGGGTCTTCCTGCTCAAGGAAGTGGACGGCTACTCCCATCGCGAGGTCGCAACCCTCCTCGGGATCAGCATCCCCGCCTCGGAAGTCCGCCTGCATCGGGCCTGGCAGTTCATCCAACGCGCTACCGGAACGAGGTGATCGCATGCTCCTCCGTCATCCGACCACCGCGACGCTCGCCGGCCTGGACGATACCGGCGCCGTGCCCCGCCAGGCGATCGTGACCCACATCCGCGAGTGCGACCGGTGTCGCGACCGGCTCATGACCATCCGCCGCTTCCGGGTCGCCGCCGCCGAAGCGACCGAACTCGACTTGCCGGCCGGCGGACTCGAACGGATCCTTGCCCGGCACGCATCCGGCGAACCGGTTCTCCTTCCGACCGACGATCCGCCGGCGGCGACGGTGCCCGTCCGGCGGCGCCCCGTCGCCGCGACGCTCGTCGCCGCCGCCCTGATTGTGAGCCTTGGTTGGGCGCTTCCCGCCTTCGTCCGGCGGGTTCGGGAGCCGGCCTTGCCGCCACCGATCGCCGCACCGGCGGCGGGCGTGGCGATCGTCCCGACCCAGAGCCCCGTGAACGTTCGCATCCGGGACGCCGGGCCGGACCTGGTGCTGACCGTGGAGATGAGCGCCGGACCGGAGCTCCGTCTCACCGGCGAGGATGCCGCGGCGGAAGCGGTCTTCGGCATCGTGGCCGATGGCCTGTCGGCCGCCGGGGTGCGGGCCGGGCGCCTGGCGATCGCGATTCCGCCCGCGCCGGTCACGACTCGGATCTTTCTGGAGGACCAGCTCGTCGCTACCGCGAACGGCACCGGAATCCGGGTGCCGGGATCGCCCGAGCCGCACCAGCGTGTCGTCCTCCGCCCCGGCGGGAGGAACCGATGATCGCCGCGCTGCTGCTGCTGCAGGCCGCTGCGGTCGGGCGCGTGGCGGGCACGGTCCGGTCCGAGGCCGGGACACCCATCGTCGGCGCCACCGTCTCGTTGGGCGGCCGTCCCGAGGTCCGAACCGACTCCGCCGGCCGGTTTGCCGCGACGGAGATCCCGGCCGGCCGCTCGGACCTGTTCGTCGAGGCACTCGCCTTCCATCCGCTGCGCCTGAAAGTCGAAGTACCCGCCGGCCGGACGGTCCAGCTCGACATCGGGTTGACAGCGCTGGTCTCCGACACCCTGCTGCCGGTCCTCCGCATCGAGGTCCGCGACGGCACCGATCGCTCGGCCCTGCCGATGGCGACCGTCGAGGTGGACGGCGTCGCCCGGACGGCACTCGACGGCGTGGCCGTGTTCCGGGGGCTCGAGCCGGGGCGTCACGTCATCCGAGCCGGCCGTCTGGGTTACGCCGCCCGCGACACCAGCGTTCGGCTCGTTCCGGTCGAACGGACGATCGTCGTGCAGCTGGACCCGACCCCGGCCGAACTGAGTCAGCTCCGGGTGATCGCCTCCCGCGGTTCCCGGGCCGGCCTGCTGCCGCCGCCGGGCGATTTCCGCGACGCGGTGACGACCGGTGTCAACCGGCTGGACCGGGCGGCCCTGGCCGGCGTACCGGTAGCGTTCGAGCCGGACGTCTTCCGGGCATTGCAGCCGACCGTCGGCGTCAACGGATCGAGCGACGAGAACGCCCACCTTCCTATCCGGGGCGGCGGGCCGGAGCACACCAGGGTCCTCCTCGACGGGATTCCGATTCTCGGTCCCTATCATCTCTACGGCACCTTCGGGGCGTTCACTCCGGAAGCCGTCGGCGAAGCGCAGGTGTTGCGAGGCGCGCTGCCCGCGAGAGTCGGAGAGGCGCTCGGGAGCGTCGTGAGTCTCCAGTCACAGCGGGCGGAACGGCTCGAGATGACCGGCGGGGTATCGCTCCTCGCCGGGCGCCTGGCGGTGGCGGGACCCATCGGCAGGACGGGCGGATCCTGGGTCGCGGCGGGCCGCCGGTCGCTTCTGTTCTACGGCGGTGGCAGTCGCGGCGGGCCGATTGACGCCACCTACCCCCACGGCTTCTGGGATGCCCACCTCTCGGTCCGGCTGCCGCTCGGTTCCGCCGACCAGGTAACCGTCACCGGGTTCCGGTCGGGTGATCTCTTCCGGGAAAGCGTCGACATGCTGTTCACCGACGGAGCGGGGGCCCCGATGTTTGCCCGATCCCGCAACGAGGCCGGCGGCGTAGCGTGGAACCACGCTTTCGCGCCGACGTTCGGCCTGGAGACGTCGCTGCGCTACTCCCGTTATGCGATCGACGTCGCGATCGGCGACACGGTCGGCGCCACATCGGTCGGCTCGCCGTTCGCCACCCGAAACGAAGTGCGGGTCGGGGCACTCGGTGCGGCACTGGTGCGGCACGCCGGGCGCGGCACGATTCGCGGCGGGCTCGAATTCGGATTCAACCGGGTATCGCTGCTCGGGCGCGAGAACGGCGGCGGATTCGTCGACGATTCCCTGCGCGCGGAGATCGGCTCGATGGCCGGCTACGCCGAACACCGGCTCGACCTCGGGCAGTTCACGCTGGCAACGGGCGTGCGAGTGGTGCGGCGTCCCGAGCTGAACGAATGGTCCGTCGAGCCGCGCGTCGTCGGCCGGTGGCAAGGATCCGACCGGCTCGCAATCAGCCTCGGGATCAGCCGAACGACCCAGACGCTCCAAAGTCTCCGCGATGACCGGCCCTCGGTACTCGGCCCCCCGCTGTGGATTCTGCCGGCCGATCAGACCCGGCAATCCAGCAGCGCCGTGTCGCTGGATGCGCAGGCGGACTACCGGCCGGATCCCGGATGGCAGGTCGGCGCCTCGCTGTTCCACCGGCGGCTGGGCCGGGTGCTTCACTGGTGGCCCGCCAGCGACCGGAGCCTCGGCGCCGCCGAGTTCGACGACGGCCGCGTGACCGGAGCCGAGGTTGCCGTTGGCCGAACGGCGGGACGGCTGCGGGGCTGGATCACCGCATCGGTTCAGGGCACCACCATGCGGTCCGGCGACGGGCAAAGCTACCGGCCCCGGTGGTCCTACTCGTCTGCGGCTTCGGGGGTGGCGCAGCTCGCGATCGGCTCCCGGTCCCGGCTCTCGCTCCGGGGCGACTGGGCTCGCGGCCGCCCCTACTGGCTCGACGAGGGCTCGGTCCGCGAGTACTCCGATCCGAGCCGGCAGTCGAGCGGCTCCCCGCCGTACACACCGGTCGTGGTGTGGTCCGATCGCCAGGGCACTCTGCCGGCCTACTTCAGGATCGATTTCGACGCGACGACGTCGTTCTCGGCCGGGCCGGTCCTGATCGCCCCGGTCATCGGTCTGCTCAACCTTTCGCATCACGGCAACGTCGCCGGGTTCTTCCGCGGCGATTCCGGCCTCGACGGCAGGAGCCAGCTCATCGGGCCGTTCCCAACCGTCGGCATCAACATCCGTCTCGGAGGCAACCCATGAACGCCTTCAGTCGGCTCGTGCTCGGTCTGGTGTTGGCCGGCTCCGCCTGCGCCGCACCCACCGATCCGGGGGCTCCCGAACCCACGGGGCGGCTGGAGCTGATCGGGGTCCTCGACCCCGGCCTGTCCGAGCAGTTGATCAGCGTTCGCTGGATCGACGACCGTGCGCGGGGTCCGGTCACGGCGGAGCTGGCCGAATGGCACGGCGACCGCTTCGTGACGGTGGCGACGGTCACCGCCAGCGACTGCGCTCGCGGCGCGTTCCGGTTCGGGCAGTGCCTCCGGATCCCCGCCGCGGTCCGCGCCGGGGCGCTCTACGAGGTCCGGGTATCGGCTCCGGGGACGCAGACCGCCACCGCGGTTACCCGAGTGCCCGCGGATTTCGAGATCGCGGCCGTCTCGTCCGACCGCCTCAACGAGGGCGGCCTGCGCTTCAGCGCGACCTGGACCGCCAGTCAGCATGCGTACCGCTACCTCACCAGCGTGCGCCAGCGGCGGACGGATCCGTGTTACTGGGACGAGTGCTTCCAGTCCGAAAACTGGGTCGACCTCGTGGCCGGACTCGGGGCCGAAACCCGGCTCGATGCGGCGCAAAGCCGGGACGTCGGCTTCGGTCTCGACCTGAGGGTCGCGGCGGTGCCCGAGGCCCTGGTCCGGTACCTGCAATCCGGAAGCGGAGGCCGGTATCCCGCGCTTCCGACGACCAACGTCACCGGCGGATTCGGCCTGGTTTCCAGCTGGAATGCGAGAGTCGCGGCACTCACCGGCCCCGCCAACTGAACGGCTGGCCCGGCACCAACGCCGAAGGTAGGTTCCCGGCAGTCTCCGCCGAGCGGGGTTGCCATGGACCGATCGTCACTCTCCCGCCGGGATCTGCTCAAGGGCGTGAGCAGCCTGGCCGCCGCAAGCCTGGTGGGTAGCGGCACCGCTGACCCGGCCGGAGCGACGCCGAATCCGGCAACCGGCTTCCAGGGATTCCCGCGCAAAGCCGATTTCGCGATGCGGCCCGGCGTTACCTACCTGAACGGGGCCTACACCCATCCGATGCCGCTGCCGGCCCGTGAGGCCGTCCGCCGCTATCTCGAAGCCCGCACCGAGTTCTACGCGGACTCCTCACCGGACCCGAACCTGAGCGGCAAGGTCAAAGCGGAGTTTGCGGCACTGATCAACGCCCGGCCGAACGAGATCAGCTTCGTGCCGAACACCAGCACCGGCGAGGTCCTGGTCGTCCACGGGCTCGGCATTCCCGGCTCCGGCGGCAACGTCGTGACCGATGCACTTCACTTCGAAGGGGCGATCGTCCACCTGCAGTCCCTCGCGCGGGACGGCGGCCTCGATCTCCGGATCGCGATGCCGCGGGACGATTTCGCGATTCACCTCGAGGATCTGGCCCGGCTGGTGGATCGCAACACCCGCCTGATCGAAATCTCCTCAGCGGCGATGTACAACGGCTTCGAGCACGACCTCAAGGCCGTGGCCGACCTGGCGCACGCCCACGGCGCCTACGTCTACGTCGACCTGATCCAGAGCGCCGGCGCCACGCCGATCGACGTCAAGGCCACGGGCATCGATTTCTGCGCCTGCGCCGGCTTCAAGTGGCTCATGGGGGACCTCGGACTCGGCTTCCTGTACGTCCGCGAGGAATTGCTCGACCGGGTGATCCGGCGGACCCAGGTCGGGTATCACTCCGTCGACGAGTACGGCACGCATTTCCTGCCGAACGATCCGCCTGCGGCAACGCCCTTCACCTGGGCGTTCGGCGGCAGCGCCAGCGCGCATTTCGAGGTCGGGAGTGTGTCGGGAGCCGCCCGGGCCGCGCTGGGCGCTTCGATTCCCTACCTTCGGATGCTCGGGGTCGATCGAATCGAGGCCCACCGCCAGCCGCTCCTCGACCGGCTGCGCCGCGAGCTCCCTCGCCTCGGCCATCGTTGCGTGACGCCGGAGGGAACCCGGTCGCCGCTCATCACGTTCGCCATCGACGACGCCGCCGCGATCCGGGACAAGGTCACCCGGGCCGGCGTCGACGTTCGGGTGGCGACTACCTACCTTCGCGTCTCGCCCTCGGTCTACAACGATCTGGCGGACGTGGATCGGCTGTTGAACGCGCTGAGCTGAAGGACCGGCAACACCACCCGCGACGGGCGGTCGGCCGTCATCCAGATCGTATTCCGCGCCGGCCGTCTCGTCTCCGCCCGCCCCTCCGGCTCGCCGGTGTTCGGGTTGACGTCGAACCGGGGGTAGTTGCTGCTGGCCACGTCGAGGCGGATCCGGTGACCCGTGGCGAACCGGTTGGCCGTCGGATACAACTCGACTTCGATCTGGTAGACCTGTCCCGGCGTCATCAGCGCCGGATGCTCCCAGCTGTCACGATACCGGACCCGGAGAATGCCGTCGCAGAGATTCATCGCGTAGCCTGCCGGGTAGTCGGCGCTCGGCGGGTATTCGTCGACCAGTTTGCAGGTGAAGTCGGTATCCGGCGCGTCCGACGCGATCCACAGCTCCGCCCGGACGGGGCCGACCACCGCCACCTCCGCGGCGAGCGGTGCGGTGCGGAACGACAGCACGTCCGGCCGGTCGGCCAACGCCCGTCCCGGGACCTTCGACCCGAAGAACCGCGGGCCCTCGCGCTGGTCGTAGGCGCCGCCCTCCATGACCGGAGCGCCCGAGGTGATCGGCCCGCCGATGCTGGGGACCGGATCGGCCGGGTCATGGACAAAAGAGAGTGAGTCGCCGGCGGCAGCCGGGTCGGCGCCGAGGGTGCGGTCAGGGTGCAGGTAGAACGAGGTCGGACGGGCCTCCGGTACCGGCCAGTCGGTGGCCGTGCGCCATTCGCCGCCGTGGTCGAGGCGGCCGGCGGCATTGCGGCGCCCGGTGCCTCCCCCCATCAGGAAGTACCGCACGGCGGGGGTGGCCGGACCGGGGCGGTCCTGCAACCACTGCTGGAAGAACGCGAGCCGCATCGCGAAGAAGTCGGACGCCAGGTTCCCGTCGATCGGGGCGGCCGGCCCGAAGTCGACATCACCGGCGTAGGTCAGCGTCCGGTTTCCGTGAGTCCATGGGCCCAGGATGAGCGATACCGGGCCCCGCTTCCGCCGCACGAGCCCGACGTAGTTCTCCGTTGCGGTCCGGGCGTATGGATCGTACCAGGCCGACATGTGCACCATCGGCACGTCGGCGTAGCGATCGTAGTAGCCGGCCGCGTAGATCGACGGATCCTGCCAATACTCGTCGAACTCGCCGTGTTCCCACTGGTCGAACACGTAGGTCTCGTATTCCGGCGAGAGCGTGAGCGGTGAGTCGCCGCGCTTCCAGGGCCAGCGGGCGAACCAGGCCTTGAGGTCGACGGCGCGAAGCGCGGCCAGCCGCGCCGGATCGGCAACGACGTCCGGAGCCTCGAGCGCGTTCCGATGGGCCCAGGTGACCTGCTTCATCTCGAACGCGCCGCCGAGGCGGATGCCGCCCTGGTAGGCATTCGAGAAGCCGCCGGAATCGATGAACATCGCGGCCAGGCCGCGAGGAGCGAGGGTGGCAAGCGCCCCCTGCGTGTGCGCGGCGTAGGACAGGCCCTTGGTGCCGATCCGGCCGTTGCACCAGGGCTGGGCCACGATCCACTCCACCGTGTCGAATCCGTCGCGCGCCTCGGACAGATATTTCTCGAATTGACCTTCGGATTGATACCGGCCGCGACAGTCCTGGTAGACCACGATGAACCCGCGGGCCACGAAGTAGGCGGCCACGCGATCGCGGCTCCACGGGGCCCGGGCCCCGACCGTGAGCTCCGAGCGACTCGGTTCCTGCTTGCCGTAGGGCGTCCGTTCGAGAATCACCGGGAACGGCCCCGGCAGCGCGCGGCCACGGCTCGCGGGACGGTGGATGTCGCCCGCGAGCCGCACCCCGTCGCGCATCGCAATCATCACGTTGCGCTCGACGAGGACCCCGTCGTCGCCTGCCGCGGGCCGGCCGGAGCGAAGCAACGCGGGACCGACGCCGAGTGCCGTGGCGGCCCAGGCGGTGAAGGTGCGGCGGGAAAGATCGGTTTCGCTCATCGGGACTGCTCCGAGGACAGGCGGGCGGCCCGCTCGAGCACCTCGCGGGCCTCGGCCACGATGCCGGTGACAACCTCCGCGGCCCCGCGCACCGATCGCACCAGACCGACACTCTGTCCGGCCCAGAGGGAGAGGTTGTCGATGTCGCCCTCCGTGGTGGGACCGGGCGTGAACGACTGATAGCGCCGCACCGGCCCGCGCGGCGACTGGGCCAGGACCTCGCCCTTGCCCGGCCGCCGGCCGGACGGAGGGCGGCCGGCCGCTTCCCAGGTGAGAATCGTTTCGTTGTTCAGGGCCCGATGAGGCGCGTCGGGCCAACCGATGTCGAAGAGATCGGCGAACCAGCGGGTGTCGTTCTCGTTCGCCTCGAGGACCCGCTCGCGATAGCGGGCATGAATCCCGGCCTCCGGCGTCGCCAGAAAACGGGTCCCGAGCCAGACGCCGCTCGCGCCGAGCGCGAGCGCCGCGGCGAGGCCTCGCCCGTCGGCGATTCCGCCGGCGGCCACCACGGGCACGGATCCCACGGCATCCACCACGGCGGGTATCAGCGCCATCGTCGCCACGGTGCCCCAGACGTGGCCGCCGGATTCCCACCCCTGCGCCACGATCACGTCGGTGCCCCGGTCGACGGCCGCCCTGGCTTCGTCGGCGGAGCCGATCGTCTCGAGCACCGCCGCACCGCCGGCCCGAGCCCGCGCAACGAGCGGCGCCGACTCCCCCCAGAAGAAGCTCACCACGGGCACCCGTTCCTCGAGGCAGACTTCCAGGCGCTCCTCCTGCGGCCAGCCGAGATTCAGATTGACGCCGAACGGCCGGCTGGTGAGCGACTTCGTCCGGCGGATCGCCTCGCGCACGGCGTCGGGCGCGGGCCGCCACAGCGCCAGCATGCCGAGCCCGCCCGCCTCGCTCACCGCCGCGGCGAGCGCCGGTCCGTCGCCGCCGCTCATCGGGGCCTGAATGACCGGGTGCTCGATGCCCAGCCGGTCAGTGAGTGCGGTTCGCACGAGTAGCACTCCTCGAAGGGGTGTCGGCGGGGTCGGACCTACGCTGGATCCCGTCGACCGGACCGGTGAAGCGTAGCCCGTTCTTCCGAACCCGACTAGACTCCGCGGCGAACACCGCCTGGGACGCGAATGACCTGGGACACCGTCCAGTCGATCGCCATCGGTATCGGCCTGGCCGCCGCCTGCGGATTTCGGGTCTTCCTGCCCTTGCTCGGGTTGAGCCTTGGCGCCGCCACCGGACACCTCCACCTCTCGGAATCGTTCGCCTGGCTCGGCAGCACCCCGGCCACCATCACCCTCGGCACCGCAGCAGTCGCCGAGATCGCCGCCTACTACGTGCCGTGGCTCGACCACGCGCTCGATACCCTCGCGACCCCTGCGGCGCTGGTGGCCGGCGTGCTGGCCTCCGGCGCGGTCGCGGCCGACCTGCCGCCGTTCGTCCGCTGGGCCCTCGCCGTGATCGGCGGGGGCGGGGCCGCCGGCCTCATCCAGGGAGCCTCGGTGCTGTTGCGCGCCAAATCCACCGCACTGACCGGCGGGCTCGCCAATCCCGTGGTGGCCACCATCGAGTGGCTCGGCGCCGCCGGCCTGGCGTTCCTCGCGATCCTGGTGCCGCTCTTCTGCCTGGCGCTGGTCGTCGGGCTGGTCTGGTGGGTGGCGCGGCGCGCCGGCCGGCTGCTTTTCGGCCGCCGCGAAACCGCACCCGGAACGGTCTCGTCGAGCTAGTTTCAACCAGCCACCACCACCCCCGGCCCGATCGGAGATCCCGACCATGCGCCCCGTTGCCCTGCTCGCCGCCCTGCTGCTCGTGCCCGGCGCGCTCACCGCCCAGCGGCGCTTCACCAATGCGCTCACGATCGGCACGGTCGATTCGATCCGGTCCGCCACTCTCGACGAAACCCGTCCCTATCTCGTCTATACCCCGCCCTCGTACGGAGACACCACCGTGGCCCCGGCCCGGTACCCGGTGCTCTACCTCCTCGACGGCGACGCGCATTTCCACTCGGTGTCCGGCCTGATCCAGATTCTCGGGACCGGGGTGAACGGCACCTTCGTGGTGCCCGAGATGATCGTGGTCGCGATTCCCAACACCGACCGGACCCGCGACCTCACCCCGACGCATACCGACACCGGATTCGACGGGAAGCCGACGCCCGCCTTCAAGACCAGCGGCGGCGGCCCGAAGTTTCTCCAGTTCCTTCGCGACGAACTCATCCCCCGAATCGAGTCGCAGTACCGGACGATGCCGTACCGGGTGTTCGTCGGCCATTCGTTCGGCGGGATCACCACGCTCAATGCGCTCTACACGATGCCGGAGCTGTTCAACGCCTACGTGGCCATTGATCCGAGCCTCTGGTGGGACAACCGGGTGCTGCTCTGGAAAGCCAAGGACGTCGTCTCGACCGGGAAATTGAGCGGCCGATCGCTCTTCGTGGCGCAGGCGAACACCATCACCCCCGACGACACCACCACCAACCGGCACTTCGAATCGATCGGCAAGTTCAACAGCATCGTCGACGCCTACAACACGAGCGGCCTCCGCTACGGCTTCAAGTACTACGACCATGACGATCACGGCTCGGTGCCGATGATCGCCGAGTACGACGCGCTCCGGTTCATCTTTGCCGGGTATCAGGTACCGCTGGCCCGGGTGCTCGCGCGGCCCGCGCTGCTGACCGAGCACTTCGAAACGGTTTCCCGCCGCCTGGGCGCCGAGTTCCGGCCGACCGAAGGCATGGTGCGCCTGTTCGCCGAAGTGGCGCTCGGCCAGGATACGGCCAAGGCGGTGTCGTTCCTCGAAATGGATGCCCAGCTCTACCCCGACAGCTACCGCCCGCTGGACCGACTCGGCGCGATCTGGCTGGCCCGCGGCGATCGGGCCCGGGCGCGGGACTACTTCGAGCGCTCCCTCCGGAAGAACCCCGGCAACGAGGCAACCCGGGAAAAGCTCAAGACCCTGGCGCCGAAATAGGCGCCCACACGAGGGGCTCCATGCCTGACTCTGCGTCCTCCGCCCGGACCATGTCCCGGCGCGAAATCGTCCGCACGCTGGCGGCCGGCATCGCCGCACCCGCGGTGCTCCGTCGCCGCTATCGCCTGTTTGCCGACCGGCCTCAGGAGTACTCCGAACGGGCCATCCGGCTGGTCCGCGAGTCCGTCGTTGTCGATCTCCTCAATCAGTTCCGGTTTGCCGACTACGCGGACCGCCCGCCCCGCATCGAACGGTGGCTCACCCAGCCGGGTTCGCTGTCCGAGGCCGACTACCTGACCTATCGCGACTCCGGCTACACCGCCGTAGCCCTCGGGCACTCGGCCGGCAACTACGAGGCCGCGGTCAAGTTCTACGCGGATTGGAACGGGTTCCTGGCCGGCTACCCCGACTGGTTCACCCGGATCGACGACGCCGGAGATTTCGAGCGCGCCAAGCGGGCCGGCCGGTTCGGGATCATCCTCACGTTCCAGGGCTCCGATCATTTTCGGACGGCCGCGGACGTGGACACCTTCTTCGCGCTGGGCCAGCGGCTCTCCCAGCTCACCTACAACTATCAAAACCGGATCGGGGCGGGGTTCCTCGAGGAGAACGACGGCGGCCTCACGGTGTTCGGCCGGGAACTGGTGACCCGGATGCAGCAGGTCGGGATGGCGGTGGATGTCTCGCACTGCGGCGATCGGACCACGCTCGACACCCTCGACGTCGCCACCCGCCCGGTCGTGTTTTCCCATGCCAGCTGCCGGGCCCTCGCGCCCGGTCACCTGCGCAACAAGACCGACGAGATGATCCGGAAGATGGCCCGGACCGGCGGGGTCATGGGGATCCCGTTCCTGCGGATGATGATCCGGCCCGACGAGCCGGTCACCGTGGAGCACGTGCTCGACCACTTCGACTACGTCGCGAAGCTGGTCGGGGTCGAGCACCTTGCCGTCGGCAGCGACATGGACGTCGTCGGCAACCCCAATCCGGTCAACGCCCCGACCCAGTCGGTGCCCGCCACCCCCAACTTCGAGCGCTACCGCCTCCACGTCGATGCCGAGGGCAACCGGCTCCTCACCATCAAGGGGCTCGACCACCCGAAACGGTCGTACGATCTGACGGAGGGGCTGATCGCGCGGAAGTATTCGGATGCGGACATCCGCGGCATCCTCGGCGGCAACGCGGTGCGAGTGCTCGGGGAGATCTGGCGGGGCGGGCGGCGGGCTTGATCCGAGTGTCGCCGAATCGGGTCCCCGGATCGAAGATCAGCGCCGGCGAGAACGCCCTTTTGATTTCGGTGCGATCGGGTTGTAGGCCAGGGCCCGGTCGATCCAGCGATCGAGATCGCGTGCCGTCCGGGTCCCTTCCGGCCCGACGAAGACGAAACCACGCATCGGCCGGCCGGTGAAGTCCATCGGCCTGGCGCCCGGCTGGGCCAGGGCCTCGTCGTGGGCCTCGGGTCCCACCCGGACCATCAGCTCAGTGCCGGAAATGCCGATCGCCATCTTGCCGTCGACCATCAGCGCCAACCCGCCGAACATCGAACGTTCCTCGTAGGCCGAACGCCGGGCCAGGCGGTCCTGCACCCGGGAGGCCAGGGTCTCATCGTATGCCATCGTTCAGTAACGATGCGCCAACGCGAGGAGCGGCGCCACCAGGAGGTACTGGACGACGGTGAACGCCGTTTCGATCCGGAGAAAGGCGGGTACCGACGTCATCCGGTTCTTGGCACCCACCGCCAGCGTCGTGAACGTCCACGACAAGACGGCGGCCCCCGCCGCAAAACGGAACCCGGCAGCCAGTGACGCGGGATCATCGACGGCCCGCGGGTAGAGCCAGGCGACGAAGAGACCCTGCACGACGATCGCGACGAAGCCGAAGGGCACGATCACCGCGGCCCGATAGATCTCCAGCCGGTGGTAGTAGCCGGTGAACCAGCGGAGGTGCCAGAGGAACCCGAGGGCGAAGGTCGGGACGGCGTACGCCAGCACCCCAAGAATCGTACGGAGCGGCATCGTTCAGGGCTCTCTAGAAGGGCATTTCATCCGCCGACGGCCCATAGACCGAGGGAACCGGAATCTCCAGCTGGCGGAGGTAGACGGTGAGTTGGCCGCGGTGGTGATACAGCTGGTTCAGCAGGATCTTCCGGACGAGGGCGGCCCGGGGCATTTCCAGCTTGACCTGCCCGGCCTGGACGACCTGCCAGGGTTGCCCGTAACGGCCGTCGGAGATCGACCGAAGTCGATCGGCCGCCTCGGAGACACCCTGGTCGAACGCCGCAATGATCTCGGCCGTGCCTGCTGGTTCCGCCTGGGCAAAGTCGGGAAGCTCGACCCGGTCCTCGAGGGCCAGCCGCGAGACGCCGGGTGCCACCCCCGCGATGTGCAATCCAAGCTGCCCGACGGAGAAGGATCGCGGATGCGGCCGCCAGCCGAGGCGATCGCCGGGAATCCGTTCCAGAACCCGCCTGGTCGTGGCGGCCTCCTGCTCCAGTTCGGTGGCGAACTCCGAACCCAGCCCCATCACGGCCCCCTGGCGAGAGATTGTGACTTGCAGATCGAAAGCATGATATTGGTTTAACTTGTAATACGCAAGTGAGCCCGGGGACCCGGCCGTTTTTGGGCTATCGGCCGGCCTGGCTCCGGATCGCGATGATCCGCCCGACGCCACCGTCCACCTGCACGGTCGCGGTCGTCTCGATCGGGATCGACTGGGGGTCGCCGCGCTTCGGCTTGAAGGTCAGGGTCACGAGGAACCGCGCCTCGGCGGTGGTGCCCTGTTCGTTGATGCCCCGGACCGTCGACGTGGCCGAGATGGTCTCAATCTCGTCGCCGAAGAGGTCGCGCCAGCGGGCTTCCTGGTCACCGCGCAGCGTGGGAAAGACCGCCTTGAGCTGAGTGAGGCTTCGGGCGTTGATCGCCGCCACGTACCGGTCGATGGTGCGGCGCACTTCCGGGAGGTACGACACCGGCGCCGGCGGAGGCACCACTGTCGGCGGCGGGGCCGGTGCCGGTTCGGCCGCCGGCACTTCGCGGGTCACCACCACCGTCTCCGGCGGCTGCTGAACGACGACCAGCGGGGTCGCCGGCTGGTCGCGCCCGGCCGCGGGTTCCTGGTTTCGGGGCCGGCTCCGCTGGGTTTCGGGAGCGGGAGCGGGCGGAGGCGGCGGGGCCGGGCGATTGGCTTCCTGCCGGGGCGCGGACGCGGTGTCGCCGGCCGGGAGCCCGGTCGGCGCCGACCCCGCCGAATCGGGAGCGATCGCGACGACGGCGGCCGGCGGAGCCGCCGCGGCCCGGCGGTTCGATCGCCAGTAGGCATACAGCCCGGTGCCGACCCCGATGACGGCCACGGCGATCGGGACGACCAGCTGGATCACCCGCCGCCGGGCAACGGCCCGGGTGAACAACGCGCCGGTGCTGGTCTTCGGCCGCCGCGGCGTTAGGCCGCTGCCGTCCGCCCGGGGCGCTTCGGCCTTGGCCAGCGAGGCGAGAAACGCCCGCACCGGATCGTCGTCGGCCAGGTGGTCGCCGCCGATGGCGCTGGCCGCTTCGGTAAGACTGGGCCACCGGCCCGCCGGGGCTTTGGCCAGCATCTTGAGCACGGCGGCGCTGATCGCCGGCGGACAGTCCTTCCGAAGTCCGTCGACCGGACGGGGCTTCTCGTTGGTGATGGCGAGTGCCAGCGCCAGCTGGCCTTCCCGCTTGAACGGGACCTCGCCGGTGAGCATCTCGTAGGCGACGTTGCCGAGCGCGTACTGGTCGGAGGCGGGCGTGAGCGTCTTGCCGTTGCACTGCTCCGGACTCATGTACTGCGGCGTGCCCATCTGGCTGGTGGTGACCGTGGCGCCCTCGACGGTGCTCGTCTTGGCGATGCCGAAGTCGGTCACGACCGCGTTGCCGTTTTCGTCGATGAGGATGTTGGCCGGCTTCACGTCGCGGTGGATGACCCCCGCGCGGTGGGCATAGCCCAGGGCGCTCGCCGCCTGATAGATCACCGACTGCACCGCCGCGATCGGCAACGACCCGCGGGCCTTGATGATCCGGTCGAGCGACATGCCCGGCACGTACTGCATCACGAAGTAATGGAGGTCCTCAGCCGATTCGACCGCATGGACCGTCACGATGTTCGGATGATGAAACGAGGCCATCGTCCGGGCCTCGCGGAGGAACCGGCCGACCATGCCCTCGTCGAGCATGAGGCCGGGCCGCATGACCTTGATCGCCACCTTCCGGTCGAGGGCGATTTCGTGCGCCAGATAGACCGCCGCCATTCCGCCCCGGCCCAGCTCCTCGAGGATCCGGTACCGCCCCGCGGTCACTTCCTCGAGCCGGGCGCGGATCCGCTGCCACGAGGTCAGCGGCCGGGCCGGGGCCTCGACGCCGGCACGGGGCGTCCCGCACTTGGGACAGAACCGCTCGACCTCCGCCATCTGGTTCTGGCAGGTGGTGCAGAGGGTCCAGTTCTCCTGGGGATCGAGGCTCGCGCCGCTGTGGGTCGGCACCCGCGTCCGGTTGGCCGGACCGGTGTCGGCGTCCTCCGCGGCCAGGTCATCGGTGACCGGACCGGTGGTGACCGGATCGTCCGTCGATTCCGCCGGGGCGCCTCCGAGGCTCGACTCGGGGCCCGGATGGCTGAGCGAGGGCGGCGTCACCACGGCGACCCGGCCGCTCGAGGCCGTTCCGCAGGACGGGCAGAACCGATCCTCCGGGAACAGGCTCTCGCCGCATCGCTCGCAAGAGGTGTTCACATCCACAACATATCCCGCCGTTAGGGAAACCGTGAGTGACGCTACCTTGACAAGCGATGTTCGGGCCCGGATTCTCTCATGAGATCGTCCCGGCGCCCTCCCGCGGTCCCGTCTCCGCCAAGCCGTTCGTCGGCAACAGCTTGCAGGGCACTGCCGAGTTCGACACTCGCGGCGGACCCCTCGGTGAGGGAATCGGCCGCCGAACGGCGCTTACCCGGTAGGACTTCTTCGCTCAAGGCGGCCGGCCAGCCGCGGGACCGAGCGTTTCATCCGTTCCAGCCGGAGCCTCCCCAATGGCCCGACACCCCTTCTTTCGTTGTTTGCCCGTGGTGGCGGCGGCCACGCTGCTCGCCTGCGACCAGCAGGTCGACTACACCGATGTCCCGATCGCCATCGGACTCTCGAGCACCGATGTGGTCCCGATCGCGATTCTCGATGGAACGCCGATCGTAAGCCAGGTCACGATCATCGCGGCCACGACCGGCCAGGCCGAGGGACTCGCGGCGACGGTGAGCTACCCCGGCGGCGTGTCGGGCTGGCTCACCGCCACGCTCGACCGGTCGACCGTGACACCCGAGCAGGCGGCCGTACTGACCCTGACCGCCGACCCCGCGGCGCTCCCACTCGGGATCTACGTCGGTTCGGTGCGGCTCACCGCCACCAACGTCAACAACGCGCCGATCGACGTGACCGTTCGTCTCACCGTCGATCCCCGCCCGCCGACCGAGCTCCGCGTGGTGACTCAGCCCGGCGGCCCGGTGGTCGCGGGCCAGGCACTTCCGGTCCAGCCGGTCGTCCAGCTCTACAACGACCGGAACCAGCCGGCCACGGTCCCGAATGTGGTGGTCACGGCCGCGACCAGAACCGGATTCGACGGCGGCCCGATCGGCGGCGTCACCGCCACGACCGATGCCAACGGCCGGGCAACCTTCACGACCCTCGGCGCCGCCGGGCGCGGGTCCGAGGTCGGGTTCGAGTTCAGCGCGCCGAACCTGCCGGCGCTGCAGTCCGCTGCTGTGCCGGTGCTCGCCGGCCCGGCCGCCCAGCTCACCAGTGCCAACGACACGGTTCTCACCGCGACGGTTGCCAACAGTGCGGGCTTCCTCGTCTTCGCGGTGCTCGACGACTACGGCAACGGCGTGCCGGGCTTCCCGCTCACGTTCACGCCGTCCCCCGGCAGCAGCGTCGGTCCGGCGAATGTCATCGCCACCAATTCCCAGGGCGGCGTCGGCGTACAGTGGACCCTGAGCCAGGTTGCGGGCGCCAATACGCTGACCGTCAGCGCCGACGGCCTGGTCGGCAGCCCGATCCGGTTCCGCGGCACGGGCACGCCGGGCGCCCCAACGGTCCTCACGAAAGTCTCGGGGGACAATGCCATCGGCCTCATCGGCCTGCCGCTCGGGACCCCGCATGTCGTCAAGGTCGCCGACGCCTTCGGCAACGGCGTGGCGGGTGTCACCGTGACGTGGCAGGCCGGAGGCGGCGGCAGTGTCGCGCCGGGCACCACGGTCACCAACGCCGCCGGGCAGGCTCAGGCCATCCGGACCCTCGGCCTCGCCCCGGGACCCGTCACGACCACGGCGCGCGCCCAGTTGCCCACGCCGCTGACCGTCGACTTTGCCGTGACCGCCGCTTTGGCGGGACCGGCCAAGATCGTGAAGGTGAGCGGCGACGCCCAGACCGGCACCGTCAACACGGCGCTCGGCGCCCCGATCACCGTTCAGGTGCTCGATGCCGTCGACGTGCCACAGGCCAACGTGACCGTTTCCTTCACGACAGCGGCACCCGGCGGCAGCTTCCCCGGCGGCGCCACCGTCACCACCAACGCCTCGGGATTCGCCACCACCACCTGGCGGCTGGGCACCGTCGCCGGCAGCCAGTCCGCGCAGGCGGCCGTCGGCGGCCCGGCCCCCGCCATTTTCACGGCTACCGCCGGGCCCGGGCCGCTGAGTGTCACGCAATCGACGATCGTGGCGAGTCCCGCTGCGATCGTCGCTGGCGGCGCGGGCAGCGCCATCACGGCCACGGCGCGAGACGCCTTTGCCAATCCGATTCCCGGGCTCGCAACCACCCTCGCGGTGCTGGGGGGCGCGAATCTGACCGCAACCACCGGCACGACCAACGGTGCCGGCCAGTTCACCGCCACGCTGACCTCGACGACGACCGGCACCAAGACCGTGTCGGCGAGCTTCGGCGGCCAGACGATCGCGCAGACGGCCACCGTGGGCGTCACGGCGGCCACGGCGGTCGCGATGGTCGCGGAAAGCGCCACCAGCTTCTCGGTCCGGTTCGGCCAGGCGGTGGCCCCGCTGCCGTCGGTCCGGCTGGTGGATCAGTTCGGGAACGGCGTGCCGGGCGTCACGGTCACCTTCGGCCTCACCATCGGCCAGGGCTCGATCAGCCCGTCGGCGACCGTCACGAATTCCTCGGGGATCGCCTCGCTCAGTTCCTGGGTCGTGGCGGGGCTCCTGGCCGGCGCCACCGGCGAGGCCCAGGAGTACAACACGGTCGTCGCGGCGTCCGGGGCGCTCACGCCGGTCAGTTTCGTGGGTGCGGCCATCGTGTCCCACAGCGCGGATCTGATGCAGATGTACTCCTTCTGCGCCTCGTGCCATAAACCGGGTGGCGCCGCCCCGGGTCTCAATCTCAGCGGCAGTGCCGCCGCGGTCTACCAGGCCCTTCGGGTACCCGCCGGAAAAGCCGCCAACTACTATGTCGCGCCCGGTGACTCCGTCAGCGGCACGGCGTCGCTCAACGCGCTGTGGTATTGGCCTCGTCCCGGCGGCTCCCACACCGGTACGAAATACACCACCTCACGACTTACGATCGTGAAGGCCTGGATCAAGCAGGGCGCCCTTCAGAACTGATGCGAGGAACCGTCTTCATGCGCACGTTTGCCATTTGCTCGTTCCTGTTCGGCGCCCTCGCCGCGCCCCTGTCGGCCCAGTCGCTCCGCGACCTCGTGACCGGGCTCTTCCGGTTCGGGACCGGTTGCGTGAGCCCGATCTGCCTCGACCTCGACAGCGGCCACGGCGATCACTACAACCCGGCCGCGCTGACCGGCGGCGCCAACCTGATCGACTTCCTCGCCACCCCGATCGCCCAGGGTATCGCGAGTCTCCCGATCAGCGCCGCGTCCGGCGGCTCGATCTGGGCCCCCGGGCCGGACGGACTCCCGGTCCGGACCGAAACCTCCTCCGGTCCGGTGTTCGCCGAGCGGGGGCAGACGCTGGGCCGGGGCCGGATGCTCTTCTCCGCCGGGGTAACCCGATTCGACTACCGGTCGATTCGCGGCGTTCCGCTCGACGGGCTCGTCTTCACCTTCCCGCACGCCGACGTCGGCAACGACGGCCTCCAGCAACCGGCCTTCGAGAGCGACGTGATCGAAGTCAAGGCGAGCGTCGGCGTGGCCGTGACCGCGGTGGTAC
This sequence comes from Gemmatimonadales bacterium, assembly GCA_050183815.1. Lineage (GTDB taxonomy): Bacteria > Gemmatimonadota > Gemmatimonadetes > Gemmatimonadales > GWC2-71-9 > SHZU01. The sequence continues at coordinate 115,191 of JBFXAY010000003.1, read as the reverse complement.
CGGTGATCAGCTATGGTCTGACCGACCGGATCGACATCAGTGTGGCCGTGCCGCTCATTCGGACGTCGCTCACCGGCACCAGCGAGGCACAGATCATTCCGTTCGCGAATCCGACGCCGCACCATTTCGGCACCGCCGCGAACCCCCAGCTCCGGGCCACGACGGCAATCGACGGCGCCGCCAGCGGCATCGGCGATGTCGCGATCCGGGCCAAGGCCCAGGTCTACGGCAGCCCGCGCGGCGCCTTCGCGATCCTCGGCGACGTCCGGCTGGCGACCGGCAACGAAGAGGACTTTCTCGGGTCGGGTGCCACGACGGTGAGCGTTGTCGCGGTCGGATCGCTGCGCCGCGGCGCGTTCTCGCCCCACTTCAATGCCGGCTTCATCAAGCGCGGCGGCGACTATCAGAACAACGGCATCCTGGCGACGGTGGGCTTCGACCATCTGATGGGACGGCGCGCCACGATGGCGGTGGATCTGATCACCGAGTGGCAACTGGGCGACAACGGCCTCGAGCCGCCGCCGCCGCTCACCGTCTCGGCGCTGATCGGCACGGCCACGGCCGTCCGGGTGATCCGGCCGACCAACATTCCCGACCGGCGGGACGACCGCGCCCTCGCGTCCATCGGTGCGAAGCTCGGTCTCAGCGCGGGGCTCACGTTCGTGACCAACGCGCTGATCCCGCTCCGCCAGACCGGCCTCCAGCCCAATTTCGGCTGGACGACCGGCTTCGAGTACAGCTTCTAGCCCGGGAGCTACGGAACGATCGTGCCGGTGCGCGTGGCGCTCTTGGTCACCACGCCATCGGCGATCGGCGCCGCCACGCCGGCGGCGGCCAGCCACCCGGTGGACGAGGCAAACCAGGTGGCTTGAAGCGCCGGCCGCGACTCCCAGATTCGCTCCCAGCCTGGCGTTCCGGTGAAATCGGGCATCCGCATCCGGACACCGCTCGAGGTATTCACCGCCATTCGCTCCGTCACCGTCATGGTGAAGTCGCGCCGGGTGGCCCCGGACTGCTGGTACCAACCCGCGATGAACAGCCGCTCGTAGTCGGGGTGCTCCGGAATCGTCGTCGAGAACCGGAGTCGGTCGACGGCGGATTCGAAGACGGTCACCGTCGGCGGGCCCGGATCGGCTCCGAGCGCCAGCGACGCGTCCGCCGGCGTGGCCTGCAGCATCGCCACGGTTCGGCTGAACGACCCGCCGGCACCGGTGACCGAGGCGCTGGCCAGCCACTGGTGATAGTCGCCGGCCTGGACGTCCGCCGGGGGCAGGTGTCGCACCGGGCCCGCTGCGCCGGCCACCACGGACGTGCCGAGCGGCAGTGACGCGCCCCCGCCGGAGCGGAAGAACGAAGCCAGCGTGAGCGTCTCCCCGCCGGCCAACCCGGCGACCGTCATTGTCTTGGTCTCCGGCGTGATCGCGCCGGCCCCGCCGAAGTCGAGCGTGCCGACCGAGCCGCCCGGCGCCGGATCGAGCCCGCGCTGGACGAGGATCCGGTCGGCCAGCAGCGATCCGGTACCGAGGTCGAGCGCCAGCCGGGCACCGAGGAGGTCGAGCGGGCCGTCCGGGAGATCGGTGAGCTGAAACGCCGGGGCTGCGAACGTCGGGGCCGGGCTGGCCGACCGAGGACCGAAGACCACCTGGGCCTGATTGGCCGCACCCAGACCGGCAACGTTCCCGTTGGCCGTCCGGCTCGACGGGGACGGGCACTGGCCCGCCGCAATGACTGCGATCTCGGCCGAGCTGCCGGCGTACATGCTGGTCCGGAAGTCGTCGGGACCGTGCTGGGTCACCCACGCCAGGAAGCCGCGGGTCGGGAAGTCGAACACGAACGAGTTGTCGGGGCTGATGGCCACCCGGGTCCAGTTGGCGGCGTTGCTCGAGTAGCCGAACCAGATCGGAATGTCCTCGGGAGCGCCGCAGAACCGGAAGGTGGTATTGCCGCTGCCGCCCGACGCCGTGACCGTCAGCGTCAGCCCGGTCGAGCCGCCGGTGATACCCGGGGCGCTCGCCGTGATCGTGATCGCGTGGTTGCCGACCGGTACCGCGGGGCCCACCGCGAAAGTGACGGTCGTGTTGTTCGAGAAGAGCGGATTCTGGCCCCAGCTCACCGTCACGCCGGCCGGCAGCCCGACGGCGTCGAGGGTCACGCCGCCGGGGTAGTTCGTTCGGGTCAGCACGATCGAGGTCGCGTCGGTGCTGTTCTGCGGCGTGACGAGGGCCGCCAGGCTGGTGGTGACCGTGACCGCGCCGGGGCCGATGACGCTGAAGGGAACGGAGAGGCTCCCGGTCACGCCGCCGGAGGTTCCGGTGCCGCGGAGTTCGGCGGTATAGGTGCCCGGCGCGGTGGTGGCAGCGACGGTCAGCGTCACCCGGCTGGTGCCGGCGGAGAGCGAATCGGGGGCAAACGCGGCGGTGACGCCGGCCGGCAGGCCGGAGAGCACCGAGAGCCTGACGTCGGCCGAGTAGTTGGACTTGAGGACGATGACGTCGAAGGTGATCGGCACTCCGCCGGCGTTGGCCGACAGCGGAGCGTTGGTGGCGCGGAGCAGGGAGATCACCGGCGGCGGGTCCACGATGACCAGCGAGAGCGAGGCGGTCTGATCCGAAATCCCCGACGCCTGCCCTCTCACGGTGAGCGGGTAGGTGCCCGGATTCACCCCGGCACCGACATCGATGGTGACGTTGCTGGTCGTGCTGCCCGAGGGAATCGACGCCGGGTTCAGCGTGACGGTGGCCCCGGACGGAGCGCCTTCGACCGACAGCGCCACCGCCCCGGAGAAGCTGCCGGACCGGGCCACGGTGATCGTCGCCGAGCCCGAGGTGCCCCGTTCGACGGAGGTCGGGGAGACCGGTCCCACGCTCACGCTGAAGGTCCCGGGGGGCGGGGGGGGCGGCGGCGGCGAGGTCGGTTCCGAGGTCCCGCCACAGGCGGCCAACAACACGGCCGACGCGGCCACGACCTCACGCACGGCAGATCCAAGCTTCAGCGACACGGAGCCTCACCCGGTGGATTTCTCACTCTGGGATGGCGCCAAATGGGCCGCTGATTTGGACATGGGCTCCCGTCCGGCGGCCTGATCCCGACCGTAACCCGGTCGCCCTTCAGGCGGTACATTAACGGCATGGATGCCGCCCGCTGGTCGCGAGTCCAGACCGTGTTCCATGACGTGGCCGACCGTCCCGCCGACGCCCGGCGGGCGGCGCTTGAGCAGCTCTGTGCCGACGACCCCAGCCTCATTCCGGAGGTGGAGGTCCTCCTCGCCGGGGATGCCGCCTCGGGCACGTTGATGGACCGGAGCATCGGCACCGTGGCCGAGGAGCTGGTGGAACGAGGCCCCGAGCTCTCCCTCGATCCAGCGCAGTTCCGGCCGTACCGGATCAAGTCGCTGATCGGCCGGGGAGGCATGGGCACGGTGTATCTCGCTCACCGGGAAGACCTCGGCAACCCGGTGGCGATCAAGATCCTCCGCGACGCCTGGCTCTCCCCCGACCGGCGGGAGCGCTTCGCGGCCGAGCAGCGGATGCTGGCCCGGCTGACCCACCCGGGGATCGCCCGCTTGTACGATGCCAGCACGACGGCCGACGGGACGCCGTGGTTCGTGATGGAATACGTCGACGGCGTGCCGCTGACCGATTTCTGCCGGCAAACCGCGGCGCCGATCGACACCCGGGTGCGCCTGCTGGCGGAGGTTTGCTCGGCGGTCGAGTACGCCCACGAGCGGGGCGTCATCCACCGGGATCTCAAGCCGTCGAACATCATGGTGGGTGAAGACGGATCCGTGCGGCTGCTCGATTTCGGCATCGCGAAGGAGGTCGACGGCGATGCAGGCCGCCAGCGGACCACCACGGCGCCGCTGATGACGCCCGCCTACGCCGCCCCCGAACAGTTGCGCGGCGAACCCGCAACGATTCGCTCGGACGGGTACAGCCTGGGTGTGATCCTCTACGAGTTGCTGACCGATACCCTGCCCTTCCCGCTGCCGCGCCAGGTCGTCAGCGGCGATCTGTCGGTGCCCGTCACCCGGCCCTCGCAGCTCGCTCGCCGAAACACCCAGCGGCAGGCATCGTCGATCACTGAAACGGGTTGGGCCGACCTCGACGTGATCGTGCTCGCGGCCCTCCACGAGGAGCCGGACCGGCGCTATCCGTCGGTGGCCGCGCTGGCCCGCGATCTCCGCCACTACCTCGCCGGCGAGCCGCTCGAAGCGCGGCCCGATTCGACACCGTACCGGGCCGCTCGATTCGTCCGCCGGCGGTGGCGTTCCCTGGCGACCGCGGCCGTCCTCTTCAGCGGCGGAGCGCTCCTCGCCCGGGTCGTCCCGCAGCAGACGGCCCCGATCACGCCGGACCGGTCGGTTGCCGTGCTGCCCTTCCGGGTGGCGACGGCCGATTCGAGTCTCTCTTATCTCGGACAGGCCTTGCCCGAGCAGCTCGTGACGGCGCTGAGCCGGGTCCCCGGGCTGGTGGTCCGGGCCGCCTCGGCGGCCGCGCAGTTCACCGATTCGGTGCCCGACCTTGGCGAGGTGAGCCGGGTCACCCGTGCGGCGGGGCTCATCGCCGGTGACGTCCGTCCCGTCGGCGACAGCCTCCGGCTCGCAATGTCACTCACGCTGGTGCCGGGTCCGGAGCCGGTGTGGCGCGACAGCGTGATGGCGGCGCGTGGCGATCTGATCGAGCTCAACATCCGGATGCTCGACCTCATCCAGGGTGCCCTGTCGGCCGCGCTCGGAACCGCTCCCCGCCCAGCCGAGCGCCGGCCGCCGAACGCGGAAGCGTACGGGCTCTATCTCCAGAGCGCCGGAGGCCGCTACGACCCGGGGCCGGCCAACGAAGCCGCGATTGTCAGGCTCCGCCGGGCCCTCACGCTCGATCCGGAGTACGGCCCGGCCTGGCTCACGTACTCACGGCGCCTCTACATCAGTGTCACGTATGGCGAGGCCGACGCGACCCTGGGCGACAGCGCCCTGGCGGCGGCCCAGCGGGCCGTCGAACTCGATCCGGGAAATCCGATCGCGGCCAGCCGGCTGGCGGGAGCCTGGGTGGAGCGGGGGGAACTGGGCCGGGCGTACCGGACCGCCGCGGCCATCGTCGGCCGGCGGCCCGACAATCCCGATGCCCATTTCTACCTGTCGTACGTCTACCGGTTCGCGGGCCTGTTCGAGGAGTCGGCGGACGAGTGCGCCATCGCGTTGTCGATCGACCCGCACAATCTCGGTTGGCGCTCCTGCGCCGTGGCCCTGATCGCACTGGGCGACTACCAGGGCGCCCGCGGCTTCCTGGCCCTCGATCCGGGCAGCGAGTTCGCCCGGGCCCTGACGGTCCACCTTCTCGTCCGGGATGGACGGCCGGCCGAAGCGGTAGCGGCCGGGGCGCCGGACCTGCCGGCGTGGCGGAGCTACCCGCTCCTCATCGCGTGCGCCGCCGGGCGGCCCGCGGGCGAGATCGCGGCGCTGGCCGAGGCGGTCGAGCCGGCCGGCGATCCCGAAACCAATTACTTCGCGGCCTCCCATTTGTCGTACTGCGGGCGGACCGACCAGGCGCTCGATTTCCTTCGTCGGGCCGTGGCCGGTCACTATTGCGCCTACCCACTGATGGACAGCGATCCTCTGCTCGACAGGCTTCGACGGCATCCGGGCTTCCCGGAGCTGCGGGCGGCCGCGAAGCTTTGTCACGAGACGTTCGTAGCGGAGCGGGGGCGGAATGGCTAGCCGGGCGGCCGCATGACGCAATCCGATGCCGAGCGCGAGGCGGTCGACCGCCTGTTCACCCTGGCCTACGAGGAACTCCGCCGGCTCGCCAGCGTCGTCCGCCGGGGCGATCCGAGCCAGACCCTCAGTCCGACCGCGCTCGTCAACGAGGCCTGGCTCAAGCTGGCCGCCTCGCCGCCCGGTGAGTTGTCACCCGAGCACTTCAAGCGGGTCGCCGCCCGGGCCATGCGGCAAGTGCTCGTGGAAGCGGCCCGGCACCGCACCGCCGCGAAACGAGGGGGCCCCGGCCTGGCGCTGGTGACGTTCGACGAGGCGCTGGCCATCGCCACGGCCACCTCGGACGAACTGCTCGAGCTCGACGCCGCGCTCGAACACCTGGCGGCGCTGAGCCCGAGGCAGGCTCAGCTGGTGGAGCTCCGCTTCTTCGGCGGATTCGACATCCCGGAGTGCGCCCGGCTCCTGAATACGTCGGAGGCGACCATGACCCGCGACTGGCGGGCGGCCCGGGCATGGCTGGCCGTCGAACTCCGGAAGACCAACCAGTAGCATTCGCCTTCGACGGTCAAGAACGGACGACCGTTAGGTAACCGGCAGATCAGGACCCCGGAGCCCGGCAGCCGCGACCGCCGACGCACCGATCCGGCACGAAGGTCTCCGCCTCGATCCGCCACCCGCCGGGCCCCTCCCGCCACTTCGCGAAGTAGGTGCCTTCGATCGACACCGGACCGTCGACATCGGTCCACCGCCCGGTCCACCGCCCCGACTCCGCCGCCATCCGCCATTTCGGATCGACCCGGATTTCGCCGGGAGTCCGCCGATAGATCACATCGGGCCGCGCCGCGAACGTCTCGGCGAACGCGCGCAGGTTGGCCGCCCGCCCCGTCGCGACGACGGACGTCGACGGCACGACCACGACGCCGGGTGCCATGGCGGCCCCGATGCCGGCCGTGTCGTGGCGGGCGATCGCCTCGTTCGATGCCTGCCGGAGCTGCCGGATGGCCCGCACGTCGGGACCGCCGGTCGTGTCGTCCGCCGGTGACCAGAGCGGCCCGGCCCCGAGGTGCAACGGCACCCGGCGCTGCCGGCCCGGCGGCGCCTGAAACGAGGTATGGCGGTGGACGACCACCCACTGCCCGTTCCGCCGCTCGAACACCAGTGACTGGCGGCCCTCGTCAACAGTGGTGTCGCCGGCGGCCTCGATCACTTCGAGCCGGAAGTTGGCGGCGAGCCAGGCGACATCGCCTCGGGCGCCGACATCGAGAATGTCGAACCGCGAATGGACCCGGCCCCGGGCCGCGCTCGCGAACATCGCCCGGTACAGGGTGTCCACCAGCGGCCAGCCCCGCAGTTGCCGCCGCTCGAAGAAGAACACGCCGCCGGTGTCGTGGGCATAGAAGCCGTCGATGAAGGCCGAGTCGCGCCGCTCCCAGGCGGCATTGAACGCTTCGAACCGGGCGCGGACCTCCGCGACGGACCGCTCGTCGGCGGGCGAGGCGGAGCACGCGGTGGCCCAGGCGAGCCCAAGGGCGGCGATTCGGTGGCGTCGGAGCATGGTCGAGACCTGGTAGGCGATTCGGAAAGGTATGTCCGGCCGCCACTTCCGGCCGCGGTGGCCGCTCGTCGGGCGTTTCTTCGCGTAGCCAAGAAGGGAGCATCCGCCCCGCGCACCGAACTCCGGAGGATTTCCATGAGCCGCACCGCCTTCCGCTTCGTCCTCGGCTTCGGCCTTGCCCTGGCCGCCAGCGCCTGTGGTGGCGGCACCACGGATCCGCCGCCGGACACGACCACGAACCTGTCGATCCAGGCCGGTGACGGGCAAACGGCCACGGTTGGCGAGGCCGTCCCGACGCCGCCGGCGATCAAAGTGGTGAACGGCAGCGGCTCCGGCGTCGCCGGCGTGGCCGTGACGTTTGCGGTGGCAAGCGGCGGTGGCTCGGCCACCGGCACCTCGCAGACGACGAACGCCCAGGGTATCGCCACCGTCGGCTCGTGGACGCTGGGAACGACCGCGGGCACCAATTCGCTGACCGCGACCATTCCCGGGAAGAGCCCGGTCAACTTTTCGGCCACCGGCCGAGCCGGCGCGGTCACCGCGGCCGCCAAGAGTGCCGGCGACAACCAGACCGCCAAGGCCCGCGCCGCCGTGGCGACCCGGCCCGCCGTGTCCCTTGCGGACCAGCACGGAAACCCGGTGGTCGGAGCGGCCGTGACGTTCGCGGTGACGACCGGCGGCGGAACGGTCACCGGAGCGGCCCAGACCACCGACGCCGCGGGTGTCGCCACGGTCGGCTCCTGGGTCATGGGTCCGGGGGCCGGGGCCAACCAGCTGACGGCGACGATCGCCGGGTCGGCCGTCGCGCCGCTCGTCTTCAGTGCCACCGCCGAGGAAGTCCTCGTCCAACCAAGCCAGGATACGACCCTGGGCGCCGGGACCCTGGCCGTCACCCGCCTGGTGATCCCGGCCGGCCGCACCGTGACCGTCGCCGGGAACCTCGTCATCAACGCCGACAGTGTCGTCGAGATCGCCGGGACCCTCGCCGGGACCTGCGTCGGCATCACGATCAACGGGGAGCGCACCGTCACGATCAGCGGGTCGATCGACAACTCCTGCGCCAGCGCGACCGATCCCGGCGCCGACCTCCGCATCGTCGCGAAGGACGGCTACTCGCTGAGCGGCACCGGCGACATCACGACATCGGGCAAAGGCGTCATCACCGACGATCCCGACGTCACCGGACCGATTCTGCCCGCCGCCCTGCGGGCCGCTCCGGGCATCCCGCGCCCGGCGCTGGCGTCGAGCGGCTGCCACGTCGTGGGCAAGGCGTTTGTCGCCAAGCCGGTTCGGGCCAAGGTCGGGGCCAACGGCAAGGAAGGGGAGAAGGGAGCCGACGCCTCCAACTCGTGGACGCTCTGGTGCGAGGGCGCCGACCTCGATCTGGGCGCCGGCGTCCGAGTCTTCGGCCAGGACGGCGGGCACGGCGGCGTGGGGGCCGACCTCAACAAGCCGGCCGCCAGCGCGAAGGGCGGGGCCGGCGGCCGCGGCGGGAACATCACGGTTGGCTCGACCGCCCGGGTCGTCTTCAGCGGCGCCGTCGAAATTCACTCGGGCGACGGCGGCGACGGCGGTGACGCCCGCGGGACCGGGCTGGCCGGCCAGGCCGGGTTGGTGGCGTCGAGTGCAACCGCCACCGGGGGCGTTGGCGGCGAGCCGGGTCTGATTCGGGTCCAGAGTGCCACGGGCATCGTCGGCGCCGCCAACGTCAATCTGGTGCTCGGCAATGCCGGCAAGGGCGGCAACGCCGAAGCCGAAGGAGCCGACGGCGAGTCGGGCAAGACCCCTGATACTCGCGAGCAGAACGGCGGCCCCGCCACCGCGACCGGCGGCGCCGGCGGGCATACGCCCGACAAGCAACTGACCATCACCGGCGCCGTGGCCGGGGTACCGGTCGTCAGCGGTGCGGCCGGCGGCAAAGGCGGCGATGCGACGGCCAGTGCGGGCCACGGCGCCGACGCGCCGACCGAAACGATCAAGGACGCCGGCTTCGGCGGTGCCTTTACCGCCGTCGGCGGCGCCGGCGGCAATTCGCTCACCCGCAACCACCTCGCCGCGCTCGTGGGCAACGGCGGCAACGGCGGGTTCGCGCTGTTCCGGAAGGGCAAGGGCGGCAAGGGATGGGACGACTGCCAGGCCGGCGACTTCAAGCAAGGCGGCCGGGGCGGTGACGGCGGGTCGGCCTCAGGGGCGGACGGCGTCGGCGGGACCGGACTCACGGCCGGCAATCCCGGCAACGTCTTTCTCGATCAGGCCGGCAACGGCGGGAACGGCGGGAACGGCATGCCGGTCGGCGGCCACGGGAACGCCGGGGCCAACGGTACTACCCCCAACGGGGCGGTGAACACCACCGCGCCGTCGTTCACCGACGGCGCCGACGGCAACCCGTGCGCGCCGCCGCCGCCGGAACCGAAGCTCCTCATCGATCTGAGCGAGGTGCACTTCGTGCACGTCGTCGGCACCACGCCCTGTCCGACCGATGGGCCGGCCATGGTCTTCAAGAACGACGGCGACACCCCGCTGACCATCGCCTCGATGGTGACGGGCACGAACGCGAACCTGATCGACGTGCCGGCCAACGCGAACGGCACCCTCGCTCCCGGCGAAATGCGGACCGTGATTCTCCGGTTCAATTGCGGCCAGGCCAGATCGGTGAATGCCGTGCTCAAGGTCACGGCCACCGTGGAGGGAGGCGCGGGACCGCAGGTGGTCGAGGTCCCGGTGGTCGTGGATACCAAGGTGCCGGCCCTCAAGCTGGCCCAGGCCACCGGCCCCTACGCGGCCGGACAGGTCATCCCGCTCGCGAGCATCACGGGACTCAAGCGGGTCGCGGCCCACCCGCCGATCTGCGACTTCGAGCACGGGCACGAAAACGTGCCGGGAACCGGCATCATGATCCAGGGAAGCGGCCCGTACTTCGATCCCGCCTCGGGCGGCTGTGGGTTCGGCGAGATCGTGCTCATGACTCTGGCGCCGTAGTGGACCCGGGTGGTAAGCTGGGGAACCCCCTGTCGGCCGGCGCGTTCGCCGGCCGGAGGTTCCCCCGATGCCAGACGCCGACAACCAGAGCGGCGACATCACCAGGCTGCTGCATCAGGCCGGCTCCGGCACGCCGGGTGCCTTCGACCGGCTCCTGCCCCTGGTGTATCAGGAACTGGCCCGGATCGCCCGGGGACGCCTCCGCTACGAGGCGAGTGGCCACACCCTCAACACCCAGGCGCTGGTCCACGAGGCGTACCTCAAGCTCGTGGACCAGAACCGCGCGGCCTGGCAGAGCCGCCAGCATTTCTACGCGGTGGCCTCCGAGGCCATGCGGCGGATCCTCATTGACTACGCCAAGGGCCGCCGGGCGGCCAAGCGGGGTGGAGCGGCCCGCCGGATCCCGCTCGACGAGGCCGCCGACGTCGCCGACGCCAACCAGCTGCTCTCGGATGATCAGGCGCTCGAACTGCTGGCCCTCGACGATGCCCTTTCCCGGCTGGCCGCCTTCAATCCGGACGGCGCCACCGTGGTGCAATACCGGTTCTTCGGCGGGCTCGCCACCGAGGAAGTGGCCGAGGTGATGGGCGTGTCCGAGCGGACGGTGCGCCGGCTCTGGACGGTGGCCAAGGCCTGGCTCCGGCAGGAACTCGCCGAGGCCATCGGCACTGACGACCAGGCCTGGCTCGAGTAGCGACGGAGCCCAGACGGAGCCCCATGGACCGGGAACGGTGGATTCGGCTCGAGCGAATCAGCTTCGACGCCTCGGAGTTGCCGCCCGAGGCCCGGGGGGCCTTCCTCGACGAGGCTTGCGCCGGCGACGACGCGCTCCGGCGGGAAGTGGAACGCCTGCTCCAGCACCTCGACGCGGCACCCGAGTTCCTCGAACAACCCGCCGCCGATCTCCGCTCCCTCGAGACTGACCCCGACGCCGGGACGGACACCCCCGAGCGGATCGGCCCGTACCGGATCATCCAGGTCCTCGGCCGCGGCGGAATGGGCGCCGTCTATCTCGCCGAGCGCGAAGCCGAGGATGTCCGCCAGTTGGTGGCCCTCAAGGTCATCCGCCGCGGGATGGATACCGACGAGATCCTCGAGCGATTCCGCCTCGAACGCCGGATTCTCGCCAGCCTCCGCCATCCCAACATCGCCCAGCTGATCGACGCGGCGGCCACCGACGATGGCCGGCCCTTCTTCGTGATGGAGTACGTCGAGGGCCAGCCGATTACCGAGTACTGCACCGCGCGGGTGTCGGGTCTTCGCGATCGGATCCGCCTGATGCAGGCCGTCTGCGCCGCCGTCCAGCATGCCCATCAGAATTTCGTGGTCCACCGCGATCTCAAGCCGCGCAACATCTTCGTCACGGCCGACGGCACGCCCAAACTGCTCGACTTCGGCATCGGCAAGGTGCTCGCCGACGATCGTCTCGGCCCGGCGGTCTCGACCCGGGCGGAAGCCCGGCTGCTCACCCCGGAGTACGCCACCCCCGAACAACTCGACGGCGGCCTCGTGACGACGGCGACCGACGTCTACGGGCTGGGCTTGTTGCTCTACGAGGTCCTCGCGGGCCGCCATCCCTATCTGGCGGGCGGCGAGTCGCTGGCCGAGATCGAGCGCGCCGTGCTCACGGCGGAGCCGCGAGCGCCGAGTGTCGCCTCCGGCCGCCGGGAACTGGCCGGCGACCTCGACACGATCGTGCTCAAGGCGCTCCGGAAGGAGCCCGAGCGGCGCTACGTCTCGGCGGCGGAACTGGCCGACGACCTGCAGCGTCATCTCGACGGACTGCCGGTTCGGGCCCGCCCCGATACCATCGGCTACCGGGCCCGCAAGTTCGTCACCCGAAACGCCTGGCCGGTAGCGGCCGGTACGGTCGCCTTCCTCGGCCTTGCCGCGACGAGTGCGGTGACGATCGTGCAGTCCCGGCGGGTGGCCGCCGAAGCGGCGCGGGCCACCCGGGAACGGGATCAGGCCCTGGAGGTACGGGGGTTTCTCCTGGAGATGTTCGGGGCAACCGGAGCAAACCAGGCCGTGGGAGACACGATCACGGCCAAGGGGCTCCTCGATCTTCAGGCCCGGCAGGTTGACGAGGCCTACCGCTACCGCCCCGCGCTCCGGGCCGACATGCTCGAGGTCCTGGCCGACGGCTACGACCGCCTCGGCATCTACCAGCCGGCGGAGTCTCTGGCCCGGCTGGCGCTCGACCAGCGGCGCTATGTGGACCCCGATGGGCCGGCCGTCGCGGCAACGCTCAACCTGCTCGGGTGGATCGTACACGAGCGCGGCCGGTCCGCTGAAGCGGAGCCGCTCGTGCTCGAGGCGGTCGCTCGCCGCCGGGCCGACCTGCCTCACAGCGAGCAGGAACTGAGCCGGAGCCTCAACGACCTCGGGGTGATCTACAACGCCACCAACCGGTACGCCGCCGCGGAGAGCGTCCTGGTCGAGGCCCTCGAGATCCGGCGCCGCCGCCAGGGCGACAGCCATCGCGTCGTCGGCATCACCGCGAACAACCTGGCGGCGTCCTACTATTTCCAGCGAAAGCTCGATGCGGCGATCGCCACCCAGCAGCTGGCGCTCGAGTCGCTCCGCCAGTCGGTCGGCGAGGATCACCAGCGCACCATCGTGGCGCTCGGCAACCTGGCCGCCTTCAGGCTCGCCTCCGGCGACCTCGCCGGCGCCGAGCGGGAGTATCGTGACCTCCTCGAGCGGCAGACCCGGCTGCAGGGACCCGACCACCCGGTCACCGCCCGGGTCCGCCTGTCCCTCGGCAGCGCGATCAGTGACCGCGCCGCCTTCACCCACAGCGATTCGGCATTCGACTCGGCCGAGGACCTGCTCCGGAGCGCCGTCCGCTCGTTCGAGAAGACCCTCGGACCGGAACACCTCCAGGTCGCGACCGCCATGGGGCGCCTGGCGACCGTCCGGATCGCCCGGGGCGAGTGGGACGACGCCGTCCGGATCCTGGAACGTGCGGTCGCCATCGTCCGCCGCCAGCCGACCGGCAACGACCAGCTCCTGAAACAGGCGGAAGCCCGCCTGGCGGCGGTCCGCCAATCGCGTGATTCGGTGGTCCAGGCAAAGGCCGGCGGCTGAGCTACTCCGACCGGAGCGCCGCCAGCGGATCCGCGAGCGCCGCCCGCCGGCCCGGAATCAGCGCGGCGGCGGTCGCCGCGCCGAGGACCGTCACGGCTGCCGCCCCAAGCACCAGCGGATCTCGGGCGGAGACGTTGAACAGGAGGCCGTCGAGCCGGCCGGCCACGGCCACGGAGGCGGCGAGCCCGAGACCCACGCCGACGGCCGTGGTCCCGACCCCGCGGATCAGCACTTGCCGGAGGAGCCGTCCCGGGGTGGCGCCTAACGCTGCCCGGACACCGAGTTCGGAGCGCTGGCGGGTCACCAGAAACGCCAGCATCCCGTAGACCCCGATCACCGCCATCGCGAGACTCAGGAGTCCGAACGCCGAAAGCATCGAGGCGCCCAGGCGCCAGGACCGGGCCTGGGGTGCGATGAGCGCTTCGTACGGCTCGACCGAGGCGAAGGGCAGGTCGCCGCGCAGGTCGTGCAGGACCCGGCGGATCGGTTCGACCAGTCGGGCGGGGTCGGCCGCCGCCGAGACGAACAGGCCCTCCGCCGCGGCCGTTTCGTCTTCCGCCAGCGGCAGGAAGTACTGCATGAACGCCGCCTCCCGGATGCCGTCGCGGTGCATGTCCGCGACGACGCCCACGACCTGGGCACAGGGGCGGTCCTCCACGATCAGGCACTGCGCCAGCGGATCGCGGTTCGGCCAGATCGTTCGGACCATCAGGTCCGTCACGATCGCGACCGGGGCGGCGCCCGCGGCTTCGTCCGCGGCCGTGAAGAGGCGGCCCCGCAGCAGTCGGGGCCCGAGCGCTTCAAGCGCCCCCGCGGCCATCCGGTAGTAGTACGGTCCGCCGCCCGCTAGGGGCGGGATGCTGTCGACGCCGGGAATTCGCAGCTGGGTTGCGTAGTTGTTGAGAAACGGACCGCCGATGGCCGCCCCCGCCGCCGTGACTCCGGGAATCAGCCGGACTCGCTCGGCGGCTTCCCGGTAGAATCGGTTGACGGCGTCGTCGGGTGTGGTGCGGTGATCGAAGCTCACGTTGACCGCGATGGCCTGTCCGGGGCGGATCCCGAGATCCACCTTGCCCACCTCGCGAACGCTCTGGACGAACAGGCCGGCGCCCGCGAGCAGGACGGTCGCCAGACCGACCTGCGTGACGAGCAGCGTGTTGAGGAGGCGCGGGAGCCGCCCGGTCGAGCGGCGGTTGCTCGCGTGGAGCGCCTGGGAAAGATCGGTCGCCGAGCCGCGGAGGAGCGGGATCACGCCGGCCACGACGGCGGAGCCCATCGTGGCGAGCGCGGTGGCCAGCACGATCCGCCCATCGAGAACCGACTCGCTCCAGAGCAGGCCGGGGAACATCGTCGTCCGCACCAAACGGCCGCCCACCGAGGCGATGAAAAGACCGACGCCGGCGCCGAGCAGGCAGAGCACCAGGCTCTCCGTCACGAACTGACGGATCAGCCGCGCCCGGGTCACGCCCAGCGCCCGGCGGACCGCCACCTCGCCGGTGCGCGACATACCCCGGGCCAGGCCGAGACTGGCGAGGTTGGCGCAGGCGATCAGCAGCACCACGGCCGCCATCAGCGACAACCAGGCAGCGACCCGCGCCTCCGGCGAACGCCACTGCGGATCCTGCTCCGGCAGCAGCGCCCGGAGATTCACCACCGCCTTTTCCTCGTACTCCCGGTAGGCTCGATGCGCCGCCTGGTAGACCAGCGTCGCCTCGTCATCCGCCCGGGCCGCCGTGACACCCGGCGCGAGCCGTCCGATGATCCGGAGATACTGCCACCCCCGGGACGTCCGCCAGTTGTCGCCCTCCTGCGTGGCCGCAAACAGCGCGGTGAACGGCAGGAACAAGTCGACGCGCTCGAGTTGCGGTCCGGTGAATCCCGGCGGAGCAACGCCGATGACCGTCCACGGCTGGCCATGCAATTGGACGGTCTGGCCGATGATGCCCGAGTCGGCGCCGAACCGCGTTCGCCAGAGCCCGTCCGCCAGCACCACGACCCGGGCGCCGGCCGGCAGCCGGTCGTCGGCGTCGCTGATCGCCCGGCCGATCGCCACCGGCGTACCGAGGAGCGCGAAGAACCGGCCGGTGACCGCGAGTGCCTGCAGTTCGCGCGCCTCGACGCCGAGTCCCAGGGAAACGGTGCGGTTCGTGAACGCGGCCACGGCGCTGAAACTGGACGATTGATCCCGCAGCGCTTCGAACGCCGGATAGGAGAGGCTCGGCGAATGGGACTGGAGGCTCCCGTCGAAAAACCGCGCGACGTAGACGCGGCGGACACCCTCGGGCCGTTCGACGGCCGCCGGCGGCCGCAGCATCAGGCGGTCCACGATCCCGAACATCGTACCGTTGGCACCCAGGGCGAGCCCAAGGGTGAGGATGACGACCCCGGCATACCCCGGCGCGCGGCGCAACGAACGCACCGTCACCGCGAGGTCCCGGCCCACGTCGCGGGCCCACGCCATCGCGCCGGTCGAGCGCCGCGCGGCCTGGCGGCCGCTCACCCGGTGCGCCAGGCGGGCCACCCGGAGCGAGACGGCGTCGAGGAGGCGTCCGGGTCCCGCCACTGCCTGCTCGAGCTGCTCCGCGAACGCGACCGCCGTCGGCGGTCGGTCTTCCCGCGAGACGGCCAGCGCCGTTTCGATGATCCGGTCCACCGCAGGCGGGACCTCCGGTGCCACCTCCCGGAGGGGCGACGGCGGCACGAGAAACCGGCGTGCCACGACCGCCTGGGTGGAATCTCCCTCGAACGGGGGCCGCCCCGCCAGCATTTCATAGGTGAGGCAGGCGAGGCTGTAGACATCGGAACGCGCGTCGAGATCGGCCTCGCCGGTCGCCTGCTCTGGACTGACGTAGGCCGGCGTCCCCGCCGAGAGGTCGAGGCCGTCGGCCGACCGCCAGCCGCCGATTTCGTCGTGCAGCTTGCGGGCAATGCCGAAATCGGTGACCCAGGTATGATCGCCGTGCAGCAGCACGTTCGCCGGCTTCACGTCGCAGTGAAGGATCCGCTCCCCGTGCGCGTGGTGAAGTGCCGCGGCGATCCCCCGCACCAGCCGCTGGACCGTGGCGAGTGACAGGCGGCCCTCCCGCGCCAGCCGATCCCGGAGTGAACCGCCCCGGACCAGCGGCATCACGAAATAGGGATGACCGGCCACCTCGCCCGCATCGAGCAGCGGCAGGATTCCGGGGTGCTGGAGCTGCGCGATGGTGCTGATCTCGCGCTGGAACTGCACCAGACCGATTCCGCTGACGGCCTCCGGCGAGATGACCTTGATGGCCACCACTCGGCCGAGCCGGGCGTCGCGGGCCTGGTAGACGGTGCCCATCCCGCCCTGGCCGAGTTCGGCGTCGATCAGGTACTGGTCGGCGATCGCCCGGCGGAAGTCGCCCTCGGCCGGTGTGGGGCCGGTCTCGACGTCGAAGAGCTCCTCGACCGTCAGGCCAAGCGCGTCGAGCAGGAGACCCCGGGTCCGGGCCGACGGGTACGGATGCTTGCCGTTGACCAGTTCGGACCAGTGCCCCCGGGAGATGCCGACCCGGATGGCCCAGTGATTCTGGCTGATTCGGCTGGCCGCCAGGACCTCGTGCAGCCGGGAAAGTCTCAGTCGGAGTCGCACCGGCGTCGTCCTCGAGCGTTGATACGATTGGGACGCGCGCAACCTAGGAATCGGTTGGCCCCGCGGGAAGTGAAAGTTCCAGCAAAGTGTTCGACCTCGTTCGCTCGGTTGCGGCCTGCGGGTCGGTCGTGCAGAACGGCGCAGTCTCGGGCGCTGCCGTGCAACGAAGGAACGACCGCGCCGGACCGTTGTCAGGGTCCGACACCGAGTCGCCCCGCCGTTCGTAAGATGGACTCGGCTCCGGTCCGTGTCGAAACGGGCCGGACCCCACCTCTCACCCGGAAAGACCCATGCGATCGCTCTGGCTGGTCGGCGCCCTGCTCGCGCCGTCGATCCTCGTTGCCCAGACCCCCGGATACCAGGCCGCGCCGGTCCCGGGCGAGTGCCGCGGACTCGGAGCCCTCGTCATCCAGCCGCTCCTCGATTCGGTTCGCCTCGGCGGGGGCGAGGTCGAACTCGCGTTGCTGACGTTCCCGCCCGGTTGGGACTCGGCCGGCCAGGGGCACCGCCACGGCCGGGTCGAAATCTTCTATGTCCTGTCGGGTCGGCTGGGCCACATCGTCAATGACAGCCTCCACCCGCTCGGCCCCGGCCAGATCGGTGTCGTACGCCCCGGCGATCGGGTCCGGCATCGGGTGCTGTCGGTGGAGCCGGTCCGGGCCCTCACCATCTGGGCGCCGGGGGGCGAGTTGGGCGGGATCCTCGATGCGACCCGGCCCGCGGCGTGTCCGCCGGCGCGTTGACGCCGCGCCCGGCCGGCGATTCCGACTAGCGCGCGCTGCGGCCGAACAGGCGTGCCAGCCAACCAGTGGCCGGCGGCGCCGCCGCCGGGCCGGCGAGACTCCCGAGGGCCGCCAGACAATCGGTCCGAAGCGCGGCCACGGTCGGATAGCGCTGGTCCGCCTGCTTGGCCAGGGCCTTGAGTACGACCGGATCGAGCGCGCGCGGCACCTCGGCGCGGGCCTGACTCGGCGGCGGGGGATCGGTCGTCAGCTGGGCTCGGAGCAGGTCCACGACCGTCCGGCCCCCGAACGGCGGGCGGCCGGTCACGGCCTCGTACAGTACGCATCCGAAGCCGTAGATATCCGCGCGGGCGTCCACCGTGGCGGCCCCGGAGATCTGCTCGGGACTCATGTACGCCGGGGTGCCGAGCGGCATGTTGAGGCCGGTGATCCTGGTTTCACCCTCGAGCGCCCGGGCCAACCCGAAGTCGAGCACTACCCAGGGCGAATCCGCCGCCGCCCGCATCACGTTCTCCGGTTTCAGATCGCGATGGATGATGCCGCGCTCGTGCGCGTGGCCGAGGGCGTCGAGCACGTCGCCGGCGAATCCGGCGATCTCCGCCAGCGGCAGCGGTCCGGCCGCGAGCCGGGTTCGGAGCGAGCCGCCTTCGAGCAGCGGCATGGCGAACCACGCGACGGCGCCGTCGTTCCCCGACTCGAGAATCGGAAGGATGTTGGGATGAGCGAGGCCGCCGGCAATCCGGATTTCCCGCACGAACCGGCCCGCGTTCGCCGCGGAGGCCAGTTCCGGCGGCAGCGCCTTCACGGCTACCCGGGCCCCGGACCGGGCGTCGGTTGCCAGAAACACCCGGCCCATGTTGCCCCGGCCGAGTTCCCCTTCGATCCGGAAGCGGGTGGCGAGCGCCTTTTGGAGATCAACGACCCAGGCAGGCCGCTGCGCTTCGCTCATCGCGGAGCTGCCTCGCCGGCAAGCAGCTCACCATTCACGGGGGCGACGGCATCGCGGAGCAACTGGTTCAGGCGACCGGCCGGGACCTTACGCCGGCAGTCGACCTGATACCGGATCACCGCGCGACCCTCGTCCAGATCCTCGATCCGTTCGAGCTGCCAGTTCTTGGTATCCCGGCGCAGCACCGCCTCCGCCGCCGCGCGGGCGCCACCGATCGCCGCCACCGGCACTCGGATGCTGAGCCGCACCGTTCCGGCCCGGGCCGGGCGAGCGCCGTCGTCGAGATCGATGGCATCGGTCCGCTCGAGGGCCCGATCGGCGAGCGCCTTGAGCTGTTCCGGCGTCATCGACTGGAGCAGCAATTGGTCGAGCTGGGCGACGTACTGGCTCGAGTGCCGATCCGGTACCATCTCCTTCGCCAACCTGACCCGCCGGGCCGCGAGGGCGGGGACCAGGTGTCCCGGGACCCGGGCAAAGTCCGTGAGCCAGAGCGCCAGCACCACGAGATTGAAGAAGAGGGACGCCGCGAGCGCCACCGAGTACGCCTGCACGCCGACGCCGACCCCGATCGCGATCGCCACGAACGTGTAGATCGCGTCCTTGGTATCCTCGAGCCGGTGCCGGAAGGCCACGGCCCCGACGATGCCGCCAAGGGAGAAGGCCAGTGCCACGCTGTGCTTGACCACCGTCACCACCACCGCCACCACGATGGGGAGGAGCACCAGCGTCTGCGCCAGCGACTGCTGGAAACCGCGCTTGTGCCGGGCCCAGGTATAGACCCACACGACCGGTAAAATCAGCAGCAGGGCGCCCATCATCGTGAGCATCGCCGTCGCGAACGCCGACCCGGCACCCTCGACCAGCGGCTCCACCGGCCGGACACTGTCGAGACCGGCGGCGGACGCCTGGGGTACGCCTCCCAGGTGTTCGGCCATCCACGGGCTGGTCCGCGTCAGGACGAAATAGGCTGCCGTCAGCGCGAGGTAGTAGCCGACGAACCGGACCAGGGGACCCCACCCCGAGCGGGGCAGGTCCGGATCGTTGCGCTCTTCGGGCATGGGAACCAAGATACTGCCTGGGGGCACTGACGTCGAAGCTGCCCCGCCGCTTCCCAAACCCGCTGACTCCCGGGGTTCCGACCCCGGACCGACCGGAGGTGAACGTGAGACCGTTCGTCTGGGCCGTCGGGAGTGTCGTCCTCACGGCCGCCGCCGCCGCGCAGGAACCCCCCCGCCAGCCGGAGCGACTGTTCCGTTCCCGGGAGCCGCTCGAGATCGTCATCCGGGCCGATTTCAAGGAGCTCTTCAAGGATCGCGACACCCTGACGGACCGGCCGGTCGAGGGGACGCTGTCGCTGGTCGACGAGCGGCGTGGCGCCCTCACACTCCCGATCCAGCTGGAAACCCGGGGCCACTTCCGGCTCAAGCGAACCACCTGCCCCTTTCCGCCGCTCAAGGTCCGCTTCGACAAGGACTCGGCGAAGGGCTCGGTGTTCGGTGGCCAGGGCAGTATCAAACTCGCCACCCACTGCCGCAACTCCTCGCGGCACGAGCAGAACCTGCTCGTCGAAGAGGGTGTCTACCGGATGTACAACCTGCTCACCCCCTTGAGCCATCGGACCCGGCTGGCCCGGGTCCGCTACGTGCCGCTGCCGGATTCCGCCAACGCCGAAACCCACTACGGGTTCTTCATCGAAGACGACGACGAGATGGCCAGGCGGAACAGCGGGAAACTCCTGATGCAGACCGGGGGCACCTTCTCCCACATGGATCCGCCGTTGCTCGATCTCATGTCGGTGTTCGAGTACATGATCGGCAACACCGACTGGTCCGTGTTCATGATTCACAACGTCCGGCTCGTGGACCTTGGCATGAACCGGGAGTATCTGCCGGTGGCCTACGATTTCGACTTCTCGGGACTCGTGGACGCTCCGTACGCGGTACCGGATCAGCGGCTTCCGATTCGATCCGTCCGGACCCGGCTCTTCCGCGGGCCGTGCCGGAAGCGGGAGGAGATCGCGCCGACGCTGGCGCGGTTTGCCGGGGCCCGCGACAGCCTCGTGGCCGAGCTGGCCTCGGTGCCCGGCCTGGAACCGAAACGGCTCCGGGCGGCCACCGACTACCTCGACGACTTCTTCAAGGACGCGGCCAATCCGAAATCGTTCGACGACGCCCTGGGCTATGCCTGTCGCTGACCCGGCAGGAGCGGTCGTGACGGCTTCGGAGGGCGGCCTCGCGACCCGGCTCGGTCTCCTGTCGGGCGAAGGGGCGCTCGACGTATTCCGCCGCGCCACCGACCTCGAGCGCCTGGGGCGAACGATCATCCACCTCGAACTCGGCGCCCCGGACGTCGCGGCGCCCGCTCACGTCACCGAGGCGGCGATTCGCGCCCTGCGCGACGGCGACGCCCGGTACGTCGCGCCGACCGGTATCCCCGAACTGCGCGAAGCGATCGCGGCGGATCTCGGATCCCGCGGCGTACCCGTGGAGTCCGGCCAGGTCATCGTCACGCCCAGCGCCAAGACCGCGGTGTTCTACGCCATGCTGGCCACCATCGAGCCCGGCGCCGAGGTGCTCGTTCCGGATCCGGGCTTTCCGATCTATCCCTCGGTGGCCCGGTTTGCCGGCGGCATTCCGGTGGGTTATGCGGTCGACGAGCGGAACGCGCCCGACCTCGACGACATCGAGCGTCGGATCACCCCTCGGACCCGGGTGCTGCTCCTCAACTCGCCCAACAACCCCACCGGCGGCGCGCTCTCCGCCGCGGCCCTCGAGCGGCTCGCCGGGGTGATTGCCCGCCATCGAATCGCCGTGGTGAGCGACGACATTTATTCTCGGCTGGTGTACGACGGCGGCCGGGCTCCCTGTCTCGCGGCGTACCCGGAAGCCCGGGACCTGACGGCCATCGTCGATGGGTTCTCGAAGACCTGGGCGATGACGGGCTACCGGCTCGGCTACCTGGCAGTCCCCCCGGCGTGGGTCGAACGGATCACGACCCTGGCGGTGAACGGCCACACCTGCGTCGCACCGTTCATTCAGCGGGCCGGCGTCGCCGCACTGACCGGCCCGCAAGACGCGGTGAACCGGCAGGTGGCAGCCTATCGGAGGCGCCGCGACCGGCTGGTCCAGGGCCTGCGGGACCTGCCGGGTGTCCGTTGTCCGGTACCCGCCGGCGCCTTCTATCTCTTTCCGGATTTCACCGAGTTGTTGCGCGGCGCCGGCCTGACCAGCCGGGACTGGGCGGCGAAGCTGCTCGAAGACTACGGCGTGGCTCTCATCGACGGGGCCGCGTTCGGCCGGGAGGGAGAGGGGAGACTGCGGTTGTCCTTTGCGTCGGCGGAAGCGGACCTCGACGCCGCGGTCGACCGCATCGCCGCGGCGGTGCGGGACCTGGCCGGCTGACGCAGCCGGCCAGGTCGCGGATCGCCCTACCGACCCATCATCCGAAGCACGTCGTCCAGCGGATTGCCGTCGCCGTCCGCGTCGAGCATCGCGGCCAGGCCGCCCAGGCCACCACCACCGCCGCCGCCCGCCCGAGCGGCGCCGCCGCCGAGCAGACCGCCCAACAGACCGCCGAGACCGCCGCTCGAGGTCGGTGCGGCCTGCGGTGCTGCGGCTCGCTGGCGCGCCATGAAGCCCGTGACCACCATCGCCACCATGGGCAGCATCTTCTTGAGCACCGACGGATCGAGGCCCGATTGACCCGAGGCGTGCTGCGCCACCGCCCGGCTCACGTCTTTCGAGCCGAAGATCGCCCCGAGCACGTCATTGCCGCGGGAAACGTTCGTCGGGGCCGGAGCCATGACGTCGTCGAGCAGCGCTCCGCCGCCGAGCTGGCCAAGCAGCGAGCCCAGATCGGGGCCGCCGGGCGCCTGCGTCTGTTTCTTGAAGCCGCCGAGGACGGCCGGAAGGAGTGCTGCGGCGCCGGAAGCGGCCTGGGTCTCGCTCACGCCGAGCTCCCGGGCCATTGACTGTAGTCCGCCCATCTGGGCGATGAGATCGGTGAGTTCCATGTGGTGCCTCGGAAAGAATGAGAATCGGTCAGCCGCGGCGATCGCGCCGTTCGCCAAGCTATCGGCCTGGGCCGGAGTGGTCAACGAATTGCCGCCGCCCGCGAACCCCGCGTACGTTACCCGATCGATTTCATTCCGCTCAATCACCAGCCCCGCTTGCCATGGACCGTATCACCATCCGCCGCCCCGACGACTGGCACGTGCATTTCCGCGACGGCGCCATGCTCCAACACGTGCTCGACCACACCGCCCGCCAGTTCGGCCGGGCGATCGTGATGCCGAATCTGGTACCGCCGATCACGACCACTGCGCTGGCCGCCGGGTACCGTGGGCGGATCGAGGCGGCCCTTCGGCCAGGGAGACACTTCGTCCCCCTGATGACGGCGTATCTGACCGACGACACCGACCCCGCCGACGTCGTCGCCGGTTTCGAGACGAAGGTCCTCGCCGCCTGCAAGCTCTACCCGGCGCACGCCACCACGAACTCGGCTCACGGGGTAACCGACGTGAGCCGGATCGCACGAGTGCTCGAGGCCATGCAACGGGCCGGGATGCCGCTCCTCATCCACGGCGAGGTAACCGACCCGGCCATCGACGTCTTCGATCGGGAGGCGGTGTTTCTCGAGCGGGTCCTGGCCCCGGTGCTCCGGAACTTCCCGGGGCTCAAGGTGGTCTCGGAGCACATCACCACCGCCGAGGCGGTGGCATTCGTCCTCGAGGCCGGGCCCAATCTCGCGGCCACCATCACCCCGCATCACCTCCAGCTCAACCGGAACGCCATGTTCCAGGGCGGCATCCGGCCGCACTACTACTGCCTGCCCGTCCTCAAGCGGGAGCGGCACCGCCTCGCCCTCCGGCGGGCCGCGGTGTCCGGCAACCCGAAGTTCATGCTGGGCACCGACTCAGCCCCCCACCGCGTCGAGACCAAGGAAACCGCCTGTGGCTGCGCTGGCGTGTTCAACGCGCCGCACGCACTCGAGGCGTATCTCACCGTGTTCGACGAGGAGGGTGCCCTCGACCGGTTCGAGGCGTTCGCCTCCGAGCACGGCCCGCGATTCCACGGCCTGCCGCTCAACGAAGGCACCGTGACCCTGGTCCGGGCCCCGGTGGAGGTGCCCGAGACCACCCGGGCGGACGACCTGGCGGTCGTCCCCTACCGGGCCGGCGAACGCCTCCCCTGGCGGTTCGAAGACCCCGCCTGAGGCCGGCCCTGGCGGCCGGTGCCCCGCCGGATGTCCACATCGAACGCCGTTCGTCGCCACGTCCCCGGACACCCGTCCGCCCTGGTCCCATGCCGACGGAGCGACTTCGATGCGCCCGATTGCTATTGCCGCCCTGCTGATCCTCGCGTTCGCCGCCTGCAAACCCGCGAACGGCAACCGCGATGACGACCCCAATCCCTTCGAGCCGGCGCAGCCGGACACGGTTACCCCGGCCGACCCCGACACGGCCGTCGGGTCGCTCCGGGGCTTCGGCTTCTACATCGACAGCGGGTCGACGTCCGTCTCCGCGACAGTCAACGCCCGCCAAGGGGGCGCCTGCCAGGCGGACCGGATCGGCGGCATCGTCTACCGGCTGCCGATCACCGCCGGCATCATGGCCCGCCTGCAGGGCAACCGCACGAGCGGCGGCCGGGCCTACGTCCGTCCCGTCACCCAGCACACCTTCACCGGACGCGGGCTCCTGTCGTACGCGCACCAGGCGAGGATCTTCGCCGGCCAGACGACGTTCGGCTCGACCCAGGATGCCGATCAGGCCACCGATCCGGTCCAGTCCGTCGCCGTCGACGTCACGCCCGAGATCACCATCAACACGGCCTCGTTGCAGATCGGCGATACCCTCCGGGTCGAGTTCACCGCCCAGGTTGGTGCCGATCTGGCCGCCGTGTGCGGTCAGAACGTGGTCGGCTTCGCGGGATGGCGCGCCTTCGGCGTCATCCTCTGGCTGGCGTCCTGAGACACCTGGACCGAGGGCGGCCGCGGGCTCCGGCGACCGCCCCCGATGGTCTGGGGGCGCGACCCCGGCCATCTTTCCCGGAGTGTCAGAACTCGCCGTCTATTTCCGCGTCGGCTTCCATCACATCGCCGACTGGCGGGCCACCGATCACCTGCTCTTCGTCGCGGCCCTGACCGCGGCCTACGGGCCGCGGGACTGGAAGCGCCTGGCCTGGCTGGTCACGGCCTTCACCATCGGCCACTCGGTCACGTTGGCGCTCGCCACCCTCGACCTCGTTCGGGTCAACTCCGACCTGGTCGAGGCGCTCATCGCCCTGACCATCGTGGTCACGGCCTTCGCCGCCATCCACGACCAACGGGCCCGCGGACCGGCAAGCGAGTCGCCCCTGCCCGCCCTGGCCTGGGCCCGCCGCTACGCCCTGGCCCTAGGATTCGGCCTGATCCACGGCCTCGGTTTCGCCAGCGGCCTCCGCACCCTCCTCGGCGCCGAGGAAGCCATTGCCGTCCCGCTCCTGGGATTCAACCTGGGCCTGGAAGCCGGCCAGCTCCTCGTCGTCGCGGCGATCTTCATGTTTGGTTTAGGGTTCGAGCGTTTACTTGGGTGGTCCCGGCGGGATTGGGTCCTGGTGCTTTCGGGAGCCGCCGCCGGGGTCGGGCTGTCCCTGCTGGTGCAGCGACTCCTTTCCTCGAGTGCCTCGTAGGGCATTCGGTACCCCTTGGAGCAGACATCGTGATACCCCGTCTCAGATTGGCGACCCTGGCTGTCCTCAGCGCGGCCCTCTCGGTTTCGGCCGCCGCCCAGAGCCGGCCCCAAGGCCCGCAGTGGCTCAACGCCGATACCTCGAAGAAGGTCAATCAGTCGAACTTCCGGGCGCTCGAGGAATGGCAGACCCCCAACGACTACCGCAACGCCGCCGGCGGGCCGGGGCCGAAGTACTGGCAGCAGCAGGTCGACTACGTGATCCGGACCAGTCTCGACACCACGGCCCACCGGGTGACCGGCACCGAGCGGATCACCTATCACAACAATTCGCCGGACGAGCTGACCTATCTCTGGTTCCAGCTCGACCAGGACATCGACCGGGCCGACTCGCGCGCGGCCCTTGCCTCGCGGGCGCTTCCCCGGACGATCCCGGCCGCCGCGAGGCGGTTTCTCTTCCCCGAGGTGGCCGAGGACGCCGGCTACACGATTTCCCGGGTGCAGCTGGTTTCCGCGGCAGGCCGGAAGACCGACGCCGGCACCTTCCGGAACGGCACCCAATTGCGGGTCGACCTGGCCGCGCCCCTGGCGACCGGACGGACTGCCGTCATCGAGATCGACTGGTCGTTCGTGATTCCCGAACAGAGTCGCAACGGCCGCGGCGGCCGGGAGAAACTCTCCGACGGATGGCTCTACGAAGTGGCGCAGTGGTTCCCGAGGGCCGCGGTCTATGACGACGTCAACGGCTGGCAGAACGTCCAGTTCTACGGCCAGGGCGAGTTCTATCTCGAGTTCGGCAATTACGACGTGAGCATCACGGTACCCCGGGACCACATCGTCCGGGCCACCGGAGTATTGCTCAATCCGCTTCAGGTCCTGACCGCTACCCAGCGCTCACGGCTCACCCGCGCGATGGCCGGCGACTCCTCCGTCTTCATCATCCGTCCCGACGAGATCGCCACGCCGGCCATCCGGCCCGCTGGATCCGGCAACCTGACCTGGCACTTCACGGCGGACAATGTCCGTGATTTTGCCTGGGCATCGTTCCGCGGGTTCGCCTGGGACGCGCGCGGATTCCGCTATCGGCCGGGCAGCCCGACGATCGAGCTCCACTCGGTCTACCCGAGGGAGGCGATTCCGCTCTGGAGCAACGTCAGTACCCGAGCCATCGCCACGACGATGGAGACCTACGGCCGGCTCGCATTCGAGTATCCGTATCCGGTCGCCAGCAATGTCAACGGGCCGGTCTTCGGGATGGAGTACCCGATGATCGCCTTCTGCGGCGGACGGCCCCGGCCCGACGGGACCTACGACAAGTCCCTCGAGTACACCGTGGCGGGCGTCACGATCCACGAAGTCGGCCACAACTGGTTCCCGATGATCGTCGCGACGGACGAACGGAAGTGGACCTGGATGGACGAGGGGCTCAACTCCTTCCTCGAGTACTACGGCTCGCTGGCCTACGACCCCGAATGGCCCAAGGAGCGGATGCGGGGCCCGGCCAGGAACCTGACCGGCTACATGAAGAACCCGAGTCAGGTGCCGCTCATGACCGAGTCGGACGCGATCTTCTCCAACTTCGGCAACAACGGCTACTCCAAACCGGCCACGAGTCTCGTGATGCTTCGCGAGGAGATCCTCGGCACCGAAGCGTTCGATCGGGCGTTCCGAGACTATTCCACCAAATGGATGTTCAAGCACCCCCAGCCGGTGGACTT
Organism: Gemmatimonadales bacterium; assembly: GCA_050183815.1. GTDB lineage: Bacteria > Gemmatimonadota > Gemmatimonadetes > Gemmatimonadales > GWC2-71-9 > SHZU01. The sequence goes on along the minus strand of JBFXAY010000003.1, from coordinate 88,167 downwards.
CTTCCGCTCGCTGGTCCAGGGCGCCGGGGAGCAGCTCAACTGGTTCTGGCGCGGGATGTTCTACACCACCTACGCCAACGACCAGGCGGTCGCCGGGGTCGAGTCCCAGGACGCCGGCGAGCTCACCGACACCCGCACGGGCGAGTTCTACAATCGCGTCACGGTCGAACAGCATGCCGGGCTGATCATGCCGATCCACCTCGGCGTCACTTACGAGGACGGGACGACCGACCTGATCAAGCTGCCGGCCGACGTCTGGCGAATGAACGAGAAGCAGTTCATCTACGGCTTCTTCTCGAAGAAGCCGGTCATCCAGGTCGTGGTCGACCCGAACGAAGCGTTCATCGACATCAATCGCGACAACAACACCTGGAAGAAGCTCACCGCGCCGGGAGCCGTGCCATGAACCGATTCCTGCGCGGTACCGGCATTCTCCTCGCGGCGGCCGTCGCCACCACGACGGCCTGGGGACAGACCCGCTCCCAGGGCCCGCAGTGGCTCAACGCCGACACCTCGAAGAAGGTCAACCAGTCGAATTTCCGGGCCATCGAACAGTGGCCCACGCCCAACGAGCTCCGGACGGGGGCCGGTCGCCCCGGACCGCGGTACTGGCAGCAGCAGGTCGACTACGTGATCCGGGCGGCACTCGACACGGTGACCCACACGATCTCCGGCACCGAACGGGTGACGTACCACAACAACAGCCCGTCGCCGCTCGGCTACCTCTGGTTCCAACTCGACCAGAACGTCGAACGGAACGACTCCAGGGCGGCGCTCTCCGACCGGCCGCTCCCCCGGTCGCTCGACAACCTGTCGCCGGCGGCCCGTGCGGCGCTCGGCCTCGGCGGGGACACGGTCCAATACGGCATGCGGATCAGGAGCGTGAAGGTGGTGCGCGCGCCCGGTCGCCTTGCCGACGCACCCTGGCACGAGAACGGCACCAGCATGCGGATCGACCTGCCCACGCCGGTGGCGAGCGGCGGCACGACCACCCTGGAGATCGCCTGGTCCTACGTCGTCCCGGAGAACGGCCGGAACACCCAGCGCAACGCCCGGGACAAGGTCCGCGACGGCTGGCTCTACGAGATCGCCCAGTGGTATCCCCGGGCAGCGGTGTACGACGACGTGAGCGGCTGGACCAACGACCAGTTCTACTCCCAGGGCGAGTTCTACCAGGAGTTCGGCGACTTCGACGTGACGGTCACCGTCCCGCACGACCACATCGTCCGCGCCACCGGGACCCTCCAGAACCCGCTCCAGGTCCTCACCGCCACCCAGCGGGCCCGGCTTCGCACCGCCATGGCGAGCGACACCGCGGTCTTCATCGTCCGGCCCGACGAGGTCGGCACCGCAGCCAACCGCCCGGCCGGCCGAGCCCCGCTCAGCTGGCACTTCACCGCGAAGAACGTGCGCGACTTCGCCTGGGCCAGTTCGAAGACCTTCGTCTGGGATGCCGCCGGCTTCCGGTACCGGCCCGGCGACCGGTTGATCGAACTGCATTCGGTCTATCCCCGGGACGCGATGCCGCTCTGGAGCCTCTACAGCACCAAGGCCATCCGGCAGACGATGATCACCTATGGCCGGATGGTCATGGAGTACCCGTACCCGCAGGCGAGCAACGTCCACGGCTCCGTCGGCGGCATGGAGTATCCGATGATCGCGTTCTGCGGCGCCCGCCCCCGCCCGGACGGGACCTACGACCCGAGCCTCGCCTTCCGGCTCATCTCGGTGACCATCCACGAGGTCGGCCATAACTGGTTCCCGATGACCCTCGCGTCCGACGAGCGGCGCTGGGGCTGGATGGACGAAGGCATGAACTCCTTCATCCAGTACTACGCCGAGAAGGATTGGGCGCCGGACTATCCGCATCGCCGCGGGCCGGCCCCGAAGATCGTGGACTACATGCGCGATCCCAACCAGGTGCCGATGATGACCGAGTCGGACCTGGTCTATGCCAACTACGGCAACCAGGGCTACGCCAAACCGGCGGCCACGCTGGTCATGCTCCGGGAACAGGTCCTGGGACCCGAAGCCTTCGATCAGGGAATGCACGAATACGCCCGCCGCTGGGCCTTCAAGAAGCCGCAACCGGCGGACTTCTTCCGGACCGTCACCGATGCGGCCGGGGAGCAGCTCAACTGGTTCTGGCGGGGCCTCTTCTACACCACCTACGCGAATGACCAGGCCATTGCCGCCGTCGAATCCCAGGACGGCAAGGAACTGGTGGGTGACGCCAGCAAGGGCGACTGGTACCACCGGATCACCATCCAGCAGAAGGCCGGTCTGGTGATGCCCATCAAGCTGGCCGTCACGTTCGACGACGGTACCTCCCGCCGCTTCGACCTCCCGGCCGACGTCTGGCGGATGAACGAGAAGGAGTTCGTCTTCGGCTTCTTCGGGATGCGGCGAATCCGGCAGGTCGTGCTCGATCCGGATGAAGCGCTCGCCGACATCGATCGCGGCAACAACGTCTGGACCGCGCCGCAGACGGCGGTTCCGTGATCCTCGCCGGACTCGGGCTGGCCGCCGCGCTGGTCGCCACCGTCCCCGCCCCGAGGGGCGGCGGTGAGCCGGCGGCGTGGCACAACAAGCATCTCTCGCACGCCCGCGTCGTACTCGAAGGCACCACCATCGCCGCCCGAATCCGGCTGTTCCGAGATGACCTTGAAAAGGCCATCGGCCGGAAGGTGACCGACGACTCGGCGTCGCAGGCCGCCGTGACCACCTACGTGAACCGGCAGTTCGCCCTCAGGGCCGACGGCACGCTGCTCGCCGGCGAGGCGCTGGAGCAGGGGGCCGACATGGAGGGCGATCAGCCCGTCTGGTGGGTGCTCCTGCAGTGGAATGTGCCGACCGCGCCGCGCCGGCTCGGATTTCGCGACCATCTGTTCTTCGACCAGTTCACCGACCAACAGAACCTGCTGGTCTTCTCCCGGATGCCCCAGGACGACCGCCGAACCCTCTATTTCCAACCCGGCGACAGGGGCGAGCAGGTCATCAGCTGGTAGCATGGACGCGACCGCCTCGAACGGGCCCTGGTCCGCCAACTCGCCCTGATCCGCTATGGCGACGCCGGGTACCATCGGGTGGCCGCGGCCCTCGACCCGGTGATCGCGGGGTCACTCGCCTATTTTGAACAGGCCGACGCCATCATGCCGAAACCATGACCCCACCGAAAGCTCCGCCAATATCCGCCGTCGTCCTGGCGGCGGGATCATCCAGCCGGTTCGGCGAGAATCGGAACAAGCTGCTGGCGGAGTGGCGCGGGCGGACGCTGATCGAGTACGTCATCGATGCGGCGACGAACGCCCGCGTGGCGGGACTGGTCCGGGAAGTCCTGGTGGTCAGCGCGGCCGACGCACCCAGGGTCAAGAGCCTCGCGGTGGCGTCCGGCTGCCGGACGGTGCACCCGCCGGCCGAGAGTCCGATGTCGGCCAGCGTCCGGACGGCGGTGGCCGCGATCGACCACGCCGCGGAAGGCATGCTGGTCCTGCTGGGCGACCAGCCCATGGTCACCCAGGCTGCCATCCGCGCGGTGCTTGAAGCCGCCGCCGGATCGCCGCAGGCCCTGGTCCGGGCCCACTACCAAGGCATCGCGGACCCTGTCAGCCACCCGGCCTACATCGGCCGCTACCATTTCGCCCGGATTCACCAACTCGAGGGCGACAAGGGCTTGATGGCCCGAAGCGATGAATTCGGTCTCCGCTGGACCGAGGTCTGGCTCGAGGGCGATAACCCCGACATCGATCACGTCCGGGACCTCGGCCGCCTGCCCTGACCGGCGGCCTTCCGGCTGAGGCGACGGCCGAGGCGCTACCTTATCGGATCCCGTCCCTCGGAGATCCCGTGCTCAAACGACTCGTCCTTGTCGCCGTCGTGGCCGTGGCGTGCCTGCTCTTCTACCTCAACGCCAAAAACCCGGAAACGAGCGAGCTCACCGACGACGTCAGGGCAGCTGCCGGCGGACGATACGTGCGCCTGACCGACGGGGTGACGCACTACGACGTGGCCGGCCCGGAGGACGGCCAGCGTGTCGTGCTGGTCCATGGCTTCTCGGTGCCCCTCTACATCTGGGACTCGACCTCGGTGGCACTCTCCGCGGCCGGCTTCCGAGTGGCCCGGTTCGACGCCTTCGGCCGCGGGTATTCCGACCGGCCGGATACCGACTACACGCTCGACCTCGAGGTCCGCCAGATCGGCGAGCTGCTCGACTCGCTCGGCTGGAAGGGACCGGTCGACCTGATTGGCCTGTCGGCCGGCGGGCCGGTCGTCGCCGCCTTCGCCGGACGGATGCCCGACCGGGTTCGCTCGGTGGTATTCGTCGATCCCGCCGCAGGAAAGTCCGGCGGATTGCCGTTCATGTTCCGGATGCCGGTGCTCGGCGGACTGTTCTGGCAAGCCCTCGCCGTGCCGAAAATGCCGGCGGGACAGGTCACCGACTTCGTGGATCCGTCCGGCTGGCCGGACTGGACCGACCGGTACCGGGTGCAAATGGAATACCGGGGTTTCGGACGGGCGCTTCGCCGGAGCCTTCTCGCCGGGGCGAGCGTGGACCTCGATACCCTCTACGCCAGGGTCGGCGCCGCGGGAACCCGGGCGCTTCTCATCTGGGGCACGGAGGACAGCACCGTAGCGATCACCAACGCGGAGCAGTTGACGAAGGCGATCCCTTCGATCGAGTTCCACCCAATCGATCGGGCAGGGCACCTCCCCCACATGGAACGAACCGACGTGGTCAACCCGCTCCTCGTTCACTTTCTCCGCCCCGAGGCGGACTCGACCGCCGGCGCTGCGCCCCCCGGATGACCAAAACAGGGGCCGTTTGTCGCGTATGACAGAAGTCCCCTAACCCGGAGGAACCGATGTCCGCTCGCGTCTCCCTGCTCCGCCTCGTCGTCGTCGCGGCGGCCCTGGCCACCATGGCCGGCTGCAAGAAGAACCAGCCCACCGAACCGGATTCGGCCATCGCGGCCCCGGGCGGACCCGTGGTGAACTGACGGATTCACCAGCGGGAAAACTCGCCTGTAGCGCACCGCTACAGGCGAGTTTCGTTTCAGGACGGGTCCGACTTCGATTCAATTCGTCAAACTGTTGTCGTTGAAGAAGATGCGCGGTTGGCCCACCGGGCCTCTTGGTTGCCCTAGGGGAGGACGACGCTGTTCGATCACCCCCAAAACCTGGAGCCACCAATGAACGTCCGTGCCTCGTTGACCGCCGCCGCCTCCACCCTCCTCCTCCTCGCCGCCTGCCAGGGCGAATCCTCGCCTGCCGGCGTCCTCGAACCGACTGCCTCCTTCAAGACGACTGGAAGCGACCCGGTCGCGCTGGTCAGCTGCGAGCTCCGCTCCGGCCGCCGGTCGAAGGTCTCGGTCGACGGCAACAACCTGTCGCCACGCGGCGGGATGTTCACGGCTACCATCACCTCCGGCGCCAACACCGCGACGAGCCCGGCCGTCGTCGCCGTTGGCGACGAAGCGGAGTTCGACTTCGACAGCAGCCCCGCCGACATCCGCGCGGGCGCCACGGCCATCTCCCGGAGCTTCATCACGGGTTCCGTGTCCGCCGTGATTCGCGGCGCCGACGGGGCCGTCGTGGCCAGCGGTACCGGGACCTGCCGGGTTCGCTGAGCCAGGAACCAGCCGCCGCTCCCCCGGCGGCCTGGAACGATGAAGGGGAGGGAGCCGGCTGCCCGGCTCCCTCCCCTTCGTCGCGACCCGATACCCCGGTCAGGCGCCGGCCAGCGCCCTCACCGCCGAGGCCAGCGTCCGAACCTTGGCGCCGTCGCCGGCTCCACCCGCGCTGCCGTCGAGTTCGCCGGCGAGCTTGTTCAGACCATCCCGGCGGGCACCACCGCTCGCGCCTTCGGCCGCCGACAACGCCTGGCGGGCCGCGGTGATCCGGTCACGGCCGAGTCCATTGCCCCGTTCGAGCTGGTCGAGGTAGGCCCGCGCCAGCGCGAAGCTCGCCGGCCAGACGAACTTCGGCTGCCCCTGGGTGTTCAGGTACTCGAGCTTGACCGTCTTGGCGGCGTCGATCTCGTTCTGTGAGAGCGCCGGGCTCGGCGTCAGTTCGAGGATGTCGAGGCCCCGGGCAATCTCCGAGCTCACGATCACGCCGTTGTACCAGTAGACCGACCAGGACCCGCCGTTGCCCATGCGGGTGCTGTCCACCGGGCCCCGGTCGAAGTACCCGATCTCGACCGGGTGCTTGGCATCGGTCCAGTCGAAGACCGACAAGCCGCCCTGGTACCAGGCCTGCACCATCACATCCCGGCCCGGAATCGGGATCAGCGAGCCGTTGTGGGCCACGCAGTTCTCAAAGGCGGTCTGCGGCGCGGTCATCTTGTAGTAGGTCTGGAACTGCATCTTGCCGTTCGAAATCGTGAAGATCGCGTCGGCACCCCACTCGTGCGGATCGGACGCCCGGCACTTCGGGCCGCCGCCGCCGCCCCACTCGTCGCTGAACAGGACCTTGGTCCCGTCGTTGTTGAACGTGGCCGAGTGCCAGTAGGAGAAGTTGGAGTCGGCCGCCTGGTCGATTCGCCGGGGGTTGGCCGGATCGCGGATGTCCAGCAGCAGCCCGTATCCCTCGCACGCACCGCCCGCGAGACCGATCCCCGGATACACGGTGATGTCATGACACTGGGTCGGGCCGGTCGGCTTCCGCCCGCCGCCGCCGATCATTTTGGCGATGATCCCCGGCAGCGCGGCTCGGAGCGCTGCGCTGTCGGCGCCGGTGGCCGCGCCGGTACCGCTCCTGGCCTTGACCACGCTGTCGAGCATCATCCGGGCAAAACCGTCGGGCAGGATCATTTCCTGACCCTGGATGTTGGCCACGAACGCCCCCCGCGCCTTCGCCGCCTCGTTCGCCTTCTTGTCGTCCGGAGCGGCGCCGTGGCTCTTCACCGGAGCGAGGTCGTTGAAGATTCGCGGCGAGCTCACGATCGCCGCCTGCTCCGGGTGCGCCACCGGGACCTTGATCACTTCGATCCGGAAGAGGGCGGTGTTGGGATCGTCCTCCGGCGCGGCACCGCTGCAGCCGGCCAGTTCCCCTTCGGGACGCACGCCGGCCGAACCCGAGATGTACACGTAGACGTTGTCCGGATCCTTCGGGTCCGCCAGCACCGTGTGCGTGTGCGAGCCGCGGCAGGTCTGGACGTTCGCCACGTTCCGCGGGTTGGTGATGTCGGTCATGTCGAAGACCCGCAGACCGCGGAGCCGGTCGTGGCTCACCGCTTCCCGGACGCCCTGCCCGCCGCAGTCGAGCCGGCCGCTGTTCCCCTCGCCCGAGATGAACAGCAGGTGCTTGTAGACCGACACGTCGCTCTGCGACGCGGGGCAGTAGAACGCCTTGGCCAGGGTCGGCTGGCTCGGGTTCGAGATGTCCCAGATCTGCCAGCCGTTGTAGTTGCCCTGGATCGCGTACTTGCCCGTGAAGGCCAGGTCGGAGTTCGTCACCCCGGCGAACCGCTCGGACGGCTTCGTCGTCGAGATCAGTTTCATGTTCCAGAACGCCTGCCCGGCGTCGTACAGACCGGCCTTGAGCCCGACCCGCGGATCGGGACTCGGCGGCCGGACGGAGAGCGCCATCGGCGCCGGCATCGAACCGCCGGAGGACGACCCGCCGCAGCCGGCGGCCAGAGCAAGGAGAGCGAACGGAGTGAACCGCCGGAGACGGCGGAGCCGGGAAACGGTAACCATGACTGATTCCTCTGGGGACACGGGGGGTCTGCCTGCCTGCTATTTCGAGCCGCGCTCGAACAGGAGTTGCACCAGCATCTGCTCCATTCGCGCGATTTCGGTGGTCTGATCGACGTTGACGTCGGACGCGAACTTGAAGACGATCTCGTCCTGCCCGGCGCCGTCGGTCGCGAACAATTCCTTCACCATGGCCGTGGCACCCTTGTGGTGCTGGATCATGAACTTGAGGAACAGGATGTCGAAGTCCTGGCCTCGGGCCTGGTCCAGTTCGGCCATCTGGTCGTCCGTCAGCATGCCCGGCATCGGCATCACGTGCTCGGCCCCGCCCATCGCCATCGTCATCCCGCGCGGATTCGGCACCGGCGCAGGCTGATGGCGGTCGACGAGCCACTGCTGCATCAAATGGATCTCGTCCCGCTGCGCGTTGAGAACCCGGCCCGTCAGCCGGATGACCGCGTCACTCGCGCCATGACTCTTCGCCCAGCCGGCCATCACGAGAGCCTGGGCGTGGTGATGAATCATGCCCGACATGAAATGGATGTCCGCGGCAGTGTACGGCAGCCGGGCGCTGTCGGCCCGGGCTTTGGCGATGCCGGACGGAGTGGCCCGAGGCACGGCCATCGGTGCCGGTCCCGCCGTGGGCGCCGGGCGCGCTCCCCCGCAACCAAGCAGCCCGAGAATCGCCGAGGAAACCACCAGGCGCGCAGAATGACGAACGCTCACTTCACACTCCCCTTCGGCAGGAGCAAACCTGCCCGAATTCGAAAATACCTCACCCGGTAAAGTATTCCGACCGGGCTGGGCTGGTAAGGCGACGGCAGGTCCGCCCGCGGCGGCGCGGACCGAGCCACGCCCGCTGACCAAAACCCGGGCAGTGTGTGCGCAGAGCCCGACCAAGCCGTCCGAATCTCCTGGTCGGAGGATGCCTCTACAACGGGAGACTCGATGCAAAGATTCATCACCGGAGCCACGGCCCTGACCCTGCTGGTCGCCGGGGCCCCCGCCGCCGCACAGAGCAGCGTCGGGATCAAGGCTGGCGCCTCGTTTGGCAACATCTCGAACAAGGGCGTCCTGCCGGGGTCCCTCGGTACCCGAACGGGAGTCGCCGGCGGGATCTTTCTCGGAACCGGCAGTTCCCTCCTGAGCCTCGGCGTGGAAGGCCTCTATGCCCAGCGGGGGCTTCGCACCGACGAGAACATCGCCGACGCCGAAACCCGGCTCGACTATGTCGACCTGCCCCTCTACCTCAAGGTCCAGGCGCCGGTCCCGGCGCTGTCGCCGTTCGCGTACGCCGGGCCGCAGATCTCCTTCGAGGTGAAGTGCGCTCAGGCCGACGGCGGTCCCTGCGCCGCGGACCCCGCCCGCAAGAAGACGACCTTCGCCGGCGTGATCGGGGGCGGGATTCGATTCGGCATGCTGTCGGTGGAAGGCCGCTATCTGTACGGGCTCACGGACCTCGACATCGATACCGTCACCAACTCGGAGAGCTATCGGGATCGGACCTTCATGCTGCTCCTCGGCCTGCACTTCTGAGGGCCGGGAGGCGGGCCGCCGTCAGCTGTCGGCGGCCCCCACCTCGCCCATCATTTTCCGCAGCCCCAGCGCCAGGACGACCAGCCCGGCCGGCTAGGACAACACCGCCCCGACGCCCGCCGCGGCAAGTGTATCCGGCGTCAGACCGCCTTCGAAGCCGGTCATCAGGATGAACGGGGTGCCGAAATGCGACTCCGCCACCGCCCGGCCGACTTCGAGCCCGCTCATCGCCGGCATGCTGCGATCGGACAACACCGCGGCAAAGCGGCGCCCGGTCGCCGAAAATTCCCGGATCGCTTCCACCGGCTCCTCGAACGGCGTGGGACGGAACCCGAGCCGCTCGAGCATCGCGCAGGTGGTCCGCAGCACCTCCGGCTGATCCTCCACCACCATGACCTCCCGGCCGCCCCCGAACGCCTCGGTAGCCCGGACCGGAGCGCTCGGGGCCGGCGTCGACTCGCTGCCGGCCGTGTCGACGGGCAGCCAGCAGGTGAACACGGTGCCCCGGCCCGGGACGGTCTCGACCGCGATCGTACCCCCGTGGTTGTGCACGATGCTATGCACGACGGCGAGACCGAGCCCGGTTCCCTGTCCGGCCGGCTTCGTCGTGAAGAAGGGTTCAAAGATGCGTTCGACGACCTCCGGTGCCATCCCGACCCCGTTGTCCCGCACGGTCACCACCGCGTACGCGCCCGGCGCAATCTGGCGCCGCAGGGCCTCGTCCGGATCGAGATCCTGAACCGAGAGAGCCAGTTCGATCCGGCCGACTTCGTTCTTCATGGCATGGCCGGCGTTCACCCCGAGATTGACGAGCGCCTGGTTGATCTGTGACGGATCGCCCAGGATGACCGAGTCGGTCGGCGGTGGGGTCCAGTGGATGTCGATCGACTTCGGCAGCGTCGAGCGCAGCAGGGCCGCTGCTTCCGAGATCGCCTGGCCGAGGCGGACCGGCCGCCGTTCCTCGGTGGAGGGCCGGCTGAACAGCAGGATCCGGCGGACCAGATCGCGGGCCCGCTGGCCGGCGACCGCCATGGGGTCGAGATAGCGTTTGGCCAGCGGGAACTCGAGCCGGGTCAGTTCCGTGTACCCGACGATGACCGTGAGCAGGTTGTTGAAGTCGTGGGCAATGCCCCCGGCCAAGGTGCCCAGCGCCTCGAGCTTCTGCCGCTGCGACTGCTGATACTCGAGCGCCCGGGCCTCGAGCTCGGCCTGACGCCGCTCGGTAACGTCGGTCACCACGCCGCCGACCCGAAGCCGCCCGTCGGAGACGACCTGCCGCAGCGTCACCCGCGACTCGAGCCACCGGATCTCGCCGTCGGGCCGGATGATCCGATAGCCGACGTGATACGGCTCGCGGGCAGACCGCGTCCACTCGTCGAACCGCGCCAGGACTTCCTGCCGGTCTTCCGGATGGATCGAGCGGATCCAGACGCCGGAGTCGGCGACGACCGCCTCGGCCGTGAAGCCGAAGACCGCCTTTGCCGCCGGCGACGCGTAGGTGAAACCGCCCGGGTAGTCGGCGATCCAGAAGACCTCCGGGATCGAATCGGCGAGGCTCCGGAATCGCTCCTCGCTTTCCCGCAGCTGCTCCTCGGTGCGGCGCCGCTCGGTGATGTCGAGCAGGACGCCGTGCCAGATCGTCCGGCCCTCCGCATCGACGCCTGTCGGCACCGAGTGGCCCCGGACCCACTTCACGGTGTTGTCCCGCGCCCGGATCGGCATCTCGTGCTGCCATACCTGCCGGTCCCGAACAGCCGTCGCGATACTCTGGAGCAGGTCTTCACGGGCCGACGGCAGCACCGCATCCACCAGGACCCCGGCGTTGGCCATCGCCTCGCTGGCCTTGATCCCCGCCACCCGCTCGATCGCATCGGACACGAACGGGAACGTGTAGCTTCCGTCGGGATTGACCCGGAACTGGTAGACGATGCCGGGCACCATGGCCACCAGCAGTTCGTACTCGCGATTGGTGCGCTCGAGTTCCGCTTCCGCCAGCTTGCGGTAGGTCAGTTCGCTCCGGGTTCGCTGCAGCACATCGTCGACCTGCCCGACGAACCGGGTGATGAGCAATACCGCGAAATACGACGCCATCGCGAGGACCAGCAACGTGTAGCTCGGCTGGAGCGACACCTGGGACGGCGGGAGCAGGTTGCGCGCGCCCAGCGTCACGATCACCGCGTCGATGGCCACGACCAGCGTCGCCAGCAGGTAGGCCCAGCGCCGGCCCACCAGGAAGGACGCCATCGTCACGCACAACAACTGGTAGATCGCCCAGTGCGCCGACACGCCGCCGCCGGTCCAGGCGAGCCAGGCGATCGCCACCAGGGTCGTGGTGATCGACACCGCCACCGCCGCGTCGATCCGATCGCGCCGGACCAGCAGCAACGGCAGGCCGCCCACCAGCAGGGTGATGACCAGATCCACTGCCAACCGGCTCGGCCCGATCAGGCCGAGGCCGTAGGCCATCGTCGATCCCAGGAAGGCGATGACCAGGGCGGCCAGGAACAGCGGCTCGACGAACGCCCGGCGCCGTTCGTCGCGGGTTGGGTCTCGATCGGTCATGGAGTGCCCTCTTCTCGATATCTTTGGGCCCGATGCGTCGCCGACTCCTCGCCCTGCTCTCCCTCGGCACGGCCACCGCGTGCCGGCCCCCGGCCCCGCCGGCACCGGACCCCGGCCGCCTGGTCCTGCTCGTCTCCCTCGACGGTTTCCGCCCCGACTACCTCGACCGGCCCGAGGCGCGGCGGCTCCGGCAGCTCGCCGACTCCGGCGTGCGAGCCGAATACCTCGCGCCCGCGTTTCCGACCAAGACCTTCCCCAATCTCTACACGATCGCCACCGGACTGTATCCCGAGCACCACGGCATCGTTGCCAACACGATGGTCGACTCCGTCCTCGGCCGGTTCACCACGGCCGACACCGTGACCAACCGCAAGCCGGGCTGGTGGAAGGGCGAGCCGATCTGGATCACCGCCGGGCGCCAGGGCCGCCGCACCGCCACGATGTTCTGGGTCGGCTCCGAGGTTGCCTTCGACGGCCGCCATGCCGACCATTGGCGCCCCTTCGAGCCGTTTCTCCCCGGCGACGCCCGGGTCGACCAGCTCACCGAGTGGTTGTCGCTTCCCGAAGGCGAGCGGCCCCAGTTCGCCACCCTGTATCTCAACCGGGTCGACGTCATGGGCCACCGCCACGGCCCGGACAGCCCGGCCGTCGACTCGGCCATTGCCGTCACCGACAGCACCGTCGGCCGCCTGGTGGACTGGCTCACTGCCGCCGGCCTCGCGCCCCGGACCGACCTCGTCATCGTCTCCGACCACGGGATGACCGGCATCTCGCCGGATCGGGTCATCTTTCTCGACGACTACGTCCCGATCGAGCCGGGCGACATCGTCGATCTCGCGCCGGTCACCGCCCTCGAGCCGGCCGCGAACCGGGTCGAAACGGTCTCCCGGAAACTCCAGGGCGCCCATCCGCACCTGACCGTCTACCGCCGGGAGGAGATGCCCGCCCGCTTTCACTTCCGCGCGAACGACCGGATCACCTCGCTGGTGCTCCTCGCGGACGATGGCTGGACCATCTCGACCCGCGCCCTCTGGCGCGACCGGCCGCTTCGCGACGACGGCAACCACGGCTACGACAACGCCCTCCCCTCGATGCGGGCGACCTTCCTCGCCGTCGGGCCGTCCTTCCGCCGCGGGGCGGTGGTCCCGCCCTTCCAGAACATTCACGTCTACGACCTGCTGGCCCACCTCCTCGGCGTCCGCCCCGCGCCGAACGACGGCAGCCTCGATTCGGTCCGCGCCGTCCTCCGCAACCCCGGAGGGCGCTGACCCTCAGCCCCCGCGCGGGTGCCGGAGCACGCGCCCGGGCCGGGCCGCCCCGAACCGGCCCTGATCGACCACCACGACGCCGTTGACGATCACGAAGGGAATCCCGTCCGGGTAGTGATGGGGATCGCTGAACGTGCCCACGTCGCGGACGGTCGCCGGATCGAACAGCGTCACGTCGGCGACACAGCCGTCCCGCAGACAGCCGTGATCGCTCAACCCGAGCCGGGCGGCGGGCATGGCGGTCATCTTCCGGACCGCGGCCTCGAGGGTCAGGACCCGTTCCTCGCGGACGTAGTGGCCGAGCACCCGGGGAAACGTCCCGTAGGCCCGCGGGTGAGGCACCGCGACGCCGAGGCGGGAGAGCCGCCCGTCGCTCGCGATCATGGTCATCGGGTGCGCCATGATCCGCTGCACGTCGGCCTCGTCGAGGACGTGATAGACCATCGAGGCGCCGCCCTTGAGCACCGAGGCGATCACCACCGGAGCCGCCTTCGCGGAGGTCGGCTCGAGCCCCTCCCGGACCACGAGGTCGTACAGCGTCTTGCCGTTGAGGCTCGGATCCCAGTCCACCCGGGCGAACTGGACCCGCCGCAGATCCCCACCGCCCCGGTCGGTCTGGAGCAGCTCGATCACGCCGCGGATGATGCTGTCCCGAAGGGCCGGGGTCGCCATCCGGCGGGCCAGGGCGCTGTCGCCGTTGGCCAGGGCCCAGGGCGGTACCAGCACGTCGAGACTCGTCGACGTCGCTGTATACGGGTACTGGTCGATCATGACATCGGTCCCCGCCCGCCGGGCGGAGTCGACCATCGCGAGCGTCACCGTACTCTTGCCCCACATCAGCTGGCCGACGGCCTTGTGGTGCGTGAGTACCACCGGGATCGCCGCCCGTCGGCCGATTTCGAGCGCCTCGGCCACGCCCTCGAACAGCCCGAGTCCTTCTTCGCGGAGATGCGAGGTGTAGATCCCGCCCGAGGCGGCGGCCACCGCGGCCAGCGCCACGACCTCGTCGGTCTTCGAGTACACGCCGGGGAGATAGCGGAGGCCCGTCGAGAGCCCGAACGCGCCCTCCGCCATCGCCTCGGCCACCATCCCCTTCATTCGCTCCAGCTCGGCCGGCGTCGGGGCTCGGTTGGCGGTGCCCATCACCCGGCGGCGGATGGTGTTGTGGCCGGTGAGAAACGCCACGTTCATCCCGAGGCCGGCCCCGTCGAGCCGGGCCAGATATGCGCCGAAGGGGCTCGGGCCGCCGCCGTCGGGACCGCCTAACGCGAGCGTCACGCCCTGCCGGACGTGGCTCTCCGCGTCCGGCATCTCGGGCAGGGGTTCGAGGTGCGTGTGGAGATCGATGAATCCGGGCGCCACCACCAGACCCGCGGCGTCGATCACCCGGCCGGCGCCGGCGACGTCGATCGGCGTTCGCGAGACCGCCACGACCCGGTCGCCCCGGATCGCGACGTCGGCCCGAAACCCGGGGGCGCCGGTGCCATCGATCACCGTGCCGCCCCGGATCACCACGTCGTACCGGCCGCCCTGGCCGGCGGCGGCACCCGGCACGAAGGCGAGTATGGCGATCGCGGCACCGGCCCGGGCCAGCCAACGTCGCTGCGCCATTCAGTCGACCGCCTGGAAGAGGACTGACCGGAACTTAAATCCGTCCGGCCGGCTTTACCTCAATGGTCCGGACGCCGGCCGTTTGCGCCGGCTCGGGACCACCTGGTAGCGTTGGGATTCGGTTGCCGCCTGGAGGACACGATGTCGATCCGCCCCATCAAGAAAATCGTCGCCGCCGAGCCGACCATCGAAGGAGCCGGCGTCCGGCTCCACCGGGCCTTCGGGTTCGGGAATTCGGCCGACACCGATCCGTTTCTGCTGTTCGACGATTTCCGGAACGAACGCCCGGCGGATTATCTCGCCGGCTTCCCCTGGCATCCCCACCGTGGCATCGAGACCATCACCTACGTGTTGGCCGGCACGGTGAGCCACGCCGACAGTCTCGGCAACGCCGGAACCCTGGGCGCCGGCGACGTCCAGTGGATGACCGCCGGCCGCGGCATTCTCCACCACGAGATGCCGGAAGGCGATCCCGGCGGCCGGATGCACGGGTTCCAGTTGTGGGCCAACCTGCCGTCGTCGCTCAAGATGACCGCACCCCGGTACCAGGACGTCGCGGCGGCGGACATTCCCGAGGTGATCGAGGACGACGGCACCGTGATCCGGGTCGTCTGCGGCGGGTTCGGCGGACGCACCGGGCCGGTGGACGGCATTGCCACGGAACCGATCTACCTCGACGTCTCGGTGCCCCCGGGGAAGCGGAAGACCCTGCCCGTCGACACCTACCGCAGCGCCTTCGCCTACGTGTTCGCGGGGAGCGGCAGCTTCCGCGACGCCTCGGAACCGTTCGGGGTCCTGACCGAAAAGGCCGACGACGTCCTGGTGCGAGAGTCCACCGGCAACCGGTCACTGGTGCTCTTCGACACCGGCGACGAGGTGACCGTCCAGGCCGGCCCGGAGGGCATCCGGTTTCTCCTGGTCTCGGGCAAGCCGCTCAAGGAACCGGTCGCGTGGTATGGACCGATCGTGATGAACACGCGGGAGGAGATTCAGCGCGCCCTGCGGGAACTGCAGGACGGGAGTTTCATCGCCGGGTAGGTCAGCCCGTGGGGCCCGGCGCGGCCAGTGCCGCCATGAAGCGCCGGGCCCGCTCGCCCGCCGGCCCGGGCGACCGGGGGCCGATCCCGCCGGGAACCGTCTCGACATCGAGGACCACGAAGGTCGGCCCACCGGCGAGCACCGCCGGTAGATCGGCTGTCCACCGCGCTGCATCGGCATACCGGAACACCCGTTCGAAGCCGGCCCCTCGGGCAATCGCGGCGAAATCGGTGCCTGCCTTCGCCCCCGGCGTCGGCTGCCCACCGGTCACCTCGTAGGCCCCGTTGTCACCCACGATCACCGTGAGGTTGGCGGCCCGCTCGGCCGCGATCGTCACCAGCGACCCGAGGTTCATCAGCATCGAGCCGTCGCCATTGACCACGATGACCCGCCGGTCCGGCCGGGCCAGCGCGAGGCCGAGTCCCAGCGAGGTGGCCTGGCCCATGCTCGACGGCACCAGCACGAAGTCGAGCGGATGGAGCGGCCCCATCGCCATCCATTCGCGCGAGGCACCCATCGTCGTGATGACGACATCGGTCGCGGCCCGGGACGACCGGATCGGGCCAAGCGCGTCGGCCAGCGTCATCCCGCCGGTCACGCCTTCCCCTCCGCCACGATCACGGCACCCGAAACGCCCGCCGCCAGACACCGGCCGAGGTGCCGCTCGGCCGAGTCGAGCTGGCTCCGTTCGGTCACCAGGAGCGAATCGAGCCGCCAGGCGGCGGCCAGCGGCTCGGTGAAGACGAGACAGGTGTCGCCCGGGAGCGTGTCCTGGTTGAGATAGCTCCGGTATCCGATCACCACGGGGATCGGGAGCTTCCAATCGTGGAGGATGTTGCGGAGCGCGTCGCCGGATTCGAAGAGTCCGGTGCACTGGATCATGACGAGCGGGCGGCGGCCGCCCAGATACAGCCCCGCCGCCACGCCCCAGGCCTCGCCTTCCCGGCAGACCCTGACGAGCCGGATCCCGCTCGCCTCGATCCCGGTTTCCCACTGCCCGATGGTGGAGTCGGGCACGGTGACGACATCGGTGATCCCGAGTCGCCCGAAGACCGCCCCGACCTCGCCACCGGTGAACACGGCGCGCCTAGGCCATCGGGATCTTGGGCTTCTTGATCAGCCCCTTGAGCCCGCCGACCGCGGCTTTCTTCGCCTCGTTCTTCGCACTTTCCGCCAGGGCGCGCTGCATCTCCTTCATGGCCCCGGCCATCACCGCACCCATGTCGAAGTTCTTCAGCATCTCGCAGGCTTCCCGCATCTGGTCCTTCTGCTCCTGCGTCATCTCGGTCGGTTCGCCCTTGGCGGCCGCTTCCGCTTTGGCCTTCTCGAGCTCGGCCTTGGCCGCGGCAATCGAGTCGGCCAACTGCTCGCTGGCGAGGTAGCCGACGAAGGCCTGGGCCATCGAGTCGGGATCCTGGCCGTTGAACATCGAGCGGTACTTGATGCCGGTCGGCGGCTCGAACGCGGCGGCGGGCGGCGCGGCGAGGTGGACCTCGGTCGCGGTCTGCTCGAACCGGTAACAGATCAGGTCACCGGTCGTCTTGAGCGCGATCCGGGGACCCTTCTTCATGGTGCAGACTTCGAAGCTCCCGAAGGCGCGGTTCTCGCACACCTCGCCGGCTACGGTCAACTCGCCCTTCTTCTCGCCGGCCGCACTCATCGAGTTGAGGTCGAAGGCGCGCGACACCATCGCCCCCATCTCCTTCACGTTGGCGTGGAAGCGCTTCTTCCCCGCCCCGTCGAGGCCGTCATACGCCTTGGCGTAGAGCGGCAGCAGGTTGGGAGAGACGTACCCCTCCTTCTTCTCGAGATCCACCGAATACATCGAGTCCGCGGTCATCAGCGTGAGCGACGACGTCTTGGTCTGCTTGCCCATCATCTTGATCGTGCTGGTTGACCGGCTCGCGAACCGATCGCCGTCGATCGCGGTTTCGGCGGTGCCGGTCTGGTCCCCGGAGAGTGCGTACGTCACCTGGGCCTTGAGGGTGTTCTTCGGCACCTTGAACGGATTGGGCTGCGCCACCGCCGTCGCCGCGACCAGCGCGGTACCGGCCAGCCCCGCCACGACCATCGCCAACTGCCTCATCGGTTCCTCCCTCCTCCTCGAGTCCCGGCGGTCGTTGTCCCTGCGCCGGCGCCGGCCCGGCCCCCATGCGGCGGCGGCCGGGAGGGGGCGAAACGGCCCGCCCTCCCGCAATCCCGCCGACCGACCAATATTCAGACATGTCCAACCATCCCGATCACCCGAATCTCACGGTGCTCGAGCATCCGCTGATCAGCCATAAGCTAGCGATCCTCCGGGCCCAAAGCACGGCGACCAAGAACTTCCGCCAGTTGGTCGGGGAGATCGCGATGCTCATGACCTACGAGGTCACCCGGGACCTGGCTACCGAAGCCGTCGAGGTCGAGACTCCCCTTGAACGAATGACGGGCCACAAGGTCGCCGGGAAGAAACTGGTGCTCGTCCCGATCCTCCGCGCCGGCCTGGGCATGGTGGACGGGATCTTGCAGTTGGTGCCCTCGGCGCGGGTGGGACATATCGGGTTGTACCGGGACCACGATACCCTGGAACCGGTGAGCTACTACTTCAAGATCCCCGAGGCGAGCGAGGCCCGGGACTGCTTCCTGCTGGACCCGATGCTGGCGACCGGCGGTTCGGCCGCCGATGCCGTCACCCAGCTCAAGAAGGCCGGGGTCAGCCGGATCAAGTTTCTCTGCCTCGTGGCCGCGCCGGAAGGCGTCCGCCACCTGGCCGCGGCGCACCCGGAGGTTCCGGTGTTCGCCGCCGCCCTCGACCGGCAGCTCAACGAATCCGGCTACATCCTGCCGGGGCTGGGCGACGCCGGCGACCGGATCTTCGGAACCCGTTGACCGACGACCCCCCGGGCGGGGGTCGTCGCAGGAAGGGAACACCGTGAGCGGAATCACACTGACGTTCTGGGGCGCGGCCGGCGAAGTCACCGGGTCGATGCACCTGCTCGAAGCGGCCGGCGCCCGGTTTCTCCTCGACGCCGGACTCTTCCAGGGACGGCGGGCCGAGGCAGCCCGCAAGAACGCGGAGCTCCCCTTCGACCCGCGCCGGATCGACGGCGTCATCCTGAGCCACGCCCACATCGACCATGCCGGGCGACTGCCGCTGCTGGTGCGCCACGGGTTCCATGGGCCGATCTACGCCACGCCCGCCACCCGGGACCTCACCGCCGTGATGCTGCCCGACGCGGCGCACATCCAGATGAAGGATGCCGAGTTCCTGGCCCGGCATGGGCGAACCCGCGGACCCGAGAGCGAACCGCTCTACAACATGGCGGACGCGATCGCCGTGCAGGATCTGATGGTGGGGCTTCCCTACCGGCGGGTCACTCACCTCCGCAAACATCTCGCCTTCGAGTTCACCGAAGCCGGCCACATTCTCGGCTCCGCGTCCGTGGATCTCCGGCTCACCGAAGACGGCGGCCACCGCATCGTCTTCTCGGGCGACATCGGCCGCAACGGGCTGCCGATCATTCGCGACCCCGACCCGCCAGTCGGGCCGATCGACACGTTGATCATCGAGTCCACCTACGGCAACCGGGACCACGAATCCACTCACGATGCCGAGAAGCACCTCGGCGAGATCATTTCCCGGGTGGCGGCCCGCGGCGGCAAGATCCTGGTGCCCTCGTTCGCGGTGGGCCGGACCCAGGAACTCGTGTACGTCATCCATCAGCTCCACCGGGCCGGCTCGATCCCCAACATCCCCGTTTTCGTGGACAGTCCCCTCGCCGTGGACGCGACGACGGTATTCCGGATGCATCCGGAGATCTTCGACCGGCGGGAGAAGTTGATCGAGCGGACCGATCACATCCTCGACTTCCCGATGGTCCGCTACGTCAGGGACGTCGCCGAATCGAAACGGCTCAACACGCTCGCCGGGCCGGCGGTCATCATCGCCGCATCGGGCATGGCGGAGTCGGGCCGGATCCTCCACCACCTGGCCAATCACGCCGGCGACCACCGGAACCTGATCCTGTTCGTCGGCTTCCAGGCCGAACACACCCTCGGGCGGCGGATTCAGGAAGGCGCGGCGGAGATCAAGATCTTCGGCGAGATCGTCACCCGTCGGGCCGACGTGGAGACCATTGGCGGCTATTCCGCCCACGCCGATCGCACCGAGTTGCGCGCCTGGGTGAAGGGCCTCGGCGGACCGGTGAAACGGGCCTTCGTAGTGCACGGAGAACCGGACGCCGCGCAGGCCATGGCCGGCATTCTCCAGGAGTGCGGCGTCGGCGAGGTCACGGTGCCGTCTTTGGGAGAGTCCTACCAGCTCTGATGCGCCGCCTGGTTCGCTGGATCCTCGGCGCCGCCCTCGTGGGCGGCGCACTGTTCTCTGGCCTCTTCGCCTGGGTCTGGCGGGTGAGCCGTCAGGATCAGGCGCGGCCCTCCGATGCAATCGTGGTCCTGGGCGCTGCGCACTACAACGGACGGCCGTCGCCCGTGCTCAAGGCCCGGGTCGATCACGCGTTGGCGCTGTACCATCGAGCCATGGCCCCGGTCATCGTGGTGACCGGCGGAACCCATCCGGGCGACTCGGAATCGGAAGCCGCCGTCCAGCACCGCTATCTGGTGGCGGCCGGCGTGCCGGACTCCGTCATCGTCGAGTTGCCTCAGGGCCAGTCCACCGACGCCTCGATGAGCGCGCTCGGCGACTGGGCCCGCGGCGGCGGGATCCGCACCGTGGTCCTCGTCAGCGACGGGTTCCATCTCGCCCGGCTCCGGCTCGAAGCCGCCCGGGTCGATCTCGCGGCGGTCACCAGTCCGGTGCCGGACAGCCCGATCGCCCGAGGCAGCCTGCGCGAAGTCGAGTACCTCCTCACCGAAGCCCTCAAGATCCCGATCACCTGGACCCGCTCGGTCGCCGAGTAGCCGGAGCCCGCAAATGCTGATCGAATCCACGCCGGTTCATACCGGCCGCGTCATCAAACTCAGCGTCGACCGAGTCCGGTTCCCCGACGGGTCAGAGGGCCGACTCGACATGATCCGGCATCCGGGCGCCGCCGCGGTGGTCCCGATGCTCGACCGGGTCACCGACGCCGACCCGCGAGTGTTGCTGATCCGGCAGTTCCGGCACGCTGCCGGCGACTTCATCTGGGAAATTCCGGCGGGAACCCTCGGGCCGGGCGAGGCACCGGAGCACTGTGCGGCGCGGGAACTGATCGAAGAGGCGGGCTGCTCGGCCGGACAGCTCGACTACCTGACCAACATTCTCGTCGCGCCCGGCTATACCGACGAGCGAATCCACCTGTATCTCGCGACGGAGCTGAGCCCGGCCGCGGCCCAGCCCGAGGCGGACGAATTCATCTCCGTGCACGAATTCCGCTGGTCCGAGATCGGCCGGATGATCCGTCGCCGCGAACTCGTCGACGGCAAGTCGCTCGCGGCCCTGACCTTCGTCAACGGGTTTCTTCGGAGCTGAGTCACCCGCCGGCCAGGCCGGCGTCCGCCAGCCGCCGGGCGTGGTCCCGCACGTCGGGCGCCCAGGTCTCCGTGTGTTCCACGAACGCCGACCGGTTCCCGGCGAACAGCGCCCGGATCGCTTCCTCGAACCCGGCGTCGTTCCCGGCCATGGCCGCCATGAAGCGGTAGGCGGATTCGCGCGCCGTCCGGACCCGATCCTGATCGCCCGATGCGGCCCGCGCCTGATCGACGAGTCGCCGAAGCGCGGCCGACGCGCCGCCCGGCTGGCGGCCCAACCATGCCCAATGCCTGGGGAGTAAGGTCACCTCGCGAGGCACCACGCCGAGGCGCGGGCGTCCGACGGGACGGCGGCCCGGAGCGGTCGCCACGAGCACGTCGTCGAACCCGGCGCCGAAATAGCGCGCGGCGACCTGGTCGACCGTGCCCCGCAGATCGAGTTCGACCGGTTGGCTGGATTCCTCGTCGAACACCAGAATCGGTTCGTGATCCGGCCGGTCGATCGCGGTCCGGGCCAGGGTGGCGACCTCGATCAGATTCCCGGCGCCGAGGCGGCGGGAGCCCTCGAATGCTATGCAGCGGCTGGACATGAAACCCGACACGTGGGAAAAGGTACCTCAATTTAACCCGGATACAATACGACAGTCAATTACATCCGGGTTAAAAAAGATAAATACCTGATATTCTTGAACTTGCCGAATAAGGCGCGACTGCCTAGCATGCCCCGATGCTCACCGCTGACCTCGACCTCGAAGGCGCCCTCGCCCGCTTGGGCTATGAGGCCTTTCGACCCGGCCAGCGGGAAGCCATCGAGCTGATCCTGAATCGCGGCCGCCTGCTCCTCGTGGCCCCGACCGGGGGCGGCAAGAGCCTCACCTATCAGTTGCCGGCAACCCTCCTTCCGGGCACGACGCTCGTGGTCTCGCCGCTGGTGTCCCTGATGCAGGATCAGGTGGCCGCCCTCGTCGAACGCGGCATTCCGGCCACGTTTCTGGCCGCTACCCTCGATTCCGACGAAATCCGTCACCGCATGGCGGCACTGTCGCGCGGCGAATTCGCCATCGCCTACGTGGCGCCGGAGCGTCTCGCGTTTCCTGGCTTCCGTTCCCTGATCCGCGATCTCGCCTGCCCGCTCGTCGCCATCGACGAAGCGCACTGCATCGCCGAATGGGGGCACGACTTCCGCCCGGAGTATCTCCAGCTGGGCGAGTTGCTGGCGGACCTCCCTGAGGCGCGGGTGCTCGCCTGCACCGCCACGGCCACACCGGTGGTCCGGGACGAGATTCTCGCCCGCCTCGGCCTCGCGGCGGATACCGACCAGCTGGTGCGGGGGTTCGCTCGCCCCAACCTCGCGCTCACCGTCACCGAAATTCGTTCCGCGGCGCACCTCACCGCCTCGGTCGATCGGGCACTCGCGGCGTCCCTCGGCGGGCCCGGTCAGGGGCGCGGCACCGCCATCGTATACGCCCCGACCCGGCGGATCACCGAATCCGAAGCCGAGCGGCTGGCGGCCGTCGGGTGGGACGTGGCACCGTACCACGCCGGTCTCGACGGCGATCGCCGGCGCCGCACCCAGGCCTCGTTCCGAAACGGTCGCCTCGAGGTGGTCGTTGCCACCAACGCGTTCGGCATGGGCATCGACCGGCCCGATGTCCGCGTGGTGATCCACCTCGCGCCGCCCGGGTCGATCGAGGCCTACTACCAGGAAGTGGGCCGCGCCGGCCGCGACGGTGCGGACGCCGTCGGTGTGCTCTGTCTCTCGCCCTCGGATCTGCCCCGGCGCCGGCGCCTGATCGAAATGCCGGTGGACGGCGTCGAGGTCGACCCCGCCAGGGTCCAGCACCGCTGGTCGATGTTCCTGGAGTTGATGCGCTGGGCCGAAGGCGGATCCTGCCGCCACGACGCGATCCTCCGCTACTTCGGCGACGACGCGGAGACCCTGAGCGGCTGCGGCCGGTGCGATGTCTGCACCAGCCTCGACGGCACCGACGAACGGGATCCGGATACCGACGTCATCGTCCGCAAGGCCCTGAGCGCCGTGGCCCGCACCCATCGGCGCTTCGGCCTCGCCGCGGCGGTCAAGCTCCTCGCCGGCAAGCCGGACCCCCGGCTCCAGCGCGCAGGACTCGATCAGACCAAGACGTTCGGGACGTTGGGCGAGCGGTCCGAGGAGTGGCTCACGACGTTGCTCCGCCGCTGCGTGACCGCGGGCTGGGTGGACTTCACGGTGGACGACCGCCCCCTCGTCGTACTGACCGGAGCCGGCCGCACCGTGCTCTTTTCCCAGGATCCGGTGCGCCTGCTCCTTCCGCCGACCGGCACCGGCACCCGCTCGCCCCGGGGAGAAAAACGGACCCGCCCCGCCGACGCGGATGACCTCAGCGAGGTCGACCGCCAGCTGTTCGAGTCGCTCCGGGCCACCCGGCTCGAGCTGGCCCGGTCCGGCCGGGTGCCGCCGTATGTCGTGGCCAGCGACCGTACCCTGCGGGAAATCGCTTCCCGGCGGCCCCTCACCGTCGCGGCCCTCGAAGGGATCTACGGCATCGGCCCCTCGAAGGCGGAGCGGTACGGGGAGGCGCTCCTGGAGATCGTCCGCGGCGCCTCGGGGTGAACCCGCTGGCAGCAACCGGCCCGGGATCGTACGTTCCCGGCACCTGTCCAGCCCGAGGCACCCCGATGATTCGCCGACTGCTCGCCGGCCTCGCCGCCGTAACGCTTGGCTGCGCCCCCGCCGCCGACCACGACGACGCCTACTTCGCCAACACCGGCCGCACTGACGTTTACGCCGGCGGCGTCCGCCGGATTCCGGTCACGACCCCGAGCGGCACGTTCACCGTGTGGACGAAACGGGTCGGCAACAATCCGAAGATCAAGGTGCTGCTCCTCCACGGCGGCCCCGGCATGACCCACGAGTACTGGGAGCCGGCGGACATGTACTTCCCGGCCGCCGGCGTCGAGTACTACTACTACGACCAGCTCGGCTCCTTCTACAGCGATCAGCCCGCCGACACGAGCCTCTGGAACCTCCCCCGGTTCGTCGAAGAGGTCGAACAGGTCCGCCAGGCCCTCGGTCTGTCCGCCGACAACTTCTTCCTGATGGGCCACTCCTGGGGCGGGATGCTCGCGATCGAGTACGCCCTCAAGTACCCGGACCGCCTCAAGGGACTCATCATCTCCAACATGATGGCCAGCATCCCGGCCTACAACGAGTACGCGAAGAACACCCTGATGCCCGCCATGGACCAGACGGCCCTGGCCGAGGCGCAGGCAATCGAAGCCCGCGGCGACTATTCGAATCCCCGATACATGGAGATCCTGGTCCCGAACCACTACGAGGTCCATTTCCTCCGCAAGCCGTTCGCCGAATGGCCGGACCCGGTGCTCCGGGCGATGAACCATGTGAACCCCGCCATCTACGTCCCGATGCAGGGGCCCAGCGAACTCGGCGCGAGCGGCAAGCTGGTGGACTGGGACCGGACCGCCGACCTCAAGAACATCGGCGTTCCGACCCTGGTCATCAGCGGCGCTCACGACACCATGGACCCGGAGCACATGGCCTGGATGGCCAAGCAGTTCCCCAAAGGCCGGCTCCTGGCCCTTCCCAACAGCGGGCACATGGCCATGTACGACGATCAGGCCGACTACTTCGGCGGAGTAATCCGGTTCCTGACCGATGTCGACGGAGGCTCGTTCTGACCGGCTGAAGCCCCCGGGGCGACGTTACATTACCCCTATGGCGACCCTCTCGTTCGACAGCCTCCTCAAGTCCCTCCAGAAGGGGCAGGTTCCGGGGAACCTGTACCTCTACGGACCCGAGGAGGTGCTCAAGGAAGAGCTGGTCGAGCAGATCGTCGCCCTGGTGCTCGACCCCTCCCTCAAGGACTTCAATCTCGACCGCCGGTCGGCCGCGAGCCTCGACCCCGAGGCAGCCGAAACCTTGTGCATGACCCTGCCGATGATGGCGGACCGCCGAATCGTCATCGTCACCGAGGTCGAGGCTTGGAACAAGCGCGCCAGGGCCAAGGGCACGATTCTCCGCTACCTCGAACACCCGGCGGCCGAAACCGTCCTGATCCTGGTCCAGAGCGCCCGGTCCGGCGACGAGCGGGACGCCGGACCGGACAAGGATCTCGCCGCCCGCGCCACGGCGGTGGCGGTGGAACACCTTCCGGCCGAACGGGCCCAGCGCTGGCTCGAGCGCCGCGCGGCCGCGCTCGACCTCAAACTCGAACCCGAAGCGGCCCGTCATCTGGTCAAGGTGGCGGACGCTGAGCTGTCGATCCTTCGCTCCGAACTCGACAAACTCGCCGGCCTCGGTGGCGAGACGCTGACCGTCGACCGGGTCGCCGAGTTCCTCGGGGTGCGTCACGGCGAGACGGCGGCGGACTGGATCGACTTCGTCATCGACGGGGATGCCGCCAGGGCGGCCCGGGTGCTGCCGCACCTGCTCGCCCAGAGCGGAGTGTCCGCCGTGGCGCTGATCGCATCGCTGGGCACTCACGTCGCGGGCATTGGCCTGGCCCGGTGCCTCCTCGAACGCGGCACCCGGGGCGGGGCGCTGGCCGCCGCCGTCAAACAATCGTTGTTCCGGAGCCGACCTCCGGTTCGGCTGTCCTGGGACGCCGCCGCCGCTGCCTGGAGCCGGCTCGCGCCGCGCTGGCCGATGGTCCGGGTCGAGGCCGGTCTCGCCACACTCCGCCGCGCCGACGAGCGCCTCAAGAACACCACCATCGCCGACGACCGCGCGATTTTGTTCGATGTGGTCATGGAGTTGATCGTCCCATGGCAACAAGCCGCCTGACCCCGCTGGTCGCCGCCGTCTCCCTGCTGGCCGGCGGCGTGTTGACCGCCCGGCCCGCCGCCGCTCAAAGCGATGCCCGGCTCGTCGGTGTCGTGCAACTCGCTCAGAACGGCATGGCCGACTCGGCCCGCGCCGTCGTGAGCCGCCTGCTCGAACAGGCCGATCCGGCGGATTCGCTGTACGCCGAAATCCTCTATACCTCCGGCATCGTCGCGGCCACCGAGTATGATCGGCGCATCGCGCTGCGGCGGGTCGTCGTCGAGTACTCCACCTCCGGCTGGGCCGACGACGCGCTCCTGCTTCTCGGCCAGGTCGAGTACGCCAACGGCAACCCGGGGTCCGCCCTTGCCCAGTTCTCCCGACTGGTGACGGACTACCCCTCCAGTCAACTGCTCGCCACCGCCGCCTTCTGGGGTTCCCGCGCCGCCGCCGACCTCCGCAACGGCGCCGTCGCCTGCGAACTGGCAGACAAGGGACTTGCGGCCGCCAGCGACGACGTCGAACTCTCCAACCAGCTCCGGTACCAGCGGCAGCGCTGCGAAGCGCTCCAGCTGGCCGGGCCCGGGCCCGACACCACCCGGACCGCCAAGCAGGATTCCACCCCGGTAGCACCGCCGCCGCCCCCGCCGCCGCCGGCCCGGCCGCCCGTCACGACGGGCCTCTTCGTGCAGACCATCGCGGCGCCGACCCAGGCGGCGGCCGACGACATGCTCGCCAAGGTCAAGGAGGCCGGCTTCGACGCGATCGTCGTCCGGGAGGGCGGGTACTTCAAGGTGCGCGCCGGTCCGTTCCCGACCCGGGCGGCCGCCTCCACCGCGCTCTCCCGCATCCGGGCCCGGCTCGGCGGTCAGCCGTTCATCGTCAACGTCCCGTGAGTTCGTCGCTGTCCGAAGCCACGCCGCTCCTCAAGCAGTACAAGGAGATCAAGTCGCATCATCGCGACAAGATTCTCTTTTTCCGGATGGGCGACTTCTACGAGATGTTCTATGACGACGCCGAAGTCGCGTCGCGCGTGCTGGGCATCACCCTCACCGCCCGGGGCGACGGCGTGCCCCTGGCCGGGGTGCCGGTCAAGGCGGCGGCGGAATACCTCAAGCAATTGGTCACGGCGGGCCATCGGGTCGCGATCTGCGAACAGGTCGAGGACCCCAGGAAGGCGAAAGGCATCGTCAAGCGGGAAGTGATTGAAACGGTCACCCCGGGCGCCCTGCTCGAAGAGGACTGGCTCCCCGGCGGGCGCAACAACTTCATCGTGGCCGTCCATCCCGGCGACCGGCATCGGCCGGACGGGCCGGCGGGCCTCGCCGCGATCGATCTCTCGACGGGTGAGTTCCTCCTCGAAACCGTTGCCCGCGATCGTCTGGAGGAAGCCCTCGGGCGGCTGGCGCCGGCCGAAGTGGTCACGGTCGAAAGCCTGGCCCTGCCCTTCGAGGTGATGCGGACCCACCGGGAGTTGTGGGAGTTCGACGCCGAACTGGCCAGCGAGGAACTCACCCGCCGCTTTGCCCTCGCGGCCCTCGACGGGCTCGGCATCGAACCCGAGGACGGTCCGGCGGTCGGGGCCGCGGGCGCGCTGCTTCGCTATCTGAGCGAACTGCAGCCTTCCGGCCTGGCCCATCTGTCCCGTCCGGCGATCCGCCGCCCAGCGCAGCATCTCTGGCTCGACGAGATGACCCGCCGGAACCTCGAACTCGTCGAACCGCTCCGGGGCGGCGCCCGGGGCGTCACCCTCCTCGAGGCGCTCGACGTCACCGTGACGCCGATGGGCGCGCGCCTCCTCCGGCGCTGGCTCCTCTCCCCGCTTTCCGACGCCGCGGCGATCACCGAGCGGCTCGACGCCGTCGACGCCGCGGTGCGGCTCACCGGTGCTCGCGACGACGCCCGGGCGGCGCTCGACGGCGTGCGCGATCTCGAGCGGCTCGCCGGCCGGGCCGCGGCCGGCCGAGCCAATCCCCGGGAACTGGGCGCCCTCCGCGACTCGTTCCGCCGGTTACCCCGCGTCGCGACGGCACTCGGCGGCCTGTTGCCCGCCGGAGCGGCGGCGCTGGAACACCTCGCGGCCGAGCTCGACCTCCTCGAGGACCTCACGACCGAACTCGAGACGGCCCTGGCGGACCGTCCGCCGGTCAACCTCGCCGACGGCGGGGTCATCCGGTCCGGCTTCGACCCGGACCTCGACGAGGCCCGAAGCCTCCGCGACGGCGGCAAGCAGTACATCGCGTCGATCCAGCAGCGCGAGCGCGACCGGACCGGGATTCCATCGCTCAAGGTCGGTTACAACAAGGTCTTCGGATACTTCATCGAGGTGACCCACACTCACGCGGCCAAGGTGCCCGCCGATTACGAACGGCGCCAG
Organism: Gemmatimonadales bacterium; assembly: GCA_050183815.1. Classification (GTDB taxonomy): domain Bacteria; phylum Gemmatimonadota; class Gemmatimonadetes; order Gemmatimonadales; family GWC2-71-9; genus SHZU01. The sequence continues at coordinate 59,847 of JBFXAY010000003.1, read as the reverse complement.
ACGCTGGCCACGGCCGAGCGGTACGTCACCTCAGAGCTCAAGGAATACGAGGCGAAGGTCCTCGGCGCCGAGGAACGAATGGCGGCGCGCGAGGGCGAGCTGTTCAACGCCCTCCGAAGCCAGGTCGGCGCGGCCATCGACCGGATCCAGGGCACCGCGCGCGTGCTGGCCCATCTCGATGTCTGGACCGCGCTGGCCGACGGAGCCGTTCGCCACCGCTATGTCCGGCCCCGGGTGGACGACGGCTTCGACCTGGTGCTCACGGCGAGCCGGCATCCCGTCATCGAACGCCTGATGCCGCGCGAGTCGTTCATGCCGAACGACGTCCGGTTCGAAGCAGCGAGCCGGGTCCAGTTGGTCACCGGCCCCAATATGGCCGGCAAATCGACCATTCTGCGGCAGATCGGGCTCGTGGTGGTCATGGCCCAGATCGGCGCCTTCGTGCCCGCGGCCGCCGCGGCCATCGGCGTCGTCGACCGCCTCTTTACCCGAGTCGGGGCCAGCGACAACCTTGCCCGCGGCCAGTCGACCTTCATGGTGGAGATGAGCGAAACGAGCGCCATCCTCCACAATGCCTCTCCTCGAAGCCTGGTGCTGCTCGACGAGATCGGCCGGGGCACCTCCACCTACGACGGCGTCGCCATCGCCTGGGCCGTCACCGAGCACCTCCATGACCGGCTCGGCTGCAAAACGATGTTCGCCACCCACTACCACGAGTTGATGCAGTTGCCCGAGCGCCTCGCCCACGCCCGGAACATGAACGTGGCCGTGCGGGACACCGGCGAAGGCGTCGTCTTCCTCCACCGGCTCGAGGCGGGCGGCACCGACCGGTCGTACGGCATCCACGTCGCCCAGCTCGCCGGGCTGCCCGATCACGTCGTCGCCCGGGCCCAGGACGTGCTCCGCACTCTCGAGGGCGAGCACCGCGTCGTTCCAGGGGTCGCCCCACCGACCGACGAGGGCCAGCTGGCCCTCTTCGGCGAGCAATCCCGCCGTCGCCCGAGACCGGGAGCCCAGCCGAAGCCGAAACCCGCCCCGGACCCGCTGCGTGCCGAACTGGCGGCCATCGAGGTCGATGGGCTGACGCCCCTGGAAGCGCTCAACCGCCTCGCCGATCTGAAACGGAAGGCGAGCGCCGAATCGTGAGGCCAAGCCTCCCGGCCCTCGTGTTCTGTGCCGGCTGGCTCGCCGGTTGTGATGCGAAACCGGAGGCCACGGTGGCGCTGCCGCCCGAGCCGCCCGCCCGGGAGGAGCGGCTCGAGGAACCGCCGATCGCGCTCAATGCGGAAGTGCCGGTCGGCTATCCCGAAGGACCGGCCGCGCAGCGGATCGGCGGTACCGTGATTCTCAAGTTGTTCGTCGACTCGGCCGGCCGGGTGGTGCCCGAGTCGACCGGCGTTCAAGAGTCGAGCGGCTATCCCGCGCTCGACTCCGCAGCCCTCGCCGCCGTGCCCCGGCTTCGGTTCGCACCGGGCCTCCGCGACGGGGCCCCGATTGCCACCCGGTTCCTGCAACCCGTCAATTTCCGCGCGCCTCCACCTCCAGGCGGATCGCCGACCCCATGAACAAACCCCAGCATCAGACACCCTACGATTCCGTGCTCGACACGATCGGCTGGACCCCGCTCGTCCGGCTGAGCCGGGTTGGCCGCGGCCTCCGGACCCCCGTCTACGGGAAGGCCGAATACGCCAACCCGGGCGGCTCGGTCAAAGACCGGATCGGCCTCGACATCATCGAAGCGGCCGAGCGCGCCGGCGACCTCAAGCCGGGCGGCACGATCGTCGAGGGCACCTCGGGCAACACCGGAGTCGGCCTCGCCCTCGCCGCCGCCCTCAAGGGATACCACTGCATCTTCACCCTGCCGGACAAGATGTCCCAGGAGAAGGTGCGGCTCCTCAAGGCCTACGGCGCCGACGTCGTGATCACCCCGACCGCAGTCCCGCCGGACCACCCCGACAACTACATCATGAAGGCGAAGCAGATCGTCCACGACACCCCCGGGGCGATCCTGGCCAATCAGTTCTTCAACCAGGCGAACCCCGAGGCGCACTATCGCACCACGGGTCCCGAGATCTGGGAACAGACCGGGGGGCGGGTCACCCACTTCATCGCCGGGGCGGGGACCGGCGGCACGGTCAGCGGGACGGGCAAGTTCCTCAAGGAGAAGAACCCGAAGATCCGGGTCATCGGGGGCGACCCGGTCGGGTCGATCTACACCTACTACTCGAAACACCGGTCCACCACCGAGGGGGCCCCCTACAAGGTGGAAGGCATCGGCGGCGACAAGATTCCCACGACCATCTGGTGGGACTACATCGACGAGTTCCGCCAACTGCCCGATCGGGAGTCCCTCGGCATGGCCCGCCGGCTCGCCCGCGAAGAAGGCATCCTCCTCGGCGGCAGCGCCGGCCTCAACGTCGCACTCGCGCTCCAAGTCGCCCAGGAAGTGGATGATCCCGAGGCCTGCGTCGTCACCATTCTCTGCGATACCGGGGAGCGCTACTTGTCCAAGGTGTTCAACGACGAATGGATGCAGGAGAACCAGCTCCTCGAGGCCCCCCGCCTCGTGGCCGAGGATCTCCTCGGCCGGCGCTCCCGGGGGGCCCCGCCACTGGTGTCCCTCGCTCCAGCGGCCCAGGTCCGCCAGGCGCTCAACCTGATGTCCACCTGGGACGTGAGTCAGATCCCGGTGGTCGAGAACGGCGAGTGCGTCGGAAGCCTCATCGAGCACACCCTGATGGCCCGGGCGCTCAGCCAGCCGGCGCTGCTCGACCGCCCGGTCCGGGAGGTCATGGACGACCCCTTCCCCATCGTCGACGCCAATTTCCCGGCGGACCGCCTGCCCGCCATGCTCACCCGCGAAAGCCCGGCCGCGCTGGTCCGGAAAGACGGCAAGCTGGCCGGTATCGTGAGCCGCTACGACCTCCTCCAGCAACTGATCGGCACTCGATGAAGATCACGGTCCTCACCGGCGGGACCTCGGCCGAACGCGATGTCGCCATCGCCTCGGCCGTTCAGGTGGTGGCCGCACTCCGGTCCCGAGGCCACCGCGTCGCGGTGGTCGATACGGCCCGGGGGTTCGTCCCGGAGGCCGACGAACCGCGGGCACTCAGCCCGGTGGTCGGGGTCGCCCCGCCGTCGATCGAGCATCTGGTCGATCTGGAGCGCGGCGTCCTCCTCTCCGGCCTGGCCAGTCTGCCGGTGGTCCGGGACGCCGATGTGCTGTTTCTCGCCCTGCACGGTGGCCGCGGCGAAGACGGCACCTTGCAGGCCCTCCTCGACATGGTTGGGACCCCGTATACCGGCAGCGGAACCCTCGGCAGCGCCCTCGCCATGGACAAGGATCTGTCCAAGAAGCTCTTCCGGGCCGCGGGAGTCCCCACCGCCGATTGGGTCATGGCACCGACCGATTCCGAGACAGTTGGCAACGAACTCGGCTGGCCCCTCGTAGTAAAACCCAGCAAGCAGGGATCGACCGTCGGTCTCAGTGTCGTTTCCGAAGCTGCGGGGCTCGCCGCCGCGATCGACCTGGCGGCGCAGTATGACGACGAAGTGATGGTCGAGGCGTTCGTGCCCGGGCGCGAGCTGACTGTCGGAATCCTCGACGGACAGCCCCTGGCGGTCGGTGAAATCGTCCCCCGGCACGAGATTTTCGACTACGAGTGCAAGTACACCCCGGGAATGGCGGAGGAAACCTTCCCGGCGGACCTTGCGGAGGCGGTTGCCGGAGAATGTCAGCGTCTCGCCCAGGCGGCCCATGCGGCCCTCAAACTCGGCGGCTACAGCCGAGTCGATTTCCGGCTCACCCCGGCCGGCGAGTTGATGTGCCTCGAGGTCAACACGCTCCCCGGGATGACCGCCACCAGCCTGATGCCGCAGTCGGCCCGGGCGGTCGGAATCGAGTTTGCGGCCCTTTGCGAGCGGATTTGCCTCGCGGCTCGAGCCGGTAGTAAGGTTAGGTAGCCATGGCTGTGCAGAGACCCGTCCCCCTGACCCCGTGGGTCACCCGGTTGCTCGTTCTCAACTGGGCGGTGTTTCTGCTGCTGTCCACCGTGTTCACGGCGCCCCGGTTCGTCACGGCCCTGGCCTTGGACCCGGCGGCCCTGAGCCACCGCCCGTGGGCCGTCCTGAGCTACCTGGTCGTTCACCAGAGCCTGGCGCAGCTGGCCCTCACCTCCCTGATGCTCTACCTCCTCGGCCCGACGGTCGAACGCCGCCTCGGCGGCAACCGGTTCCTGGCCTACTACGTCTATTGTGGTATTGGCGCCGCGCTTTTCGCGTTGAGCCTCAGCACCATCTACCGGGTCGAGCCGGTCATCGGCGCGTCGGGTGCCGCCCTCGGGGTCGCCACAGCCTACGCGCTCAATTGGCCCGACCGCCCGGTCGCCGCCCTCGAATTGCCGTTGACCGCCCGCACCCTCTTCTTTGGGCTCCTCGGCCTGGACCTGATTCTTGGCGCCACCAGCGAGGCCGGCCCCACCCATTTCGTTCACCTGGGCGGTGTCGTCGCCGGCTACGTCTTCTTCCGGCTTCAGTCACTGACGACCAGCCGCCCCCCGGCCCGGCCCGTCACCGTGCGTCAGCCCGTCGTCACGCCGATGCGAATGCAGGAGATGCCGGCCGAGCGGCGGCCCACGGCGCCGACGGCGTTGGTCGAGCCCAGTCCCGAGTCGACCCTCGATGACGTCGATCGGCTGCTCGACAAGATCTCCGAATTCGGGATGGAGAGCCTCACCAGCGAAGAACGGCAGGCGTTGGCCGATGCCGCGGAGCGCAAGCGGCGCGATCAATCGTAGTTCGTTCCCCTCCACACCTTGATTTTCGCTACGGGACATCCGCATTTTGTCCCGTGCTCATCAACCTCCTGCCTGAATTTCTCGAAATTCTCGGGTCGTCCAATCGCGAAGCCGCCTACCAGCGGTATCTCGACGCGCATCGCGCCGTCCTCTCCGCGTATTGGAGCAATTACGTCCTCGACCTGGATAGCCCGCACGTTGATGAGGTCATCGGAGCCACCCTCCGGGCCGATCGGCTCGACCTGAAGGCCGTCCTCCAGTCCGTCCGGATCTCCGACCTGGTCCAGAGCGCCATCGATCGCGCCGCCGACCTGCTCCAGATCGACCGGCCGACCGATGTCGTCCTGATGGTGGGCGTCGGCGCCGCCAACGCGGGCGAGCTCGTGGTCAACGGGCGCGGCGTCGCCTTCGTCTGCCTTGAGCACTTCACCGGCAAGGTCAATCCGACGAGCTTCGGTCTCGGCCTGTCACCCGAGCTGATCCCCCTCTGGGTCGGTCACGAGCTCGCCCATACGGTCCGCTACACGTCGCCGGCCAGCCAAAGCGATCTGAGCCGCCTGGTGGCGGAAAACGGCGGGTACTACGACTACTGGATGACGGCCGCCCGCTGCCCGCTCCGGGAATTGCTGGTCAACGAGGGGCTCGCCGTCCACGCCGCCCAGCAGGTGGCCCCCGGCCACGAAGTGGCGGACTACTTCGGATTCGCCAAGCGCCAGTTCCAACGGCTGCGGGAAACCGAGGCGTTCCTCCGGCGCGCCGCCCACCACGACCTCGATCGTTCCGGCATCGGGCTCCGGCTCCGGTTCCTGTCAGGGGGCCTGAGCCCGGCCTCCCGCCTCGCGCTTGGCCGCGTACTTCCGGAGCGGGCCGGTTACTACCTGGGCTACCGAATGGTCGAGGATCTGGTTGCCAGCCGCGGCATCGCTCCCGCCCTCCGGGCACCCGCCGCCGAATTCGAGGCGGTCGAAGAGGCCGCCCGGGAAATCCGAACGGCCTGATGACGGAGCCGGTGCAGATCATTGCGAAGAAGAACGGGCCCTTCCTGGTCAGTGGCCCGGTCCGGTTCGTCGATCAGGACGGCAATCCGATCGAGCTGCCGCCGGCCAAGACGCCCGGAACGTTCAAGCTCTGCAGCTGCGGAATGAGCGCTACCCGCCCGTTCTGCGACGGCTCCCACAAGACCAAGCCGTCGGCCGCCTGACTACTTCCCGACGCAAAAGCGGCTGAACACCGCCCCGAGGATTTCCTCGATGTCCACGACGCCGACCACCTCGTCCAACGAGGCGACCGCGCGCCGGACGTGATGGGCGGCCAGAACCGGATCGCCGGCGGCCGCGAGATGTGGCGCCACTTGCCCCAACTCGTCCGCCGCGGCTTCGAGGGCCAGCCGGTGCCGCTCCCGGGTCAGCATCGGCTCCAGGTCGGCCACCTGCTCCACGTCGCCGAAGAGTCGCTCCACCACCGCCCGGGCCAGATCGCTGAGACCCGCGCCTGACCGCGCCGAGACCGGGATGCCCTCGCCGTCCACCGCGGCGAGGTCGGCTTTCGTCCGCACCACCACCGTGCCGCCCTGACGCGCCAGCGCCTGCTCTTCCGCGTCGAGCGGCCGGCCGGCCTCCACGCAGAGGAGCACCAGGTCCGCCGCGGCGAGGTATTTCCGGCTCACCTCGATCCCCAGCTGCTCGATCCGGTCCTCCGAGGATCGGAGACCGGCGGTATCCGCCAACCGGACCGGCCACCCATCGACGTCGAGATCCGCCTCGATCGTGTCACGCGTCGTTCCCGGCACTTCGGTCACGAGGGCCCGCTCGGCGCGCAACAGGGCGTTGAAGAGGGACGACTTCCCCACGTTCGGCCGGCCCGCCAGCACCACCAGTGCCCCGGTTCGGACCCGCTCACCGAGGAGTGCCGTTTCGAGCAGCCGGCTCACCGTCGTCCGGCAGCGGCCCAGCGCCTCGGCGACGGTCGAGCGGTCGATCGGACCGTCGTCCTCCTCGGGAAAATCGATGTCATAGGAAAGAAGCGCCTGGAGATCGATCAGCTCCGACCGAAGTGCCAGGAGGCGTCGCGACAGGCCCCCCTCGAGCTGCCGGATGGCACCCCGGCCCTGCGCCCGGGTCGAGGCGTCGATCAGGTCGGCCACCGCCTCGGCCTGGAGGAGATCAAGCTTTCCGTTCTGGAAGGCCCGGCGGGTGAACTCGCCTGGCCCGGCCGGCCGGGCCCCCGCGGCGAGGAGCGCGGCGAGCAACTGGGTGGGCACCAGGTTGCCGCCGTGGGTGCTGAACTCGACGAGGTCTTCACCGGTATAGCTGTCGGGCCCCGGGAAGCACGTCACCAGTCCGTGGTCGATGGCTGCGCCATCGGCCTCGTGGAACGTCGCGAGGGTGGCCTGCCGCGGTACGGGGTCTTTGCCTTCCGGCCAGCCGAGGATCCGCGCCGCCACCTCGAAGGCACCGCGCCCCGAGATCCGGACCACGGCCAGCGCGGCCCGCCCCGGGGCGGTTGAAATCGCGGCGACGAGATCTGACACCATCGGCGGGCCGCCCGGAGCCGAAGTGGTTAAGGCGCTACCGTTTCCCGGCCTTCTTCGGGGCCGGCGGCGGCGGAATCGAAGCGGTCAGCGTGGCCCGCTTCATTCGCTCCTTGGCTACGAACCACTGCTGGGGAATGCTCGCGAGGTTCTGGACCGTGTAGTACAGATTGAGGCCCGAGGCGAATTTGAGGAACAGCACCAGCATCATGACCGGCATGAAGTACAGCATCATCTTCATCTGCGGATTCGGCGGCAGGCCCATCTGGCCGATCCGGGTCACCCCGAACATCGACACCGCCATCAGGATCGGGATGATGTAGATCGGGTCCGGCCGGGACAGATCCGGAATCCAGAGAAACGACTGCCCGCGCAGTTCGATGGTGTTCTGGAACACGAAGAACAAGGCGATCAGTACCGGCCACGGCACCAGCACCGGCCAGCACCCGCTCAGCGGATTGACGTTGTTCTCCTTGTAGACCTTGAACATCTCCTGCTGGAGCCGCTGGGGATCATTCTTGTAGCGGTCCTGGATGTCCTTGAGCACCGGCTGGATGGCCTGCATGGCCATGCTGGCCCGCATCGCCCGCTGATTGAGCGGCCAGAGCACCACCCGGATCAGGACGCCGAACAGGACCAGTCCGAGTCCATAGGCAAGTCCCAGCTTTTCGTGGAACCAGACCAGGAGCCAGCGGGCGCCGACCGCCACCGGCCGGATCACCGGTCGCAACCACGCCCAGCCGTACGGATTGATGTCGTCGAAATCGTGGCCAATGGCCCGGAGCCGGGGGTACTCCATCGGTCCGACGTACAGGGAGAAGGCGACGTCCCCGCTGCCGTTGACCGTGAGACTCGTCCAGATGTCCGCGGTCTCGGGCGACCGGCGCACCGCGTCGGTCCCCCGCGCCTGCACGCCGCCGAGACCGCCGTGCCCGACCTTGGCGGTATCGAGCGACAGGATGGCCGCCACGAAGTACTTCGACTTGATACCCACCCACTCGAACGGCCCCGGCAGCAGCTTGACGGTGCCATTCTTGAGTTCGGCGAACCGGGTAAGCTGCGACCGGCTGCTCTTGGTCACCACCCCGAGCTCCCGGGCATACTCCGCGCTGTCGGCCTCCGTGTTCCGGAGCCCGGGGCCGAGGCCGATGAGCAAGGTCCCGCCGTTCGAGCCAAGACCCTCCACCCGGCCGGACACGTCAACCCGGTAGTCGTCGGGCGTAAACCGGTAGGTCAACTCGACGCCCGCACCGGATTCCATCCGGGCGGTCATCGTGAGGGTGGCCGGTCCGCTGTTCGCGTCCACGGCCGGCGCAGACGGAACGAAGGTCACGTCCTTGAGCGGAATGGTGTCCCGGCCCGTAAGAAGCGCCAGGGTCAGGAGGTCGCCGCCCTGATGGACGATTTGGGCGGTCTGGCCGGGTTCGTCGCGCCGCATGGAGCGGTACTTCTTGAGATCCGCTTCGACGAGGCGGCCACCCCGGGTCGAGAACGCGTACTCATACAGACCGGACGACACCCGGACCGTGTCCTCGGCGGTGACCGCCTCCGCGGCTTCGACCGACAGCGGCGACGCCTCCGAACCGGGGGGCGCCACCAGCGTCGGGGCCGTCACCGGCGGCTGGGCGCCGGGGGCAGCCGGAACGACACCGGCGGCCGGCTGCGGCCGGGGCGGCTTCTTGAGGAGCACCTGCGGAACGATCAGGACGACCATCATCAAGACGATGGCCAGGACGAATCGACGATCCATTGGCTGCGTCGCTGGGATTCAGTGGGTCAGGGAACCGGATCGTACCCGCCGGGATGGAACGGGTGGCACCGGGCGATGCGCTTGAAGCCCAGCCAGCCGCCACGCACCAGGCCGTGACGATCGATCGCTTCCAACGTGTATTGTGAACAGCTCGGACTGAATCGGCACCGGGGCGGGAACGCCGGAGAGATGAACCGCTGATAGCCTCGGATCAACCACATACCGGCCCGGCGAGGCCACTCGGCCGCCGCCGTCAGGAGTTCCGGGGTGCTCGACTGCTGAGCCACTGCCCTACCTCCAGCGCCAGCTGACCGAAGCTCGCCCCGTACGCTTCCCGCCGGGCCCGAATCACCAGGTCAACCGACTTCAACCGAGGGAACACCACCCGCCTGGCGATTTCCTTCAACCGCCGTCGTAAACGATTGCGGGCCACCACGGAGGACTGGAACTTGGGCACGACCAGTCCGAGTCTCGGGTGACCCACGTCGTTTACCACCCACAAAAAGTCGAGGAACTCGTACCGCTGCCGCGCTCCTCGACTCAATACCTGCCGATAGTCAGTCGCCCCGGCCAGGCGTTGCCGCCGGCCCAGACGCTCTGACGACGTCAGCGGCCCCCGTGTTTCGAGGCGATCTTGATCGTCAAACGCTTCCGGCCCTTTTTCCGGCGGCGGGCGAGTACTTCCCGACCCCACCGGGTGGCCATCCGGGCCCGGAAACCGTGCCGATTGACCCGCTTTCGGTTCCGCGGGCGATATGTCGGCTGCATAAAATCCTCAGGTCTCCAGTGAGCCCGGAAAGCTATCAGACCGACCCCGGAAAGGTCAAGGTTGACTTTTCCACACGCGGGCCGTAGTATCGTCGCCCCTTCGTGGAACCCCCCTGTTTTCTTGAGGCGAAATGCAGTTGTCCCCGAAAGACGCGTGGAAACGCATCCTGGACGAAGCTCGCCAGGAACTCACGGAACAGGCTGTCAATACTTGGCTTGCGCCCGCTGAGGTCCTCGGGATCGAGGATGGTCGGTTGGTTCTCGGCCTCCCGGACGAATTTGCCATCAAGTGGAACGAGAACAAGCACGCCGGCGTCCTGTCAGGCATTGCCCAACGGGTCATGGGGCAGCCGACAGAGGTTGTCTTCCGGGTCCCGGAGGACCGGCTCCAGCGGCCCCAGATCGACTTCTTCGTCGCTCCTCAGCAGGCCATCCCTGAAGAACCGGCGGTCGGCCGGACCCGCCAGTCACCGCTGCCGTTGAACGAACGGTACACCTTCGACTCGTTCGTCATCGGCAAATCGAACGAGCTCGCGGCCGCCGCGGCCTACGCGGTCGCCGAAACCCCCGGCCGGACCTACAACCCGCTGTTCATCTACGGGGGCACCGGTCTTGGCAAGACCCACCTGATGCAGGCCATTGCCCACGCCGTCATCCGGAAAAACCCGTCCACGCGGGTCGTCTACGTCGGCGCCGAGCATTTCATCAACGAAGTCATCGAGGGCATCCACGGCCGGACCATGCCGGACCTCCGGCGCCGGTACCGGACCGAGGTCGACCTGTTCCTCGTCGACGACGTGCATTTCCTGGAGGGCAAGGAAGCCACCCAGGAAGAGTTCTTTCACACCTTCAACACCTTGTACGAGGCCCAGAAGCAGATCGTCCTGACCTCGGACCGTCCGCCCAAGGAAATGCCGCGGCTCGAAGACCGGCTGGTCAGCCGGTTCGGCTGGGGCATGGTGGCGGACGTCGGGATGCCCGACCTCGAGCACCGGATCGCGATCCTCCGGAAGAAGCAGGAGCAGGACCGCCTCGAGACGACCATTCCGGACGAGGTCCTGACCTTCATCGCGGAACATGTCTACTCGAACGTCCGCGAACTCGAGGGCTCCATCATCAAGTTGTTGCTGTACGCTTCGTTGCGGCACCGCGAGATCTCCGTCGACCTGGCCCGCGAGGCCCTCGCCGACCGGATCCGCCCGAGCCAGGCCCAGAGCGACGACCGACCCAGGGCCCTTCCGACCATCGACAAGGTCCAGGACGTCGTCGCGCGCCGCTGGGGCGTCACGCCCGAAGGCCTCCGGTCGAAGGCCCGGATCAAGAGCCTCACGGTGCCCCGCCAGATCGCGATGTATCTGGCCCGGGAGGTGCTCAACATGCAGCTCGTCGAGATCGGCCAGGCGTTCGGAGGCCGGGATCACTCGACGGTGATCCACAGTGTCGACAAGGTTCAGCGGCAACTCGCCCGGGACCGTTCGTTCCGGGAACGAGTCGATTCGGCGCGGACGGAATTGACCACAAACTGATGTGAACGGAGTGTTGGCGGTGTGGGGCGGCGGGGAAAGTGGCGCCGGGCGTCCCCGACAATCCGCACTGCAAACATGTCGCGGGGAAGCCGGGGGGAGTGCATGTCTTGACCCACTCGGCAGTTGGTGGGACGGTCCACAAACCAACACCTCTACTGCGACTACTAGTTTATTATTTAGGGAACAGTTTACTAATAACCCGTGGTGAAAACTCGGGGTTCGTACCTGAGGAGAGCCGATGAAGTTCACCATTACTCGAGAGAAACTCCACGAGGGTCTCGGCGCGGTGGCGGCCAGTGTGCCCACCAAGACCACCCTCCCGGTTCTCTCGAATATTCTCGTCGAAGCCACGAAGGACGGTCTGCGACTGTCCGGTACCGACCTCGACATCGCCGTCAGTACCGTCATCCCGGCGCAAGTCGAGCAGGAAGGCGCCACGACGCTACCGGCCCGCAAACTCGTGGAGATCGTTCGGGAGCTCCCGAACGCCGCGATTCGGGTCACCAGTTCCGGCGAGCAGCGGGTTCAAATCGAGTGTGGCCGCTCTCGGTTCAAGCTTCTGGGACTGTCACGGGATGAGTTTCCGGCGTTCCCCGGGGTGAAGTTCGACGGCGCCTGGAACGTGGCGGCCAAGGATCTCCAGAAGCTGATCAGCCACGTGGCGTTCGCGGCGAGCACCGAGGAAAGCCGGCCGATTCTCAACGGCGTGCTCTGGGAACTGCGGGCCGACCGGATGCGGATGGTGGCTACCAACGGGCATCGGCTGGCCCGGATGGACGTGCCGCTCAAGGGAAGCGGCGGGCAGGCCGACCTCATCGTCCCGCCCAAGGCGCTGGAACAGATTCGCCGCCTCTTCGGTCCCGATGAAGAGATCCAGATCGCCCGGAGCGACAACCACCTCGGCTTCCGGTCGGCCGGAACCCAGATCTACACCCGGCTGATCGAGGGCCCGTACCCGAACTACGAGCAGGTCATTCCGCGGGAAAACGACAAGACGATGACGGCCGACAAGTCGGCCTTCACCTCGGCCATCCGCCGGATGAGCATCGTGGCGAGCGACCAGACCCATCGCATCCGGCTGGCCTTTGCCAGCGGCAACTGCAAGCTCTCCGTGACGACGCCCGACCTGGGTGAGGCCCAGGAGGAAATGACGGTCGGGTACGACGGCGATCCCCTGGAGATCGCGTTCAACGCGAGTTACCTGCTCGAAATCCTCAAGTTCATGCCGACGGACGAGATCCGGATGAGCTTCAAGACCCCGGAGCGGGCCACGACCTGCGAACCGGTCGGTTGGGATGATCCGGCGAGCTATTTGACCCTGGTGATGCCGCTCCGCCTGCTCGACTGACGCCACCAGCCCCGAAGGCGGTTCCGCCCGCCGGCTCGAGCCCCTACCGGGTGGCCGAGTCGGCGGGCGCTTCCTTGGTGGCGATCGCCTCGGCGTCGCTCGGGACCTGAATCGGTTCGCCCCGCATCCGGCGAAGAATGAGCTGCTGCCGCCATCGCATTCGGGCCGGCCGGAACCCCGGATTCGAGCTCAACGGAAACGGGAGGGTCCCGGCCAGGGCGGCGGCCTGATCGGCGCTTAGACGGGCGGCTGGGCGGCCGAAATAGGTCTGGGCGGCGGCTTCCGCACCCCAAACCTCCGGACCGAACTCCACGACGTTGAGGTACAGCTCCAGGATCCGGCCTTTGCCGAGGGCCCACTCGAGCCGGTACGCCGTGACCGCCTCCTTCACCTTGCGAAGCGGATTCCGCGAGGGCGACAGGTAAAGATTCTTGGCGAGCTGCTGGGTAATGGTGCTCGCCCCCCGGATCTGGTTGCGGCGCGACCACAGGCGGCCGACCACCCGCCAGAGTTCCCCCCGGTCCGCCGGATTGCCCCAGGCGAAGTCATCCCGCCGGTAGCCGAGTGCTACCCGCAGTTCCTGGTAATCGATGCCCCCGTGCTCCAGGAACCGATGATCTTCGGCGACCAGGACGGCCCGCGCGAGCGTCGGCGTGATTTCCCCCATCGGCACCGGCGTGTAGCGCCGGGGAAGCCGGCCCTCGACCGCTTCCCGCCGGCGCTGGGCGTGCCGGGCCAGGCTGTCGGCCTGCCGGGCGCGGAGGGTCATGAACGCGGTCTGGTGCGGCCAGAACCACCGATAGTAGATCGGCGGGGGCCAGACGCTCACGATCCAGAGGCCAAACAGCGCGAGCGACAGGAGCAGCAGGCGCCCGGGACGGAGCCACCGGCGCCACCCCGCGGCGGTTGGCTGCTCGGGGGCGGATGGTTGATGGGGTGCGGAGGGGTTGCCGGTCAAGGTGGGTCGATTGGCGGGTGCCGGGACACCGGCACCCGCCGTGAGGGGCACGTCCCGGCCCCTACTTCACGACCGAAACGGTCACCGAGGAGGTCACGGTCACCGGAATCGGATCCGGCGACATCGCCACGCGAATGGTGCTCTTGGCGTTGGCCGACGACATCCCGCCCAGGTAGCGCCCATCCTGCGCCACGAAATAGGTCTCCTTGCCGGTGCTCGACAGTTCGACGTCCATCGTGCCGGCCATCGGGTTTTCCATCGTGCCCGCGCCCGTGGTGGTCGAGGCAGCTTCGATCCGGAATCCCGCCACCCCGTTCCGCGACTCGGCCGGCCCGTGGGTGAAGGTCGTCACCGTCGTGGTCTTCATCGCGTTGATCGCGGTCTTGCTGTCCACCTTGGCCGTGTCGACCCAGGTATCGCCGGTCTTGGCACCGGGCTTGATGACCGGGAGGAACCGGGCGAAGGTGTTCTTCAGCTGGGCGACCGCCAGCATCGAATCGGCGGAGGTCTTGACGATCTTGGTCCGTCCCCAGGCATCCACGATGCCGTGGAGCCAGGCGCCCTTGGCCTTGGTCGGGTCCATCGACGGATCGAGCACCGGGGCGTCGCTGGCGATGCTGTCGACGACGACGTGCATCACCTTGCCGCCGACGGTGTCGGTCAACGTCATGGTGATCATCGCGGTCTGGTTGAGCGCGGTGGTCTGGGATCCCTGGCCCATGCCGCTGAGATCCACCACCTGCTCCGACTTCGATTCGATCCGGTACTTCACCGTCGTGGTGGCCGGCATCGCTGCGTAGCCCGCCGCACCCAGTCCGATCACCGGGATCAGCCCGGCCATGACACTTCGCGCCATCGTGCTCCTCACCGTGGGGCTCGTTCGAGCCGTTCGTTTCGGACCCCGGGCGCCGTGGGGGCGCCCGGGGTCAGGGTCGGGCCGTAAGCCGAGTTCTGTTCGGACCGAAACCGGTCCGGACGGTCATCTCTCTGGGATGGCTGTCGCCAGCCACCTCAAGCAGCCTACCCGCGGCTCTGGACCGTGAGGTCCTGACGGTGTGGGCCACACCTCGCCGCCTATTTGGCCTTGCTCCGACCGGGGGTTACCGTGCCACCACCGTTACCGGTAGCGCGGTGGGCTCTTACCCCACCTTTTCACCCTTACCGCCAGGTTGCCCCGGAGGCGGTGTGTTTTCTGTGGCCCTGTCCGTCGCCTTGCGGCGCCCAGGTGTTACCTGGCGGTCTGCCCGGGGGAGCTCGGACTTTCCTCGGAGCAGTTGCCCGCCCCGCGACCGTCCCGCCCAACCCTTGTCGAAAAGTAATGACTCAGTGGACTTCGGGGGTTCCGGCCGCCCGGGCCAGGCCCTGGCGGGCGGCCTGAACGACGGGGAGGAGTTCGGGATCCGCGTCCCGCCACTGGTCGACGACGGCCTGGTACTCGGCGGCGGCCTCAGCCGTCCGGCCCAGCCGCTCGAGGGCCTGGGCCCGGAGCAGTCGGACCCGGGGCAGGAGAACCCATCGGGGGTCGATGCCCCGCACCCCGAAAGTGGTGCGGTCGAACTGACGGAGGGTCTCGACGACCCGGGCGTATTCCCCGAGCTCGAACCAGGTCTCCGCGATGACGGGCCGCCAGTCACTGCTGGTGGCCTCCCACTGGAACGATGCCTTGGGGCGGGCCGGCGCCGAACCGTTGGCGTATTCCGCCAGGAGCCGTCTGGCCGCCGCGGAATCGCCGGATCGGGCCGCTACCAGCGCGGCGAGCGGCGCCGGCCGGGTGACGCCGGTGACCCGCTCGAGGTCGAGCACCGGTCCGGGATCACCAGGCGGACCGAGCAGCAGGGAAACCGCCACCGCGCTCATGCTGCTGAGTGCACCGCCTCGCTTCTCTTCCGGAGCGCGTTGGGCGAGCGCGAAACCCTCCGTCCAAAGGGAGCGGAGCCGGTCGGTGCGAGCGCCGGCCGACGCATACAGCAGCCCGAGGCGGACCGTTTCCCAGAAATCATCCTCGCGGTCGCGTTCGACCGAGTCGCGGGCCTCGCTGCCGAAGGACCGGAGTTCTCGGCCGAGGTGGATCAACTCGGTGGCGCCCCGGAGATCGCCGAAGTAGCCCAGGGCACTCACGCCGGTCATGAGATCGGACAACGGTTCGGCGGCGAAGTCGAGCAGTCCCATCACCGCCGGGTTGATCTGCGGCATCGCGGTTCGGACGATCCGGGCCGCATCGGCCACATCTTGGGCCTGGAACTGGGCCCGCGCCTCGAGGCCGCTGAAGAACGCCCGAACGCTGTCCGGATACATGGCCCGCAACTGGAGAACCGTCTGCCGCGCCTCGCCGATCCGGCCGTTGGCCAGGTAGGCCTTGTAGAGATGGTACTGGGCCCGCGGGGTACCCGGCTGGAGCCGGGTCCAGGCTTGGGCAAGGGCGATCGCCTCCCCGCCCGCGCGCTGGCGATCGGCGCCGGGAACGGAATCCCGGTTCGCCGCCAGCGAGTCGGCCGCGGTCAGCCGGATCCAGCTGCGGGGGAGGCTCGCATCGGTCAGCATCGCCCCGACGTGCTCGTAGGCGAGCGCGAACGTCGAATCGCGGCCGATGACCTGGCGGAAGCCGACGAGTGACTGGTTGAGGAGGCCGACGCTCATCGTGGCATAACCGCCATGGAACGCCGCGTCGGCGAGGCCGTACCAGGCCTCAACGTCCGCCGAGTCGCGGCGGACCAGATCGCCGTAAATCGACATGCCCTGGCGGTAGTCGCCCTCGACGAAGGTGCGGTACCCCTCGATCAGAGACCGCTCGCGCCGGGGGAGCCGCTCCGAGGTGCGGGCGGCGCGGCGGATCGCGGCGATCCCGGCGGTGTCGTCCGGGCTGATCCAGCCGCGGGTCACCGCGAGTTTGTAGTTGGCGAGGCTGAATCCGGAATCGAGGCCCACCGCCCGGTTGAGCGACGTGCTCGCATCGCTCAGGCGCCAGTGGTTGAGGTGATCGACGCCCTGGAGGTAGGCTCGGTAGGCCTCGAGGGATTCCGTGGTCACCGAGGCGAGCGACGCCCGCGAGTCCTTCGGCGCCCCGCTGAGATCGAGGAGCTTGGCGGCGAGGTCGTCGAACAGCGGGCGGATGTCGGCGGTGGCCAGACCATCGGCTCGCACCAGGTCGAGCCGCCGGCCGGTGGCGACGTCGTACGGGCGGGCAATCAGGTGGACCGAATCGCCCACCAGCTCGAAGTCACCCAGGATCACGGTCCAGGTGCCGCTCTCTCGGGCGAGGCGCCGGGCGAGCGACAGGCCGATCGGGCCGTTCCCCGCGGCGGCGGTGAGATCGTGCACCCGGTCCTGGTCCACCACGCTCAGGTCGCGCCACTGCGAGAGGGCGAGTGTCAGCATGTTGACGCTGCCGTCCTCGAGCCACTGGTAGTCCGCGGTTTCGCGAAGGTTCGCGAACGGGAGTACCAGGATCGAGTGGCGCGGGTTCACCCCGGGAGGGGGCCCCGACCGGTGGACCAGCAGCGAGAGGCTCGCGGCGGCGACCAGCACCGCCGCGACGAGCGACGGGAGCAGCCAGCGCCGCCGGCGCCTGGGCGCGGGGACCGGTGTCGGGGTCGAGGTATCCCCGGCCAGGGCCCGGCGAAAACTTCGGCCGTTCTGCCACCGTGCCTCGGGAATTTTTTCGAGGGCGCAGCGGACGGCCGCCGCGATCGCGGCGGGCACCTCGGGCCGGAGGGAAGCAATCGGCGGCGGCGGATCGAGAATCTGCTTCGAAATGACCGTCCGGGGCGGGCCGGAAAACGGCAGGCTCCCGGTCAGCATCTCGTAGCAGACGACACCGAGGGAGTAGAGATCGCTCCGGCCGTCGACCTCTTCACCGGCCGCTTGCTCGGGACTCATGTACGCCGGAGTTCCCATCACCGCACCAGGCCCGGTCTCGCCCCCACCCTCGGCCAGCCGGGCGATGCCGAAGTCGGCGAGCAGCGCCTTGAGGTCGGCGCCCTCACCTTCGAGGAGGATGTTCTCGGGTTTGAGATCGCGGTGGACGATCCCGGCGGCGCTTGCGGCGTCGAGGGCGTCGGCGATGTCCGACGCGATCCGGACGGCTGCGTCGGGATCGAGACGGCGTTCCCGGACGAGCCGCTGCCGGAGGGTTTCTCCCGGCAGGTAGTCCATGACGTAGTACAGCTGGCCGTCGACCTCGCCGGCCGAATGCACGGTCACGATGTTCGGATGGCGGAGCCGGGCAATCGCGCGGGCCTCGCCGAGGAACCGGGCGGCCACCACCCGGTTGGTCGACAGGTCCGGATGCACCACCTTCACCGCTACCCGCCGGTCCAGCGTCACGTCCCGGGCGAGGTATACCACGCCCATGCCACCCCGGCCGAGCTCGCGCTCGATCTGGTACTGGTTGCCCAGGGTGGCCTGAAGGGCCTCGCGGAAACCGGCCATGGTCGCGGCGGACTCGGGTGTCATTCGGCTCCGATTGAAGATACCCCGGGAATCGGCTGGGAAGGCCGGCCCGACACCCGATCGGTGCTGATTGAAACAAGGATGAACGGCGGCCGCGGTCCGTCGCTTTTTGGGCTGCCCGGCGGGCGTTTCCGCCCCGCCGGCGATTGACGGGCGGTTGAGCGGTCGGCGCCAGGTTCTGCGCTCGACTCTGGCGGAGAGCGCCCGATGGCAGTCGTGATGAGAGACGAACCCGTGACCGTCGCCGCCGTGGTGGCGCCGGTGGAGCGAGCCCACCTCGAGGCCGCCGGCGCCGGATGCTTCTCGGTGGTCCACCGCCCTTCGTTCCCCGAGGCGATGAAGGTGGTCCGGGAACGGCCGGTGGACGCGATCGTGTTCTCGGTCCACGAATGGCGGGCGAGCGAAGTCGAGGAACTCGACGGCCTGGTGCGGCGGTTTCCGGAAATTCCGACGGTGGCCTTGTTGACCCGGCCCGACCCGCGGGCGCCGGAGACGCTGCTGCGGCTTGGGGCCAGCGGCGTCCGGCATGTGGTCGACGTCACCGGGCCGGCTGGTTGGAGCCGGCTCCGACGAATTCTCGCGGAGCCGGCGTCCCGGCCGGCGTCACGGATCCTGGCGCGCCTAGTCGATGCTCTGCCCGACCTGCCGGCCGACACCAGGATGTTTCTCGAACTCATGGTGCGCCTCGCTCCCTCGACCGCGATCGCCAGGCGCCTGGCGGTGCAGGCACGGATGCGCCCGAGCACCCTGATGTCGCGCTTCGCCCGGGCGGGTCTTCCCTCCCCCAAGACGTACATCGCCGCGATTCGACTGCTCTACGCGGCGCAGTACTTCGAACAGGAAGGGCTTTCGATCACGGACGTGGCCTACCGCCTGGAATGCTCCTCGCCGCAGAGCTTTGGCCGCCACCTCCGGGCCATGCTCGGCATCACGCCGGGAGAATTCCGTCGCCGTTTCACCTTTGACTCGGCGACAGAGCGTTTCGTTTCCTCGTTGATCCGGCCGTATGAGCGGGAGTGGAAGGCTTTTCGGCCGTTGGAGGGCGGGCGTCCGGGCCGACCGCCCGGGAAGGGCGTATTTCTAGCAGTCTGATAAGTAGTATGCTCAACAACTAACGTCGCGAGTCCAGGCGGCACTCAGCCAGTCGCCGCTGGCGGCGAATCAGCCGGCCGGCATTGCCGCCGGGTTCGTTTGATCGACCGGACTGGCGCCGGCCTACCGCGCTTCCGGCCTATTGCTGAGAAGTGACTCAGTGGTTGTCAGTGAAACTACTTCAACGCCATGGCGCGAGATGGCCTCGAAGCCTCCTTGCCCCCGGTCCACGACGGCCAGGACACCGACCACATTGCCGCCGGCGGCGCGGACGGCCTCGATGGCCTGGATTGCGGAGCCCCCGGAGGTGATCACGTCCTCGACCACCACCACCGAGGCGCCGGGCTGGAAATTCCCCTCGATGAGTTGGCGGGTTCCGTGCTGCTTCGCAGCCTTCCTCACGCTGAAGGCGTCGAGGATGGGCGGCGAGTCGAGGCTCGCCCGTGCAATGGCATAGGCCACCGGATCCGCCCCCATCGTCAGGCCTCCAATGGCCCGCGCAACCCAGCCCCGCGCACGGACTTGCTGAAGTCCAAGTTCGCCGATGAGGCGGAGCCCCTCGGCGGACATCGTGGTTTTCCGGGCGTCGACGTAGTAAGAGGACCGCTGGCCCGAGGCGAGGACGAAGTCACCGAACGTGACCGAGCGCTCGAGCAGGAGGCGTTCGAGGGCGTCCTGGGCCGTCACCGCAACTAGCGTTTGCGGAAGAGCGAGGAGAGGAAGCCGCCCTTGGGTTTGGCGTCCTGGGCGGCGGCGGTGCAGAAGGCCCCGGCGAAGTCCGCCACGGTCTTCCAGCGCTTGCCCAAGTCACGATCCAACCCCTGCATGACCGCAGCTTCGAGTTCCGGGGAGAACTTGAGCGCGCGATTGGCCTGATTGAGCGGGATCGGCGGCTTGGAGAGTAGTTGCTGAAACAACTCCCTTGGATTCTTGCCCGGGTACGGCAGCTGGCCGGTCAGCAGATGGTAGGCGATCGTGGCCAGGCTATAGACGTCCGCCTGTTCCTTGACGAGTTCGCCGCTCAGGGCCTCCGGCGCGACATACTGAAGGGTCCCGACGAAAAACCCGGCCCGGGTCAGCCGCTGGGACGGGTCGTCGTCCGCGTCCCGGGCGATCCCGAAGTCCAGGAGCCGGGCGGTCTGGCTCTCCGGGTCGTACATGATGTTGGCCGGCTTGAGATCGCGGTGGATGATGCCGGCGGCGTGGGCCGCCCCGAGGGCATCGCCCAGTTGGGAGATGATCTTGGCGACCAAGTCAGGGGCCAACGGCCCGGAGGCTGTCAAGAAAGCGGCGAGGGGCTCGCCGGGCGCCCATTCGAGCGCCAGGTAGTACATCCCGTCCGCTTCGCCGAACTCGTAGGTGCGGACGATGTTGGGATGGTCGAGCCGAGCGCCGAATTCCGCCTCGCGGAGGAAGCGCTTCACCGCCACCGGGTCCTGCCCCATTCGGGCCCGGAGCAGCTTGACGGCCGCGAGCCCCCGCTCAGGATGCTGAGCGCGGTAGACGGTGGCAGTGCCGCCCTCCCCGACGTGGGAGAGGAGCGTGTACCCGGCCACCGTGCGGCCGACGAGATTATCTTGGCTCATGGGATCGGTTGAAACTACACGCCGCCCAAGGGCTTAGGCAAGCGCCGACCGCGCCGGGCGCGGCGGCCGGAACCCCGGGACCGGTGGCAATGAAAAACGGCATGCGCGGGTCAGTTCGGCGTTTCACGGCGGTTGGGGCGGCGGCCGCGCTGCTCGCCTCGATGGGCTGCACGGCCGGCCGGCAAGCGGCGCCGGGTTCTCCCACGGCAGCGACCGACCAGACCCTGAACGAACTCTTCAATCTCTCGGCAGTCTACCAACGCCTCGGCCGTCTCGCCGCCCGGGGCCCGATCCCCTTCGTTGGCAACTACACGACCCTCGCGGGACGAGGCGATTCGACCGTCTTCATGGTCGGCTTCTCGTTTGAGAACCGGGCGCTTTCGTTCCAGCGCGACCAGGGGTCGTTCGCGGCCCGGTATCGCGTCGACCTGACCCTCGGCCGCGCCACCGGCGAGCCGATCGCCGTCACCCGAAACGAAGTCGTCCGGGTGGCCTCGTTCCAGGAGACCCAGCGCAGCGACGAGAGCGTCTTCTTCCAGCAGGCGTTCCTCCTCGAGCCGGGTAGCTACAACCTTACGATGGTCGTCCGCGATCCGGCGTCGAACGCGGCGAGCCGGGTCGAGCGGGTGATCGAGGTGCCGAAGTACGGGGCCGGCTCGATGTCGCAGCCGGCAATGGTTTACGAAGTCCGGGGCCGCACCGCACCGTCCGACTCCTTCCATGCGGTGCTCAACCCCCGCGGCACTGTGTCGCACGGCGGCGGTGACACCCTGTACATCTACGTCGAGGGTTACCGGTATCCAGGGCCGACGTCGGTGCCCGTCGTCGTCAAGGACGACCGGGACAGCGTGGTGTACCGGTCCAGCGTCGACTTCGCGGGTAGCCGCGACGTCGAGGGACGGGTCGCCCGGATCGCGGCCGACGCGCCGCCCCTCGGCGAACTCACGATCCAGGTGGGGGAAGGGGATCACGCCGCGCGGATGCAGGCGCTGGTGTCGTTCGCCCGCGGGTGGGTGGTGACCAACTACGACAATCTGCTCAACCTGCTCCGGTTCTTCCCGTACGAACCCGGCCTCCTCAACGCCCTCCGCAACGCCAAACCCGCGGACCGGTCGAAGCTCTGGCGACAGTTCTGGCTGGCCACGGATCCGATTCCCGAGACCAGCGAGAACGAGGCGCTGGACCGGTACTTCACCCGGGTTGCCATCGCCAATCAGCGATTTCAGGACGAGGGCGGGGAAGGGTGGCGCACCGATCGCGGCGAGGTCTACATCTCCCTTGGCGAGCCGGACCAGATCTACGAATCGCCGCCCTCGAGCTCCGATCGCCGCTACACGCAGTGGCTCTACAACGAGTACCGGGTGGTGCTCTACTTCGAAGGCACGATGGGCTTCTCGCGGATGCGGCTGACGCCGAACTCGCGCGCCGAATTCGCC
The DNA here is from genome assembly GCA_050183815.1 of Gemmatimonadales bacterium. Taxonomy (GTDB): domain Bacteria; phylum Gemmatimonadota; class Gemmatimonadetes; order Gemmatimonadales; family GWC2-71-9; genus SHZU01. The sequence goes on along the minus strand of JBFXAY010000003.1, from coordinate 37,608 downwards.
CGAGCCCGGGCCATGGTGTCGCGCGACCCGCAGCGGGCCCGCTGACACCCGCGCCGGTCGGCCGAGGGCGGCGTCGCTGAGTGCGGCGTCGCCCTCGGTCCGTTTCCGGCTACCTTAGGGCCCATGTCCCGACACGACCCGCCACAAGTCTTTCTCGTCGACGGCCACGCCCTGATCTACCGGGCGTTCTTCGCGCTGATTTCCCGTCCGCTCCGGACCTCGAGGGGCGAGAACACCTCGGCGGCCTGGGGCGTGGTGAACTTCCTGCTCCGCCTCCAGACCAAGTACCAACCCGAGTACGTCGTCTGGATCCTCGACAAGGGCGACTCGTTTCGCCGGGCGGCCTACCCGGCCTACAAGTCGACCCGCGAGAAACTGGACGCGGAACTGCAGCAGGACTTCGATCTGGCCCTCGAACAGGTTCGGGAGATCCTCGAGGCCTTCCGGATCCCGATCGTCACGGTCGAGGGCTTCGAGGCGGACGACGTGATCGGGACCCTCGCCCAGCGCGAAGCGGCCGCCGGGCGGCAGACCGTCATCGTTTCGGGCGACAAGGATTTCTATCAGTTGATCGGCCCCCGGGTTGCGCTGCTCAATCCGGGGCGGGGCGGGCCGGCCGGTGTCGAGGAAACCTGGGTGGACGAGCGGAATGCCTCCGACCGTCTCGGCGTGCCTCCGGGCCAGGTGATCGACTACCTGGCGCTGGTCGGCGATTCCTCGGACAACGTGCCCGGCGTCAAAGGGGTAGGCGAGAAGACGGCCATCCAGCTGCTCGGCCAATACGGCTCGCTCGACGCGATTCTGGAACACGCCGGTGACGTGAAGGCAAAAAGGCCGCGCGAGGCGCTCCTCGCCGAGGCCGACCAGGCGCGGCTGTCCCGGATGCTGGTGACGATCAAGACCGACGTTCCCGTCGTGCTCGACATCGCGGCGGCTGAGAGCCAGGCCCCCGATCAGGACCGGCTCCGCCGGATCCTGACCCGGCTCGAGTTTCATTCGCTGGTGAACCGGCTGTCGAGCGCCGAACCGGTCACCGAGGAGGCGGCGCCGGCCGCGCCGACCGCGAGAACGGTGGCCGTCGATGTGGTCACGAGCGCCGCCGACCTGACCGCGGCGGTCCGTGCCCTTCGGGCCGGCCGGATCATGGCGCTTCGGGTCGAGGGCTCATCCAGCGAGGCGCACGACGCCGAACTCGTCGGCCTGACCCTGGCGGACCGGCCCGATCATGCCTGGTATCTCCCGTTCGGCCATCGGTCGCCGGAAGGCCTGCTGCTGGAGTCGACCCCGGTCCAGAACCTGCCGGCCCTGGGCGACTGCCCCGAACTGGCCGCGCTCCTGAGCGACGCCTCGGTTGCCAAGGCGGGGCACGACCTCAAGCTGGGTTGGCAGATGCTGCGGCGCGCCGGGATCGAACTGGCCGGCGTGCAGTTCGACACGATGCTCGCGAGCTTCGTCCTCGATCCGGGCCGCCGCTCCCACGCGCTCGACACCCTGTGCCTCGACCACCTCGGTCGGTTGCCGGCGCCGCCGCCGGGTTCGGGAAAAAATGAGCCCCCGCTGGCGGAACGGCCGGCCGGCGAGGTGGCCGAACGAAGCGGTGCGGAGGCCGCCGCGGTCCTCGCGCTCGAGGAGTTCTTCGTCCCCCGCCTCGAGGAGACCGCCCTGGCGCCGCTTCTCGCGGACATCGAAATGCCGTTGGTCCGGGTCCTCGTCGATATGGAGTGGACCGGGATCGCGATCGACCGGACCGTGTTCGACCAACTCTCCCGGGAACTGGGGGCCGATCTGGTCCGGCTCGAGGCGGACATCGCCGCCGAGGCGGGTGGCACGATCAACCTCAACAGCCCGAAGCAACTCGCTGCCATTCTGTTCGACAAGCTGGGCCTGCCGGTGCTCAAGAAGACGAAGACCGGCCCCTCGACCGACGCGGATGTTCTCGAACAGCTCGCCGAAATGGGGCACCCGCTCCCCGGTCATCTGCTCGAATACCGCGAGGTCCAGAAGCTCAAGTCGACCTATGTCGATGTCCTTCCGGGACGGGCCAACCGGCGCACCGGGCGGATCCACACCACGTTCAACCAGACCGGAGCGGCCACCGGCCGGCTGTCCTCGTCCGATCCGAACCTCCAGAACATTCCGGTCCGGACGGCCCGCGGCGAAGCGATTCGCCGGGGTTTCGTCCCGACCGCGGGCTGGAAGTTCGTGGTCGCGGATTACTCGCAGATCGAGCTCCGGCTGATGGCCCACCTGTCCGGCGACCCGGCGTTCGTGTCCGCCTTCCGCAACGGTGAGGACATCCACCGCCAGACCGCGGCGATCATCTTCGGCGTGGACCGGGAGTTGGTGACGTCGGAAATGCGGTCCCAGGCCAAGACCATCAACTTCGGCACGATCTACGGGCAGGGCCCTTTCGCCTTGAGCCGGCAGCTCCGGATTCCGCTCGAGGACGCGAAGCGGTTCATCGCCGAGTACTTCGAGCGGTTCGCTGGGGTGCGGGCGTACCTCGACCGGCAGGTCGAGCTGGCCCGGTCACAGGGGTACGTCGAGACGCTGTTCAGGCGGCGGCGGTACATCCCCGAGATCAAGGACAAGAACTTCAACACCCGGGCCTTCGGTGAGCGGCTGAGCCAGAATTCGCCGCTCCAGGGTTCCGCGGCCGACCTGATCAAGATCGCCATGGTCCGGCTTCACGCTGCGCTCGCCGCCGAGCGGCTGGAAGCGCGGCTCCTGCTCCAGGTGCACGACGAGCTGGTGCTCGAGGCACCGGTCGGGGAGGTTGACCGCGCGGGTGCGCTGGTTCGGACCCACATGGAAGGCGTGGCGAAACTGGAGGTACCGCTGGTGGTGGACATCGGCGTCGGCGACAACTGGCTCGACGCCAAACGCTAGCCGGGAGGCCGGTCCGGGGGCCGCCGCCGGCCGCCGGGCCACCAGTTCCAGCGGCCCATCAGGTGCATGAATGAGGGAACCAGCACCATCCGGATGATGGTGGCGTCGAGCAGGACCGCGAGGGCCAGGCCGAAGCCGAGGAACTGCATCACCAGGACCCGCGCAAACGCGAAGGCGCCGAACACGAAGATCATGATCAGCGCCGCGGAGGTGATGACCGACGCGGTCGCGCTCAATCCCTCCATGGTGGCTTCGGTGTTCCGGCCGGTCCGGTCGAACGCCTCCTTGATCCGGCTCAGCAGGAAAACTTCGTAGTCCATACTGAGACCGAACACGACGGCGAACACCAGCACCGGTATCAACACGAAGATCGCCTCGGTGGCACCCGCGAGCCCGAACGCGGCACTCCCGATGCCGTACTGAAAGACCAGCACGATCAGGCCGAAGGTGGCGCTCACGGAGAGCGAGTTCATCAGCACGGCCTTGAGCGGCACGAGGATCGACCGGAAGGCGATGGCCAGCATGATGGCCGTGGCCCCGAGGACGAGCGCGATCAGGCCGGGGAACCGGCGCAGCATCTCGTCCTGGAGATCGACGCTCCCGGCCACGTACCCGCCGACCTGGACCGAGGCGGACCGGAGTTGCCGGATGGTGCTGTCCCGCACCATCGAACGGACCCGCTCGACGACGTCCATGGCTGAGGTGAGCGACGTGGTGTCACTGAGGACGACGTCCACCAGGGTGACCCGCTCGTCCCGGCTCAGGTAGGCATCGAGAAAATCGCGGTTCTCGACCCGGGCTGAGTCGAGATCGGAGTAGAGCAGGGAATAGGCGAGGATCGAGGTCCCCGGCTGCAGATCGACCAGGCTCCGGACGTCGAGCACCCGCGGGTCGGCCCGCATCGAGTCGGACATCGCCCGGAGGCCGCGAAGGGTCACGGCCTGCGTGACGCGGCTGCCCTCGGGGACCTCGACGAGGATCCGGATCGGCGTGATGTAGCCGGCCACACCCATCTTCGAGAGGATTTCGACGCCGGCCCCGGCTTCGGTCTGCGCCGGCCACCAGTTGCGGGCCGGCAGGCCGATCCGGATCCAGAAGGCCGGCAGGGTGAGCAGGCCGATGACCGAGCCGCCCACCACCAGGGCGCGGACCGGATGGCGCGCCAGCGACCGGGCCCACTTTTCCCAGATCTGCGGGGCGTGGTACCAGGTGAGCCGGCGGGCCAGCCATTTGGGCCGGTCGATGGCCCGGCCCAGGGCGGCGAGCAGCGCCGGCAGGAGGGTGATGCAGAGCAGGACCGCCACTCCGACGACGATCAGCCCGCCGATGCCAACGCTTCGGGTTTCGACCATCGGGGTGAGGAGGAGGGCGCCGAACCCGACCACCACCGTCAGGCCCGAGTTGAACACGGCCACGCCCGCCGTCAACACCGTCCGTTCGGCCGCTTCCCGGCGGCGGTAGCCCCGGGCCAGTTCCTCGCGAAACCGGGTGACCATGAGCAGTGAGTAATCGATCCCCACGCCGAGACCGATCATGGTCGTGAGGTTCAGCACGAACACCGACATCGGCGTGTACGACGCGAGCAGGCCCACCGCGGTGAGCGAAACCGCGATCGCGAGCACGCCGATGGCGAGCGGCAGGAGGGCGGCCACCAACGCACCGAAGGCGAGCACCAGGATCACGAGGCTCACCGGCAGGAGCCGAAGCTCGAAGCGGCTCGCGTCCTGGGCACTGACGTTCCGGACATCGAGGTCGAGCGCCGAGCGGCCGGTGACGTGGATCCGGTACCCGGGCCGGTTCGGTACCTGGGAAAGCGCCCGCTGCAACTCGGCCCGGAACGGTGTCACCAGGTTGCCGACGCTGTCGCCCGCCACCGCGAACGAGACCAGAAAGAATGACGTGCGCTCGTCGGGCGAAATAAAGAGCGAGTCGCCGCGGGTCAGGTAGGACACCACACTCTGGACCCCGGGGAATCGGCTCGCCGCGCCGGTGAGCGAATCGAGCGCCTCGCGCGCGGCCCCGGTGACCAGCGACGACGGAGCTTCGACCGTCACCGCGAAGAATTCGCCGAACGGCCGACTGAACCGCTCGGAGAGGAGCCGGTCGGCGAGCCGGGCTTCGGTCAGTTTGTCGGTGCCGCCCCGAAGGGCCAGCTTGCCGGGCGTTTTGGGAGCTTGGGAAAACGCGATCGCCCCGAGGACCAACCAGACGGCAATGACGAGCCACCGCCACCGAACCAGGCCGCGGGCCAGGACCCCGCCAATCACCAGCGCTCCATCTCTATGCGGGACAACCGGTTTGCCTTTGTGGGAACGGGTGCGGAAGCTGGGTGAATGTAAGGGCGGCGGCGGCGTCCGGTCCAGCAGTCCGCCTGGGATCCCCAGGGGCGCCTATTTTGCGGCAGGAGGGCCCGTGAGCCGAATCCTGTTGGTGGCCATTCTCCTCTGCGCCGTGCTGCTGGTACGGAGTCGCGTCGGAGCCTCGAAGTTCCCGGCCGTGGCCGATTCGAGCCAGGTGGAATCGCCGGTGGCGGTAGAGGCCCCGCCTGCGCCCCCGGCGCGGGTCGCCCCGGAGCCGGAACCCGTCTTCGTGCCGCCGGTTCCCGAAGACCGGACGCCGATCATTTCCCGAATGGCGCGAATGGAGGCCCGGCGGCGGTTGGCGCTCTCCGCCCAGGCCACCTATCTCGATTCCTTGTTCACCTCCCCGGATTCAATGGTTCGCCGCTGGTCGCGGGTCGCGGGCATCCGGGTCGCGGTCGCGTCGCCGGACCCGACCGGTCGGCTCACCCGGATCGCCCGCTCGGCCATCCGCCAGTGGACCAGCGCCCGGATCGGGCTCAGCGTCCAGGAAGTTCGCGACTCGACCGCGGCGGACATCGTGATCTTCGGGATCGACCGGTTCGTCGACAGCCTCGATCCGACCGGCGATCCGGACCGCACCGGGTTGACCGAACTGCATTCGGGCGTCGATGGCGCGATCAAGCACGCCCGGATCACCATCGCGGAACAGGACGCCCAGGGCCGGCCGTTCGACGACGTCGGACTCACCGCCGTGCTCGCCCATGAGTTCGGGCACGCCATCGGGCTCCCGCATTCGGGGCAGCCGGCCGACATCATGTTTCCCACGGTCACCGCCACCAGAATCTCCGAGCGAGATCGGTCGACGGCCACCCTGCTGTATCTCCTGCCGACCGGGTCCCTTCAGGAGCACCGGTGATCGCGCTGCTGCCGTTGCTCGTCCTGGCGGCGGCCGATCCGGAGGTGCCGCCCCGGTGGCGCGATGCCGCGGCCGTGGTCGAGCAAGGCCTGACCCGCCGGGTCTTCCCGGGGGCCGTCGTGGTCGTTGGCCGGGCCGACTCGGTGCTCTTCGCCCACGGCTTCGGCCGGCTCGACTGGTCCCGGACGGCGTCCCGTCCTGATCCCGAAACGACCCAGTTCGACCTCGCCTCCCTGACCAAGGTGGTGGCGACGGCCAGCTCGGCCATGACCCTGGTGGCCGATGGGCGACTCGACATCGAGGCACCGGTGCAGCGGTACCTCCCCGCCTTCGCCGGCGCCGGCAAGGAACGCGTCACCGTCCGCATGCTGCTCGAGCACACGAGTGGCTTGCCGGCGTTCGTAGCCTTCTACCGGACGACGTCGAGCCGGGATGCCGTCGTGGCCGCCTTGCTCGGCGTGCCCCTCCGCCGGGCGCCGGGAACGGCGGTGGAGTACAGCGACCTCAACGGAATGCTCATGGGGCAGGTGATCGAGGCGATCACCGGCACGAGGCTCGATCGCTACGCCGACCGCGCGGTGTTCCGGCCGCTCGGCATGGTCCACACGACGTTCGCGGTGGCGGACCGGACCCATGCAGCGCCCAGCCTCGTCCGCAACGGCCGGCCGGCCCCCGGGGTCGCGAGCGATCCCAACGCCAGGGCCATGGGCGGCATCGCGGGCCACGCGGGCCTGTTCGCGTCCGGGCTCGACCTCGGCCGTTTCGCGCAGGCGTGGATGCATGGCGGGCCCTCGGATCGATCCGGGACGTGGGTCGACGACGCGACGGTTGCCCGATTTCGCGAAACCCGTCTGGGCAAGGCGGGCCGGGCCCTCGGATGGGACGTCCCGAAGCTCGACGCCCTGGCGGAGTCGCCGTTCGGAACCCTGGCGACGCCCACGACGCTCGGGCACACCGGTTGGTCGGGGACCTTTCTCTGGCTCGACCCGGCGAGAGACCTGTTCCTCGTGTTCCTCACCAACCGAAGCCTGGGACAATCCAGCAACGCTTCCCTGCGGGCGATGCGCGAGATTCGCAACCGGCTCTCGGACGCCGTTCGCCGGGCCGCCGGCTGCCCCACCGGCGGATGTTGACCGTCGGTTGCGCCGGAGGATAGGTTCAGGCCGGCTCCCGAAGGAAGGACACTGTGGTCACGCCGGAAATCGTCCGCAAGGCATTGCGGGCCGTCAAGGATCCCGAACTCGGGCTCAACATCGTGGACATCGGCCTGGTGTACGACATCGCCGTTTCCGAGGCGAACGACGTGCACATCAAGATGACGCTCACCTCGCCCGGCTGTCCGTCGGGACCTGAAATGCTGGAAGACACCCGGCTCGTTGCCGAACAGGTCGAGGGCGTCAACAGCGCCGAAGTGGAGTTGGTCTGGGAGCCGTACTGGACCCCCGAACGGATGGACCCCCGGGTCAGGGCCTTCCTCGGCTAGCTGCGCGGGCCGAGGGCCGCCAGCAGCGAATCGCCGAACTCAGCAACCTGCCACCGCCGCACCCCAGGCACGGCCGCCAACTCGGCGGCGGTGACGGGGTGTGCCCGGGCTATGGCCTCGAGCGTGCCGTTCGGCGCGACCAGACCCGGGGGCAGATCCAGGCGGGTGGCCTCCGGGGTCCGCCATGCCTTGAGCCGGTCCAGCCGCGCCTCGTAGGCGGGGTCCGGGCGATACCGGGGCCGGCGCTCGAAGGCCGGAAGGTCACGGTCCGGGACGGCGAGCCCGCGATCGATGGCCGCGAGGATTTCCGGTCCGCGGCGAGAGGCGTTTTCCGCCCCGACGCCTCTGATTCGGGCCAGGGCCTCGACCGAGCGCGGTCGAGTCGTCGCCAACTGGATCAGGGTCTCGTTTGCCATCACCCGAAACAGGGCCCGATCGAGGCGTACGGCCCACTCTTCCCGCCACACCGTCAGCTCCCGAAGAATCGCGAGGCCCCGCCGATCGAGATCCCGGGCGCCCTTGAGTTTGAGGAACGACTTCTCTGCCGGTTCCGACGCCGGCCACTCGACGCGGGTCAGGAGCTCGCACTCCTCCTCGACCCACGCCAGCCGGCCGATGCGGCCGAGCTCGCTACGGAACAGGTCCCGAAGCGCCGGCAGAAATCGGGTGTCGGTGGCGGCGTACGTGATCATCTCCGGTGACAGCGGCCGGGCGGACCAGTCCGCCCGTTGAAAGCGCTTGTCGGTGGCAATACCGAAACGCGCCTCGAGAATAGCCCCGAGACCGATGCCGGGCAGGTTGAGAAACTGCGCAGCCACTCTGGTGTCGAAGAGCCGCGCCAGCCGGAGCCCGGCCTCGCGGTGCATCAGCCGAAGGTCATAGTCCGCGTCGTGGAAAACGAATTCGGTTCGGGTGTCCGCGAGCCATGGACGGAGCGGCTCGAGGCCGCCGGCGGCGACCGGGTCGACCACCACCGTATCGTGCTCGGTGGAGAGTTGCAGGAGGTAGACGCGGTCGCGATACCGATGAAAACTCGCGGCTTCGGTATCGATGCCGATGACCGGCGTGCCGGTCCAGTCGGCAACGAGGGTGCTGAAGTCGGCGGCGGTTTCGATCAGCCGGACAGGAGCATGGGTCATCAGGCGGTTGCCGTCGGCTGAAGCCCGAGGGGGAGTGCAAGTTCTTTCACACGCACGAGGACGGTCGCCGCCGGATCGGGATGATCGGGAAAGGTAGCCATGGCGGCTCCTCACGGCGTACCTTCAGAGGCGATGTCTTCCGGTGGGCTTTCGATGCACCAGGCCGAAGTCGAGTTGATCGTCGTTCCGGACGACTGTGACCCGGCCGGATCGGCGAGCCACGGCGCGTTCCTGCGGATGTTCGAGCGAGCGCGCTGGGAGCAGTTGGCGCTCGGTCCGGGGGTCGATGTGTTCCGCCGCCACGGCCTGTGGCCGGCGATTCGGCGGAGTGTCGTGGAGTTCCACGCCCCGGTTCACCCGGGGGACGCCCTCCGGTTCCATCAGGCGCTGACCCACCTTGGCCGGACCAGCTTTTCGTTTCGCCAGGTTGCCCGCAGGGCTCCGGATGGCAATCCGGTGGCCACCGCCGAGTTTTTGTTCGTCTGCCTCGATGCATCCGGCCAACCGCAAACGGTCCCGGAGGAGATCGGCCGGTTCTTCAGTGCCCGGCAAAGCGGGGAACCGATCGACCGGATCACAGTGAACGGTGTGAGTCTGGCGGTGGAAACCCGCGGTTCCGGTCCGCCGGTGCTGTTCATCCACGGGTTCCCGCTCGATCGCTCGATCTGGCGGCACCAGGTCGATACGCTCACCGGGTTTCGGCGGATCGCCCCGGACCTCCGCGGGCTTGGTCAGTCGGACGCCCCCGATCTCGGCTATTCCATGGCCACGTACGCCGACGATCTGGTCGGCCTGCTCGACGCCCTTGGTGAAACGGACGCCGTGCTGTGCGGGCATTCCATGGGGGGGTACATCGCCTTCGAGATCCTCCGGCGATACCGCTCGCGCGTTCGGGCCCTCGTCCTGGTCGATACCCGGGCCGAGGCGGACAGCGCCGAGGGGCGGAAGGCCCGGGACACGCTGGTGACCAAGGTCCGCGAGCTGGGTACGATCGCCGCCGCCGAGGCGATGCTGCCGCGGTTCTTTGCGCCGGGGGCGCCTCCGGAAATCATCGAGAGCGTTCGGGACACCATTCTCGGGGCGCCTGTCCCCGGCGTGATCGGCGCCCTCGGCGCGATGCGGGAACGGCCGGACAGCACGCCGCTGCTGGCGACGCTGGTGGGGGTGCCGACCCTGGTGCTCGTGGGTGAGGACGATGTGATCACGCCGCCGGCGGTTGCCGAGGCGATGGCGTCAGCCATTCCGGAAGCCCGGTTGGCCACGATCCCGGGGGCGGGTCACCTTCCCTGCGTGGAACAGCCGGTGCCGACCACCCGGGCGATCCTGAAGCTCCTCCAGTCCCTGCGCTGAAACCATTTGGGGGGCTCGGGCGTCTATCTAGATGGCGGCATGATGGTCCAGCAGGTGGCCGCCAAGCCTCAAATGCAGTCCCTCCATTCCCTCCGGCCCCAGGACAGGGTAGTTACCTGACCTGGGGCCGACCCTCATTGTTAGGCCGGTCAGGTGGGCGGAAACGAAAGCGGCGCCCCTGGTGAGGGGCGCCGCCGCTGTGCCTGCACCAGCCTGCCATCCGGCTCAGCGTTGCGGGCGGCCGGGTGGGTTGTCCCCTTCGAACACCGTGCGGTTCTTTTCGATGTAGGCGGTCATGTTCTCGGGCACTTCCTCTTCCGGGAAGATCGCGCTGACCGGGCATTCGGGCTCACAGGCGCCGCAATCGATGCACTCGTCGGGATGGATGTAGAGCTGATCCTCAGCTTCATATATGCAGTCGACGGGGCAGACATCGACGCATGCCCGATCCTTCACCCCGATGCAGGCTTCCGTGATGATGTACGTCATGGGTAGGTGGCTCCCTCCTGGAGGACCGTAACCACTTGGAGCCGACAGAGTACGAGCGAAGGACCGGTTAGCGCAAGGGGGGTGGGGCGTCCTTCGGCTCCCCGAGGTTGGTCCGGAAAAAGGCGACGGTTCGATCCCAGGCGAGGCGGGCCGCTTCGGGTTGGTGGACCGTCGGGCGCGTGTCGTTGAAGAACGCGTGATCGGCGTCGTAGAAATGCGCCTCGAACCGGCCGCCGGCATCCGTCGCTGCCCGGACGAGGGCCTCCACCCGATCCCGCGGCACCGACCGATCGCGGGTGCCGAAGTGTCCGAGCACCGGGACTTTGAGCTGGGCGCCGTCGATCGGTACGTTGGGATGGATCCCGTAGAAATCGACGGCTGCGCCGACGAGGTCGGGGTAACTCATCCCGGCATACAATGCCAGTTGGCCGCCCATGCAGAAGCCGACGACCCCTAACCGGGGCCCGGCCGTTTCCGGCCGGCTGAGGAGGTAGTTGGCGGCGCCACGGAGGTCGGCGGCGGCCCGATCGATGTTGACGGCCATGAAAAGTTTGGCGGCCGTGTCCGGGCTCTGGGTGGTCTGCCCGGCGTAGAAATCGGGCGCGAGGGCCACGAAACCTGCCGCGGCAAAGCGGTCGGCCACCTGCTTGATGTGATCGACGAGGCCCCACCATTCCTGGATGACGAGGACCCCCGGTCCGGTCCCGGCTGGTGGGCGCGAGAGGTAGCCGTTCCCCGAGTGGCCGTTGACGGGGTACCGGACCATCGTTCCGGTCACAAGAAGGCCCCTGAGAGATGAGCGGTGCGGGGTTCGGGTTCTCCGTAACGATCCTTCGAGGTGTAGGACCGGTTCCATTCCTCCCGGAGGCAGAACGGATCCGGCCCGTGGGCCCGGTCCACTGCGAGTACGCCGTCGAGGTGGTCAATCTCGTGCTGCAGCAACTCGGCCATGTCATGCTCGAGGTCGAGCTCGTGGGGGTCCCCCTTCATGTCCTGGTAGCGGATCCGGATCCGGTGGGCACGAAGGACCCGGACCAGCAGATTGGGGAACGAGAAGCAATCGTCCCACACGGTGAAGTCCTCGGTGCCGATGTCGACGATTTCGGGATTGATCAGGGTCCAGGGCTGCGCCGTTTCGATGTGGATCACCCGAACCGGCGCGCCGATCTGGGGTGCGGCGATTCCCCGCCCGCCTCCGAAGCGGGACTGCCAGTCGCGAAGGGTCTCCCGCAGATCGTCGGCGATCATCCGCACGGCTGCGGAACCGGGCTGGGTGATGGGCTCGCCGCGGGCGCGCAGAACTGGGTCGCCAAGAAGCCGGATGCGGTGGATGGTCATGCTACAAACTTTCGAACCCGGGCGGGTTTCGGCAAGATTGTTGTTAGTAGTGTGAATTACAACTACCAACAAGGGCCCGTTGGCGCTACCCCACGGACTCAGCGATTCGCCCAGCCCGCTCCCGTGGGCTTGCGGCACCAGCGGGATGGGCGATCATCAAGGGGAAGAAGGCCCTGTCATTTGCTTTGACAATCCCGACTATTTCACTTAGGATTGCCGGGCTGAGCAGGAACCTTGGGAGCGAGGAGAACCGTGGCTGACGATTCGGTCGAGACCCTGGTCAACCGGGAGTACAAGTGGGGCTTCGTTACCGATATCGAGGCCGACACGATTCCCCCGGGGCTCAACGAAGACGTGGTCCGCCTGATTTCGGCCAAGAAGCAGGAGCCGGAGTTTCTGCTTGAATGGCGGCTCAAGGCCTATCGGGCCTGGCTCAAGATGACCGAGCCCCACTGGCCGAACGTCCGGTACGAGCCGATCGACTACCAGAAGATCGTCTACTACTCCGCGCCGCGGACCCAGAAACCGTTGGGGAGCCTCGACGAGGTGGACCCCAAGATTCGGGAGACCTACGACAAGCTGGGCATCCCGCTCAACGAACAGAAGATCCTGGCCGGCGTGGCGGTCGATGCGGTGTTCGACAGCGTCTCGGTCGGGACCACCTACAAGAAACACCTGGCCGAACTCGGGATCATTTTCTGCTCGTTTTCGGAGGCGGTTCGGGAGCACCCCGAGTTGATCCAGCGGTATCTCGGCAGCGTGGTGCCGGCCACCGACAACTTCTTCGCCGCCCTCAACTCGGCCGTCTTCAGTGACGGGTCCTTCGTGTACGTGCCCAAGGGCGTTCAGTGCCCGATGGATCTGTCCACGTATTTCCGGATCAACGCCCAGAACACCGGTCAGTTCGAACGGACCCTCATCATCGCGGACGAAGGTGCCGCCGTCAGCTATCTCGAGGGCTGCACCGCTCCGAAACGGGACGAGAACCAACTGCATGCCGCCGTGGTCGAGCTCGTGGCCCTCGAGGGTGCCACGATCAAGTACTCGACGGTGCAGAATTGGTATGCCGGCGACGACCAGGGCCGCGGCGGGATCTACAATTTCGTGACCAAGCGCGGGAAATGCGCCGGGGCCCGGAGCAAGATCTCGTGGACGCAGGTGGAGACCGGATCGGCCATCACCTGGAAGTACCCCAGCGTGATCCTCCAGGGGGACGAGTCGGTGGGCGAGTTCTACTCGGTGGCGGTGGCCAACGGCCGCCAGCAGGCGGACACCGGAACCAAGATGATCCATCTCGGCCGGCAAACCCGGAGCACCATCGTCTCGAAGGGCATTTCGGCGGGCGAGGGGCAGAACAGCTACCGGGGGCTCGTGCAGGTGATGCCGCGGGCGGACGGCGCCCGGAACTACACCCAGTGCGACTCGATGCTGATCGGGAATCGGTGCGGAGCCCACACCTTCCCCTACATCGACGTCCGCAACCGGTCGGCCGCGGTCGAGCACGAAGCCTCGACCTCGAAGATCGGTGAGGACCAGATCTTCTACCTCAAGCAGCGCGGCCTCAATACCGAGAACGCGATCTCGATCATCGTCAACGGCTTCTGCAAGGAAGTCTTCCGGGAACTCCCGATGGAGTTCGCCGTCGAAGCCCAGAAGCTGCTCGGGATCAGCCTCGAAGGCAGTGTCGGATAGGATACGGATCGTGAAGCCACTTCTCGAGATCAGGAAGCTCCGGGCCAGCGTCGGAGACAAGGAAATCCTCAAGGGCGTGAACCTGACCGTGAACCGGGGCGAGGTGCACGCGATCATGGGGCCCAACGGGTCCGGCAAGAGCACCCTGGCACAGGTTGTCGCCGGCCACCCCGCCTACGAGGTGACCGGCGGGGAGATCCTCTTCGAGGGCAACGACCTCATGGAGCTCGAGCCCGAGGAGCGCGCTCAGGCCGGGATTTTCCTCGCCTTCCAGTATCCGGTCGAGATCGCCGGGGTGACCAACGCCTACTTCCTTCGCTCGGCCTACAACGAGATCCGGAAGGCGCGCGGTCAGGAGGAGATCGACCCGATCGACTTCATCGACCTGCTCGAGGAGAAGCTCAAGCTGGTCGAATGGGGCCCGGAGATCATGCAGCGCGCGGTCAATTCCGGGTTCTCGGGCGGCGAGAAGAAGCGCAACGAGATTCTCCAGATGGCGGTGCTCGAGCCGAAGCTCGCTCTCCTCGACGAGACCGATTCGGGGCTCGACATCGACGCGCTCCGGATCGTGGCGCAGGGCGTCAACGGCCTGAAGCGCCCGGACAACGCCTTCGTGCTGGTCACCCACTATCAGCGGCTCCTCAACTACATCGTGCCCGACTTCGTGCACGTGCTCGCCGACGGCCATATCGTCAAGTCGGGCGGCAAGGAGCTGGCGCTCGAACTCGAAGCGAAGGGCTACGAGTGGCTGACGGGCGTGGCGGAGGCGGCGGCGCAGTGATCGAGACGTTCGTCCGCCAGCACGAGGCTTACGCCGCCAACGGCGGCGGCGCGGCGCCCGCCTGGCTTCAGGACCTCCGGCAGCGATCCATCGATGGATTCCGGAACACCGGTTTCCCGACGAGCCGGGACGAGGAGTGGCGGTTCACGCCCCTCGCCCCGATCGTCCGAACCGATTTCAACGCCCCGGGCGCGGCGCGCGAGGTGGCCCTCGCCGATCTCGAGCCGTATCTGTTCGGCCACCTGGAGTGGCCGCGGGTGGTGTTTGTCGATGGCCGCCACGTGCCCGGCCTCGGCTCGGCGGCGGCGGAGCCCGGCGTCGAGGTACTGACACTGGCCGAGGGCCTCGAACGGATGCCGGCGGCGGTCGAGGCGGAGTATTCCCGGCACGTCGCGGTGGACGCCACGCCGTTCACTGCGCTCAACACCGCCCTGGCCCGGGATGGCGTGATCGTCGCCGTGGCTGGCGGCGCCGCGGTGGCTCATCCGGTACACATCGTGTTCGTCACGACCGAGGCTGCCGATGGAACGGCAGTGTACCCGCGGATCCTCATCCGGGTGGGCGAAGGGGCCAAGGTGCAGGTCGTCGAGAGCTACGTGACGCTGGCGCCGCGGGCCCGTTACCTCACCAATACCGTCTGCGAGATCTCCGTGGCGGCCGGTGCCTGGGTGGAGCACAGCCGAATCCAGCGGGAGAGCGAAGCCGCGTACCACGTGGCATTCACCCAGGCGACTCAGGGGCGGGAAAGCCACTACCGGTCCTTCTCGCTCGCGATGGGCGGGGCCATCGCCCGTCACGATCTGCAAACCCGTCTCGGGGCGCCGAACACCGAGGCGCTGCTCTACGGGCTCTACATCGGGCGCGGCGATCAGTTGATCGACAATCACACCGCGATTTACCATGACCAGCCCGACTGCCGGAGCTGGGAGGTCTATAAGGGCGTCCTCGACGAACGGGCCCACGGAGTCTTCAACGGAAAGATCTTCGTGAAACCCGAGGCCCAGAAAACCGACGCGAAGCAGACCAACCGGGCGCTCCTGCTTTCGGACGCCGCCCGGGTGGACACCAAGCCGCAGCTCGAGATCTTCGCCGACGACGTGAAGTGCACCCACGGGGCGACGGTCGGCTATCTCGACGAACTGGCCGGGTTCTATCTCCAGAGCCGCGGGGTTCCCGAGGCGGCCGCCCGGCGGATGCTGACCTACGCGTTTGCCGCCGAGGTGATTCACGAGATCGCCTCGGCACCGGTGCGCGACGCCCTCGACCGGCTGGCCCACGAGCGGCTGGGCGTGGTGCGATAGGAGGCGCGATGACTTCCCGAGCCGCTGACCCGCACGCCCCCGCCGAGTCGGGGGCGTTTGCGCCTGGGGGCGGGACCTCGGCGTGGGACGTCGAGGCCGTCCGGGCCCAGTTCCCGATGACGAGTGAGCAGGTCCGGGGGCATCCGCTGGCGTACCTCGACAGCGCGGCCACGGCGCTCAAGCCGCGGGCGGTGATCGCCGCGGTGACGCGGTATTACCAGTCGCTGAGCGCCAATGTCGCCCGGGGAGTCCACACCACGAGCCAGCGGGCCACCGAGGAGTTCGAGGCGGTTCGGCACGCCGTGGCCCGGTTCCTCGGGGTTGATCAGGATGAAGTCGTGTTCACCGGCGGCACCACCGCTTCCCTCAATCTGGTGGCTCAGAGCTACGCGCGTTCGGTGCTCCGCCCGGGAGACGAAATCCTGGTCTCCGAGATGGAGCACCACTCGAATCTCGTGCCGTGGCAGATCGTGGCTGAGCAGACCGGGGCGCGGATTCGGGGCATTCCGATTTCCGATCGCGGGGAGCTGGATCTCGATTGGCTGCGGCGGTCCCGGACCGATCGGACCCGGATCATCGCGGTGTGCCACGTGTCCAACGTGCTCGGGACTATCGTGCCGGTGGCCGAGGTCGCGGCCCTGGCCGGCGAGATCGGGGCGACGCTGGTGGTGGACGGTGCCCAGGCGGTGCCGCACCTCCCGGTGGATGTCCGGGAGACCGGGGCCGATTTCTATGCGTTCTCCGGCCACAAGCTGTTCGGACCGACCGGTGTCGGGGTGCTGTACGGGAAGCGCCACCTGCTCGAGCGGATGCCGCCGTGGCTGGGCGGCGGCGGGATGATCTCGCAGGTGTCGATCGAGCGGTCGACCTGGGCACCGGTGCCCGCCAAGTTCGAAGCGGGCACGCCGCCGATCGCCGAGGTGCTCGGGCTCGGTGCGGCGATCGCGGTGGTCGACGAGTGGGATCGAGCGGCGGCTGGGCGGTATGAAGACGGCCTGGTGGAGGCGGCCCGGGAACAGCTCGCGACGATCGAGGGCGTGACGATCCACGGCAACGCCGGCCACCGGACGGGGCTGGTGACCTTCTCGGTGGCCGGGGTCCATCCCCACGACGTCGGGACGGCGCTCGATTCGATCGGCGTTGCGGTCCGCGCCGGGCATCACTGTGCCCAGCCACTGATGGCGCGCCTCGGGGTCACGGCCACGGTGCGGGCGTCGTTTGCGCCCTACAACACCCGGGCGGAGGTCGATGCGCTGGTGCGCGGCGTCGTCGAGGCGAAGCGGGTGTTCGGGACATGAGCGAACTGGACGACCTGTACCAGACGCTGATCCTGGATCACAACCGGTCGCCGCGGAACTATCGCGCCCCGGTAGAGCATTCAGGTCATGCGGAGGGGCGGAACCCGCTCTGCGGGGACCGATTCGAGGTCTGGGTCACGGTCGCGAACGGCGTTCTGTCGGACGTCGCCTTTCAGGGACAGGGTTGTGCCATTTCGAAGGCATCGGCCTCGATGATGACCACGGTGGTCAAGGGAAAGCCGGTCGAAGAGGTGCGGGCGCTGTTCGAGCGGTTTCACGGGATGGTGACCGGACGGGCGCCGGCCGACGAGGCGGAGCGGACTGCCGCCCGCAAGCAGCTCGGGTGCCTGAGCGCCTTTTCCGGCGTTTCGGCCTTTCCGATCAGGGTGAAGTGCGCCACGCTGGCGTGGCATGCGTTGATGCAGGCCGTCGTCGAGGGAGGCGGCGGGCAACCGGAATCCAAGTAAGGAAGATCGCAAATGCCGTACGATGAACGTTTAGTGGCTCCGATGCGCGATGAGGTCACTCGCCTCGGGGTGAAGGAACTGCGGACCGTGGGCGACGTGGACGCCGTTCTCGGCGATCCGACCGGCACCCAGCTCGTGTTCGTCAACTCGGTGTGCGGGTGCGCCGCAGGCGCGGCCCGCCCGGGTCTGGCGCAGGCCCTCCGGCCCGGCCAGCGCCGCCCGGAGACTCTCTACACGGTGTTCGCCGGCCAGGACCTCGACGCCACGGCCCGGGTTCGCAGCTACTTCGCGGATTACCAGCCGAGCTCACCGTCTGTGGCACTGCTCAAGGACGGCGAAGTGGTGTTCTTTCTCCATCGGTACCAGATCGAGGGACGCGGCCCGGACGCCATTGCCGCGACGCTCACGGCGGCCTTCGACGAATACTGCGGGGGCTGACGTGCCGGGACACGTCTTTCATCCCGGTCACGAAGAGCTCCATGGGGTGACCGTGGTCGTCTCCGGCGCGTCCGGCAAGACCTATCTGGGCCGGTATCACGAGCGGAATCAGCGGGGCGTCGTCCTGCGGGATGCGGGCGTGTTCGATCCGACCCAGGCCGGGACGTCTGTCGAGGACTGGCTGGCCAGGCAGCGGAAATTCGGGATTCGGGTGGAACATCGCGTGCTGCTGTTGCCGGGAGACGAGGCGGGAAGGATCGAGCGCTTCTCTTCCTGAGTTAGTAGTAGGATGTAGTACCACTGACGGCCACCAGTAGGCTCACTGGGTGGCCGTTTTTCGGTCTTTTTGTGTAAAGGAACATTGACAAATGGTAAACCGTGCTTTACTATGATTTCTGAACCCAATTGAACCGGGGGCGGCTGATGACCAGGTGCGACTCTTCGTACCTGTATCGGATGATCGGACTGGCTCTGATCTCCGGCGGACTGGCGATCGGCGTCGCGACCGCTCAGCGGGCCGGGATCGTTCCCGAGAGTCTGCGCGCGGTGGTTGCGCTGCTCCCGGCCGTGCCGCTGATCTGGTTCTTTCGCGGGCTGACCCAATGGCTGGCCCGGCTCGACGAGTTTCAGCGAATGATTCACCTCGAAGCGATGGTGATCCAGTTCGTTGCCACCGGGATGCTGGTGATGTGCTACAGCCTCCTTGCCAAGGCGCGGGTGGTCCCGGACCTGCCCGCCACCAAGGCCTTCCCGGCGGTCTGGCTCGCGATCTTCAGCTTCTGGTCGCTCGGCATCGTCTGGGTGCGGCGGAAGTACCGGTGACCAATCGCCTCCGGGTCCTGCGCGCCGAACGCGGCTGGTCCCAGGCGGACCTGGCGGATCGGCTGGGGGTGTCCAGGCAGACGGTCAACGCGATCGAGACGGGCAAGTACGATCCGAGTCTACCGCTGGCGTTTGCGATCGCCGCGGTGTTCGAGGGCACGATCGAAGGGATTTTCCTGCCGGACGATGGGGGCCGGATTCATCGCAACGGCAGCGGCGGTTAAGTCAGGACGACTCCGCCAGGCGGCGGGGACGGGACCTTCAATGGAGAGGGGCGGACGATGGCGGAAACGGTGGTGGCCGTCGACAAGGTCACCAAACGATTTGCCGGACATACGGCGGTACGGGAACTGAGTCTCGCCGTGCCCCGGGGCGGCATTTTCGGGCTGCTTGGTCCGAATGGCGCGGGGAAGAGTACCACGATCCGGATGATCATGAACATCATCGTGCCGGACGAGGGATCCATCAGTCTGTTCGGCACCCGGGCCGGCGGCCGGAGCATGTCGGAACGGATCGGATTCCTGCCGGAGGAGCGAGGGCTCTACAAGAAGATGAAGGTCCTCGACCACCTGGTGTTTCTGGCCGAGACGAAGGGGTTGTCGCGGCGCCCGGCCCGCGCGAAGGCCGGAGAATGGCTGGAGCGGCTCTCCTTGGCCGACTGGACCGACAAGAAGGTGGAAGACCTTTCGAAGGGCATGCAACAGAAGGTCCAATTCATCGGGACGCTCCTGCACGACCCTGAGCTGGTGATCCTGGACGAGCCGTTCAGCGGACTCGACCCGGTCAACAGCCTGGCCATGCGGGAGGTCGTGGTCGAGATCGCCCGCGCCGGCCGGACGGTGCTCTTCTCGACCCACATCATGGAGCAGGCTGAGCAGATGTGCGATCGGGTGGTGATCATCGCCCATGGGAAGAAGGTGGTGGATGGGTCGCTGGCGGACGTGAAGCGGGAGTTCGGCGGGCGGCACGTCAACTTGACCTTCACCCAGAACGCCGACCGGGCGATGCCGATTCTGCGGGACGCCCGCCTGGTGACCCGCGTCGAGGACCGGGGTGCGAGTGCCGAGGCGGAATTGACCGAGGGCAGCGATCCGAACGAGCTCCTCGTGGCGCTGGTGCAGCAGGGAGTCGGGTTGTCGAAGTTCGAGGTCGCCGAGGCCTCGCTCCAATCGATCTTCATCGCCAAGGTGGGGCGCGAGGGCGCCCGGCCGACGGCGGACGCCAGTTGAGGGGGCCGAAATGAACAAGATCATTGCGGTGATCCGCCGGGAGTTCGTCGAACGGGTCCGGACTCGGGCGTTCGTCCTGGGGACGGTCCTGGGCCCGATCTTCTTCGGCGCCATGACGATCATCCCGGGCCTGATCCTCAGCCGGCAGAGCACCGGCCAGAAGATCGTCGTCGTCGACGGTACCGAGAGCGGCTTCGGCGGCCGGGTGGAGCAGGCGCTGGCCGCCGCCCGGTCCGGCCGGGGCGAGGACGCGGAGGCTGTCTACCGGCCGGTCCGGGTGGCGGCGGTGGGCCGGGTCCAGGATGCGATCGACTCGCTCGTGCCGCAGACGGCGCTCTCGGGGAAGGAGACCCGGGCGGGTTCGCTCGACGGCCTCCTGATCCTCGACGACAGTGCGGTCGCGACCGGCCGGGTCCGGTACTACGGCAAGAACGTCGGCAGCATGGAGGACATGCGGCAGCTGGAGCGGACGCTGTCGCCCTTGATGATCACGGAGCGGCTCCAGTTGGCGGGCATCGATCCCGCCACGGCGATGCGTGCCGCGACGCCGGTGCGGCTCGATACCCGGAAGGTGGCGGAGGGCAAGCTCACGGGGCAGAGCGGGGCGAGCACGTTCATGCTGGCCTATGCGATGGGGTTCATCCTGTACCTGGCGCTGCTGCTCTACGGAAGCCAGGTGATGACGTCGGTGATCGAAGAGAAATCGAACCGGATCGTCGAGGTGCTGGTCTCGAGCCTGACACCGTTCCAGATGATGCTGGGCAAGGTGGTCGGCGTGGGGCTCGTGAGCCTGCTGCAACTCTCGATCTGGGCCGGCGCGTTCCTGTTCCTGCAGAACAACCAGGCGCGGATCATGGCGGCGCTTGGAGCCGGCGCGGCCGGGGCGGCCACGGCGTCGGTGCTGCCGCCGATGCCCCCGATGCTGATCATCGTGTTCCTGACGTTCTTCGTGCTCGGCTTCCTGTTCTATTCGTCGGGGTACGCGGCCGTCGGGTCGATGGTCAACACGGTGCAGGAAGCGCAGCAGGTCCAGGCCCCGATGATGGTGATGGTGATCGCGGGCTTCTTCAGCGCATTCGCGCTGCTTCGAGACCCGGGAAGTTCGTTCGCGAAGATCGTGAGTCTGATTCCGCCGATCGCGCCGTTCGCGGTGCCGGTGCGCTACTCGATTTCGCCGTTGCCACCGGGTGAACTGATTCTCTGCATCGCCACGATGGTCCTGGGTTTGCTTGCGATGGTTTGGCTCACCTCGCGGATCTACCGCGTGGGTATCCTGATGTACGGAAAGCGGGCGTCGCTCAAGGACGTGGCCCGCTGGATCCGCACGACCTGAGGCCGGTCGGCGAAGCCAGGGAAGGCAGGGGGGCGGGATCCGGCTTCGGGTCCCGCCCCCCTTCGCTTCGGGGCTGGGACCTGTAGTTTCTCCCGTGATGAGCGATTTCGACGTAATCGTCGTGGGCGGCGGTCATGCGGGGAGCGAGGCGGCGGCGCTGGCGTCGCGGCTCGGCGCCCGGGTGGCGCTGCTGACCCAGAATCTCGAGACCATCGGGCAGATGTCCTGCAACCCGGCGATCGGGGGAATCGCGAAGGGAACGGTCGTCCGCGAGGTGGATGCCCTGGGCGGGGTGATGGGCCGGGCGACCGACCGGGCCCGGATCCAATTCCGGATGCTCAACCGGTCGAAGGGCGCGGCGGTGTGGTCGCCGCGGGCGCAGTGCGATCGAGGATGGTACCGGCGGGCGGTCCGGGCGGAGCTCGAGCGGCTGCCTAACGTTCGTTTCCGGCAGGGCACGGTGAGCCGGTTTCTGGTGGAGGGCGGCCGCATCGCCGGCGTCACGACCACGGATGGACGGCGTTTCTCGGCGCGGGCGGTGGTCGTGACCGCGGGGACGTTCCTGCGGGGGCGCATCTTCGTGGGGCTCGAGAGCCAGATTCCGGCCGGCCGGGCGGGCGAAGCGCCGTCAGTCGAAGCATCGGAAAGCATTGCAGGACTTGGAGTTACGATAGAACGCTTCAAGACGGGCACCCCGCCAAGGATCGACGGCCGGTCGGTCGACCTCCATCGTCTCGAGCGGCAACCGGGGGACGACCGGCCGTACTGGTTCTCTCACTTCGAGCGCGCCGAGCATCCGGCGCAGCTGCCCTGTTACCTGACTCACACGACCGACCGGTTGCGGGAGATCGTCACGGCGCACCTTCATCAGTCCGCGATGTACGGTGGGCAGATCAGTGGCCGGGGGCCGCGGTACTGCCCATCGATCGAGGACAAGATCGTTCGGTTTCCGGAAGCGCGGCGGCATCAGGTATTTCTGGAGCCGGAAGGGCTCGACACCACGGAGATGTACGTCAACGGCTTGTCCACGTCGTTGCCGGCAGCGGTCCAGCTGGAATACCTGAGAAGCGTTCCGGGGCTGGAGTCGGTCGACATGACGCGCCCCGGGTACGCGATCGAGTACGATTTCTTTCCGCCGACCCAACTCGACCATCGCCTGGCAGTGAAGGGGGTTGCCGGACTGTACTTCGCTGGACAAGTCAATGGGACGACGGGGTACGAGGAGGCCGCCGGCCAAGGGGCCGTCGCCGGGCTGAACGCGGCGGCGGAAGCGCTTGGGAAGCCGCCGGTCCAGTTTCCGCGGGACCAGAGCTTCATCGGCGTCATGGTCGATGATCTCGTGACGCGGGGCGTTGACGAGCCCTATCGCCTCTTCACTTCTCGATCGGAGTTCCGACTCCTGCTCAGGCAGGACAACGCCCTGCGCCGGCTCCTTCCGACGGCGCTGTCCCTTGGACTGCTCTCAACGGAAGAACGGATGGTCGCGGAGGAGAGGCTGGGGCGCGAGGACAAGGTGCTGGCAGGCGCCTCCGCTACCGCCGTCCGGCCGGCGGAGGTCAACGAGTACCTGGAAGCGATCGGCGAGCGTCCGATTGGGGAGCCGACAAGGATCTCGGAGCTCGCCAGGAGGCCGGGCGTCTCCTTGTATGAGCTGTTTTCGAGGGCTGCGGCCGACTTCGGGGATCAGGAGTGGTCTCATTGGGCCGAGGTAGAGCTTCGCTACGGGGGTTATCTCGACCGCGAGCGGGTAATGGCAGAGCGGCTTCGGGACCTCGAGGGTTTTCTGATCCCTGCCGGCATCGATTTCCTGGCCATGACCTCGGTGTCGTTCGAGGCGCGGGAGAAGCTCACGACCATCCGGCCGGCGACCCTCGGACACGCGGCGCGGATTCCGGGAGTAACGCCGAGCGATCTACAGGTTCTGATGTTCGAGGTTTCGAAGCGGCGGTCCTAGTCTGTTTCACGTGAAACAGGTGCCCGACTGATTTAGAAGGTCCAGCAACTTCCCGGCGGTCAGCTCGACCGTCGTCTCGCCGATGACCCGACCCCGACCATCCCGAACCCGCTCGATCGCGAATTCGGCCTTTTGCTCGGGTGTTTCACGTGAAACACCCCTTCGACCGTGGCGGAAGAATTCTCCTGGAAGCCGCTCTGGCACGGCGAGGGCCAGCCCGGCCTGTTCACCTTCGACAGGCCCGGAGCGTCGTGCCATGCCACGGCCTGCTGCCGCAGAATGGCGGGAGCCTGGCCGGTACCTCGATGTCGGTAACGCTCCCGTACAGCTCTCAAGAGGCCCCCAGTCAAGTCACGCTCCACGGTCGGCGTCTGGGCTGCCGCTCGGGATCCCCGATTTGCTACAGGGCGCTTTCGGAGGCAAGGCCGCGAAGTTCCTCGCCGCCCAATCAAACCGGCCGCCCGATTCTTGTTGATTGCGCTCGGCCGTTGAGCGCGTAATATTCGCTGACCCGCCGGCCCTGTGGCCAGTCGCGATGTTCTTCTGTAAGTAGTTGTCACACATTATTTTATACGAAAACAATGGCAAGAATAATCGCCGTAGCGAACCAGAAGGGCGGGGTCGGAAAGACCACGACCTCCGTCAACGTGGCGGCGTCCCTTGCCATTGCCGAGCGGAGGACCCTGCTGATCGATGCCGACCCGCAGGCCAACGCCACGAGCGGTGTCGGGATCCCCAAGTCGAACGACCGCCCCTCGCTCTATGACGTGGTGGTCGACGGCCTCGACCCCACCGAGGCGATCATCGCCGACCGAGAACTTCCCTATCTGGCAACGCTGCCCTCGAGCCAGGATCTCGTGGGTGCCGAGCTCGAGATGGTGAATCTGCCGGAACGAGAAACCCGGCTGCGGACCGCCCTGGCGAAGCTGGACGCGTCGTATGACTTCATACTCATCGATTGCCCGCCTTCGTTGGGCCTCATCACCCTCAATGTGCTGACCGCAGCGCAGGGGGTGCTGATCCCGATCCAGTGCGAGTACTACGCGCTCGAAGGGATTTCCCAACTCCTCAACACGGTCCGCCTCGTCCAGCAGAATTTCAACCCTGATCTGGCAATCGAAGGCGTCCTCCTGACGATGTACGACTCCCGGCTCAACCTCTGCCGCCAGGTGGCCCAGGAAGCCAAGGAATATTTCGGCGCCAGGGTGTTCAAGACGGTGATCCCGCGGAACGTGCGGTTGGCGGAAGCGCCGAGTTTCGGCAAGCCCATCCTGCTGTACGATGTCCAGTCGGTTGGCGCGAAGAGCTACATCGCCGTGGCGCAGGAACTGGTGAAACGGGCCGAGCGCAACGCGGCGGCCACTCCGGTGGAGGGTGCATGAGCGAGACGCGTCGGCTCGGTCGAGGTCTCGAGGCACTGCTCGGTCCGATCTCGAAGGAAGAGGCGCAGGCCGAGGGTGCGCTGCGCGAGGTTGCCGTGACGGCGGTCGAGCCGAATCCGTACCAGCCACGCCGGGAGTTCGTGCCGGAGGCCCTGCAGGAACTGGCGGATTCGATCGCGGCGTCGGGCCTGCTGCAGCCGATCGTGGTGCGCGCCAAGAAGGGCGGCCGCTACGAGCTGATCGCCGGGGAGCGTCGCTGGCGGGCCGTGCAGCAGTTGGGTTGGGCCAAGGTCCCGGTGGTGGTGAAAGAGGTCGACGATCAGGCCCTTCTCACCCTCGCGCTCATCGAGAACCTTCAGCGCGACGACCTGTCGCCGATCGATGAGGCACTTGGCTACGACCGGCTGGTTCGCGAATTCAAGGCGAGTCAGGCCGAAGTCGCCCGCCTGGTCGGGAAGGATCGCGCCACGGTCGCCAACACGCTCCGACTCCTGAAGCTGCCGCAGGAAATGCAGGATCTGGTGCAGCAGCGGGCGCTGAGTGAAGGACATGCCCGCGCCCTGCTCTCGCTGTCCGATGACCGTCACATCGTCAAGATGGGACGAACCGCCGCCCAGGAGGGGTGGTCGGTGCGCGAACTCGAGGCCCGGGTCCGCGGCGAGGTGCCCGGCCGGCGGAAGGGGGCCAAGCCCACGCCCAGCGCGCAATCGGCCGAGGCGCGCCGGGTGGAGGAGGCGCTCCGGAACCGGTATCAGACCGACGTCCGGATCACGGCCAAGCGGAAGGGCCGGGGGCTCGTCACCATCAGCTACTACTCGAACGACGATCTGGCCCGGATCCTCGAACTGATGCTCGGGGAGCCGTTCGGGGGATGAGCCCCGCACCACCCAAGGGCGTGACGATCAGTGTGCTCCGCGATGGAGACCTGTCGTCTGCATCGTATCGGGTGCCGCTCTGGGCCTTCCGGGCCGCGGTGGCTGGCGCGGCACTTCTCGGCCTGCTCATCCTCCTGGGTATCGCGTTCTACGCTCCGATCGCCCGACAGGCCGCCAAGGTGCCGGGGCTCGAGCGGCAGGTGACCCAGCTCCAATCCGACAACGCCAAGATCCGCTCGCTCGCCGAAGCGCTCGACAGCGTGGAGGCCCGGTACGGCCAGTTGCGGAAGATGGTCGGCGCCGAGGTGGTACCGGATCCGGTCGTTTTGGCGGCCAACCTGCCGATGGCACCGGCGATCGAGGTCCTCACCCCCGGGCGCCGGCGCCGGTTCGAAACCGGGCCTTCCGCCCCGCGTCACTGGCCGCTCGACGAACGGGGTTATCTCACCCGCGGGCAGGTGCCGGTGGGGCTGCCGGACGAGCCGCACCCGGGCATCGACCTCGCCATCCCCAATGGAACCCCGGTGCGGGCCGCCGGCGGCGGGAGCGTTGCCGAAACCGGGAGCGACGCCGAGTACGGCCTGTTCGTCGTGCTGAACCACCCCGGGGGCTACCAGTCGAAGTACGGCCATCTCTCGCGGGTGGTCGTCACCGGCGGCCAGCGAGTCCGCGCCGGCGAAGTGATCGGGCGCTCGGGCAACACCGGCCGGTCGTCGGCGCCCCACCTCCACCTCGAAATCAGCTTCAACGGCTCGGCGGTCGATCCGCTGACCCTCATCCGGGAGAACCGCTGATGGGCATCTTCTCCAACCAGCCGAACGGGGACGCCGCCGCACCGCGCCGCCGATCGGACTCGAATACCGTTTCGATCATCGCGCCCGATCTCCTGATCAACGGCGACCTGCAGGCCGAGGGCGTCATCAGGATCGAGGGGCGGGTGGCCGGGAATGTCTCGGCCGGCAACCAGATCCTCCTGTCGCAGGGCGGCGTGGTCGAGGGCGACCTCGCGACCCGTGAGGCGGTCCTGGCCGGCGAAGTCCGCGGGACCGTCGTCGCCTCCGAGCGGATCGAAGTGCAGGCGTCCGCCCAGGTGCATGGTGACATCGTGACCCCGCGCCTCCTGATTCAGGAGGGCGGGCTGATCAACGGCGCGATCAGAATGGAAACCCCTGGAGGACCGTCGAGTGAGTAACCGGTCGGCTCCGGCGGTCATCGCCCTCGTCCTTCTGGCCGCCTGCGGCGGGCGCCGGCCGCCGGCGGCGGAGTTCCGCGTCGCCCTGGTGACGCCGGGGTCGATTGCGGACGCGGCCTGGAATGCCGGTGCCTACGCCGGACTGCAGCTGATCAAGGACTCGATGGCGGTCGCCATCAGCCACCAGGAGGCGCGGACCCCGGGAGCCCAGGAGGAAGCGCTCCGGGCCTACGCGGCGCAGGGCTATCGCCTGGTGTTCGGGCACGGGTTCGAGTTCCAGCAGCCCGCGGAACGGGTCAGCGCCGAGTATCCCGAGACGGTGTTCATCATCACGTCGGGCGAACGGGTCCGGGGGAACGTGGCGCCGCTGGTGTTCCGGATCGAGGAGGGCACCTTCCTGGCCGGGATGGTGGCCGGGGCGATGACCAAATCGGGGAAGATCGGATTCATCGGCGGGATCGAGTTGCCGCCGATTCAGCGCGGCTACGAGGGTTGGGTGGCGGGGGCTCGACGGACGAACGCGGCGGTCGATCCCTCCCTCACCTACCTCAACACCTTCGACGACGTGGCCGCCGGCCGGGAAGCGGCACTGGCGATGATCCAGCGCGGCGTGGACATGCTGCACCACAACGCCGACGAGGCCGCGAAGGGGATGTTCCAGGCGGGCAAGGAAAGCCCCGGGGTGTACCTCTTCGGCGCCAATGCCGACCAATCCGACCTGGCCCCGGAACGGGTCCTCGGCTCGGCGATCATCGACCTCCCGCGGGCCTTTCTGGCCGTGGCGCGGGAGGTGGAGGGCGGCCAGTTCCTGGCGAAGGTCGAGTCGTTCGGTCTGGCGGGCGGGGTGATCCGGTATCTGCCGAATCCCCTGCTCGAACGCCTGGTGCCCGAAACGGTGCGCACGAAGGTGGCCGCCGCCGCCGACTCGATCATCGCGGGCACGCTGCACCCGATTCCTCCTGACAGCGGTCGCTGACCGATGGCATCCGCTCGTCTCGCCGAGGTGGTCGACTACCTGAACGGGTACCTGCGGATCCGCGAGGTCCCGGACGAGGCCGGGGCCGTCAATGGCCTCCAAATCGAGAACCGCGGCGCCGTCGGAGCCATCGTGGCGGCTGTCGATGCCTCGCAGGCCACCATCGACGGCGTCCGGGCCGTCGCGGGGCGGTTCGGCGCCCCGCCGATGATCCTGGTGCATCACGGGCTGTTCTGGGACGGCAACCAGCCCGTCACCGGGCGCCGGTACCAGCGCCTCCGGTCGCTCCTCGACGGTGACCTGGCGCTCTACGCCGCGCACATACCCCTCGACGTGCATCCCGAGGTCGGCAACAATGCCGTTCTCGCCGCGCGGCTCGGCCTCGTCGATCGCGAACCCTTCGACCTCTACAAGGGCATTCCGATCGGCGTGCAGGGCAGACTACCGGCACCCGTGGCCCGAGAGGCCCTCGTCCGGACGCTCGACGAACTGCTCGGCACCGGCGCTCGGTTGATTCCCGGGGGCCCCGAGCGATCGGAGCGTGTCGGAATCATCACCGGCGGGGCCGGGGGCCGGATCGGAGCGGCGCGCGCGGCCGGACTCGACACCTTCATCACCGGCGAGGGGGCGCATCACACCTTCTTCGACGCGATGGAATTCGGGGTCAACGCGATCTTCGCGGGGCACTACGCGACGGAGCAGGTGGGGGTGCAGGCGCTCGCCGAACATCTCGCTGCGCGGTTCGGGATCCCCTGGGAGTTCCACCACCACCCCACCGGGCTGTGAACGCGCTGGAACTCCAGGGCATCAGCAAGCGGTTCGGCTCCGTCACGGCACTGGATGGAGCCGATTTCGTTCTGGCTCGCGGTGAGGTCCACGGCCTCCTCGGAGAGAACGGCGCCGGGAAATCCACGCTGATGCACGTCGCGTTCGGGATGGTCCGGCCCGATCAGGGCATCGTGCGCGTGGCCGGCGTCGAGCAGCGGATCGACTCGCCCGAGGCGGCGAAGGCCGCGGGTCTCGGGATGGTGCATCAGCATTTCACCTCGATCCCGGCGATGACGGTGGCGGAGAATCTCTGGCTTGCGGCCGGCCGGATCCGTCACGAGGCCGGGGCGCCGCCGCGGGACAACGCCACGGCCGCCGACCGGTTGCGGGCGCGGCTCTGGCAGGGACTCGGTCCCGGATCGCTCGTCGAGGGGCTGTCGGTGGCCGCCAAGCAGCGGCTCGAGATCCTGATGGCGCTGGCCACCGGAGCGGAGATCCTGCTGCTCGACGAGCCGACCGCCGTCCTCGCGCCGCCCGAGGTGGACGAATTGCTCCGCCTGCTCCGCGACTTTGCGGCCGGCGGCGGGTCGGCGGTCCTGATCACCCACAAACTCGGTGAGGTGGCGGCTGGTGTCGACCGGGTCACGGTGCTGCGCCGCGGGCGGGTCGTCGTGGCCGGCGCGCCTGCCGGGCTCGGCTCGGCCGAGTTTGCGGCGGCGATGGTCGGGGAGGCGCGGGGGGCGGCCGCTCGGGCGGCGCGGGAGACCGGCGAGCCGGCCGTCGGTGAATCCGTCGTCGAGTTCGGGGCCCTCGCCGTTCGCGCCGGCGAGGTGCTCGGTATCGCCGCGGTCGAGGGAAATGGCGAGCGCGAGCTGCTCCGGCAGCTGGCGGGGGTCGACGCGCGGCCGGCGTCGATGCAGGTGGCCGCGCCGGTCGCGTTCATCCCGGAGGACCGGACCACGGAAGGGTTGATCCCGGCGTTTTCGCTCACCGAGAACGTGGCCCTCGGGCTGCCGGGCGATTCCCGCTGGACGCGTGGTCCGTGGATCGACTGGTCCGCGGTGGCGCTGCGGACCGGGGCCCTGCTGGAGGAGTTCGACGTGCGGGCCGCGGGTCCGGGATCGCCGGTCCGGACGCTGTCGGGAGGCAACCAGCAGAAGCTGGTGTTTGCGCGGGCGTTGGAGCGGCGCCCTCGGGTCCTGATCGCCGAGAACCCGACGCGCGGTCTCGACGTGCTCGCCACCCGGTTCGTGCATGAGCGCCTGCGGGAAGCCGCCGCCGCCGGACTGGGGGTCGTGGTCTATTCGACGGACCTCGACGAAGTGCTGCAGGTCGCCGACCGGGTCGTGGTGATGTATCGCGGGGCGCTCCTCCCGGTGCCGCCGGGCGCCGGGCGCGACGACGTGGGTGCCATGATGGTGGGAGCCCACTCGTGAAGCTGGCGCGGGCGATCGGACTGCCGGTCGTCGCCGTCGGCGTCGGGCTCGCCGTGCTGGCGGCGGGCCTCGTGGCGCTGGGCTATGACGCGCCGGCGGCCTTGGGCGCTCTCGGCCGCGGCGCCTTCGGCAGTTGGTACGCCATCGGCTCGGCGACCCTGGTGCGCTCGGTACCGCTGGTCGTGATCGGCC
Source organism: Gemmatimonadales bacterium (assembly GCA_050183815.1). Taxonomy (GTDB): domain Bacteria; phylum Gemmatimonadota; class Gemmatimonadetes; order Gemmatimonadales; family GWC2-71-9; genus SHZU01. The sequence continues at coordinate 7,565 of JBFXAY010000003.1, read as the reverse complement.
TCGGGCTGGCGATCGGGTTCCGGGCCGGGGCAATCAACATCGGTGCCGAGGGCCAGTTCGCGGCGGGGGCGGTGGCCGCGACGTGGGTGGGTCTCCACGTCGGGCAGTGGCCCGCGCCGGCGGCCCTGTCCGCCGTGGCGATGGCCGGCCTCGGTGCCGGCGCGCTCTGGGTGGCCGTGCCGGTCCTGCTCCGGATCCGGTTCGGGGTTCTGGAAGTGATCACCACGCTGTTGCTCAACTTCGTCGCCGAGGCGGTGGTGAGCTACCTGGTGCTGGGCCCGCTGCAGGAGGCGAAGGGCAGCTACCCGCAGAGCGATCAGATCGCCGCCGCGGCCCGGCTGCCGGTGTTGCCGGGGTCGCGGCTCCATCTGGGCTTCGTCGTGGCCGGAGCACTGGCGCTCGTCTTCTGGGTCGTGTTTCGGCGGACGGTCTGGGGGTTCCGGCTCCGCGCGGTTGGCCAGGCCCCGCGCGCAGCGGCGATCGCCGGAGCGATCCGGCCGGACCGAGTACTGGCCCAATCGCTGTTCTGCTCGGGCGCGCTGGCGGGTCTGGCCGGCGCCTTCGAGGTGAGCGGGGTGACGTACGCGCTCTACCCGAGTCTTTCGCCGGGCTACGGGTTCACGGCGATCGCGGTGGCGTTGATCGCCGGGCTCCACCCGATCGGCGTGCTGGTGGCCGGCATCGGGTTCGGAGCCCTCGAGGCCGGTGCCGCCGGGATGCAGCGGGAGGCGGGGGTGCCGGCCGTGGCGGTGTCGGTGGTCCAGGCGGTGATCATCGCCATCGCGCTCGTCTCGGTAAGCCGGGCTCGCGGAGGGCGGGTGGAGGCTTCGACGTGAGGGCGGCGTGGATCCGATAATCGCCTTCCTGGCCGCCGCGATCCGAATCGGGACGCCGCTCGCGTGGGCGGCCCTGGGCGAGACGCTCGCGGAGCGGGCCGGGGTGATCAACCTCTCGGTCGAGGGGTCGATGTTGTCGGGATGCCTGGCCGCAGCGGCCGTCAGTGGCGTCACCGGGAACCCCTGGCTCGGTCTCGTGGCCGGCGTCGCGGCCGGCGCTCTGGTGGCGGCGCTGTTCGCCCTGCTCGCGGTGGGAGCGCGGACCGATCAGATCATCGCCGGCACGGCGCTCACCCTGGCCGCGGTCGGGTTGACCGGCCTCGCCTTCCGCCGGCTCGTCGCGATCCCGTCGAGCGGGCTCCAAGGCTCGGTGGCGACGTTGCCCTGGCCGGCCGCGCCGACCGTCGCGGTCCTCGCCGCGGGGCTCGGGATCTGGTGGTATCTGTCCCGGACGACGGGTGGGCTCCGGCTCCGGGCCGTCGGCGAATCGGCGGACGCGGCGCGGGCGGCCGGGGTGCCGGCGCGCCGGGTTCAGGCGGTCGCGGTGATCGTCGGCGGTGCCATGGCGGGGATGGGCGGGGCCACGCTGGTGCTGGCTCAGGTCGGGACGTTCGCCGAGCGGATGACGGCCGGCCGGGGCTTCATCGCGATCGCCATCGTGGTACTGGGCCGTTGGCAGCCGCTCGGTGTGCTGGTGGCCGCCCTCGGGTTCGGCGCGGCCAACGCCCTCCAGTTTGCCTTCCAGGCGATGGGGCTCGACGTGCCCTATCAGTTCTTCCTGATGCTGCCCTACCTGCTCGCGGTGGCCGCGCTCACGGGACTTGGCGGCCGACTCCGGGCGCCGGCCGGCCTCGGCAAGACGATCGGCTGAGCCGCTACTTCACCAGCTGGTACTTCCGCAGGGCTGCCAGCAGCCGGTCATGCGGGAGCTCGTACACCCGGCGGCCGTTGGCGCCGGTCATGGTCCGGGCGGCGAGCATCGCGTTGAGGATGGCCTCGCCGGTGGCGTCGATGGTGGCTTCGAACACCGGGTTGATGACGTCGTTGGGAATGGCGGATACCGACACGACCCGGTCGGCCGCGGCCGCGCCCGCGTTGGCGGTCGAGAAGGCGATGAAGATGTCGCCCGAGGAATCGCCGCCGATACCCCCCATTTTGCCGATGCCTAACGCCGCCCGTTTGACGACCCGCTTGAGCTGATGGGGGAGGAGCGGCACGTCGGTGGCCACCACGACGATGATCGATCCCTGGTCGCCCCCATCCTCGCCCCGGCCGTCCTCGCAGTGCGGCTGACCGGCCCACTGCCCGTCGGGGAGGCGGGCGTAACAGGGCAGGAGATCGGGAATCTCCCGGCCGATCGGCGCGCCGGCGACGGTCAGGCGGCTCCTGCCGCCGTAGTTGCACTGGACCAGGACGCCCACCGTGTACCCGGTGCCGAGCACCGAGATCCGGCGGGAGGCGGTGCCGGTGCCGCCCTTGAACTGGTTGCACACCATGCCGGTGCCCCCGCCGACGTTGCCCTCGGCCACGGGGCCGGAGCGGGCCCCGTCGATCGCGCCGAGGGCGTGCTCCCGCGTGACGTGGAAGCCGTTGATGTCGTTGAGGCCGCCGTCCCAGGTCTCGGCCACGACAGGGAGGGACCAGTCGAACGCGCGGCCCTTGCCGACGACCCACTCGATCACCGCGTCGTGGACGACGCCGACGCTGTGGGTGTTGGTGATCATGACCGGCCCGCCGAGGAAACCGGATTCCTCGACCCAGGTGGTTCCGGTCATTTCTCCGTTGCCGTTGAGCGTGAACCACGCGGCGTAGACGGGCTGGTCGCTTTCCTTGCCGCGCGGTAGAATCGCCGTGACGCCGGTTCGGACCGGTCCTTTGCCACGGACCAGGCGGCCGTCGCCGGCAATGACCGTGGTGAAGCCGACCTCGACGCCGGCGACGTCGGTGATGGCGTTGAGCGGGCCGGTCGTGCCCTCGAGCGGGATCCCGAGGTCTCGGGCGCGGCCGGACTGCGCCGCCGCGGCCGGCGGGACGAGGGCGATCAACAGGGCCGTGCCTGCGATCCGGATGGCGAGCGTCATTGTCGGAGGCCTCGAACGGGACTCCGAAATGTATCGATCAGGGGGCGGCGCGGGGCATCATGGCCACGGTCACGCCGCCGGCGGTCCGGGATCGCTGCACGACCCGGACGACTTCGCCGTAGGGCCGCGTGCCTGACGCCTTGAGGAAGAGGAGTTTTGTCGGACGATCGCGGTAGATTGCGGCCAGGGTCGACTCCAGCTTCTCGTCGGGGATCGCGAAGCCGTTGACCGCGATCCCGCCGTCGGCCGCGATTTCGAGCACGATCTGGTGGGGCGCCGCCGGGCCGGCCGCGACGGGAGGCGGGAGGGGGAGATCGACGACCGCCCGGTCCCGCTGGGCGAGCAGGAAGGCGATCACCATGACGAGCAGGATGTCGATCAGCGGGAGAACGTTGATCTCGGTGGTCAGCTCCGACGGGTAGGGGCGCACGGCCGGCATGACAGACCTCGCTCTGGTGACCGATTCCACGGTAGGTATCGGACTTTGCCGGCGGGTCTTGAAAGGGTGACAGGGAGATGACGAGCCGATGACGACCACGGGCCGAGGGGCCGATGGCGATCCGCGGTAACAAGACCGTCGTCCTCCAGGACGGCCGCCTCCTCGGCTACGACGAGTGCGGGGCGTCGGACGGGGTGCCCGTCATCCTGTTTCCGGACGTGCTCTCGAGCCGGCTCGGGCTGGCCGGGGCGGAGCAGGATGAGGTGGCCGAACGGCTCGGGGTCAGGCTGATCGCGCTGGACCGTCCGGGCATCGGCGCCTCGACGTTGCGAGCGGGCCGTTCGATTCTCGACTGGCCGGTGGATGTGGTGGGATTCGCCGAGCAACTGGGGCTCGGGCGGTTCAACCTGATCGGGATCGGATCGGCCACGCCGTATGTGGCCGCCTGCGCCATCCGGATCCCGCACCGCCTCTGGGCCGCCGGGATCGTCTCGGGGTGTCCGCACCCGGCGGATGATCCGTCCGACCTGGAGCCGGCCGTCCTCCGCCAGTTTGGCGGCCTGACGCGGCGACTCGGCTTCCTGTTGCGCCGGTCGGTGCGGCGGCTGGCCGAGCGCTACGCGACGAATCCGGGGGCGGCGGTCGAAGCGACCGTGGCGGCGCAGTCGGCGGTGGATCGGTCGTGGCTCGCTGAGCCCGCCCGGCGGCAGACCTTGATCGAAATGGGGCGGGAGGCGTTCCGGCTCGGCGTCGAGGGCCCGCTGACCGACCTGCGGCTGCTGCTCCGTCCCTGGGGTTTCTCGATCGCCGAGGTGCCGATGGTGATCAATCTCTGGGTCGGCGAGCTGGATCTCGATACGCCGGCCGAGGCCACCCGGGCGCTGGCGGCCGAGTTCCGCCGGTCGGAAACGAGGTCGTATCCGACCGAGGGGCACTTCACGCTCTATCCGAACCGGCTCGAGGACATTCTCGAGACGCTCCTCGCCACGGCCCGGCGGGAAGAGGGCCGGCCGGTCTCCTAGGAGCGGCCGAGGCGCGCCAGGCGTTCCACGGCGGCCTGCAGGAGATGCTCCGTCTTGCAGAAGGCGAACCGGGTCACTTTGTGGCCGTCCGCCGGATTCGAGAAGAAACTGGTGCCCGGCACGGTTGCCACGCCGCCCTCGATCGTGAGCCACCGGGCGAATTCGTCCGATGGCAGCTCCCGGATCCGGGAAAACTCGGCCAGGACGTAGTAGGCGCCCTCGGGTGCCCGGCATCCGAAGCCCGCGGCGTTGAGGGCGCCGACGAGGAGATCGCGGCGGGCCCGGTAGTCGCGCTGGAGGTGGTCGTAGTACTCGCGGGGCAGGGTTTCCATCGCGACGGCCAGGGCTTCCTGGAGCGGCGCCGGAGCGCCGACGGTGAGGAAGTCGTGGACCTTCCGGATCGCGTCGGTAACCGCCGGCGGCGAGATGATGGTGCCGATCCGCCAGCCCGTGATGCTGTAGGTCTTCGAGGCGCCGCTGATGGTGATGGTTCGCTCCCGCATCCCGGGGAGTGTGGCCATCGGGATGTGCTCGCCCTCGTAGTAGATGTGTTCGTAGATCTCGTCGGTCACCGCCCAGGCATCGTAGCGCTGGCACAACTCCGCGATCCCGGTCAGTTCCGCCCGCGTCAGCACCCGGCCCGACGGGTTGCCCGGCGTGTTGACGATGATGGCGCGGGTCCGGGGCGAAAACGCGGCGGCCAGGCGGTCGAGGTCGAGCGGTTGTCCCGGCAAGAGCGGTACGAACACCGGCTTCGCTTCGCAGAGGATCGCGTCCGGGCCGTAGTTCTCGTAGAACGGCTCGAAGACGATGACTTCGTCGCCAGGGTCAACGAGGGCCAGGAGTACCGCGGCCATCGCTTCGGTAGCGCCGCAGGTGATGGTGATCTCGGTTTCGGTGTCCACTGTCATGCCGTACCAGTCGCGGTACTTCCGGGCCAGGGCGTGGCGGAGCCGCTTCGAGCCCCAGGTGATGGCGTACTGGTTGATGTCCTCCCGGATGGCCCGGGCCGCGGCTTCCTTGAGCACGTCCGGCGTCGGAAAATTCGGGAATCCCTGCGCCAGGTTGATCGCCCCGTGCTGGTCGGCGAGGCGGGTCATCCCGCGAATGACGGATTCCGTGAACGTGTGCGTGCGCCGGGCAGTCGTCATGGCAGCTCTGGTCGGGTCAGGGAGGTTGTGGGGCGCGAAAGATACCGGCTCGGCCTGCGCTTATCGGGCGCGACGCCGTGTCGGGGTGGGCGGCGGGTTGGGCACCCGACGCACCGCCCGGCTCGGGAGCGGCGCGATGGTCCGGTCCATCCAGTTCCACCAGAGGAGCAGATCGGCGTCGTGACGGGTCCGGCTCGCGAAATAGACGGCGCAGCGGAAGACGTAGAGCACGCAGGGATCCTGGCGGCTCTTGGTCAGCTGGCAGAGCCGGTCGTACATCCGTTCCGGGTTGGCCCGGGCGAGGTCGGCGACCCGGCGATAGCCGAGGAGCCGAAGGTCGTCGGCCATGCTCGGGCCGATGCCCGGGATGACCGTGAGCGGGTCAGGCTTTCGGGAAGGCGTCATGGGCCCGAACCCGCTGCATCTGGCCGAGGTGGCGCCGGTCGTGGGCCGGCATGCTGGCGAACCAAGCAGCGAGGTTGAGGCGAAGGAGCCCGGTGGCCGCCGACCGGGCTTTGGTCCGGCCAAGATCGAGGCCGTCGGCCTCGAGGTACAGGCGGCGGATGTCCTGGTGGACCCGGTGGAAGCGCTCCACCACCGCTTTGGGGTCGAGGTCGCTCGGCGGCGCGAAGATCGACGGCGTCTTGACCCGCCGGCTTGCCGCCGGCCCGACCGCCTGCACGAACCAGTTCCCGAGCCAGCCGAACCGAAACGGCCCGGAGCCGGCCCGGCCCGCGGCGCGGGCCGCCGCGACGGCCTTCCGCTGGTAGACCATGCCCTGTTCCGCCGTGAGCGAGAGGTGCTCGAGGCATTCCGCGATCGACCACTTCCCGGGCGCCGGGCGCCAGGTGAGTTGTCCGTCGGACAGCGGAGTCGTGAGCGCATCGACGTCGCGCTCGATCGCGTCGAGTTCGGCGGACCAGGCCGCGAGCTGGGGATCGGCGGGGCGGGCCGTGGTGTTCATCAGTAGATACCGAGGTCCCGGGCGGACTCGACCGGGCCGGTGTAGCCGGCGGCGCGGATCTCCCGGATCAGGTCCGCGTCGGTCGCGCCCCAGTAGAGCTGATGGTAGAGGAGCAGGAGACCGGGCCTGGCCTTCGTCGCCAGCGCCGCAAGCGCGGTCGTCGAAATGTGCGAGTCGCGGTGATAGTCCTGCCACGGCGCCGGGCGGCGAGCGAAGCCCGCGGCCGAGTAGACCTCGTGGATCAGGACGTCGCAGCCGTTGCACGCCTGGGCGATGGCGTCGGTGCCGCGGGTGTCGCCCGAGACGACGATGACGCGGTCCCGGGTGGTGAAACGGTAGCCGTAGGCGTGCTTCCACGTGGTGTGCGGCACCGGGACGGCTTCGACCACGACGTTCGCGTCCCGGTAGATCACCCCCGGTTGCACCGTGGTGGCCGCAACCTTCCAGCCGTTCGGTGTGTGAGGTTGGCTGCCGTCGGTCCGGACCGCGATGTCCTCGCTCCATGCGGCCGTCAGGTGTTCCATCATCGCCTCGATGCCCGGCGGCCCGAACACCTGAAGGGGCTCCTCCCGTTCGGCCACCCACGACGTGTGGAGCAGGTCGGGGAGACCCACCGTGTGATCGGAATGCAGATGGGTGATGAAGACGATGCCGAGTCGCGCGGCCTGCAGCTCGGCGATCTTCTCGTCCCGCGCCGCCTGCGCCGCCCGCCGCACGAGACCCGGGCCGGCGTCCACGAGGTACGCTTTGCCACCGGTGACGATCGCGACGGCCGGTCCGGACCGCTCCGGATCGGGATTGGGCGTGCCGGTACCAAGCATGACCACCCGGGTTTCCTGCGCAGCGAGCAGCGCCGGCTCCGCGAGCAGGGCAACGCCCGCGATCAGCACGGCGGCAGCGGCCAGGCGCCGAGCCGGCACCGGGGGCAGCAAGCGGAAGCGGGAACGGAGGAAGCCGGCAACTGGCACCGAGGGCTCCGATGCGGTGACGAGAGAGAGAATATACCCTTGTGAACGGCGCGCGAGTCCGGGTAGGTTGGGCCATGCCCGGTGATTTCCAGCACCCCGCCGCT
>JBFXAY010000002.1:0-156098 GCA_050183815.1 Gemmatimonadales bacterium | reverse complement strand
TTCTCGGCCGGCACCTTGGGCTCCGGAAATCCCTTCGGCAGGCTCCACCGGTACGCCGGCGGTGGCGCCACCACCAGGGCCCCGATCAGCCCGGTGGTGGCGATGCCCGCCAGCAAGCCGACGCCCCGCCCCCCGCTCATCGCGATCCCGCGTCCGCGGCAGCGGACGGACGCGGCCCCGCGCGGAAGAACCGCTGCGGCCCGGCCGCCTGGCCGCCGAACGGCAGACCAAGGGCGTCGAAGATCGCGGTGCAGTCGGAGTCGTCCGGCGCCGACATGCAGCCCATCGCGGTCTTGGGCTGGTTCACGGTCAGGTTCGAACCGGCGAACAACTCCGCCACGTCGGCGATGACCGCATCGCGAGACGGATCGAAGTCGGCCAGCCGGATCACCGCGCGGTTTTCCTGGTCGCACCGGGTGGCGGGGTTGGCCGGCCCCTGCTGGGCCGCCACGCACCCGGTACTGCCGAGGTGGACGAACTGCCGCTCGACCGGGCCGTCCGCCTTGACATCGAGCCGGAGGAACTTGTAGCCCGCCCGCCAGACCCAGAACATGCTGGTCACGTTGAACGGCGAGCCCTGCTCGACCGGATTGCGGTGATTGAGCGCGAACGGAATGCCGAGGGTGAACTGGAGGCCCTGATAGTCGCCCGCCGGGACCAGGCCCTCGACGATCGTCCTGGTCTCCGGGCTCCCGTTGGAGCAGGTGCCGCTCCCGTCCTCGAAGTCGACGAGCGCCACGCCGTCGCGCTGCCAGAGGCCGTCGCTGGACAACTGCACCGGCACGGCGTTGCCGGCCCGGTCGATCAGCGCCACCGAACTCACGAAGAAGCGGAAATCCAGCGGGGCGATCGTGGTGTGGCTCGCGCCGATGTCCGAGTAGGACTGGTCGCAGCGAAAGGCGCGGCTGCCGACCACGGCCGCAAAGGTGATTCGCACGGGCTGCATGACCGGCGCGGGGCCGGGACCCGGCAGCGCGGTCAGGAGACCGGACAGGACGAAAGAGAACATTCGATGCCTCGAAATGGCGGTGAGACTGCGGTTCGTGGGCCTACTGGACCTTGAAGGCGTACCGGCCGCGGACGGCATGGCCGTCATCGCCCGCGGTGCGCCAGATCACCTGATACGCGCCGGTGCCGAGCGGGGCCGCCAGATCGACGGCGATCGACTTGGGATCGCCGGTTCCGCGAGCCTTCCCCGCCTCGACCTTGGCGCTGTCGGCGGTCAGGACCGTGATGCTGCTCAGCTTCGCGTCCACCTTCTCCGCGAACCAGAGGCGGATGGCCTTCGGCGGCGCGACCGTGGAGTCGGCCGCCGGATCGCTCTTGACGAGACGGTTGTGGAACAGCGCGCGCCCGGAGGCGGGCAGCGACAGGACCAGGACGGCCGGAATGGCCAGCAGCGCGAAGCGACGCATGGGGGAACCCTCGTTCGAAACGGTGCATGACGGCCGTGCGCCGGGACCGCGAGCGGGACCGACGTTCGGACGGAGACGACTTGGGAAAAGCGGACTACCGAGTCAGGCGATCTGACTCAGGCAACGGCGGGCGGGGCGGTGGCGAACGGAAGGGTGTGAGGCGGAGCCGCCCGCACCGACTCCGGCGCGGCGGGTGCCTGGACGGTGGTCGGCCGGCTGGCAAGCGCGGCCACGGTGGCCCCGTGGCCCGGAGCGGCCGAGACGTTGGCCGCCATCTGGCACGCCACGGCGCACAGGCAATGCTGGCCGTGCGTATCGGGCGTCTGGTCCGGCGGCTGCTGATGCGAGGCGTGGTGTCCGGCGTGCGGATCCGCGGTCATCTGCATCGCCGTCATCCCGCAACTGAGCGCAGCCAGACCCAGCGCCTGGAACAGGAATCCCAGGGCGCCGGAGGCCAGGACGGCTCGGCGGAAGACGGTCAGCATGGCGCTCCAAGTTGACGCCGGGGCCGCCACTTCGTCAATCCCGGCTGCGCGCAGCTCGATGCACCTCAAGCAAGACGGCCCCCGGACCTGAGTCCGGAGGCCGTTTGCCGGCGCGATGCCGCTCAGCGACTGAGGAGCTGCCGCCGGAGCTGGACGAGCCGGCGGCGAACCGAGCCGTCGTACAGCCGGTCGCCCACTTTCACGATCGTCCCTCCGAGGATCTCGGGCTCGACCATGAAGGTGGCCAGCACGTCCTTCCCGAGCATCCGGGAAAGCGATGCGACGATCTGCTGTTCGAGCGCCTCGTCCGGATTCCGCGCCACGGTCACCGTGGCCCGCACCCGGTTGAGATGCCGGTCGAGGAGGTCGTTGTAGGCCGAGGAGATCTCGGTGAACAACCCCTGCCGGCCGCGCTTCACCACCGCCTGCAGATAGAGCACGAACTCCCGCGGCGCCCCGGCCCCGGCGAGCGCCCGGCCCACCAGATCGCTCTTGAGCGACTTGGTGATCTTGGGGCTCACCAGGACCGATTGCACCTCGGGCGACATCGCCAGCGCGCGGGCCGTGGCCTGCAGCAGCCGGCCGTACTCCTCGAACCGGTTCGACTTCCCGGCCAGTTCGAAGAGCGCCTCGGCGTAGTTCTGGGCGATGGAGGTGGTCGACATCAGTGACTCTTCTCCACCGACCCGAGATAGTCGAGCACGATCTTCCGGTCGGCGTCGCCGTCGAGCCGCTGGCCCACCACCTTGGTGGCGGCGCCGATGGCGAGTTCGACCGCTTCGCGCCGGAGGTCCGCCACGGCCTTTTCCTTCTCCGCGGCGATGTCCCGCCGGGCCCGGTCGAGCATGGCCTCCTGCTCCTGCTTGGCCTTCTCGATTCCCGCCGCCCGCTCCTTCTCGGCCGCCGACTTGGCTTCCGCGAGGAGGGACTGGGCCGAACTGCGGGCCTCCGCCGAGGCCTTCTTCTGCTCTTCGAGCAGCGTCCGCGCCTCGGTGTTCATCCGTTCCGCCTCGGCGAGCTGCGCCGCGATGGCCTTCTCACGCTCCTCGGCCCGGCTCACGATCGTGACCCAGAACGTCTTCCGGAAGAAGAACAGGAACAGGAGGAAGACCAACCAGGTCCAGAGAATCAGACCGGGGTTGACCGCGAACGGCCCGCCGCCCTCGCCGCCTTCGGCGAGCATGACCGCGAGCATCCCGAGCGTCATGGTCGGCACCGACTAGAGGAGCTTGAACAGCAGGGCGAAGACGAGGGCGATGATCGTGGCACCCTCGAGCAGGATCGCGATGATGAACGGACCCTGGGCGACTTCCTTCGCGGCTTCCGGCTGCCGGGCAATGCCGTCGGCGATCGAGCCGCCGATCCGGCCGAGGCCGATGCCGGCGCCGAGAATGGCGAGGCCGATGCCGATGCCGGCACCGAGAAGCGCGTAACCCGAAGCGGCGGCGTTGCCGGCCTCGGCCTGGAACAGAGCAAGCATGTTCAGCATGTGTGTTTCCCGTGCACGTGGGAGAGTTCTGGTGACTGCCGCGCCAGCCGTCAGCTGGTTCCGCTCTCCCGAACGGAGCCGCTGCCCGGTGCCCGCCGGCGCTCCCGGAGGAGCAGCGGGCTTCGCCGGCCCCTCGGCCGGCTACAGTCGGACCGCGGCGCCTGGCGCGGCGAGCGGTCCCTCAAACCTGTTTCGGGCGGTTGGGCCATCGGCCCGGCGCCCGCATTGCTGCTCCGCTGTGGACCGCCGGGCGTCAATCCCCGATGGTCCGGACTGCTAGTGGTGCTCGACCTGCATCAGGCCGATGAACGTCGCGGCCAGCAGGGCAAACACGTAGGCCTGCAGGGCCGCCACCAGCGTCTCGAGCAGATAGATCAGCGCGATGACGATGGCGGTGGGAATCCCGATGGCCCAGCTGCCGAAGAACAGAATGATGCCCGCAAGCGAGAGCACCACAAAGTGCCCCGCGGTCATGTTGCCGAAGAGACGGACGGCGAGCGCGAACGGCTTGACCAGCTTCGAGAGGATCTCGATCGGCGCCATCGCGAACGTGAGCACCACGCCGCCGAACCCGCTGACGCCCTCGACGTGCGGGAAGATCGTCCCGAGGTAGCCCTTCGGCCCGAGCTTCATGAACCCGCCGATCTCGACGACCAGGAACACCATCAGGGCCAAGGCACCGGTCACCGCGAGGTTACCGGTGGCGGTGGCGCCCCACGGCAGCAGGCCGAGGAGGTTCATGGTCAGCACGAAGAAGAACAGGGCCACGATGAAGGGGGCGAACTTGGCCCCGTTCTCGCCGATGTTGGCGATCGCGATGTCGTCGCGAACCCAGAGGACCATCTGCTCCATGAAGCCGGAGAACCCGGTCGGGGCTTTCTGGTGGGCCCGCTGCCGGATCAGGCCGCGCTTGGTGATCCACATGGCCAGGAGCACCAGCAGGGCCGCCACCACCATGAAGACGACGTGCTTGGTGGGCGTGAGATTGAGCGTCAGGCCGCCGAGGTGGATGTCCGGCCACTTCTCCCAGGAGATCGTCCCGAGCGGCTCGAAATCGATCGCGTAGGCGTCCGACGTGTGATGGAGAACGATCTCGCCGATGTTGATGCCTTCGGCCGCATGTTCCTGGATCATCGAAACCGTCGTATCTCGAAGAAAAGGAGCGGTACCAGCACCGCGATATATCCCAAGGCCGCCGCGAGCGGCGGAAACAGACTTCGGTCGATCGTCACCGCCACCGGAATCGCCGCGATGCCGAGGAACCGGAGGCCGGTACCCGCCACCCAGCGGGCGTAGAGTGCCCGGTAGTCGCCGGCCGCCAGCGCCCGGCGGACCAGCAGGGCGGCCGCCAGGTGCACCACCGTGGCCAGCCCCCCGAACACCATCGCCGCCGGGAGCGCCGCCGGGCCCAGGACCGCCCGGAGCAGTCCGGCCACCAGCAGCGTCAGGACGGCGCCTAACGCTGCTGCTTGTCCGACCACGAGCGCATCCGGCCCTGGTGGTCGGGGTCCGCCTTGAATTCGCGGTAGACGCTCACGAATCCGAGCACGGCACCGGCCAGGGCCCCGCCCACCGTGAACACCGGGGTGGTGTGGAGCCAGCGGTCGAGCCCGAGGCCCGCAAACAGGAACATCACCACCGCGCCGGCGAACCGCATTGCCGAGGCGAGGTACTGGGTTCCTTCCCCGAACGCCTTGTTGCTGGGGCCGCGGTCCTTCATGGCGGGTTCAAGATACCTGCTTGTGAAATTTTTCGCAAGCACCGTCGTGTGAGGCATAAGGCGTTATAGCACATCACGTTACCATGCTCACGGTTAGCGAAAAACGAACCCTGAATGGGGGAAATGATCCCGGGCGTTCTGACGGCAGCGGACCGGGAGGCACCTCCCCCGCGCTGACTCTTGCGACCGGGGAGTCGGCAACGTTTCCTTTGGACCGTTCGTACGGCCCTTCGCACTCACGACTCCGAGTCCTCATTCATGGCGCTTCCCCAACGCGTGCCCGGCGACGACGTCGAACAGCTCCGGCGGCTCGCCTCGGCGATGGTCACCCTCCGCCAGCAGGTCGCCCAGCGGATCGTCGGCCAGCAGGAGGTCGTCGACGGCATCGTCACCGCCATCCTCGGCGGCGGTCACGCGTTGCTGGTCGGGGTGCCGGGGCTCGCCAAGACGCTGATGGTCCAGACCGTGGCCGAGGCGCTCGAGCTGTCGTTCAATCGAGTTCAGTTCACGCCGGACCTGATGCCGGGCGACATCACCGGCACCGAGATCGTGGAGGAGGATCCCGCCACCGGCCGGCGGGCCTTCCGGTTCGTCCCGGGGCCGATCTTCGCGCACGTGGTCTTGGCCGACGAGATCAACCGGACCCCGCCCAAGACCCAGGCGGCGCTGCTGCAGGCCATGCAGGAGCATCAGGTGACCGCGGCCGGGAAGACCTACGCCCTGCCCGATCCGTTCTTCGTGCTGGCCACCCAGAATCCGATCGAGCAGGAGGGCACCTATCCGTTGCCCGAGGCGCAGCTCGACCGGTTCATGCTCGAGCTCCGGGTCGGCTACCCGACCCGGGCCGACGAGGAGGCGATCGTCGAGCAGACCACCGGGAGCCGGTCGGTCAAGCTGACGCCGGTACTCGACGCCGCCACGCTGCACGCGATGCAGGACCTGGTTCGCCGGATTCCGGTGTCGAAGGGCCTGATTGCGGCCGCGGTGGGTCTCGCCCGGATGACGCGCCCCGGCGACGCGGAGGCGCCGCCGCTGGTGAAGGAGTACGTCGAGTGGGGGGCGGGTCCCCGCGCCTCGCAGTACCTCGTCCTGGGTGCGAAGGCGCGGGCCGCGATGGACGGGCGGCCGATGGCGGATCTCGACGATGTGAAGGCCGTCGCCCCCTTCGTGCTGCGCCACCGGGTCGTCACCAACTTCGCCGCCGAGGCCGCCGACCGGAGCAGCGACGACATCATCCGGGAGTTGGTCGGCGGCGCGGCCTGGCAGGCCCGCCGGAGCGCCTAACGGCCGCTGTCCCGGAACTGCTGGAGCCGGAGTTCCAGCGCCACGAGGGCCTGGGCCGTCGTGCCGTCCGCCGCGTTGGTGGTCTGGAGGAAGGCCACCCCGCCCGCCGGGAAGAGCGAGGCGCGGGAGTGGTTCATCGTGTTGCTCCCGTCGTGGGTCAGGTAGAGACCCGTTCCCGAGCCGAGAACGACCCACCCGTGACTATACCGGGCGCCACCGCCCGCGTCCGGACCGCCCGCCGCGAGGGTCTGCGCCGCGCTCTGGGAGAGCAAGGGCGACTGACCCTGATAGGCCTTGAGCACCTCCTGGATGATCCGGCCCCAGCTTCGGATCGGGAGATGGATCGTTCCGGCGGCTGAGAGGCCCGGCAGGTTGTCGCAGAAGCCGGTGCACGCCACCCATGCCGCGCCCGAGCGGATGTGACCGCTGGGTTGGGCATCGGAGCCCGAGGGGGCCGTCGGTCCCCAGCCGGCACCGGTGACGCCGAGGGGCTGGAAGATCCGGCTGTCCATGAGGTCCTCGTAGCTCGCTCCCCAAGCCCGTTCGACCATCGTTCCGGCCAGCGCGAACCCGTTGTTGCTGTAGTAGTAGGTCCCTCGCGGCGCGGCCGCCGGCTGGGCCAGGGTCCACGGATTCCAGACGTCGCGGCCCGGCTGGGCATCGAGGAATGGGAGTCCCGCGGTGTTGTTGACCACGCCGGACTGGTTGTTGACCAGGTCGAGCAGGGTGATCGATCGATGCTCGGCGCGGATCTGCGCGCCGAGTTCGGGAAAGGCCTGTTCGACCGTTTGATTCCAGGAGACCACCCCGGCCTCGACCGCCATTGTGGCCAGGAGTGCCGTGAGGGCCTTGGTGTTCGAGCCGAGGTGCCAAGTGTCGTCGACCGTCACCGCCGCCGAGCTGCCGACGCGCCGGATTCCGCCTACCCCGACCGCCACGACTCCCGCTTCCCGGGTGACGATGGCGCCCCCCATTCCCGGCAGGCCGAAGGCCTGTCGGATCGAGTCGACGATTCGGGAGAGGTCGGCGGCCACCACCCGGACTCGGGCGGAGCCGGCCTTGCCCTCGCTGGTGGCCGTGATGGTGGCGGTGCCCGGGTTCACCGCCGAGACGACTCCGCTCCCGTTGACCGTTGCCACGCTCTGGTCGCTGCTCTGCCAGGTAACGGACCGGCCGCTGAGTTGGGCCCCGGTGGCCGAGAGGGGTGTGGCGGCCAGGGAGGCGGTCGCCTTCCATTGGACGTCGATGCTGTCCGGGGCCACCGAGACGGTGGCAACCGCGACGGCGGGGGGAGGAGGCGGGGGAGGGGGCGAGGTGGGCTCGGTAGCCCCACCGCAGGCAGCAACGACTGAAGCCGCGAAGACGACGGCAATGGGGCGAATAGGCGTCATAGTGGTTTACCACGGATTAGGGGCTACCTAGGAAAGCGCAAGGCTCCACCAGCTAGGGCTCACGCCGACCCCGGACCCACTGCCACAATCGCTCCGAAACCAGACAAGCAGCCATAAACCACAGAGACGCCATCACTTGCGCCTCACCGGCATCCCCTCGACCCCCTCGGTGGATCACGGATTTGAGCTTTGGTTGATCCTGGCGTACCATCTTCGAACTGTCATCGCAACCCGGCTCCACATGTCAAACGCGACCTACCACCTCAATTGCCTAGGCGTGCCGGAGCTAAGGACTAGCGATGGCCGCGTTGTAAGAATCCGGGTCAAGAAACACATGGCCCTGCTCGTGTTTCTGGCAGTCGAGCGGAGGCAGGCCCACGAGAGGAGTCGTCTCGTCGAACTCCTATGGCCGGGGGTCCCCTCGGACCGCGGCAGGCACTCGTGCGCAACAGCCCTGTCGCTTCTCCGCGGCATCTTCGGCCGCGCCGCCCTCCCGACCGTTCACAAGGCCGTTCGGTTCGCACCAGCGAGCCTACACCTGGACCTCGACATACTCGACTCCGGCCCGCTATTTGGCACCGAAGGCGACGTCTTGGTCGAAGTGGACGGGTTCCTTAGAGGTTTCGACGTGGACGATGCACCAGAATTCAGCCTGTGGAAAGAACGTGAACAGTCGAGGCGACTACCCACAATTCACTCCGGGCTACTCACACTTATCGACCATGCCCGTCGTCTCGGGTCCCACGATGAGATAATGGCGCGCGCAGATCGCCTCCTGGCCATCGACTACCTGGCGGAGGAAGGAGTCCGAGCCAAGATGGAGGCGCTTGCACTTGTCGGCGACCGAGTGTCCGCGCTTCGCGTCTTCGACGCCTGGAAGGACCGCCTCCACCGCGAGGTGGGTGCGGAGCCATCGGTCATTGTCGAGGGAATGGCCAGCCAGCTTCGAAAGCGCACCTGGGAGCCGCGGGCAACCCATCCGGCGCCCGTCGTTCCCACTGAACAATGGCGTGACCGCCTCTTCGTAGGCCGCAGAAGCGAATATCGGAGGCTCTACGAGGCATGGGAAGAAGCCAAACACTTTCGTCCAAGGCACGTCGTCGTCACTGGAGACAGTGGCGTCGGCAAGACCACGCTCCTCCAAAGACTCGCAACCAGCGCGAGCCTCGAGACGGCCTCCGTCTCCCGTGTCCAGTGCTACCCACTTGAGCAGCGCATCCCGTTCGCGGCACTTGGCAGCCTGATCACAGGGCTCCTCAACCGGCCCGGAGCGAACGCTTCGGCGCCTACCAGCCTTGCCGAACTCGCGACAGTGTCACCGGCCATCCACGAGCAGTTCGCGGCCCTCCCCCTCCCCCGCCCGCGACACGGAGAAGCCGCTCGGATCGCTTTAGCTGAAGCAGCGATCGACTTCACGGAGGCGGTGGTCAACGAACGACCCTTGTTGCTTGTAATCGACGACCTCCAGTTCATCGATGAGGCAAGCGCAGCCGTTCTGCATTTTGTTCTTCGCCGCCTAACGTCCAACCGCCTAATGGTGGCCGCGACACTGCGCCAGGACCAAGGCACACCATTACATGTTACACGCCTGCTCTGGGATTCCTCGCCAGCTCGGTCTGAACGCATTGAGCTCCCGCCAATGACCCAAGACGAGTCCGGCGAACTACTCGACTCGATTCTCGAGCTTCCAACGAGGCCCTCGCTACCCGAACGACGGGCTCTAATTGCCGCTAGCCGGGGATACCCAATGGCGCTTGAGCTCTTGGCAGAGGACTGGCGCTCCAACGGCGCCGACTCGCTCGCGCTGGCGCTCCGGGCCATCACCGTCGACCTCACTCTCGACGCCGTCGGAGGATCCGACAACGCCCTATCTCGAATTGTGGATCGTCTCTCGACAGATCTAAGCCCTGCAACCAGCCAGGTTCTCACACTCGCCGCCGTCGTGGGTCCGCATCTCGACGACCCTACCATCTTCGAGGCCATCGACCTGACAGCTAGCCAGGCCCTCGAAGGAATTGCAGATCTTGTCGGAAGGAGAGTACTCCGCGACGTTGGGAATGGCGTTGAGTTTGTAAACGACCTACTTCGCGCACTCGTGTACAGACGGATTCCGACCGCCACGCGGTTGCGCCTGCACAGTGCAGTGGCCGACCGATCCCTCGTGGGATCCCTCCGCCTGTCCGATCTTGAAGCCGCTTGGCACCTTATGCGCGCCCGGCGCCAGTCAGAGGCTGGCCCCTTCCTTCTACGCGGTGCTCGCGTTGCGATCGCACGCGGCGCCTCCGACGACGTCGTACTTGCAATACGAACTTCCCTGCCCGACTTGCCCGGCGACTTCACGCGAGAGTCGACGACGCTGCTGGGACAGGCCTATCTCGAGCTTGGTCGCTGGAAGGAAGCCCTTTCCGCCGCCGATAGGGCTAGGCCTCAGTCCGGCGAGGCACGCCTGGTCGAACTTGAGGCCCGATGGCGCTTGGGCACCCTCGTCGGGAGTGAGCTAGAATCATCAATAGACGAGCTCCTCGACTTGGCCGCCGCCAGCATCGAACCCGCTCGATGCTTGGCCCTCGCAGCCTTTATGGCGGGGAATCTCGTGGACGAGACTCGGCTTGGCAGGATCTCGGAAATCGCCGTCGGCTGTACGACAAACAACGAGATAGAGCAGGCTAGGCTCTTGGCTGCCCGGGCGACGGCGGCCTACTACCTCCGGCAGCTATCATTCGCTGAGGACTTGGCGAGGCAGGCATTGGACCGACTTGCCAGCGAGAACGTCGCCGACTCGTTCGCAGTGCAGCTGCGGCTTGGCCTTGGAGTCATCCTGTGCTCCCAGGGCGCCTACGACAAGGCATGCGACGAAGTTGGCGCTGCGGAGCGAATGGCCGGCCGCATTGGCAACGACCAACTTGCCTACCGCGCTGCGGCGAACAAGTGCCTCCCGATGCTTCGCCTCGGGGACTTTCGACATGTTATCTCGACTGCATCCCGACTCGTCAACAACCAGGTATTCTCCGTCAATCCGACGCTGCGTGTGCAGGCCGCCAACGTGGCCTACACGCTCGCCTGCGCCTTGTGCCTCCAAGACCGTCCCAGCGATGCGCTGGCCCTCCTCGCACAGCATGCACTGGGCCCCTATGAGCGGAGCAGCTGGCAGGCACAGTTCGCGGCCCTCTACCGATCCGACATTCTCTGGCTCGCAGGCCGGCGATCGCAGGCCCGCACGGAGGCCCGAACGGCCGTTGGGCCTCGGACCCCTGCTGCGTCACGGGGAATCGTGGGGAGCTACTGGAGGTGGGCAAGCGTACTCTGGAACACAGCGGAGGCAGACCCAATGACGCCACGACTGGCGGAAGCATACCGCAATCGCCACCAGTACGACGTCATCGACAGACTGGAAGTGAGTCTCGCGGCCGCATCTGTAGGCGACGGAGTCGTTCCTGCCGCGGACTCACCGGCCGTACAGACGCGACGGCTGGCCGGACAGCTTCCGCCAGCAACTGTCATGTTTCTCGAAAGATTCTATTGACGGGCTCACAGGGTCCGGCATGCCCCAGAATTAGTCCCGCGCACCGACGCTCTGACGGAACGCATCCAGAAAGCTAGACTGAGATCTAAGCGCGGGGCGCGGCCTCCCACTCGGCAACGACCGCGGCACTGTCTGCTCGGCCAGGAAGTCCTTGTCCGACACTAGGCGCCTAACCGTGACCGAGCCGACGGTCACGTCAACAATCGATGGATCGAACTGGGTCCCTCGATACTTCTGGAGCTCGGCGACAACCTTCTCGAAACTAAGCGCCTTTCGATACGGGCGATCGGTCGTCATGGCGTCGATCGTATCGGAAATCATGATGATCCGAGCGCCCAATGGGATATCGTGGCCGGCACGGCCGTCCGGGTACCCCTTACCATCCCAGCGCTCGTGGTGCGATCGAACCGACTCCTGGACGTTGCCGCAGAACCGAGAAAAGAGCCCAACCAACTCAGCGCTCTTCGCAGCGTGCGTCTTCATTGTCTCCCATTCTTCCTGGGTGAGACGACCCTCCTTCGCAAGCAACGGCGCGAACTCGGCGTGGATCTTCCCGACGTCGTGAAGCAGAGCGGCGTTCTCTACCTCCTCGAGCTCCTGACCCTTCATACCCAGGTCAGCAGCGATAGCCTTAGACAGTGCGGCTACGCGGCGGGAGTGGCCGGACGTGTAAGGATCACGGGCTTCGATCGACTTGACCATCATCTCGAGTTGCTCTCGGAGGGCCAACTCGAGGCGGTCGTGAGCTTTGTCGAGTTCGTCGTAGAGCCCCTGCAATGTATTGAGCTTGGCGTAGACGTGCTTTGCTACCACCAGCGGGACAATGAAGAGCAGGAAGCCAAGACGCGACAGAAGTGACGGACTCTCGAATTTCAGATACAGCCACGCGACGAACAGCGCCATCGAACTCGCCGCCACGTCATATCCAAATACCCAAAGGGAGGTCTTTGCCCATACGTCGCCTATGGACTGCCGCGTCGAGATCGCGACCGCACCAGCAACCAGCAGCGAGTTCACCATGAAGTACGCGGCGGCGGAAACCAAGAAGGCAAGGCTAGTCGAGACCAGCAGCCTTGTATCCACCACGACGCCCGGCACGAGCAGAGCGGGCGGCGAACCACCGCCAAGCAGGGTGAAGACCTTCATTGCGACAAGGACGGCGAGAACTCGTTGAGCGATGTTAAACGTCGCTTTCAGTGGCTCGCGCCGCAGCTGTACCTGACTCAACAACGTCGACACACCCGCCACGAGGCCACCCCAAAAACCGCCAAAGAGCAAGCCCGCAGACAGGTGAATAATGAAGGAGAGTGAGCCTTCGGCCGCACCACCACGACTTATGGTTGCGGTGATCTGAAGCAAGAACGCCACGAGGAGCAGGACGCCGATGCCCCAGAAGCCTGGCAGGGGCCCACTTCCGGTCCAAGCAAGAACGAGCCAAGCCGCCGCGCCGAACGCGGTTGCACCGACGAATAGCTTGATCCGATCTGCTGGCATGATAGAGAATGGGAGGGGACCAGGACTATCGGCTATCTCCAGTCGACACCTTCAGCGAAGAACAGTCCCGTTACGAACTGCACGACGCCGACACCGATGGCAGCAAGCCAGCTGATCATGAGCGTCATCACCTCCTTCGAGTCAACTACCTCCCTCGTGGAAGTGGTAAGCCTCGCTATGGCTACCAGACGCTCCGCTCAGTTGTCTCCACTCGACTCCGCTCTTCCTACTCGAAGACCGGGCCCCCTCCCTTGATTCCTTTCTTTCGTTAGAAGTCCACCCGCCCGACTTCCCTGACTACCGTCGCACCCGGCCCTACGCCGGCCGGCGCGCGTCCACCCAACGATTCGTGGCGTCCAGGACCGCGAACACGGCCGCCCGCTCGGGACTCTGCCGAATCTCGGCCGTCCCCGTGAGCAATACCGCATCCCGGCCACCCATCCCCTGCACGGCGACGAACACGATGCTCCGGTCCACCGCCTCCACGATCTGAACACTCTCGATCACGAGGCTGTGCTTCTCGAGCAGCCGCTCCAGCACCGCCACGGTCGCCCGGGCCGCACCCTCGACCCGGCCCTTGGGAGTATCGGTCGTCTCGTCCTCCGCCGTCTCCTCCCGGCCCCCGATCGACAGCGACACGGCCAGCGACACCCGCATCGGCCGGCTGCCGGCGGTCACGGCGAGATTCTCGAACAGCACCCCCCGCTGCATCGAACGCTCCCGCACCGCGGTCCGCTCCAGGGTCTCGATCGGCTTCACCTCGGCGGTCTGGGCCACGCTGATCTTCCGGTGGTCCACCTTGAGCCCGAGATGCGCCAGCAACGCCGACTCGACGTTCCGGACAACCTGCTTGGGCTGCAGCCCCGCCTGGGCCAGCACGTGGATCTCGCTCACCTCGCCCAGCGGCGTGGTCACCACCCGGGCCGACAGCACGCCCTCGAGCGTGGTGAGGAGATTCTCCGCCCGCCGGATCCCCCACGGATCCGGCATCGCGTCGGCGCCTTTGGCGGGTCCGCCTTCGCCCTGCCGCAGTGAATTGGGTCCAGTCACGTTTCCGTCCTGTCCGCCGCCGTCAGGCGACCGTATTCCGGCCCGCGGCCTTGGCCCGATAGAGCGCCCGGTCCGCGTTCACCAGCAAATCGCCGCTCGACGGCCGGTCCGGATCGTATTCCGCGATCCCGATGCTGACCGTCACCGGATAGCCCAACCGATGCCCGACCTCTTCCACCCCGGTTCGGAGCGCCTCGGCCACACGCTCCGCCCCGACAAGATCGGTGCGGGTGAGCACCACCACGAATTCGTCGCCACCATACCTGGCCGCAAGATCCGAGGCGCGCACCGCCTTCCGGATCTCGTGGGACACCGCCTTCAACACCTCGTTACCCGACTCGTGACCGAACTTGTCGTTGATCTCCTTGAGCCGGTCGAGATCGAGGAACAGGACCGTGAACCGGTCGCCGCTCCGCTTGCTGCGCTCCACCTCGTGGCTGAGCCGGTCCCGGAGCACCCGGAACGTGGCCAACCCGGTCAGCATGTCCGTGGCCGCGGCCCGCTGGGCCTCCTCCGCCTGCCGCTCCTGATACGGCGAACACTGGCGGAGCGACGCGCGCCCCAAGGCTGCCGCCTCAGCGAACTCCTTGCAGGAATCATAGCCGCAGGCCCGGCAGTCCCACGCCCGCCCGTTGGGCCCCAGCCCGATGGCGCGCAGCACCTGGTCCACCGCCTCCGGGTCCGCGGCGATCCGGCGAGGCCGGATGTCGAATACCGCCCCGACGCTCGCGATCACGCCCGGCTCCACGACCGGCACCCGGCTCCGCGGCGGCTCCGTGCTCTGGACCACCGCCCGCCGCCAGTACAGCTCCTCGCGCGGACCCGACAACGGGTGATCGAGCGCCCCCTCGTACGAGAGGATGTCGATGAAGCCCAGATCGATCCGGTCCCCGGTCACGGCCCGGGAGATCGCCTTGAGCGCCCCGAGACCCCGAACCTTCTGGAACCGCCGGCTCGACTGCTTGGCCTCCTCCAGCAGCGTGATCGGCATCCCGCCGGCCACGCTGAGGTGCCGCCGCCGCTCCTGCGGCACCCGGGTAAAAACGAGCGGTTGGGCCAGAAGGTTCACCCCCCGAGCCCGGAACAACTCCTCCAGATCGGCGAACGTGACCGCCGCCGCGATTTCCTCCGCCCCGACCGATGGGGTCAGACCGGCATAGACGATCTTGAGGTCCTCCGGGTACACGGTCCGGAGATACCGGGCCTCCGCCACGGCCGGCGTCGCGACCGGCGCGAGATACGGCACCAGCTCCGGGAACTCCGCCCGGATCGTGTCCACGACGACGGGGTCGGTGGACCGGATCATCGTGCCCCAGGTCTCCGTCCGCCACAACCGGAGATACTCCATGGCCACGAGCTCGTCGCCGATGACGCCCCGGGAAACGACCCGGAACCCGGCCGCATAGCACGCATTGACCACCTGCTCGGGCGTGGCGGGGTAAAAGTGAGCGGCGGATTCGGTCCCGAGAATCAGCGCCCCGGTCCCCTCCGCCGCCACCGCCACCGCATGCCCCAGCTCACCAGCCACCTCGACCGCGCCGTGCGGGCACTCCGGCACGCACAACCCGCAGCGAATGCAGGCCTCGTCCAGCACCCGCACCCAGGTCGCGTCCGGCGCCACCGCAATGGCGTTCGTCGGACACACCCGTGCGCAGGCCAGACAGCCGACACACGCCTCGCCGTCGATGACGAAGTTCACGGTGCGTACCTGGTTGATCCGTGGGTTCTCCACGGAACATTCCGCCGAGCTTCGAGCAAAGTCAAGCTCCGTTGCCTATTTCCTAGACACCTGGCCAATCAGTCGAGTTCGTATTCCTTGATCTTCCGATACAAGGTACGCTCGCCGATTCCGAGCTTTGCGGCCGCCTGTCGGCGGTTGCCACGCGACTCCTTCAGCGCGGCGGCAATTGTCGCCTTTTCGACTTCAGCCATAGTCATGCCAGGCCGGTACAGGACATCGACCGGTGCAGATTCCGGCACGATCTCGTGCAAAGGACTGACCGAAGTCTCTGGAATCTCAATGACTTGGACCTTGGAGGGACGCTCATCGAGCCGCCGGCGCAGTTCTTCGACCTGGAGCCGGAGGTCCATGAGGCTCCGAAGGATGAATTCGAGTTCCTGGCTCGCGGGTTGCCTTCCGGCCTGGCTGACGAGTACCGGCAGCAGAGTGTGGGCCCCCTCCAACACCTCCGCCGGGATGTCCGACGCCCTGATCTCCGTCCCGGGAGCGAGCACCACCATCGACTCGACCAGATTGCGGAGTTGCCGCACGTTGCCTGGCCAGGGAGCCTCCACCAGCCGCCGCATGGCCTCGGCGGTGATGCCCCGGAACGGCCGGTCATGCTGCTTCGAGAACTCCCGGATGAACCGCCGGACCAGGATCGGGATGTCCTCCCGCCGCTCCCGGAGCGGGGCCAGCTCGATGTTGAGCACGCTGAGCCGGTAGTAGAGATCCTCCCGGAAGTCGCCCAGCGCCACCGACTCCCGGAGACTCCGGTTGGTGGCCGCGATGACCCGGACGTCCACCTTGATCGGCTGACTCCCGCCCACCCGGAAGAACGAGCGGGTTTCGAGGACCCGGAGCAGCTTGACCTGGACGCTCGCGGGAATCTCCCCGATCTCGTCGAGGAAGATCGTCCCCGTGTCGGCCAGCTCGAACCGCCCCAGCCGCCGCTCGGCCGCCCCGGTGAACGCCCCCTTCTCGTGGCCGAACAGCTCCGATTCGAGGAGCGTCTCCGGGAGGGCGGCGCAGTTCACCGGAATGAAGGGCCGACCCCGCCGGGGCGAGAGATCGTGAAGGCCCTTGGCGACGAGTTCCTTGCCGGTCCCCGACTCGCCCAGCACCAGCACCGTCGTCGACACCGGCGCCATCTGCTCGATCTTGACGAGGACCTCGTGAATGGCGCTGCTCTGGCCGATGATGCCGATCCGCTGCTGGAGCTGCCGGCGTTCCACCAGCCGGCGGACCATGGCCACGGCTTCGACCGGGGGCATCGGCTTCGGAGCCACCTCGGTGACGCCCAGCCGCTCGATCCGCTCGCTCCGGTCGGAGTCGGTCGGCTCGAGCAGCGCCAGGGTATAGACCTCGAGTTCCCGGGCGTAGGTGATGAGGTCGATCGCGATCGACTCGTGCACCGCACCGGTCAGGATCACCAGGTCCGGCTGCTCGCGCCGGACCGCGGCCCGCGCATCATCCACCGCCGCGACCAGAGCGGTGGTGAACCCGGCGGCCTCGAGTGCCGCGTTGAGGGGAACGGCCGTCTCGAGATCGGCCATGGTGAGGACGATTTCGGCCATCAGTGTCCGGTCCGGGTGCCGCGCAGGAGGTCGACGGCGTGCTCGACGAGCGACTCGAGCACGGCGAGGCCGTCCCGCACGCCGCCGGGACTGCCGGGCAGGTTGACGATCAGGGCCCGGGCCCGGGTGCCGCTGATCCCCCGCGACAGCGCCGCCCGCGGGAACCGCGGGTACACCGACAGCCGCATCGCTTCGGCGAGACCGGGAACCTCCCGCTCGATGACGGCCCGGGTGGCCTCGGGGGTGACGTCCCGTTCGGTGAGCCCGGTGCCGCCGGTGGTGAGAATCACGTCGGCCCGGTCCTGGTCGGCCCACTCGAGCAGCACCGGCACGATCACGGCGACCTCGTCGGGCACCAGTGTCCGGGCCGTCACCGGGTACCCCCGGCCGGCGGCCCAGGCCACGATGGCGTCACCCGACAGGTCGTCCCGTTCGCCCCGGGCTCCCGCATCGGAGACCGTGAGTACGGCGACCCGCACGCTCATCTATTTCTTGACCGATCCCTGCGTCCAGAACGGCCGCTTGACGACCTCGGCCGGAATCCGCTCGCCCCGGCACTCGACCTCGAACGCCGTGCCGGTCTTGGCCTGGGCCGCCGGCAGGAAGGTGGTCCCGATCGAGATGCCTAACGACGGGCTCTGGCCGCCGCTCCGGACGAGGTCGACGCTCCGGCCGTCGATCCAGGTGGGATACCCGTGCCGGGCGATCCCCCGCCCCTTGAGCGCGAAGCCGACCAGCTTCCGCGTCACCCCCCGCTCCTTCTGGGCCCGGAGCGCGTCCGATCCGACGAAGGGCGAGCCCTTGTCGAGCTTCACGATCCAGGCGAGACCGGACTCGAGCGGGGTGATGGTGTCGTCGATTTCCTGGCCGTAGAGCGCGTAGCCCATCTCGAGGCGGAGCGAGTCACGGGCGCCGAGCCCGATGGGCTGCGCGCCCAGCTTGGTGATGGCCTCCCAGAGCGCTACGGTGTCCTTCCACCGGCAGTAGAGCTCGAAGCCGTCCTCGCCGGTATAGCCGGTCCGCGAGATGAAACAGTCCACCCCGCCGATCCGGCCGGCCGCGTGGTGATAGTACCCGACGGCGTCGAGGCCGACGCTGGCGATCGACTGGAGGAGCGCCTCGGTCCTGGGCCCCTGCACCGCGAGCAGGCCGATGTCGTCCGAGATATCCCGCAACCGGATGTTGGCGCCGCCCTTGAGGTCGACAATGTGCTCCCAGGCCTTGGCCCGGTTCGCGGCATTGACGACGATCATCAGTTTGTCGTCGAACCGGTACACGGTGCAGTCGTCGACGAAGGTCCCCTCGCGGGAGAGGATCGCCGAATACTGAACCTGCCCGGTGGCGAGTGCTCCAACGTCGTTGCAGGTGATCCGGTTGACGAACGCATTGCGATCCGGCCCGGTCACTTCAAACTCACCCATGTGAGACACATCGAAGATCCCGCACGCCGACCGCACCGCCTTGTGCTCGGCCATGATGCCGGCCGGGTACTGGACCGGCATCTCCCAACCGGCAAACGGAACCATCTTCCCGCCCAGGGAGCGGTGCATCTCGGCGAGCGGCGTCTGCCGCAGGGCGTTCGCGTCTGTCATGAAATGGCTCTAGGGTCAGTGAAGGGAATGACTTAGCTCACGAAATTGCCAAAATGGCAGCAGAGACAATGATAGCCGGATGCGACGCCTTCGGCCAAACCTTCGCGGGCCTTCCCCCGTAGGGCCGATGCCCGCCCGCCGGGCCCCGGACTGCAACGGTTCCAGACCGCCGGGTATCGAACCGACAATCACCTGCTCCGAGGTCGCCATGCACCTGTCCTCTCGCCACCTGGCCGCCATTGCGGTGCTGACGGCCATCGCGGCCCCGCTGTCCGCCCAGTCGGTCGTGGGCCGGTCCGAAACCGCCTTCACCGCCTCGGAACGCCTCCCCGATCAGGGCTGGGTCCGGATCGGCTCGCCGAACGGCCCGATCCGGGTCGTGGCCGGCCAGGGCTCTTCGGTCGAGATCCGCGCCGAAAAGCGGGTAAATCGGGGCTCCGAGGAAGACGTCGGCTTCGTGGTCCGGCGCTCCCGGGACGGGATCACGGTGTGCGCCGTGTATGAGTCGGCGGACGAGTGCGGTGACGAGGGGAGCTACAGCGGCCGCGATCTGCCCCGGAACTGGTGGGACCGCCACCAGGTGTCGGTCGCCTTCACCATCTCGGTCCCGCGCGGAGCCCGGATCAAGGTGGGCACCGGCAACGGGGCCGTGGCGGTCGAGGGCGTGGGAGGTGAGGTGATCGCCAACACCGGGAACGGCCGGGTCGACGTGACCGGGACCTCGGGTTCGGTGAAGGCGGCCACCGGCAACGGCCGGGTGCTCATCGACGGCACCGAAGGGCCGGTCGACGTGAACACGGGCAACGGCGACGTCGAAGTCACCAGCGTCCTCGGCGAGGTGAGCGCCCATACCGGGAACGGGTCGATCGAAGTCGCCATCGGGCGAGCCGATCCGCCGGCCGACCTCGACCTGACCACGGGCAGCGGGAGCATCACGATCGTGGCCCCCGACGATTTCGGCGCCCAGATCCGGACCTCGACCGGCAATGGCCGGATCCGGACGGACTTCGACATCGAGACCCGGGATCGGCTCGAGCGAGGGCGCATCCGCGGAACGATCGGCGACGGCCGGGGCCGGATCCATGCCACCTCCGGCAACGGCAACGTGACCATCCGCCGGAAACCCTGAGGCGGCATCAGCCCGTCCGATGAACCAACCGCGCCGGCCCATCGCTCCCACGGCCGGCGCGTTCGTTTCGAGCGATGGGCGGGTTTCGGACTCGCCGGCCAAAGCCTCCAGTCGAAATGCGGTAGTCCAAAGCAGCAGCCGCACCGGCTGCTCCGCTCCCGAATCTCGGCCGCCGTGACGGACCGTGGGCCCGGAACCTGGGGCGGCTCGACCCTCACAGGAGAGACGCGATGCGCCGAGTGGCGACAAGGGTGCTGATCGGGCTGATCGGAACCGGTTGCGGAACCGGATCCGATCCGGGGGCCGGCGCCTCCGACATTCGAACGTTGGCAGGCGACGTCAGGTATCTCCAGCAGCAGGCAGGTATCAGAAGCTGGGTTCTCGAGTTCGCGTCGGAGCCGGACCGGTACGTTCGCCTCTCGCTGATCGCCGTCGTTGAAGACCGGGTCGAGCCGTCCTTGTCAATCTCGTTCGACGTCCCGCCGACCGGAGCAGCGACCGGCCGGATCTGGATCCGGTACCTCGATCGCGATCGGTCCTCGGGCCAGGCCCTCTGGAGTATCCTGGTCGAGTCTCCGGGCTCGAGCGAGCATTTCGAGTGGACGGCTGCCGCCATTCCGAGCTGGTCAGCGGCGTGGTCGGCCAGGCAATCGACGGGACGGATGCTCGCCACAGCCACGTCGGCGGAGATCTGGCGACTTCGGGTGGCCCCCTACGGCCCGACGGGTACCGCCCTGTCGTACCGCCTCGCCTTGGCCACGCTCCCCGCCGCCGAGGCGCCAGCGGACGGCAAGCTCCGGCAACTTGCGGCCGGGAGCCGGTAGCGGCGGCAAGCACTGCCCGACGCCCCACCCGGCGACCCGCGCTACTTTGGAAGGGCGGAGGCGGCGGGCCACCGCCAGCCGGCCCTCCGCCCTTCGATCCCCGGACACCGGAGCCTCCCGAGTGCAGACGGCAGCGTGACCAGGCCCCGCGCGGACGCGGCGGCGTTCGCCGCGGAAACCGGCCACGTCGCCTTCCTCCGGGACTGGCTCGAAGGCTCGATCCCGGAGCGTTTCGAGGCGATGGTCGCGATCCACCCGGACCGCCTGGCCGTGCGGTCCGGCGGCGACTCCCTCAGCTACCGGGAACTCGATGAGCTGGCGAACCGCATCGCCCACGGAATCCTGGCCCGGCGGGGCCCGGCATCGGAACCGATCGGTCTCCTGCTCCCGCAAGGCACCACGCTCGTCGCGGCGATTCTCGGGGTGCTCAAGGCCGGCAAGCTCTACGTCCCGCTGGACCAGTCGCACCCGTTGCCGAGAACGCGGGACCTGGCCGACGAATCGGGCACGCCCCTGATCGTCACCGATCGAGGCAGGACCGACCTCGCGCCGCCGCTGACGACCGGGTCGCGGCAGGTCGCCGCCATCGACGACCTCATCACCGGCCAACCCGATACCCGGCCCGGCCTCCCGCTTTCGGGCGACACGCTCGCCTACATCTATTACACCTCGGGATCCACCGGGCATCCCAAAGGCGTGTACGACAATCAGCGCAACGTCCTCCACAACGTGATGCGGTACACGAACAGTCTCCGGATCGGACCGGCGGACCGATTGACGCTGCTTCAGGCGCCCACGTTCAGCGGGGCCGTCTCGAGTCTGTTCAGCGCGGTTCTCAACGGCGCCGCCGTGTTTCCGTACGACGCGCCGCGGGATGGCATCGGCCGGAACCTCGGGGACTGGCTCGTCCGCGAACGCCTGACGATCTACCACTCGGTACCGGCGCTGTTCCGGAGCTTCCTCACCGGCGACGCCCGGTTCCCCGCCATCCGCCTCATCCGGCTCGAGGGTGACGCCGCCTCGCGGCTCGACGTCGAACTGTTCCGGAAGCACTTCGGGCCCGACTGCGTGCTGGTGAACGGACTGGGGGCGACGGAAACGGGACTCACGCGGCAATTCTTCCTGCGGCGGGACACCCCGCTCGACGGCGGCGTGGTGCCAATCGGCTACCCGACCGCCGACATGCACGCCATGCTGCTCGGCGACGACGGCCGGGAACTCGGTTCCGGCGTCGTGGGCCAGGTCGCCGTTCGGAGCCGGTACCTGGCCCTTGGTTACTGGCGGCAACCGGAGCTCACCGACGCGGCGTTCCGGCCCGGTCCGGCCGGCAGCAGCGAACGCACGTACCTCTCGGGCGATCTCGGCCGGTTTCGCGCCGACGGCTGCCTCGAGTACCTCGGTCGCCGCGACGCGGGGTTCAAGATCAGGGGCAACCGGGTGGAGCCCGCCGAGGTCGAACGGGCGCTCCTCGGCCTGGCGGCCGTGCGGGAAGCGGCCGTGGCCAGCCGCGAGGATCCGGCGGGTAATCACCGGCTGGTTGCCTATGTCGTACCGGCCGCGACGCCGCCGATTCCGGCACCGGTCCTCCGCCAGGCACTCGCGGCCGCGCTGCCCGAATACCTGGTGCCGACCCGGTTCGTGTACCTCGACCGGCTGCCTCTGAGCGAGAACGGCAAGGTCGACCGGCGGCGGCTGCCGGCGCCGGAAACGGTCCCGCTCCTCCGAGCGGGACCGTACGTCGCCCCGCGCGACGACCTCGAGGAGCGCCTGGCCCGCCACTGGGAAGAGGTGCTCCACGTCCAGCCGGTCGGCGTCACCGACAACTTCTTCGATCTCGGTGGCGACTCGCTGCTCGCGGCCTCGCTGCTCGCCCATCTCGAGGAGCTGAGTCCGGAGCCGCTTCCGCCGACGGCCCTCGTGACGGCACCCACAATCGACCAGCTGGCGCGAGTGATCCGGACCGGAGCCGCCTCGCCGCCCAGCCTGCTGGTGCCGCTCCGAACCGGCGGAACCCGGCCGCCGTTCTTCTGCGTCGTCGAGCACGGGGGCACCGTGCATTCGGCCTTCGCGGCGTGGGCCGGCCGGCTGTCGCCGGAACAGCCATTCCATGCCTTTCGGGCCTCGGGAACCGCACCCGGGGAGGTGCCGCTGACGACGATCGCGGCGATCGCCGCGGCGAACGTGGCGGCGTTGCGGCGGGTACAGGCGCACGGCCCCTACCACCTCGGGGGACGGTGTTTCGGGGCCGTCGTGGCCCTCGAAATGGCTCACCACCTGCTCGCCGCTGATGAGTCGGTGGCGACGCTGTTGCTGCTGGACGCCACCCCGCTCGACTTTCCGGACCACGTGGCTCCGGCCGCGTTCCGCCGGTTCCGACGCTTGGCGGCGGCCCGCGCGCGCCGGCAGACCATCGCCGAGGTCGCCCAACGCCCCTGGTGGAAGCGGGGTCCGTATCTCCTCAGGGCATTGCTCCGGAACGCCGCGGCGGCCGGTTTCGCGGCGACCGTGCGGCGCCAGATTCGGCATCGACAACCGTTGCCCGCGGATACCCGCCTAGTTCGGATCGTGAACCAGCAGGCCTTTGCCCGGCACCATTCCCGACCATTCCCCGGCCGCATCACGCTCGTGCTCCGCGCCGACGACCGCACTCACTACTCGGCCGACCCGGCGCGTGACTGGGACCGGCTCGCCGCCGGCGGGTACGCGATCCATTTCCTCGACGGTTCCGACGCCGACTTTTCGCAGGAGCCGCAACCGCGGCTCCTTGCGGGGCTGCTCGAGGCCGCCGTCGCTCAAGAGGGCCAGCGCCGCTAGATCCGCCACTTTCGGACGGCCTGCCACCCGAATCCGGCCAGCATGAGCACACCGGCGCCGAGGTACCACGCCGGGTCGATCGGCACGACCGCGCCGATCCCCGCGAGGGCCGCGTAGCGAGCGCCCCGCCCCACGACCACGGCGGTCTGGTAGCGCCACATCGGGTAACGGCTCAGGGTGGCCAGGATCCGGCAGGGATAGAACGGAATGATCGGGGCCGCGCCGGCCACGGCGAGGGTCCACCAGGGAGCCCGCCGATACCAGCCGAGCAGCCGCAGGGTGATCCGGTGGCCGCGGAACGCGGCGGTGCCCTGGAAGGAGAGGATCCGAGCCAGGGTGTCCATGTTCCAGAACTCCACCAGCACGGTGGCGAGCGTCGCGAGGATGACGCCCGGGAGCGCCGCATGGTCCTGAACGTAGGCCGGGAGGTACCAGTCGTACGGAACCATGAGCAGCGAGTTGCCGAGCATCGAGAACGGCACCAGGCCCCAGAGCAGGGGATCGCCTCCTGTGAGCAGCCAGCCGAGGCCGGCGAGGACGGACACCGCGACCAGCACACTGGTCCAGGCCCACGACGGGAAACTCGGTACGACCGGAGCGGGAGCCGTCCGGGCGTACTCGGAGCGATCGGTTCCTACGCTGGCGGCGTCGGGCATTCGGCATCCGGTCGAGACGGGAAACCAGGGGTCGGTCGGGCCGGCCGACCGCGACCGCTGAGACTCCGGCCCGCCCTGACACCGTCACGCGACATCTGCGTATGGATCCGGTATGCCGAGCTTCACAGTCGATTCAGACCGGGCCGGACATGCTTCCGGCAGAAAGGAGCACCGTTGCCATGCGGATCCTGTTGTTCGCCCTCGTGGCCCTCATTGCGTTCCCCGGGGCCGGGCAGGCCCAGCGGCGCAGCCATGACGAGCTGAGCACCCTCGGACTCGGCGCCTCGGTCTCGACGCTCGGCATCGCTCCCGAGGTCTCGATCCACCTCTCGCCTCACGTCGGGCTCCGAGGCGGCTTCCACTACCTCAAGGCCAGCCTGGACGACGAGGTCGAGGACGTGTCCTACGACCTCCACCCGCGGCTGCGAAACATCACGGCGCTTGCGGACCTGCATCCCTTCGGCAACGCGTTCCAGCTGACCGGCGGTCTCGTCTTCTGGGATTCGCGAGTCGACGCCGAGGGAACGCTCAAGACCGCGGTCGAGCTGGGCAACAACACCTACCAGCCGGCGGACGTCGGGGCGCTGATCGGGCGCGCCGAGTACTCGAACAGCGTCGTCCCGATGTTCGGACTCGGTTTCGCGGGGCGGGGCCGTTTCGCGATCACCTTCGACCTCGGCGTCGTCGTCACCGGCCGACCGACGGTCGATCTCTCGGTCGATTCGCCACTCAGCGGGGCGGCGCTGGCCCAACTCGAGTCGGACGTGGCGGCGGAGGAGCTCGAGATCCGGAACGCGATCGAGGACGAGCCGCTCGCGAAGCTGTACCCCGTGATCTCGGTCGGGTTCCGGCTTCGCTTCTAGGACCGGGCCGGCCGGCGGGGCTCTCGGTCCCGGGACCCCCCTCCGGCCGCCATCGGGCCGGATCGAGTGCTAGGTTCCCGTGACGACGGGAGCGGCGCCATGACGAATCCGACCGGGGACCGGTGGCTGGCGGGAGACGCGTACGAGGCGTACATGGGCCGGTGGAGCCGGCAGGTGGCTCGCGAGTTCGTCAGGTGGCTCGCGGTTTCCCCGGACCGGAACTGGCTGGAAGTCGGTTGCGGGACCGGAGCGCTGACCACGGCGGTCTGCGCGCTCGCGAACCCGGCATCCATCACGGCCTGCGACCCCGCGGTGCCGTTCATCGAGCATGCGCGCGCGTCCCTCGCCGATCCGCGCGTGGCCTTCACGGTGGCCGCGGCCGGGAATCTCCCGACCCGCGCCGACGGTTTCGACGCCGCCGTGTCGGGTCTCGTTTTCAATTTCATTCCTGACCCTGCCGCGGCACTCCGGGAACTGGGCTGTTGCCTCAAGCCGGGTGGAATAATCGGCGCGTACGTGTGGGACTATGCCGACGGCATGGAATTCCTGCGGATCTTCTGGGAAGTGGCCGCCCGGCTCGATCCGGCGGCGGCGGCCCTCGACGAAGGCCGCCGGTTCGCGCTCTGCGGTCGTGGCGCCCTCGAGGCACTCTGGCGCGCGGCGAACCTCGGCGACGTGGCGGGGGGTGCGATCGAGGTACCGACCACGTTCGCGAGCTTCGACGAGTACTGGCAGCCGTTCCTGCTCGGCACCGGACCGGCCCCGAGCTATGTGGCCTCGCTGACCGAGGCGGGCCGCTCCGCGCTTGGCGATGCCCTCCGCCGCCGGTTGGCTCCGGCCCCGGACGGTTCGATTGCCTTGCGCGCCAGGGCGTGGGCCGCCCGAGGCACCGTGACCTGACGCCCGACCTCAACGTTCCCCTGCGGACGCCTCCGCTTTCATTCGGCGCAATTCCGCCCGCGCCGCCTCGCCGGGGCGGGTTCCCGCCCGTCGATCCGCGAAGCGGGCGAGTTCGGCCATGAGCCGCCCGCGGTTCCCGACGCGGCGGTAGAGGTCGATCAGTTCCTGGGACACCCGCCATTCGAGCCGATCGTCGTCCGGGGCCAGCCGGCGAATCTCGCCAAGGACCGCCGCGGCGCCGTCCGGATCCGCCAGATGGCGGTCGAGCACCGCGGCCAGCGCGAGCCGGGCGTCGTGATCGCCGGGGTTCGCCGCGAGGTGACGGCGGTAGGCTTCGGCCGCCTCATCCGGGCGGCCCCGCATGACGAGGGAGTCCTGCAGCGAGAACGACGGCGCCGGCGGCAGGTTGCCGGCGCCCAGGAGGACCGCGACGAAGCCCTGGCTGATCCGGCCCGTCGCCCAGAGCACCAGCGTGCCGGACACGATCCCGACCACGAGGCCGGCGAGCAGCACCCATGTCGCCGCGCCCGGCGGGAGCAGGCCTCGGGATCGCTGCAGCACGATGACGCCGATCGCAGCCAGCAGCGACAGCGGAACGGTCGCGGCGTAAACCCGAAGCTGAAACGACCGCTCGGCCGAATCGGTATCCCGCAGACGGGCGGTCACGCCGCCGCGGCTGGAACCGACGCCAGGAACTCGGCGATCAGGCGGTTGACGGTATCCGGCTGGTCGATCGGGCTCGCGTGGCCCGAATCGGGAACCACTTCGAGCCGCGCCTCCGGCATCCGCCCGACCCAGGCCGCCTTGGCCGAGACCGGGGTGTAGTCGCGATCGCCGCTCAGGGCGAGGACCGGACAACGCATCCCGGCGAGTCCGGCCGACACGTCGAATCCCCCGATGGCGCGGAGGGTCCGGCTGTACGCCGCCGGATCGTTGCGGACGAAACCGGCGAGAAATCGTCTGAGGTGCTCCGCCTGTTCCGGCTTCGGGAAGAGGCGGGCGGCGATGCCGCCGCCAAGGGCGGGCAGGCCCCGCCAGCGGAGCAGCAGCAACCGCGACCAGATCAGCACCTGGCCCTGCCAGGTCCGCGGATAGGCCGGCCCGCTGTTGATGATCACCGCCGAGCGAACGAGCGCGGGATGGTCCGCGAGGAGCTGGAAGGCCACCATGCCGCCGAGCGACAGGCCGATCACGTGGGCCGGGGCTGCGTCGAGCCGCCGCAGCAACTCGGCCACGTCCGCGGCGAAATCGCGAAGGGTCCAGGGGCCCTCGGGATGAGGCGACTCGCCGTGTCCGCGGAGGTCCACCGCGATCGTGCGATAGCCGGCCGACAGCGCCGCGACTTGCGGTCCCCAGTCGGCCTTGGACGAGCCGAGGCCGTGGAGCAGAACGACGGGGGCACCGGTCCCCTGCACGGTGAAGCTGAGCGCGGCGGTCGATGGCATTCAGTCCTCGGCGCGGAGCGCCGCCGGAAGTCGGCGGCCGCTCGGCGGGAAGATGGCGCGCCGGGAAGGACGGCGCCATGGCCGAGGGCCGGGCCCCGGGCTCAGCGGCGGGCCAGCGCCTCGCTGATCGCCCGTTCGACGATCGGCGCCATCATCGCGTAGCCTGCCGCGGTCGGGTGGACGCCGTCGGCGGCGAGCCCTGGCGGCAGGCCCTGGCGCTCGTCCGCCATGGCGCCGTGGAAGTCCGCGTACCCGGCGTCATGGGTCTCGGCGTAGCGGCGGATCCAGGCGTTCAAGGCCGCGATCTTCGGGCCCGGCGCCAGGCCCGGTTTCCATGGGTAGTCGAACACCGGCAACACCGAGCAGAGGACCACGCGGATACCGTTGGCGCGGGCCAGCTCCGCCATCGAGGCGAGGTTGTCCTCGATCATCTCGAGCGTCGATGGTCCGGTGTTCCCGGCGATGTCGTTGGTCCCCGCGAGAATCACGACCACGGCCGGCGCCAGGGCGATGACGTCCTGGCGAAACCGGACGAGCATTTGCGGCGTCGTTTGCCCGCTGATCCCACGGCCGACGTACGGCTTGCCCGGAAATTGGGCCGGGAACAGCGGCGCCCAGGCCGCGGTGATCGAATTCCCCATGAAGACGACACGTGACTCGCCGGCACGGGGTGGTCCCAGATCGGCATTGGCTTGCCGGTACCGGGCGAGGTCCGCCCAGTCGTCCCGGTTCTGGGCAGCGAGGTGGTCGGGCCGCGTGGCACCGGCCGCGAGCACCGCGATCGTTCCGACCCAACGCCGAAGGGCCGCCCTCACCCACGCCACTCCGCTCCGCGCCATCGGTCAGCCCCCGTTCGGGTTCGGCTGCAATTTGATCTGGACGCCACTCGACGGCGAGCGGCCTCTGGTCTCGCCGGTTCTAGCGGACCGCGTTGGGGACGAACAGGCGCTGGCCGCCGATGGTGTACCCGCCGATCGCGGCCTGGCCGGCCTCCGAAACGAGCCAGTCGGCGAACCGACGGGCCAGGGCCGCCTTGACGGCCCGATGGCGGGCGGGGTTCACCAGTGCCACGGCGTATTGATTGAACATCCGGGAGTCGCCTTCGAGCAGGACCGCGAGGCTGCCTCGATTGGCGAACGAGAGCCAGGTGCCGCGGTCCGCCAGCAGGTAGGCGTCGAGCGCGGCCGCCGTGTTCAGCGCCGGCCCCATTCCGGACCCGGTCTCGCGATACCAGCGATCCCGAACCGGGTCCGGCGCTCCGCCGGCGGCGGCCCAGAACCGCAGCTCGGCGGCGTGGGTGCCGCTCCGGTCGCCACGCGACACCATCGGCGCCCGCGCGGCGCGAATCGCACGGAACGCCGCGACCACGTCGTGCCCGCCCCGGATCCGCGCCGGATCGGCCGCGGGACCGAGCAGCACGAAGTCGTTGTACATGACCTCGCGCCGCTCGACCAGCCAGCCGGCCGCGACTTCCTTCGCCTCGGCCTCCGGATCGTGCGTCAGGACGGCATCCGCATCGCCCCGTTCGGCGAGGGCCAGCGCCTGTCCCGTCCCGAGCGCCACCACCCTGACCTGGATGCCGGTGGCCTGCTCGAACAGCGGGAGAATCCGGTCGAAGAGACCGGACTGTTCGGTCGACGTCGTCGAGGCGAGCGTAAGGTATGGCTGGGCCGCCAGGGAACGTCCCGCCACCGCGAGGAATGCTGCGGCCAGCGCTGCCACGACGCGGCGGCGGTCCACCGCCTCGCGGGTCGGCCACGTCATGGCAACTCCCCGGCGAGGTAGGCCCGCGCCTCGGCCGAGGACGGGTCCGACAGCAGCCGGGCCGCCGGACCCCGTTCGACCATGCGGCCCTGATGAAGGAAAAGGACTTCGTCGCCGAGGCGCCGCGCCTGCCCCAGGTTGTGGGTGGTGAGCACCAGCTTGGTACCCGCCGCGTGAACGGCGCCGAGAATCGCTTCGACCTCGCGCGCCGCAGTGGGGTCGAGACTCGAGGTGGGTTCGTCGAGGAACAGGACCTCCGGCCGGGTGACCCAGGCTCGCGCCAAGGCCAGCCGCTGCTGTTCGCCGGCGGAGAGGAGCCGGGCGGACTGGCCGGCGCGGGCGCTCAAGCCAACCTCGGCGAGGGCCGCGGCGGCCCGGTCCTGCCGCTCGCTTCGGGCCACTCCTGCGGCTTTGAGGGGAAAGGCCACGTTGGCGAGCGCCGAGCGGCGCAACATTACCGGCCGTTGGAAGACCATGGCCTGCCGGCCCGGTTCCCCGGCGGACGCCCAGACGATCGAACCAGTGGTCGGCACGAGCAACCCGTGACAGAGCCGCATCAGCACGGTCTTCCCCGCTCCATTGGCGCCCAGAATCACGGTCCGGCAGCCTGCCTCCAGGGTGGCCGAGATCTCCTCGAGCAGGGTCCGGCCACCGGCGGCGTAGCCCACGGCGTCGAGCCGGAGGGGGAGGATCGACACCGTCAGCCCCACCGCCGCGCGGCGGCCTCGCGCCCCAGGTGTGCCGCCGCGTTGAGCAGCAGCACGAGCGCGATCAGTACCATGCCGAGGGACAGCGCAAGGTCGAGATTGCCTTTCGAGGTCTCGAGGGCAATCGACGTCGTCATCACCCGGGTCACGCCGGAGATGTTGCCCCCGACGATCATCACCGCACCCACTTCCGCCGCCGCGCGCCCGAGCCCTGCCAGGACCGCGGTCACCAGGGAAAGCCGGAGGTCCCACAAGACGGCGGCGGCCGCCCGCCACCCCGTCGCCCCCATCGACCGGAGTTGCTCCCGGTACTCGACCCAGGCATCGTCCACGGCCTGCCGGGTCAGCGCGGCGATGATCGGCAGCACCAGAATGGCCTGGGCGATGATCATCGCGGTCGGGGTGAAGAGGAGGCCGAACCGGCCGAGCGGTCCGGCCCGGGACAGCAGCAGATACACGGTCAGGCCGACCACCACCGGCGGCAGTCCCATCAAGGCGTTGAGGAGGACGACCACGGCCCGCCGGCCGGGGAATCGGGCAACGGCCACGAAGGCACCCAACGGGAGGGCGACGAGTGCCGCCAGCAGCACGGCCGCCAGGCTCACCCGCAGGCTCAGCAGGACGATCCGGAGGAACTCGGGATCCCCGGAGAGAATGAGGCCGACCGCGCCGCGAAAGGCGTCGAACATCGCGGAAACCTAGCAGCCGGCCCGCCGCGACGGTTTTCCGGGCCGGATTGCGCATTGTGAACAAGTACCTGTTCTGTCGGACCGTCGGATCACCAACCAAGCGAGGGACCCATGTCACGTTGGATCTGGACCGCCGCGGTCGCGGCATTGGCGTTCGGGGCAGGCTGCGGCGGGGGCGACACCGGTCCCTCGGAACTCCCCAATGGCTCGATGTCGGCCAAGATCGACGGCTCATCGTGGACCGCGATCGCCATTACCGCGGCTTATTCCAACAACCTGCTCGTCATCGGAGCCTCCGATGCCAATTCGCGGGGCCTCGGCTTCGCGGCCATCGCCCCCGGCCCGGGGACCTACGCGATCGGCACCAGCGTCGGGGCCAACGGGAACCTCACCATCGCGGGCCAGGGGTGGCTGGCTACGTCGGGCAGCGGCAGCGGCTCGATCACGGTCACGTCGGTCTCAGCCAGTGCCGCCGAAGGGACTTTCCAGTTCACCATGGCCCCCGTGAGCGGCACCGGCGCGACCGGCAACAAGGTCATCACCGAAGGCAAGTTCAAAGTGACCTACTAGCGCGCCGGCCGCCGGCCGCTCACCTGGCCGGCGGCACGGCCTTGACGATCCGCGCCA
The DNA here is from genome assembly GCA_050183815.1 of Gemmatimonadales bacterium. Lineage (GTDB taxonomy): Bacteria > Gemmatimonadota > Gemmatimonadetes > Gemmatimonadales > GWC2-71-9 > SHZU01. The sequence continues at coordinate 124,940 of JBFXAY010000002.1, read as the reverse complement.
GCACCGCGCGGAGCGGCAGGCCGCGGCCGCCGGGCAGGATGTTCCAGCCGTTGAAGACCACCACCAGCTCCCGGTCCGGGATCGCCACCGGGAGCTGCCCTCCGAATCCGGAGCCGGCCCAGACGAACCGGGCGCTGTCTTCGGGGTGGGGATGGAGCCACCACTTGAGCCCGTACGACGACGATCCGGGTCGGTTCGCGACCCGGACCGCCGGCGTCACCGACTCCTTCACCCAGTCCGCCGCGAGTACCCGCTCGCCATTCCAGACGCCGTTCTGCAGGAAGAGCTGCCACAGCCGGGCCAGGTCGCTCGCCTCGAGGTAGAGCCCGCCCTCCGTGTCGATGAGGCCGGTCGGAATCCGCTTCCAGTACCACCGCTCGATCCCGAGGGGGTGGAACAGGTGGCGGGCGGCATACTCCTCGATGTCGACCCCCGTGGCCCGGAAGAAGATCTCGGCCAGCAGTTCCGTTTCGCCGCTGCTGTAGTTGAACTCCGTCCCGGGGTCCCGCGCCATCGGCAGGTCGATGGTGTATTTGACCCAGTCACCGCTCGCCTCCATGGCGACCGCGTTGTTGCGGGGGTCGATGTACGGGAGGTTCTCGTTCCAGTCGAAGCCGCCGGTCATGGTGAGGAGGTGCCGGACCGTAACCCGCCGCTTTCTGGCATCGATGTTCGCGACCTTGGTGGTGTCGAAGAACCGGAGGATCGGGGTGTCGATCGACGGGAAGTCGCCCCGGGTCCGCGCCACGCCGATGACGATCGACGAGACGGTCTTGGTGACCGACTGGAGGGTGTGCAGGTCACCGCGACGCCAGGCCGGGTGCCACCAGGGGTTGAAGTAGTTGTAGGGGCCCGTCGGGTGGCCGGCGTTGAGGGCGCTTCGGGCCCGGGCGGAGTCGCCGTAGATTGTATCGTAGTCGTACCGGTAGCTCCGGTCGAAGACGATCCGGCCCTGGTGAATCACCAGCATCCGGTCGATATAGCCATAGGCCCCGCCGGCGATCTCGGCAGCGACACTGTCCAGTACGGCGCCGTTGATCCCGGCCGCCTGCGGCGTCGTCACCGGCCAGGTATTGCCGGGAGCGCGGACCTGCGCGGCGGCCGCCGAGGAACAAGCGAGGGACAGCGCGAGGCACGGAACGACGCGTTCCAGCATGTTGCCTCCGGTAGACGGGGGTGGTCGGCGAAAGGTCACGCTCCGTCCGAACGGCGGCAAGGGCGGCGGCCAGCGATGGCCGGCGCCGTCCCGTCAGCTTCGAGTGATCCGGCTCGGCTGCGCCGCGGGGGTCGAACAGCAGGGAGCGACATGATGGGGACATGGCTGCGCCGACTCCGCGGCGCATTCGGCATGGGAATGACGTGGGCGGTCGGCTGGGCCGGAGCGGGCCTGCTGATCGGCGTTGTCAGCCTGGTGCTGCCACTCGACTGGTTCTTCCGGATCTTCGACGCGCCGCTGCCCGCGCTTGCGATTCCCGGATTCCTCGCCGGCGTCTTGTTCTCTCTGGTGCTCGCGGTTGCCGGCCGCCATCGCCGCTTCTCCGATCTCTCCCTGCCACGCGTTGCCGCCTGGGGGGCGGCCGGTGGCCTGGGGCTGAGCCTCCTTCCGGCGGCCCTAGCCGCCATTGGCCTGGCAAGCCTGAACCCCGAACTACCGATCTGGCGAATTACCCTCGCACTCGCCATACCCTCGACCATCTTGGGGGCCTTGTCAGCCGCTGCCACGCTGACCATTGCCCGACGCGGCGAGGAGCGCCGAATCTCCCGACCGGAGCGGGAAAGCGACCGGATAACGCCGGGGTGAGATCGGGTCCGGAACGCGACGCCCGGGGGGGCGTTTCCGCGGCTACGGGAGGAGTGGCGGCGGCGGTGCCGCGATCGGGGACCCGCGCCGCACGGCGGTCCAGGCCATGAGCCCGGTCCCGGCCCCGAGCAGGGCGAAGATCGGCCACATCGGCGCCGGTCCGAGACCGAACAGAGACACGGCGACCCCGCCGAGAGCCCCCCATCCGGACAGCCGGATCGCTCGAAGGGACGTCACGGCCTTGCGGCGCTCCGCCTGCGCGATGAGCAGCCCGGCAAAGATGCCGGCCGTGATGCCGGCCCGCGAAAAGTAGAAGGCAATCCAGTACGGCTCCTCCCCGGCGTCGATCGACGCCGGGTCGAAGACCAGCACCGCCATCCCGATCGCGAGGCCGACGAGCCCCCAAACGGCGCCGGTGAAGGCACCGAAGCCAAGGAGTCCTCGTAGTGGGGCCAGCCGGGCGGGAACGGCCATTCCGAAAACGTCGCCGGAATCATGCGCCCCCGCAAGCGCCGGTGCTTCGCGGCGCCGCGCCCCGGAGGTACTTTGTTTTGGACCCGAACAAGGAATCGCGGTGAGCCGCATACGAACCGGAAGCCCGGCCGCACTGGCCGTCTGCCTCGCTGCCTGCGCCGGCGCCGCGGCGTCGCCTCCGACGGGGACGCCGAGACCCGCGGGTGCGGTGCCGCCAGCCGCGGCCGCGCAGGCGGCATCCGACTCGACGCGCGCCGGCGGCCAGCCACCGGCCGGCCGCCCCGGTGGTCAGGCGACCACCGGCCCCCGGCCCTACACCCAGGTCGTCACCCGCGGGGCGAAGTCCGATTCCGGCGTGTTCCTGGTGCACGAGGTTGATGACCGCTACCTGTTCGAGGTGCCGGTCTCGCTCCTCGGCCGGGACATGCTGCTCGTCAGCCGGATTGCGGGCGTTGCCCCGGGCATGGGCGGCTTTCTCCCCGCCGGGGTGTCGGTCAACGAACAGGTCGTTCGGTGGGAGCGCCAGGGCACGCGGCTGCTGGCCCGGAAGTACTCGTTCGACGCCGTGGCGGACGACTCGCTCCCGATCGCGCAGAGCGTGGTCGCCAACAACTTCGCTCCGATCCTCGGGGCGTTCCCGATCCGCGCCTGGAACCGCGACAGCTCGGCCATCGTCATCGATGTGACCGACTTCTTCCAGGGCGACACCCCGGCCATCGGCGGCCTCAGCCCGGCGCAGCGGCGGACCTATCAGGTGCGGCGGCTCGATCCGGCGCGGAGCGCCATCCTCCGGGTGTCGAGCTACCCTGAGAATGTCGAAGTTCGCCATCTCCAGACTTTCGATGCCGGGCAACCGCCCGCCGAAGCGGAAACGGCCACCATCTCACTCGAAATGGCCCAGTCGCTGGTCCTCCTGCCGCGGGAGCCGATGCGCCCGCGGTATGCCGATCCGCGGGTCGGCTACTTCGCGATCAACCGGGTCAATTACGGCCTCGACGAGCAGAAAGCGGCGACCCAGACCTTCATTCGCCGGTGGCGGCTGGAGCCCAAGGACCCGGCAGCGTACGCCCGGGGCGAGCTGGTCGAGCCAATCAAGCCGATCGTGTACTACATCGATCCGGCCACCCCGGCGAAATGGCGCCCGTACGTCAAGCAGGGAGTCGAGGACTGGAAGGCCGCGTTCGAGACGGCCGGGTTCCGCAACGCGATCGTCGCGCGCGACCCGCCCAGCAAGGCGGAGGACCCGGACTGGGATCCCGAAGACATCCGGTATTCCGTGGTGCGCTGGGCGGCGAGCCTCACCCGGAACGCCCAGGGGCCCAGCACCTCGGATCCCCGCACCGGCGAGATCATCGAGAGCGACATCGTCTGGTACCACAACCACATGCGGAGCTACCGAAACCGGCTGCTTCTCGAGACCGGTGCCGCGAATCCGGCCGCGCGGACGCTCGACATTCCCGAAGACCTGATGGGCGAGACGATGCGGCAAGTCATTGCCCACGAGATCGGCCACGCGCTCGGGCTGCCGCACAACATGGTCGCGAGTTCGGCCTACCCGGTGGATTCGCTCCGGAATCCCGGTTTCGCCAGGCGGATGGGCGTGTCGCCATCGGTGATGGACTACGCCCGCCAGAACTACATCGCCCAGCCGGGTGACGGACTCCGGCCGCTGGACTTCATCCGCCACATCGGACCCTACGACCACTACTCGATCAACTGGGGCTACCGGGCGTTGCCTCAGGCCCCAACGCCCGAGGCCGAGCGGCCGATTCTCCATCGCTGGATCATGGAGAAAGCGGACGACCCGATGTACCACTACCTGCCGCAGGGCGTGTCGACCGATCCGCGAAGCCAGACGGAGGACATGGGTGACGACCCGGTGAAGGCGTCCCGCTACGCGATCGCCAATCTCAAACGCGTCGTCCCCAACCTCGTGGCGTGGACCTCGACCCCCGGCGAGACCTACGACGACCTCGACGAGCTCCACGACGAGCTGCTGGGCCAGTGGGGGACGTATGTCCGCCACGTCACGACGCTCGTCGGGGGACAGCATCAGGTCACCAAGTCGAGCGACCAGGCCGGCACCGTATTCGAGCCGGTAGCCCGGGCGCGCCAGAAGGAAGCGGTGGCCTGGCTCGCCGGCGAGGTGTTCGAGGCGCCGGTCTGGCTCAACGACGCGGCGATCGTGGCCCGCATCGGTGGTGCGGGCACCGCCGAGAATCTGAGCCGCCGGCAGGTCGGCGTCCTCAACCAGATGCTCGACCCGCGGCGGCTGGCGCGCCTGTCGGAAGCCGAGGCGCTTTTCCCGGGACGCGGCTACCCCCTGCGGGAGTACCTCGACGATCTGGCCGATGCGGTGTTCCCCGCCGGCGGGCCGGCCGACGGCTATCGTCGTGCCCTGCAGCGCGCGTGGCTCGAGCGGGCCCGGTTCCTGATGGCGGAGGAATTGCCAACCGCCGCGAACCCGTTCTTCAACCAGGGTCCGCCGCCGAGCATCGGCCGGAGCGACATGCGCCCGCTGGTTCGAGCCCAGTTGGTCCGGCTCCGAAGCCGGGCGGGCGCGGCCGCTCGGACCGGTGACGCCGTCCAGCGGGCGCACTGGGCCGACCTGGCCGAACGAATCGACGCGATTCTCGATCCTCGGGGCTGACGACGTGAGGACCGGCCGCGGCCATCGGCCGTGGCCGGCCGCGGCAACCCGACGTCAGAGCGGTTCGAATCGCGCCTGGAAGAACCGGAGGTACTTCGGCTCGAACACCATCCGGAGCCCGCGAGTCCGCTCGCGGGCCTCCCACACCGCCCGCACCGACTCCGCGACGACGTCCATGTGGGCCTGCGTGTAGACCCGCCGCGGAATCGTGAGCCGGGTCAATTCGAGCTTCGGATAGCGGTGGCCGCCGGTAGCGGGATCCCGGCCGGCGCTCACCACCCCGCGTTCCATGCTCCGCACGCCCGAATCGAGATACAACTCGGCCGCCAGCGTCTGCGCCGGGAAGACATCCTGCGCCAGGTGTGGGTAGAACCGCCTGGCATCCAGGAACACCGCATGCCCGCCGATCGGCTCGACGATCGGGATCCCCCAGTCGCGGAGCAGTTCGCCGAGATAGCGGACCTGCCCGATCCGGGCCCGGATGTAGTCGTCCTCGACCGCCTCGCCGATCCCGAGCGCCAGCGCCTCCATGTCCCGGCCGGCCATGCCGCCGTAGGTGTGGAGTCCCTCGTAGACCACCGCGAGGTTGCCCAGTTGTTCGAAGAGCGCTTCCTGGTTCACCGCGAGCCAGCCGCCGATGTTTACCAGACCATCCTTCTTGGCGCTCATCCAGGCCCCGTCGGTGTGGCCGCAGAACTCCCGAACGATCGACTTGATCGACCGGCCGCCGTACCCCGGTTCCCGTTCCTGGATGAAGAACGCGTTCTCCACGACGCGGGTGGCGTCGAGGAAGAGCCGGACGCCGTGTCGGTCGCACCAGCTCCTGACGGCCCGGACGTTCTCCATGCTCACGGGCTGCCCGCCGGCCATGTTCACCGTAGCCGCCAGACTGACGAAGGCGATCTGGTCCGCCCCGACCTGCCCGACCAACTCCTCGAGCTTGGCAAGGTCGACATTGCCCTTGAAGGGATTCAGGTTGGCCGGATCATGGCCCGCGTCGGCGATCACATCGACGAACGTCCCGCCGGCCAGTTCCTGATGCAGCCGCGTGGTAGTGAAATACATGTTGCCGGGTACGTACTGGCCCGGCCGGATGGCGGCCCGGCTGAGCAGGTGCTCGGCGCCCCGCCCCTGGTGCGTCGGCAGGACCCAGCGAAAGCCGAAATGCTCGCGGACGGCCGCTTCGAGATGGTAGAAATTGACGCTGCCCGCATAGGCTTCGTCGCCGAGCATCATGCCGGCCCACTGCCGGTCGCTCATTGCCCCGGTGCCGCTGTCGGTGAGGAGGTCGATGTAGACGTCCGCTGACCGGAGCAGGAAGGTGTTGTAGCCGGCCGCGGCCAGCGCCGTCCGCCGGTCCTCCGCCGCCACCATGCGGAGCGGTTCCACCATCTTGATCTTCCAGGGCTCGGCCCAACTGCGCCTGCCATGTTGCTGGCCGGCCGTCTCGAACGAATGTGCCGTCATGGGTTCAGGGAGTGCGGGTGCGGCTTCCGGGAATCCGTCCAGCAATGTGAGCCGCTTGGCGTGAAGGAACCCTGAAAGGCGGTGCGCTCTCCGCCGGGGAGTCCTCCCGCGGGCTTGCCCCGGTGCCGCCGGGCGGCTCCCCCCAGGTCAGTCAGGCCGGACCGGATAGGCAGGGGCCGCGATCGGCCCACCGCGGGTGAGCAGCGGAGCCAGGTCGGGATCCCGGAGCACCTCGCGGAGGTCCCGTTCGGCGCCGTCGACGAGCATCCGGCGACTCACCAGCCGGATTCCATGGCTGTAGTCGACCCACCGATCCGTGTGCCCGAGGTAAACCGGCTGGATCGGGTCGCCGGTCAGGCGGTGCCAACCGTAGATCGCCACCCTGCCCGGGGACTCGGCCAGGGCCGGTACCAGCACCACGTCCTTCTTGTCGCCCGCCACCAGGGCGCCTAACGGTTCCGGCGAGCGGCGCCGCGCTGCCGCGACCATCTCGTTGTGGTCCACGAAGACCGCCTCCGTCGTCATCCGGGGACTCGGCGGAATCGGCGCGGGGTCGAGGCGAACCCGGGCGGCCGCCCAGATCGCGTCGACCATGGCCGGCGTGGGCAGCGAGGCCGCCACGAGATCGGCGATCCGCTGAGCGGCCTGGGGCGAGAGCGGCTGGAGCAGATAGTCGGCATCGGCGCCGACGGCCAGGTAGTCCGGCGTGACCCAGAACACCACGCGGCGTTCCCGGCCAGCTACCCGACCGGCCAACTCGACGGGAACGAGCCGGCGGAGCCATGACGGCACGTTGCCGCGGGCCACCTCCAGGAACACCCGCTCCTCCCGCCCGGCCAGATCGAGGCTGTCGAGTTGCCGGCCCAGGTCGGCGCCGCCCGGAACGCCCGGCGGCCGCGGCGGCACCTGGAGGAAACGATCGGGGCCGAGAGCGCGCGGCTCCGGCGCCACCGAGGGAGCGGACCCGCCGCACGCCGCCAGCGCAACCGCCAGCATCGGCGGCAGGCGGCGACACCTCACCGGACGGGCGGCGTGACGTACGCCTCCATCGCGAAATACTCCGCCAGACCGAGCCGGTCGAGCACCGCGGCGGTCTCCTTGTTCCGCGCTTCGACCCGCTGCCAGAACTCGCGATCGTCGAGTCCCGGAAACGGGGCGGAGTCCTTCTGCGACTGGTGCTTGAAGATCGCCTGGATCTTGAGCCCGAGTTCCTCCTGCGCGAGCGGCACCAGCCAGGTGGCCTCGGCCACGGACCACTCCTGCCAGGCGCCGCGGTAGAGCCAGACCTCCGGCCGGCGCGCCAGTCCGTCCAGCGCGCGGTCGATGGCCTCCTTGCACATCCGGTGGGTCCCGTGCGGGTCGGAGAGGTCGCCGGCCACGAAAACCAGGTCCGGCTGGACCTCCTCCATCAGCCGGCGCACGATCGTCACGTCCGCCTCGGTGATCGGCGCCTTGCGCACCGTCCCGGTCCGGTAGAACGGCAGGTTGAGGAACCGGGCCGCGTCGCGCGGGAGGCCCAGGGTCTCGATCCCGGCCACCGCTTCGCTCTCGCGAATCATTCGCTTGAGGTCCTGGATCTCGTCGCTGTCGACGTCGCCGGGAGCCTTGGCCTGGAGGAACCGGTCCACCCGCTCCGCGAGCGCCGCCGTGGCCTCCGGCGCCAGGCCGCGTTCCCGCGCGATCCGGCCGAGGAGGTCGAGATGGCGGCGGACGTCGTGGTCGAAGACCGCGATGTTGCCGCTGGTCAGATAGGCGACGACGATGTCGTTGCCGTTGAGGACCAGCTTCCGGAGAATGCCGCCCATCGAGATGACGTCGTCGTCCGGATGGGGCGAGAAGCAGATCACCCGCTGGCCCCGGGGCAGCTTCGACCGTCCCCGGATCTTGCGTCCGAGCGCGTTGAACACGAAGCCGTTGAGGGCACCCGGCGACTCGAAGCGCGCCAGCAGGCTCGACAGCCGGTGCTCGGCGTAGTCGCGCTGGGTGAGCTTGAGGATGGCCCGGCCGGTCCGTTCCGAAAGCCAGATGACCGCTCGAATGGCGAGGTCGTCGGTCCACTCCACGGCGTCGTCGAGCCACGGCGTGGCCACCCGGGTCAGTCGCGCCGCCGCGGCCTGATCGAGAAAGAACGTCGTTCGGGGGTGGCGCTGGAGGAACGTCGCGGCCACCTCGGTATCGACCTCGCCCTCGACGGCGCGGCGGACGATGTCGGCCTTGTGCTCGCCCACGGCGAGGATGGCGATCTCCTTCGCCTCGAGGATCGTGGCCACGCCCATCGTGATCGCTTCCCGCGGCACGTTCCCTTCGCCGAAGAAGTCGGACGCCGCATCGCGCCGGGTGATCGTGTCGAGGGTGACGAGCCGGGTCCGGCTGACCGAACCGGACCCCGGTTCGTTGAAGCCGATGTGGCCGGTCTTCCCGATCCCGAGGAGTTGGAAATCGATGCCGCCCGCCTCGCGAATCCGGGCTTCGTACGCCCGGCAATGGGCGGCAACCTCCGAGCGGGGAACGTCACCGCGAGGGACATGGGTCTGTTCCGGCGGCAGGTCGACGAGCGAGAAGAGGTTTTCCCGCATGAACCGATGGTAGGAGTGCCGGTTGCCCGGATCCATCGGATAGTACTCGTCGAGATTGAACGTCGTGACCCGGCGGAAGCTGAGACCTTCCTCCCGGTGCATCCGGACGAGTTCCCGATAGACGCCGACCGGGGTGGAGCCGGTCGCGAGCCCGAGGACGGCACCCCGACCTTCCTGTTCGGCGTGGCGGACGACGGTGGCGATCCGGCGCGCCACCTCCCGCGCCAGCTCGAGGTGATCGTCGTAGATGACGGCGGGGAGATGCTCCATCAGGCTGACGAAGCGGTCAGGGCGGCGAAGGTGCCGAGAAGTCTACCGCACCGCCGTCGGGCGTCAACGCCGGCCGCGGTCCGACCTCGGTCGAGTGCTGTCGGCCGGTGCCGCCGGCGCGCTGCCAATGCCCAGTTCCCCGAGGGAGTCGATCCGCGCCTGCCAGCGGTCGGCCTCCGCGGGACGGTTGCGGGCTCGATAGAGCGCCACCAGGCCGGTCCGCACCTCCGCCTGGTTCCGGGTCCGGCCCGTACCGGCCAGCATTGCCTCAGCGTCCAGGAGGAGCCGCTCGGCTTCGCCCCACTCGCCGACGCGCACGAGCGCCGAACCGAGATAGCCTTCGGCCGTGGCGATGAGGAAGTGGCCGGCGGGAAGATTGCGGCGCCGGACCGCGAGACTCTCCCGGAACGATTCCACCGCGGCCGGGAGCGAATCGAGCTGGGCCAGCGACCGGCCGAGCAGGCTCAGCGAGGTTCCCACCGCCACATGACTGTCGTCGAGCGACCGGCCGCGGAGCGCCAGCACCCGGCGGGCCCAGTCCGCCGCCTCCGTCGGGCGGCCGTGAGACTGGAGGAAGTCCGCGTAGTTGAACATGCTCCACGCCAGGTCCGGGTGCTCCGGGCCGAGCAACTCGGTCCGCATCGCGATCGTGCGGCGGAACGTGGACTCGGCGGCGGCCGCGTGATGCTGTTCGTCCTGAATGGTGGCCAGCGGCGACAATATGGCCGCCAGCAACGGGCTCTTCGGACCCAGGCCCCGCTCCGCGAGGTCCGCCGCGAGCGTCATCAGCGACTCGGCCACGGCCATCCGGCCCAGATTCGCGTTGATGAACGCCACGTTCGAGGTCGCCTGCGCGAGGGCGGAGTCGCTCGCCCCCTGGCTCCGGAGCGCGGCGAGCGCTTCCTCGAACAACGGCTCGGCCTCGGCCATTCGGCCGAGTTGGGCCAGGATCCGTCCCCGCCGGTCGAGGTAGTCCGCCTCGGCCGGATCGTTCGGCAGCGCGAACCGCCGATGCTCGGCCAGGGCGACCTTCAGGACCGAGTCGGCCTCGCCGTACCGGCCGAGGAACTCGAGCGCCGTGCTGACCTTCGCAGTCGCCTCGGCGGTGACCCGGCTGCCGCCCGGGGCAACCTGGCGCGCCAGCCGCTCGGCGCGCTGGTATTCCGCCAGGCCCGGGGCATAGACACCGAGCCCGAGATAGGTCCCGCCGATCACCTGACGGATTTCGCGTTCGAGATCGGGATCGGCCAGCGTGCCCGCCCGGACCGAGGCCGAATCGAGGACGTCGCGGACCCGGACATCCCGACCGAGCGCGGCGGGATCGGCCGCGCCGAGCATCGAAACGAGAAACTCCTTGACCTGGGTGGCGCGGGCGCCTTCCCGATCCGCCCGCCGGGCCTGGAGCATTGCGGCCGTCGTCCCCGCCGCGAGCGCCACCACCGCCACCGCGGCGGCCGCGGATTCGACCTTCCGGCGCCGCACTGCCTTGGCGAACCGGTACGCCCACCCTTCGGGCCGCGCGTCCACCGGGCGCCCGTCGAGATGCCGGGCGAGATCCTGACTGAAATCGGCGGCCGAGGCATACCGCCGGTCGGGCGACTTCCGGAGCGCGGTGAGAATGATCGCGTCGAGATCTCCCGCGAGGCGGGACCGAAGCCGGGCGCCGGTCCGCTCGCCGAGGACGGCTTCCCGGCCCGGCCCGATCGCCGCACTGGGCCGCGGCGGCTCCTGTTCGGCCACGACCCGTTCGGTCTCCGCCGTGGATTTCCCCCGAAGGTCGAAGGGGCGGGTGCCGGTGAGGAGTTCGAACAACACGACGCCTAACGAGTAGCCGTCCGACCTGGTGCCGACGGGCTCGCCCCGGAGCTGCTCGGGCGACGCGTAGTCGGGCGTGTAGGCCCGCCCGCCGAATTCCGTGAGCGGCGGGGCATCCGCGTCGTCCTCGGGCGTGAGCAGGCGGGCGATCCCGAAGTCGAGCAGCTTCACCGAACCGTCGGACGTGACCAGGATGTTCGCCGGTTTGAGATCCCGGTGGACCACCAGACTCTGATGGGCGTACTGGACGGCGGCCAGGACCTGCTGGAACAGGGCGATCCGGGCGGCCACGCCGAGGCGGCGGGTGTCGGCGTACCGGGTCAGCGGTTCGCCATCGACCAGTTCCATGACGAAGTACGGACGGCCCTCCGCCGTGACCCCGCCATCGTGCAGCGTAGCGATGTTCCGGTGCCGGAGCCGGGCCAGGATCTGCCGTTCGCGGCGGAACCGGGCCATCGCGGACTCGGAACCCGCGTGGCGGTGGAGCAGCTTGACCGCCACCCGCGCCTGGTACTGGTCGTCGTCGCGAACCGCCTCGTAGACGACCCCCATTCCCCCTTCGCCGACGACCCGGACGATGCGGTAGGGACCGACCCGCCCGCCGACCGGATCGGCCGCGACGCCGCCGAGCATCCGGGCCGCCTGGCCCGGCGTTTCGAGCCAGCTGTCGGTCCGCTGATGGGCCGCCAACAGGCCGGCCACCCGCTCGGCGATCAGGGGATCGGTTTCCCGAAGCCTCGCCAGCAACTGTTCCCTGCCGGCCGCATCGCATTCGAGCGCGGCTTCGAACCGCTCCTGGAGGCGGGCCACGAGTTCAGGGGTCAGGTCAGGGGTGTGCATCGGTCAGCCGGCGGATTCGGATCCCATCGCGTCGAGAAGGAAGGCCCGGGCAAAGGTCCAGTCGCGCTTGACGGTGGCCGGCGACGTCTCGAGCACCGCGGCCACCTCGGGGACCTCGAGACCGCCGAAGAAGCGCAACTCGACCACCCGCGCCGGCCGCGGGGCCACCTCGGCCAGACGGCCGAGGGCCTCGTCGAGCGCCAACAGGTCGAGGAGACGATCCGGTTCGCCGGTCGAGGCCACGTCGTCGCCCAGGGTGACGCGAATCCCGTGGTCCCGCTTCTTCCGGCGCCGGGCGCGGGCGTGGTCGATCAGGATCCGCCGGATGATGCCGGCCGCCACCGCGAAGAAGTGGGTGCGGCTTTGCCAGGTAACCCGTTCCTGGGCGACCAGGCGGACGAACGCTTCGTCCGCGATCTCGGTCGGCTGGAGGGTGTGTCCGGCCGCTTCGCGGGCCAGCGCCGCGTCTGCGATCCGCCGGAGATCGGCGTGGACCTGGGCGGCCAGGCGGTCGGCGGCGCCGGGGACACCATCCTGGGCCTCGGCCAGAAGGCGGGTCACCTCGTTGGAGCTCAGACGCACTCGGCAGGCATCATGGTCGCTCAAGGTATCCCATCCCCGATGATCCCCGGAAGGAGGGTTCGGCGCGTTTCATGGGTACCCCTCGGAGATTCGCCCCGTGCCCCGCCTTCGAACCCCTGCGCTCTGGACCGCCGCTGTCGCTTTGATCGCCGGGTGTGGCGGAGGCTCGACAGATCCGGTACCGCCGCCGCCACCTCCCCCGCCCACCCCTGCTTCGTTGGCCGTGACCGCTGGCGACGGCCAGGAGGCCGCCCCCGGAACGGCCGTGGCCACTCCGCCGGTCGTGGTGGTCCGGAGCGCCGCGGGGGCGGTGGTCCCGAACGTCACCGTCTCGTTCGCGGTCGACTCGGGTGGCGGATCGATTGCCGCATCCTCGGCTCCGACCAACGCGTCTGGGGCCGCTACCCCCGGAGCCTGGACACTCGGCCCGACGGAGGGACCCCAAGTGCTCGTCGTGACGGTCGCGGGGCTCCAGCCGGTCCGGATCCGGGCGTTTGCCCGCATTCCCACGACGCAGGTGGGCTTCGGGACCATCACCGGCGCCGGCGGTTCGATCACCGTCAACCAGCCGGGGTCACCACTCAACGGCGCCGCACTGACCATCCCGGCCGGCGCGCTCAGCGGTCCCACGCCGGTGACCCTGAGCATCGTCTCGAGCGTGGGCGTGACACTCGAGGGCGGCGCGACCGTCCTGGCGCCAGGCCTGGTCATCACCACCTCCGGCCCCGTGCTCAGCGAGCCCGCCCGGATCCGGATCCCGACCGCGGCCGCACCGGGCGACAACACGATGCTGGTGGCCTACAACCAGCGCACCGGCAAGGCCACCCCGCTGCCTCGGCAGGTGGCCGATGCGGGGGCTATCAGCGCGGTGCTGACGTCGCTCGACGCGTCGGTCGTCCCGGCCGCCGCGCCGACCTTTGCCGGGTCGCTTCGGGGCCCCACCGCCTCCGGGTTGGGAGCCTCGGAGCTCTTCCAGACCGCCGCTGCGGCCGACGACCCGCTCACCCTGCTCGTGGTCCAACTGCCATCGGACGCCCTGACCAAGCCGTATCCGCCGAGCTTCCTCATCAAGCGGGACTTCTGGGACTTCACCAATTTCGCCGTGGCCTGGCTTCCGTTTCTCAACCCGGAGCCGCCGACGGCGAACACCGTGTTCGACATGGCGGGCGGAATGGTGGCTACAGCCCTCTGGTACTTCGACCGGCGGGAGTCCACGCCCCTCTACGGACGTTTTCGGATCCAGCCGGACCAGCCCGCCAGCAACCGGTCCGGGATCCGGTGGGCAGCCCTTGCTTCGCGCCAGGTCGCCGTGTACGCAGTCTATTCCATGCGCGGGGCCGATGACCTGCGCGACGAGAGCGCCCAGCGCTTCCATTGGGACGGCTTGAGGGCGGTGAAGGCTTTGATGTACTTCCTGCGCCAGCCTGTGCCGCTGGTGCTCAACGAAGTGGCGACGCTGGACGAGTTGGAGCAACAGCCGGAGCCCGGCACCGTCCACTTCGCGATCGCGATCGGTGTCGTCGACGATGAGATCGAGATCATCGTCCCCGAGAACAGCGACTTTACCTACAAGCTCAAGGTTACCCAGGCGGGCGGCCTCACGCCGGCCACCATTACCAACCTGGCCGGCGAGCAGTTCGTCGTCCGCTCGTTCGTCGCTCTCAATGCCCGGCAGATGCTCGAGCAACCAGGCGTCGCAGACAACTGGCCGAACGTACTGGCGGAGACAGTGGGCGACGCGGAGGGCTGGCCCTCGCCGGAGCTCCACTGGAAGAACGGCAAGCTCGACAAACAGAACGTCGTGCTCGCCGACCCGCTTCAGCATTTCTGGGAGTGCGCCGCCTGCCCGGACTTCGGAATCAGCGTCCCCGGCGCGCCGACCACGGCGACCAGGCCACAGCCGTTCCAGATGGGACGCATCGTGGGCGGCGCGATGGCGACACTTCCAACAGGGATCGTTCGCTCCGCGGCGACCTGGAGCGCGGATTCCGTCGACTCGGAGACCGGACCCACCCGCGCGGGCCACGCGATCTACCTCGCCCAGGAGGCGATCGGCAGCCAGTACCTGCTCGGCTGGCTCGACTGGCAGACGGTGAGCTACCGGCGAATCGGCCTCCACCCCGCACCGGCTGCCCTGACCTTCTCGAAGGACACCACCGCCACGTTTACCCTGGCGCCCTCACAGCCATTGCCGGCGGGCGCGACCTTCAGCTGGGTGCTGAGAACGGACGCCGGCCGGGACAGCGTGGCCACCACCACCCCGACCCATACCCGCGATCTGACCGCCGGCCAAACCGGAAAGCTGTTGATCACCGCGTACGAGAAGGACACCCACCGGCCGATCGCCCGCGATTCGATGACGATCGAGTTCGAGGGCGGCTTCCCCTACTGGCGGATCACCAGCATCGTCGACGAGGACGAACTGCTCGACCCCGGCGAAGCGGTTCCCTTCCAGGTCCTCCTCGCCCGCTTGCTCGCGGTTCCGCAGTCCGGGCTGATCGCCGTCGACGACGAGGGCGGCGGCAAGAAGGTGCTCCGCCTCAGGGTGCTGCCCGCCGGCACGTGGGATCCGACGGAGTGCTGCCCGCCGCCGGCCGCCCCCGGTGAACTGCGGCAGAGCCTCGGCGAACAACCGACGGTTACGTACCAGGTCGGGCCGTTCTTCGCCGGATTCGGCACCACGGAATGGTCGCAGTCAACCAGCGACCTCGGCGCCGGCACGCTCTTCGGCCAGTATGTCGCCGGCGGGACGGAATCCCGGAAGATCAAGGACGCCGGAGTCCAGGTGGGGCCGGTCGACTTCATCCGGATCTCGGCCACGCGCAACGGTTCCACGATGACCGGCACGATGACGGTGTTCGCCTGGTTCCAGGACGAGGAAACCGGGGAGGTGGACCCCGAGTTCGAACCGACGAGCTACGTGCTCAGGTTCACCGCGGTTCGGCTGAAATAGGGCGACCGGCCCGAGGTCGCTCGGTCCCGCCCGGCGGGGCGCCGCGTTCGACACCGGCGCGCCCCCCGCAACGCCGGGGTTGCCGGGCCGGGGAGCAAGCCGCAATTTCCAGCGTTCGTCTCCCCCGGGCGATCCGGCCGGTCTCCGGCCGATCGCCCTGTCCCGTCCCGACCGGCCCCCTGCCGGTGGGCATCAGGAGGACCTCATGCGCTGGATTGCCGCCGCCCTGCTCGTCTCCATCCCGGTCACCCTCGCCGCCCAGGACCCGGGCGCGAAGACCATCCCGTTCGATCAGAAGCGCGGCGGCAGCGAGAAGGTCAAGTCGCTGAGCCACGACTCGACGAACAGCGGCGCCTGGAAAGCGGCCGACATCGAGCTCGAACAGGACCGGGACCGGCCCTTCGTCTACGTCTCGGGCTTCGTGAATTTCAATACGAAGGCGTACGACATCCGGAATCCCTCGTCACCCAAGCTCATCTGGCAGTGGACGATCAACGATCCGGAGCTCCACCGCGGCATCGGCGCGATGGACGGCAAGTATTTCAAGATCGGCTCGAAGTACTACTACGCCCAGTCGTTCCAGTTCATGCAGGGCACCCCTGACGGCGACCTCGGCGCCGTCATCTTCGACGTGACCGGTCTCCCGGACGCCTCGAAGGTCAAGGAAGTGGCCCGGATCCGGTACCCGCAGTCTGCCGGCGGCTTCCACAACATCTTTGCCTACAAGCACTCGAGCGGCCGGGCCCTGCTGTTCTCGACGATTCCCGGCTCGAAGGCCTTGATCTGGGATCTCGACAAGGTGGTGAGCGGCGCGCCGCAGTCGAGCTGGCTCGTGGCCGAGATCTCGAACCCGACGCCGATGCGGCAGACCGGCATGGGCGGCTACCACGACTTCTATATCGGGTTCGACCCGGGCAGCAACCAGGACAAGTTCTACGGCGCTGGCCTCGGCGGATACTCGGTCTGGGACGTGACGGCGCCGGAAACGCCCAGGATGATGTTCACGATCACGAGCCTCGGCATGGACCTGGCCCACACCTTCACGCCGAGCCCCGACGGCAAGTGGGCGGTGACGGAAACCGAGTATCAGTACACCCCGCTCCGGATCTGGGATCTGGCCCCGGGCCAGGCTGGCCAGACCCAGAACATCGACGAGCCCGTGGGCGCCTGGACGGCCGACTGGCGGGATCTCTCGCACAACCACGAGGTCCGCTGGCCCTACGTGTTCGTGTCGGCGTACGAGGACGGTCTCCAGATCTTCGACATGTCCGACCCGACGAACCCGAAAACGGTCGGCAGCTTCTTCACTTGCCACTGCGAACACGAGAAGGGCTTCGGCGGCACGCCGGACAACGGCTGGGCCGGCGGCAAGAACGTGATGCAGGGCGCCTTCGGCGTGGACGTGCGCAACTACGACGGCCTCGTGGCGATCTCCGACATGCGCACCGGGCTCTGGCTCTTCAAGATGGACGGTTTCAACGGCTGGAACGGCCGCGACCACGGGATGCCGAACATCTCGAGCGTCCAGGACTGGGATCGGGGACCGGAACGGAATCCGAAGCCGGTGCCGTGAAGCGGTTGCTCGCGGCGGGCCTGTTGATCCTCGCTGTCGACGGGCCCTACGACATCCCCCTCACCGGCACCGCGGCGGTGCCGGAGGCGAAGGGCACCGCTCGGCTGGTGTTCGCGCCGTCCCCATTCGGCATCGCGGTGACGGCGGACGGCCGGGCGTCGTACCAGGTGAAACTGGAGCTTTCCGGCCTGCCAGCCCCCGCCACCCTCGGCGGCGCCGCGGGATACGTCGCCTGGGCCGCCCTTCCGGACCTGAGCCGCTGGGAGCACCTCGGCACGGTCCGCAACGGCCGGACCACGGTGGGCCAGGTCGACTTCAACAAATTCCTCTTCGTCATCACGGCCGAGCCGGATACGCTGGCGCAGGCGCGTACCGGCCCGGTGGTGATGCGCGGTGCCTCTCCCAGCACCTGGCTCCAGGCATTCGGGTCGCATCCGATGTTCCGCGGCATTCCCCCCGGATGAGGGCGCTCGGACTGGCGGCCCTTGCCGCGTTCGCGACCGGCCCCGCCGCCGCGCAGCAGCGGCCCGACACCGCGATGAAGGGCATGGACCACAGCAAGATGCACCACGAGGCCGGGATGCCGATCCCGATGCCCAAGGGGATGGTGATGATCCCCGGTCTCGTCGGGCTCCGGCCACCGGTGGAGCCGTTTCTGCCGGGCGCCGGCATCGACCTCGCCACGCTGCCGCCCGCCCGGCCGAGCGAAACGGTCCGTCTCCGCACCGGCGACACGCTCGACCTCACGGCCACCCTGGTCCGCCGGACCATCAAAGGCCGGTCGTTTGCCGCCTATGGGTTCAACGGTCAGATCCCCGGCCCGATGATCCGAGTGGAACGCAACGCCGTCATCGTGGTGCGGTTCCACAACGCGATCGACCTCCCCACGACCGTGCATTGGCACGGCCTGCGGCTCGACAACCGGTTCGACGGCGTGCCGGACCTCACCCAGCCGCCGGTCGAAGTGGGCGGCGCATTCCTCTACCAACTCCGCTTCCCCGACGCGGGGGTCTACTGGTATCACCCGCACGTCCGGGAAGACATCGAGCAGTCGATGGGCCTCTACGGCAACATGCTGGTCGATGCCCCCGAACGCGGCTACTACTCCCCGGTCAACCGCGAGGAGTCGCTGATCTTCTCCGACCTGCTCATCAACGCCGACACCCTGATCCCCTTCGGCAAGGAAGCGATCGACTTCGCGCTGATGGGCCGCGTCGGGAACGTCCTGCTGGTCAACGGGGAACCGGACTGGAAGCTCACGGCCAAACGCGGCGAGGTGGTGCGGTTCTATCTCACCAATGTCTCCAACTCCCGGACCTGGAACGTGAGCATTCCGGGCGTCCGGATGAAGGTGGTGGCGGGCGACGTGAGCCGGTTCGAACGCGAGGAGTTCGTCCCGAGCGTGGTCCTGGCACCGGCGGAGCGGTACGTGATCGAAGCCCGGTTCGACGCGCCCGGCAGCTACCGGCTGGTGAACGCGATCCAGGCCATCAACCACTTCCAGGGCGAGTTCGAGCCCGAAGTCGACACGCTTGGCACCATCACCGTCACGCCCGCTCGTGCCCAGCCGGACTACGGCGGCGTCTTCGCCCGGCTTCGAACCAACCCGGCGGTGTCGCGCGACATCGACCGCTACCGGGCCGGGTTCGACCGGGCGCCGGACAAGCGGCTCACGCTGACGGTCCGCACCAACAGCCTGCCCCTCGCCACGGTGCAGTTCATGACGATCGACACGGCGTACTTCGCGCCGGTCGAATGGGTCGACGGGATGCCGGACATGAACTGGCTCTCGACGTCGAAGCAGGTGACCTGGGTCCTTCGGGACGACGACACCGGCCGCGAGAACATGGACATCGACTGGCGGGTCCGGGCGCCGGCCGTCGTCAAGCTCCGGATCTTCAACGATCCGAAGTCGTTCCACCCGATGCAGCATCCGATCCACCTGCACGGCCAGCGCATGCTGGTGGTGAGCCGCGACGGGGTGCCGACGGGCAACCTGGTCTGGAAGGACACCGCCCTGGTGCCCGTCGGATCGACGGTCGACCTGCTGATCGACGCATCGAACCCGGGCGACTGGATGCTCCACTGCCACATCGCCGAGCACCTCGGGAGCGGGATGATGGCGGTCCTCAAGGTCGATCCCGCGAGCCGCTGAGGCCGGTGACGCCGAGCGGCCCGCCTCCTTCCCGGCCGGACCGCGACCCCGCGGCCGCCGTCGCCGCGTTTCGGCGGGCCGCCGCGGCCCAGCAAGCCGGAGACCTCGAACGCGCCCGGGCCGACTACCGTAGTGCGGTCGCGTCGGATCCGGCGCTGGCTCCCGCCCAATTCAACCTGGCCCTGCTCGAACTCGACGCCGGCCGCCACGCGGAAGCATTGACGGGCTTCGAGGCTGCGGCGGCTGCCCGGCCGGACGCAGCGGATGCCTGGCTCCGAATCGGCCTTTGCCGGGAACACCTCGGCGACCTGCCCGGTGCTGCGGACGCATACGCCACAACCACCCGCCTGACGCCGGCGGACCCGACCCCGGCGTTCAACCTCGGCAACGTCCTCCGAATGCTGGGCCGAATGCCCGAGGCGGAGGCCGCATTCGCCGCAGCCGCCCGGCTGGCGCCCGACGCGATCCCGGTCCTCCGCAACCACGCCAACGTCCTCGTCGAACTCGGCCGCCGCAAGGAAGCCGAGGCGGCACTCCGGCGGGGCCTGACCCTCGAACCGGGATCGCCCGACCTCGAGTACCAGCTCGCGCTCGTCCTCCTGGGCCTGGGCCGGCTCGAAGAGGGCTGGCAGCGGTACCGGGCCCGCTGGACCCGCGTTGGCCTGTCCGAAGGCCGCGGTTTGCCTTGGCCCCTCTGGGACGGCCGGCAGGTCGGCCGGCTCCTGCTCTGGCGGGAACAGGGACTGGGCGACGAACTCCTCTTCGCCACCTGCGTGGCGGACGCGGTGGCCCGGGCGGAGGAAACGACGCTGGCGGTGGACAAGCGGTTGGCGGCGCTGGCGGCCCGGGCCTTCCCCGGGGTCCGGATCGTGACGGACCTGGGCTGGGGCCCCGCCCGGTTCGACGCCCACCTGCCGTTAGGCAGCCTGCCCGGCCTGTTCCGGAACCGGTTGGCCGACTTCCCGTTCGGCGAAGCGGCCTTGAAGCCGCTGTTGACGGCCCGGCCCGACCTCGCCGAAGGGTGGCGGGAGCGGCTTGCCGAGCTCGGGCCCGGCCTCCGGGTCGGCGTCGCCTGGCGGAGCGGCCTCGCCGGCGTCGAACGCTCCCGCTACTACGCGCCGCTCGAGGAATGGGGACCGATCCTCGCCGTGCCGGGGGTCCGGTTCGTGCTCCTCCAGTACGACGACTGCGCCGAGGAGCTCGCCCGGAGCGAGCAGGCGACCGGGGTGCCGATCCACCGCTGGCCCGACCTCGACCTCCGCGACGACCTCGACCAGGTCGCCGCGCTGGCGGCAAACCTCGACCTCGTCATTACCGCCCCGACCGCCGTGAGCTCGATCACCGGCGCCCTCGGCGTGGCGACCTGGCAACTCGAGGTCGGGACCGACTGGACGCTCTTCGGCGCGGATCGGTCTCCCTGGTTTCCGGCCATCGAAGCGTTCCGCCGGACCGACCCGGCCGGCTCCTGGACGGCGCCGATCGGCGCCGTGGCCGACCGCCTGGCGAATCGGGCGGCCGGCCGGTAACGCGAGTCCCCCGGGTCGGGTCTCACCCATGACCGAACCAGACGCAGGACCCATGCATCCGCACCCGATCGTCCCGGCCAGCGTGTACCGATCGACTCCGATGCGCGCTCTGGCCGCCGTCGGCCCGATCGCAGGCTTTACCGCCCTGCTGGCGTCGTGCCTCACCGAACCGGTCTGCGGCTGCAGCGAGCCGGGCAGCACGATGGTCGTCTACGGTACCGTCAGCCAGGCCGGAAGCCTGGCGGCCGCACCGGGGGTAGACGTGAGCTTCACCGTCAGCCAGGTGGTGTCCGTGGTCCGGAACGGGGTGACCGTGGAGACCTGCCCCATGACCGCCGACCGCGTCGAAGTGCAGGGTCCGGTCCGGACCGATGCGTCGGGCCGCTATCGGATGGGCGTCTTGTCGGTCGCCCGGCTCCGCCAATGCATCTGGGCCAGCGCCGGCACCGCGGCGGCCTTCGGATCGGCGTTCGGTATCGCGACGTTCCAGCCACCCGGCGGCACGGACTCCGTGAGGGTCGATCTGACGCTACCCCCCCACTGACGCCGGCGTCGCGCGGCGGTCAGTCCACTCGCACCGGTTCGATATCGAGCGCGAAATCCGGCGTGTGCTGGTTGGTGACGGCGACCCAGCGCCAACCAGCAGCTCCCCGCCGGGCGATCAGGGTCATCAGACCGATTTCGTGAAACGTCGTGTCCGCGGGCTGCGCCCTCCGATACCACGTCATCCGCCACGAGTAGTAGGCCACCGCCGTCCGCCCGTCGAGAACCCGGACCAACGGATGCCCCGCCTGATAGGCGTATCCGAGCGAATCGTTCCCCGCGAGCATCGCGTGGAACTTCGCGACCTCCGATTTTCCGGCGAAGTAATAGCCCTGCGAATTGATCCAGGTGGCGTCATCGGCGAACTGGCTCAGCGCGCCCTCGACGTCGCCCTCGACCATCGCCCGCTCCCTGGCTGCGATCATCGCGACGAGATGGAGCGAATCGGGACCGAACGAGGCGTCGGCCGTCGCCTCCCGGGGCGGTCGGTCGAGACACCCGGCAAGCGCCAGGGCGGCGAGTGCGGCAGTGATGCGCGTCATGGAGGCCGTCGTCGGTTCGGGAAGCAACTGGGAAGGCGGCGCTCCACGCCAGCTCAAGGGCGGAGCACCCGCCGTTGTTCGGAATGCCCGGTTGGACGGCAGGACGGCGGAAAGGGTTGCGTCGCCGGCTACCGACTGAATCGGGACGCGAAGGCCCAGGCCTCCTCCGACGCATCGATCAACGTGGTCGCGGGCCCGATCAGCTTCTGCCACACGCGGCCGACCTCGACGCCGGGCCACCCGTGTCCGGCGCCGGTCAGCCGGAGATGCTCGACCGCGGTCCCGGCCTGGCAGCCCTCGAAAGCCAGCCGGGTCACCGACTGCCCCGCGTTGGCACCGCTCCCCGTCACCCGGGATCGCTCGACCAGCCCGGCCCGACAGCCGTCCCGGTTGGCCCAGAGGTCGAGGCCGGCCATGACGGGCGCGTGCGGCACCTGGGTGCTGGTGCCCGGAAACGGCGGCCCCAGTCCGCCCTCGTACAGCGCCCGGGGATCGTCGACGCTGTGGATGTGAAGCACCGGTACCGGCCGGCTGGGCGCAAAAGTCGCGAGGTCCATCGCTCCACCCACCCCGACCACCGCGGCCACGAGGTCGGCCCGCTCGGCCGCCAGGCGGTATGCCATCATGCTGCCGTTCGAATGGCCGGTGACGTAAACCCGCCGTTCGTCGATCGTGGTCCGCCGGGCGAGATTGGCGATCACCGCCGCCAGAAACCCGACATCGTCGATCCGGTGTTCGAGGGCCCAGCCACAGCATGCCTTGGCCGAGTTCCAGGTGAGGAGCCGGCCCCGGATCGGGCCGGTACCGTCGGGATAGACGGCAATGAACCCATGCCGGTCCGCTACCGCGTCCAGTCCGTTCTCTTCCTTGAACTGCGCGGCGTGTCCGCCGCCCCCGTGGAGCGCCAGCACTACCGGCGCGGGATCGCCCCGGTAACCGGGCGGAACGTGCACGAGGTAGGTCCGCGACCGGCCGTCGTGTCGAATGGTGAACGAATGGTCACCGGGCCTGAGGACGGCGGCGGTGGAGCCGCCTCGGGCGTCCGATCCGGCCTCGTTCCCGGCACCGGGTGCGGTCGCGGCACAGGCCAGCAACGAGAGACTGCCGGCCACCTGCAACCGCCAACTGACGTACCAGCCCATCGCCCCTCCCGGTGATCGATTTCGGAACACTGACCGCGTTCAGGAGAGCGACGTTGCCGCGGCATCGGCGTTAAGCCCGCGGCCTCCGGTCGGCGGGAGCCGGCCGCGAGCCCCGAGTGTCGGCACCGGTCGTGGGAGGGGCCTAACGCTATTCCGGCGCGCCGGCGGCCGCGAGCAGCTCGGCCACCCGGGTCTGCTCGCCATGCTTTGCCCAGCCGAGGGGAGTGCCATCCCAAAGCGAATCGCGGAGGTCGAGCCGGGCACCCCGGTCCACCAGCAGCCGCACGACCTCGAGATGTCCCCCAAGGGCCGCCTGGTGGAGCGGCGTACCGTGCGCATGCATTCCGTCCGGATTGAACCGGTCGGGTGACTCTCCGGCATCCAGCAGCGCGTTCACGACCGCGGCCTGGCCGAGCATGGCCGCCATCGCGAGCGCGCCGTGCCGGGCCTCCGGCGACGAGTCGGCCAGCATGGCCCGAACGTCGGCGAGGCGCCCCAGACCCGCGGCCAGCACCAGGTCGTTCGTCGCGGCACCGCGAGCCACCAACGCCGCGGCGGCGTCCCGGAATCCGAACAGCAGGGCGGTCCTGACGTTGGATCCCCACTGAGCGGACCCGACCCCGTCGGCCGACGCGCCGAAATCGAGGAGGACCTCGACGAGCGGAACCTGGACACCGGCGGCCGCGGGCGGCGTGCTCGACACCAGCATGCTCATGGTGGCGTACTCCCCGCCGTACATCCGGGCCAGCGCATCAACTTCGGCGCCGGCTTCGAGCAGCCGTCGGGCCACCGCCGGCGCGTTGGCCGGCGAGCGCTGGCGATACCCCTCGATGCCGTTGGCCGCCAGGTAGTGCAACAGCGTGGCGCCGTGCACCGCCGGATCGTGGCAGGTGACGCGAACCGAGCGGGCCCGAACGAGCGCCGGATCGGCACCGAGCATCGCCTCCAGCGTGCCGAGGTCGCCGGCGATGACGGCTTCCGACGCCAGTTCGAACGCCCGGACCGCACTGTCCGGCGTCTGCACGGCCGCGACGTGGTCGGCCAACGCCTGCCAGTCGCGGTAGCTGTACCCGCGCGCCACCGCGAGGCGCGCGTCGTCGCCGCTCAGATCGGCGCCCTCGAGCTCACCGGCGGCGAGTTCGCGGGGCTTCCAGGTAACCACCGGGTCGAGAAATCGGGGATGGAGCCGACGGAACAGATCGAGCGCCGCCGGCTCCCGGCTCCGAAAGGCGGC
Source organism: Gemmatimonadales bacterium (assembly GCA_050183815.1). Classification (GTDB taxonomy): domain Bacteria; phylum Gemmatimonadota; class Gemmatimonadetes; order Gemmatimonadales; family GWC2-71-9; genus SHZU01. Next base: position 100,797 of record JBFXAY010000002.1, on the reverse strand, counting down.
CAGCAGCATCGCGGCCTGCTGCTCGTAGTCGGCCAGCGGCGCCAGCACCGGCAACGGAACGAACTTCGTCACGGCGATCCTCCTTCCGCGGCAAGTTAGCTCCAATTGGCCGGTGCGGCGTGGCCACTGGACATTCCAGTCGCGCTGCGGCTCGTGGCCAAGCGGTTCCGGCCGTCTCCACCAGCCGCGATCTCACCCGACCCGCTCGGCCGGCCGGCCGCGTTTCAGGCGGCGCCGCGCCGGCTCGCTTCCTTCCGGGCCGTCAGATCGCGCCGCACGTGGGGCGCCAGCAGCGTCGGATCGGCGGTCGCCTCCCGATCCAGTTCAGCCGCTTCCGCCATTCGGCCGACCGTGCCCAGCACCCGAGCGCGGTGGTAGGCCATCGTCGCGGTCCCGCCGCCGCGCGCGGCCGCCGAATCGGACGCGGTCTCCGCCGCCCCGAACTCGCCGCGCCGGTAGTGGACCCAGGCCAGCAGATCCCACGACTCAGCCGTAGGACGGCGGACGACTTCGCGCCGGGCCATGTCACGGGCCCGGTCGAGCGACGCTGCGTCGCCCCGCTCGGCCAGGAACAGGGCCAGCACGTTGCCGAAGAGCGCTTCCACCTCCGGGTGATCGGCCGCGGCGAGGAAACGGTCTTCCCAACGCCGGGCCTCATTCTCCCGGCCCAGCCGTCGCTCGGCTTCAGCCAGCTTGAGATACAGGTCCGGATGCGCCGGCGACAGCAGCCCCGCGAACCCCTCCCGGGCGGCCCGATCATGCCCTTCCGCCAGATCGAGATTGGCGAGGGCTTCCCGGGCGCCGCGGTTCTCGGGATCGATCGCCAGGGCCCGTCGATACCCGGCGCGCGCCTCGACCGGGCCAGCCAGGGCATGCGTCAGGTTCGTGAGCTGCACCAGACACCAAACCCGAACCTCGGGGATCGCACCGGTGCGATCGAGCTCGTCGCACGCGCGGCGCAGCTCCCGCCTGGCGGTGGCGGAGTACCCGCGGTTGTCGAGCCACAGGGCCCGGCGAACGCGGCCGGCCACCGTTCCGGCATCGATCCGGGCGACGGCGGCTTCGGCAGCCGGGTAGTCGCCCGCGGCTACCGCGGCCTCGAGAAGTACCCCCTGGGCTTCACCCGACGCCGGATCGGCCAGGGTTGCCGCCCGGGCACTCGCCAACGCCGGTTGAAATTTGTGCTGCATCAGCTGGACGCCGGACAGCCGGGCAAGCGCGGCACTCTTCCCCGGGGCGAGACGCAACGCCTCGGCGGCGAGCGTTTCCGCCCGCTCGATGTCACCGAGGTCCGCCGAGCGGCCGAAGCGGAGAATCAGCCGGTTCACCAACTGGCCGATCAGCATCGGACTCCCCGGATCGCGGTCAAGGGCCGCGGCGACGTAATCGATGGCCTCGGTGAGGGCGGCGTCGCTCAGCCGGGGCACGGAAGCCACCTTCGGGGTCCGGCGGGCCAGGAGCCCGCCGATCCCGGCGACCAGGGCGACGACGACAGCGGCGCGAACGATGGCGGCGCGGCTCATTGGTGCGGTGCCGCGAGATAGGGAAACGTGGCGAGGAAGGTCCGGTCGTTCGCATCGACGTGATCGTCATTGAGGGCGGCGTTGGTCCCGAAGATGAGACCGAGTTCGGCCGTGATCACGTCGTCCTGAGGACGCCGGCCGTTCAGGAACCCCGAGGAGGTCTGGGTGTTGAACGGCTGGATGTCCGGGAGGAGGGCCGCGGCGAGCCCGGCCGGATTCGGGTGACCGAAGGCGGTGAGCACTGCCTGGACGTCCGAGGAGTACGCCGACCGGTCGCCGGCCGGCGCGGCAGTGTTGTAGGCGTCCTTCTTGGCGGACGGGATGAATACCGTCGCGATCGCGGGCAGGCCGAAGCGGTCGATCTGGCCGAAGTCGCGGCCCGCCAGATGAGCCAGGACATCGTCGCCCCCGCCCGGTCCGGCGGGATTGTCGTCGCAGGCACCGAGACCGAGGGCCAGGGCCAGAGCCAGGAGTTTCGTCATGAGTCGCATGAACTGGTTCTCCGAATGAATGCGCGGGAAAGGCAGCGTGATTACTTGAGACGGCTCGTCGTGCCCCAGATGCCGATGTCCGGATTGGATCCCAGCATCGACGCCGGGATTTCCACGGCGATGGCGAGCGTGTTGAATCCGGCGAACGCGTCGACGCCCGGTGAGCGGAAGCCGCTCGCCTGGCCGCCGAGAATCGCCTGGAACCGGGTCAGGTCGAAGAAGAACGGGTCGTCCCGCAAGCCGGCGAAGGCGGAGATTCCCCCGGCGTTCTGGATCACGGCCTGGGCGGCGGCGCTGATCGCCACCTCGAGCGTCGGCGCTGACGCCGGCAGCACTCGATTCGTGGTGCCGGTTACCACCGGCTGCGCCGGGCCGCGGATCACCATGCGCTGCGCGGTGCCGGTGCCCACCGGGACGGCCTGGATGACGAGGTCCTCAACGGCATCGCCGTTGGTGTCGATCTTGAACTGGTAGAGCGCGTCGGGCTCGAAGAACTTGGTCCCCGCTTCGCTGGGCGCGATGAACGGCGAGACCGTCATCGCCAGCACCACGTTGGCCGGGTTGGCCGGACTTCTGAAGACGTAGACATCGTTGATGTCGACGGTCGGATTGCCTGACAGCAAGGTGCTGTCGCGATGGTCGGCGGCCCGCAGGAGGCCGACGGCGATCGCGCCGGCGAGGACGAGGCCGAATCCGGCGCCGGTTGCGCCGAGGCGGAAGGACGATTGCATGAGCAGGTTCCCCTGGTCGAGAGTCGGAGTTCGGATCACTCGCGCCGGGAGCTCGAGGCCGGGCGCGTTCGTCGACACTCGGGGCTACGGCGCCCGCACTCGATCAGATTGTTCTCCCCGGAGATCAATCCGTCCGACGGTGACGGGCGTACCACTTCGATTGGCCCGGCGGTGCGCGGGCCGTCCGACGCCACGGATGCCGGCACCCGCCGCCAGGCGAGTCGCCGGCAAGGTCACCGGCCGGGGCGCGGCGCAGGATGAGCCGCTTGGACCGCCGGCCAATCCGATCGGGCCCGACCGGCGTATCATTGGTATGTCACCCTCGCGCCCGGTTGTCCGGCCCCCAGACGCGCATGATCGAAGCACCTGAATCCGGCCTAGCCGGAGCGATCGCCGATCGTGACCGCCGCCTGGTTGCCCAGATGGCGGACGGCGACGAGCGCGCCCTGGGCCTGCTGTACGACCGGTTTGCCGGGGTCCTCTACGGCCTCGCGTACCGGATTGTCGGCGAGGGTGCCGACGCGGAGGAGATCGTCCTCACCTGCTTCTCCCAGGCCTGGCGGGACGCGGGCCGGTTCCGGGCGGAGAAGGGATCCGTCATTGCCTGGCTGACCATGATCTGCCGGAGCCGCGCCATCGACTTCGTCCGGTCCCGGACGCGCCAGGCCAGGGCCACCGAAGCGGCCGCCCTGGCTGATCCCGGGCGGGCCCCCGCCATGGGTTCGGAACGGACCGACCCGGACACCTCGATGCTCGAGGACGAACGCGCCCGCCGGGTCGCGGCGGCGCTCGCCGCACTGCCGACGCCCCAACGGGAAGCCATTAGCCTGGCATATTTCGAAGGCTTGTCCCACTCCGAGATCGCCGAGCGGCTCGGCGCCCCGCTCGGCACCGTCAAGACGCGGGTTCGGGCAGCCATGGAGAAGCTCCGTGACTCGCTCGCTCCCCTTTTCTTCGAGGCCATGTCATGAGCGCCCCGACGCCGGAATCGATCCGCGATCTCGCCGCCGGCTATGCCCTCGGCGCGCTCACGCCGGAGGAGACCCGCGCGTTCGAGGCCGCCATGGCGCAGTCGCCGGAGCTGGCCCGCGACGTCGCGGAGTTCCGTGAGGTCAACGCCCTGCTCGCTCACAGCGCCACGCTGCCCCCGCGGCCGGCCATCAAGGACCGCCTTCTGCGCGAGGTCCGCCAGGCCAAGGTGGTTCCCCTGCCGGCGCCCCGGCGGTGGCTGAGCCCGGCCCTTGGCCTCGCGGCGGCCGCGAGTGCGGTGCTGGCCCTCGGGCTCCAGCGCCGGGTCGGCGAACTGAGCGAAACCCTTGCCGCACGGGATTCGACCCTTGCCGCGACCGAAGCGCAGCTGGCCCGCCGGGAAGCGACCCTCAACACGCTGCTCATGGCGGAGACCGATCTCCAGGTCGTCCAACTCGCGGCAACCGGAGCCGCGGCGCCGCCCGGGATCCAGTTCTTCTGGAACAAGCGCGCCAACACGGCCGTTCTGCACGCGTTCCGGCTGCCGCCGGCCCCGCCCGGCAAGACGTATCAGTTCTGGGTCCTTCGCGACGGGCAGCCGATCGCGTCGACGACGTTCGACGCCGATCCGGACGGGCACTCGCTGGTGCAGCCGTTCGCGCTCCCGGCGGGGGGCGGCTTCGAAGCGGGCGCGGTTACACTCGAGCCCGCGGGCGGGTCGGCCACGCCGACGCTGCCGATTCTGTTGTTCGGAAAGGCCTGACCGACGGGTCAGGTTTCGAGCGGGCGCGTGACGCCTCGGGCCAGGTTCTCGCCACCCTCGCGCCAGATGAGTACCGCCGAGAAGACAAGCATCAGGACCACGTACACCCAGATCCCGGCCATCCGGCCGCGGTACACGTCGAGATAGCCGATCCAGGCGTTGATCGAGCCGTGATAGGCGGCCACCATCAGGACGCTGCCGCGGGTGTGGTTGAAGATCCAGGTCATCTGCACGGCCAGCGCCACGATCAGCAGAGTGTGCCCCAGAAACGCCGGCAGGAAGCCCGCCTGCTGGGCGATGTCGTACTGGCTGACGTCCGGAAGGAAGAAGAGCGGCAGGTGCCAGACCGAGTGGAGGGTGCCGACCACCAGGCTCGCGACGACGGCGCCGTGGCGCGCCTGCACCCGCGGCAACGCAAACCCGCGCCAGCCGAACTCCTCGCCGATCCCCGCCGCCAGCATCAGGAACAGCAACAGGCCCAGGAAGGAGACCGGCGAGCCGACCGACCCGAAGGTGGCCGGCGCACCACCCAGCGGCTCGGCGATGAACAGGGCGGCGACGGTGGGCAAGGCGGGAAACAGCAGCACAAAGAGCCACCAGCCGGCCCCGACGCGCCAGATCGTCCCGCGCCGGAGCAACGCGCGAACCCCTGCCGCCCCCCCGAGAACACCAGCCAGGATGAGCCCGGCGGCGCTGCCGCTCAGGGCGCCTAGCTGATCGAAACTCGGGGGAAGCGCACCCGAAGCGACCAAGCCGATCGGGGCCAGGCCGAGAAGCATGGCCAGGCCGAAATGCGCCAGCGCGGGATGTCGTTCGACCGCGGCCCGCGCCGGTGACATCCGTGCCTCAGGCCTGACGCAGCGCTTCGACGACCTGCTGCTTGGCCGCGAACCGCGCCGGCAGCAGGCCGCCGACCACCCCCATCACCCCGGCGAAGATCATCCCGTTGAGCAGGAGCGCCGGGGTGACGCGAAACGCGAACGCCACCTCGCTGAACGAAGCCCAGTTGGTGGTACTCGTGACGAGGCCGTTGATCGGCAGTGCAATCAGACAGCCGATCGCCCCACCCAGCAGCGCTATGAAGACGGCCTCGAGCAGGAACGACCCGAGCACACTCCGGGGCCGGAAGCCGAGGGTGAGCAGGACGCCGATCTCCGGGGCCCGCGAGGCCACCGCCGCGTACATCGTGTTGATGGCGCCGAACACCGCCCCGATCGACATGATCGAGGCCACGAAGATGCCGAGAAACTTGAGCACGGTGGCCAGCTGGATCGACTGGTTCTCGTAGAAGTCCCGCTCCCGGAACGCATCGACCTGGAGCCGCGGATCGTTCTCGAGCGTCTCCTTGACGCCGGCGTAGGCAGAGGGGTCCTTGAGCCGGAAGGTCACCGACTGGAAGATCTCGCCCCGGAAGACCGGCATCATCTGCTCGTTCTCGCCCCAGATCTCGGACTCGAACGACGAGCCGCCCGCCTCGAACTGGCCGACGATGGCCCAGTCCTGTTCGGCGAACCGCACCGTATCGCCGACAGCCGCGTGGGGAAAGCGTTTGGCGTACGCAGCGCCGACGACGACCTCGCGGGTTCCCGGGCGGAACTCCCGGCCCGCGGTGATCCGGACGCCCTGACGCACCGTGAACGCCTTGGCACTTACCCCGCGGATCACCACATTGGCCAGGCCGCCCTGGTTGACCCGCTCGAGCGGCACCACGACGAACGTCTCCGGACTCACCAGCGGCAGGCCGTCGGCGCCGGCCGCCACGAAGGGCATCCCATTGACGATGCTGGCCGTCTGCCTGGTGATGCCGCTGTTCATCTCGGCGTTTGCCCCCTTGCGGAGGATCAGGACGTTGTCGGCCGAGCCGGTGCTGACCAGGGCCGCGCGAAAGCCGTTGGACATGGCATTCATGGCGATGAACACCGCCACCACGAGCGCCATGCCGAGGGCGGTGGTGACCGTGGAGACCGGCCGCTGCCGGAGGCTCCGCACATTATAGATGACGGGAATCATTGCCCCCCCTTACGCCACTCGGCGGATCGCGTCGACGACCGACAGCCGGGCCGACTGGATCGCCGGCACCGCGCCGCTCACGAACCCAAGCAGGGCGGCCACCGCCATCCCGAGCCCGATGGTCTGCCCGGTGACCGCGAATCCGGGAAAGAATTGCTGCAACGCGGTGGCGTTGGTGAACGCCAGCCGGGACAGGCCCAGGCCAAGCGCTCCGCCGATCAGCGTGATGAGCACCGATTCCCCGAGCACCATCCAGAACACGGTGCCGGACTGGAAGCCGAGGGTCTTGAGCACGGCGATTTCGCCGATCCGTTCCCGAACCGCCATCATCATCGTGTTGGCCGCCACGAAGAGGATCGCGAAGAAGACGGCGGTCCCGATGGCGAACACCAGGAATCCGATGTTGCCCCACATCGTGACGAAGCCCGCCTGGAACGCCCGCTCGGTTTCGGTCTTGGTCGGGGCGCTCGAATTCTTGAGCATCGCGTCGATGGTGGCGGCCACCTCCGCCGCCCGGTCCGGTCGGTCCAGTTCGAGGACGAACCAGCCCGGACTGAGCCCCCCGTTGCTCCGCTCGTACATGTACTCGTAGTGGAAGTACATGTTGAGGTCGCCGAAGCTCGGGTTGGTCGGCGTGTAGGCGGCGCGGATGGTGAACTCCCAGTCGCCCGGCAGGAAGGTGCCCTTGAGCGTGATCGTCTGGCCGACCTGCCAGCCGTACTTCTTGAGCAGCCCGACCCCGACGATGGCGGCGGTCCGTTCCCGCATGAAGGCGTCGACGTCCCCGGCGGTGATCTTGATCTCGGGATAGAGCGGCAGGAACGTCTCCGCCTTGATCGCGAACTGGGCGAAGAAGTCGGCCGGATCGCGGTAGTAGCCCCCGAACCAGTTCGACCAGCTGACGCTCTTGACCCCATCGACCGCCGCGAGCCGGTTGGCGTGGGCCTCGGGCAGGAGGAAGGTGATCCCGCTGGCGCTCGACGTGATGAGCCGGGCCTCGCTGCCCACCTCCGCCGCCGCATCCAGCGTGGTGATGACCGAGCGGAGCGTCCCGAACAGGAAGAAGGCCACCAGCACGCTTCCCATGGTCAGCACGGTCCGCCATTTGTTCCGGGCGAGGTTGGCCCAGACCAGCCGTCCGATGCTCATCGCGACAGCACCCCCTTGTCCATGTGCATCACGGCCTGGGCCCGCTCGGCCGCATGGGCATCGTGCGTCACCATCAGGATCGTCTTGCCGTGATCGCGGGAGAGGCTTTCGAGCAGGTCGAGAATCTCCTTGCCGCTCGCGGCGTCGAGATCGCCCGTGGGCTCGTCGCCCAGGATGATCGTCGGATCGCTCACGACGGCCCGGGCAATGCCCACCCGCTGCTGCTGGCCGCCCGAGAGCTGCCGCGGAAAGTGGTTGGCGCGGTCGGTCAGGCCCACCAGTTCGAGCGCCGTCATCACGTGCTCCCGCCGGGCACTCTTGGAGAGGTTGGTGAGCAGGAGCGGCAGCTCGACGTTCTGCGCCGCGGTGAGGACCGGAAGCAGGTTGTAGAACTGGAAGATGAAGCCGATGTGGGTCGATCGCCACGCGGCCAGCTGGCGGGCGTTCATCCGGGTGATGTCCTGCCCGTCCACCACGACGCTGCCCGACGTCGGCGTGTCGAGACCGGCGACGATGTTGAGCAGGGTGGACTTCCCGCTGCCCGACGGTCCCATGAGGGCCAGGAACTCGCCCTCGCGAATTTCGAGATCGACGTCCTCGAAGACCCGGACCTGCTCGGTGCCCCGGGTATAGGCCTTGGCGAGATCGCGGATCTCGACCAGAACACGCCCCTGCTCAGCGGGTGCCGACATTCGCTTTCTCCCCTTCCTTGAGTCCCGAGGGCGGATCGAGCACCACGCTCTCGCCGCCGGAGAGGCCGGACCGGACTTCCCGGCGGCCGCCCGATACCGGTCCCGCCTCGATCCCGACGCGGGCCACCAGACCATCGCGAACCACCCAGACGAAGGACCCGGCACCATCCGTCTGCACCGCGGCCGCCGGCACGAAGACGCGCGCCGGCTCGTCCGCCCGATTCGTTTCCACCACGAGGAATTCCACCCGGGCCCCCATCTCCGGCAGGATCCGAGGATCGCGGTCGGTGATCGCCACCTTGACCTGCACCGTGGCTCGCTGGCGATCGGCCGTCGGGACGATCTGCCGGACCTTGCCGCCGAAATTCACTGCCGGATAGGCGTCGAGCACGATGCGGGTCGGTTGCTCCGCCTTGATCTGGGCGATGTACGCCTCGTTGACGTCCACCTCGACTTCGAGGGTCTCGAGATCCGCCATGGTGACGACGGCACCGCGGGTGAGCCCGCCGCCGGTCGCCACCGGCGCGACGACTTCGCCCACCTCGGCGTCCTTTCGGAGCACCGTACCGTTGAACGGGGCCCGAATGAACGTGTTTTCGAGATTGGCCCGGGCAAACGACACGGCGGCGGTCGCGGAGCGCACCTGCGCCTCCTGCACGCCCACCCGGGCCTCGGCCCCGGCCAACTGTGACTCGAGGTCCTCAACGGTGCGGGCCGCTTCGAGGTTCCGGCCGAGGAGTTCGCGGGCGCGGGCCAGGTCCCGGCGCACCTGATCCCGGGACGCGATCGCCTCCCGCACGGCGGCCTCCGCGCGAAGGCTGTCGGCCACCGACTGCGCCACGGCCGCGTCGTAGTCGGCGTTCTCGAGCCGGGCGAGGATCTGCCCGCGCCGGACCCGGCTGCCCTCCTCGACCGACAGCATGGCCAGACGCCCCGAGATCCGGGAAGACACCGAAGCACGAGTCCGGGCCACCACATATCCGTTGGCCGTGATGCCCGCCGACCCGCCGGCCCCGCCCGAGATCTCCACCCGGGCAACCTGCACGTCTACGCCGGCGCCCCGGCGCATGGCGGCGAACACGATGCCGATGAAGACCACCGCGAGGACCGCGAGGATCACGGGCCAGCGCAGCAGGCGGCCGGCCGAAGGCTCCGGCGGCCGCGAACGGTCGATCTTGAGGCGATTGAGGTCCGGCTTGGAGCTGGTCATTCCGTTCCGGGTCCGCCGCAGGAGGGCGGCTATTGGTTGCGCTTCGTCGGGGTGCCGCCCGAACCCGGATTCCCGGAATCGGACGGTCTGTCGTACGACATATCGCCAGATATGTTTCGTGAACTACGGGGCTTGGTTCCGCCTCGGCCGCCCAGCGACCCGTTGTTCGAAGGGATAGAAGAAACACCGAATCCGGAGACCCGCAAGAGGGGCCGTGCGACCCCATTTGGGGCGGCGCGTTACGACCGGACGCAACTGCACCGCTGTCGCTTTCGTCCAAGCGGCGAGGCACGCCGGACCATTACGCTTCCTGGATGCGACTTCTGCTATTGCTGACTTGCTCGCTCGCCGCATCGGCGGCGGCGCAGGCGCCCGCACTGTCGGGGACCTGGATCGCGGCGTCCGGCACGGCGCCGGCGACCCTTCCCGCCGCCCCGACGCCGATTCTCGGGCAACGTTTCGGACTCGAAATCGGCGGCGGCGCCGTCGTCCTGACCCGCCCGGCGGTCGTCGGGTCGGTCGTGACCACGCTCCCGCTCGACGGCTCGGTGACGGTCACCGCGCTGCCCGGTCTGCTGTGCGCCGGCGAGCGGATGCTGCATGAGACCGCCGCCGCCGACGGCGACGCCCTCGTCCTCCGGGCGATCGGCGCGGTTCCACCGGGCGGCGTCGATCTCGTCCCGGCTGACAGCCGCTTCCGCTTTCGACTCGATGGACCGGAGCGGCTGGTCGTCGAGGGCACCATGGTCGTCCGCGGCGAACGCCGTCAGGTCGGAACGGTCTACGTCCGAACCGCGGATCCCCTGCCCCCACCGCGGCCCGCGCTGCCGCGAGAAGGCGTGCCCGCGAGGATCGGCGAGGTCGCGTGGATTGCCGGTACCTGGAACGGCACGACCGGCCCGGTGACGACCGAGGAATGGTGGACGCCGCCGGCCTCGGGCGGGATGATCGCGTCGGCGCGCACCCTTCGGGGCACCGGGCTCAGCGCCTTCGAATTCCTGTGCATCGCGGAACGCAACGGCACCCTGGTCTACCTGGCGATGCCCAACGGACGCACCCCGGCGACGCCGTTCGTGGCGACGGAAGTCACCCCGACCAGCGTCACGTTCGAAAACCCGTCCCACGATTTTCCGAAGCTGATTCGCTACCGGCGGACCGCCGACGGCGGGATGGAGACGACGATTGCCGGCGCGGCGGGTGCGGGCGCGGCGACGGTCTCGCTCAGCCGGACACCTCCGCGCGCCCCCGAGCGGTAAACAGGGCCGTGAACTCCGGCAGGGCCACGAGGGCCCGCGCCGGCGCCTCGCCGGCGAACTCCCGGAAGTCGCGCACCAGGTGCGGCTGGTCGTAATAGCCGCACTCGGCCGCAACCGCCGCGAGCGATCCGGGCTCGTCCCGGCACGCGGCGAAGACGCGCTGGAACCGGACGATGCGCGCCAGCACCTTGGGCGAGATCCCGACCTCGTCGGCAAAGCGCCGCTGGAGCGAACGCGGCGTGAGGCCGAGTGAGCGCGCCAACGCGTCGAGCGGCACGGCCCCGCGGCTCGACCGAATCGCCCGGACCGCGTCCGCCACCCGCTGATCGGGCGGCGCGCTCCGGCGGCGCAGCAGGGCGACCGCCTCGAACAGCGCCTCCAGCCGCCGGCCGCGCCGCCGTGCGGCAATCGCCGCGACGGCGCGGGCAAACCGGGGCAACCCCAATCGGGGAACGGGAAGCCAGCTGTCGGTCAGTTCCCGCATCGGCCGGTGGAGCAATGCGGCGCCGTGCGCCTCGAACCGGATCGCCACCAGATCGACGCGGCCGGCGGGGCGAACGACGAAGGGGCCGGTGATCTGGCCGACCAGAAAGGCCTGCGGCTGGCGCCGCGGCCGGTGACCCTCCCGGAGATGGTCGAAGGGCGTCCCGAAATTGACGATCAGTTCCGGAGAACCGTCCGGCAGCGCCGGCTCGCCCCGGCCCGCTGCGGCTCGGGGTGCGGGTCCCCGGAGTTCCCACCCGCACCGGACGACGTCGGCCAGGACGGGCGGCGGAGGCGTCTCGAGATATTCGATGGCGCGCCTCGCTTCGGAGGGGAGTGAACCGGCCGGGCGGTCCCCGGACCGGGAACCGCCTAACGACCGGCGAAGCGGGGCCGCCGCCGTTCGACCGCCGCGCGGCCGGCCTCCGAAAAATCCTCCGATCGGAGGCACCGTTCCACTTCGCGGGCGGAGACCCGGATCGCCTCCGCCGACGAAACCTCGGCCGCGGCCAGGGCCCGCTTGGCCGCGGCCACGGCGAGTGGCGGCTGGGCCGCGAGTCGTTCGGCCAGCGCCTGGCCCGCCTGCTCGAGTTCGGCACCCGGCACCACCCGGTTGACCAGACCCCACGCGAGCGCCTGCCGGGCATCGATCCGGTCGCCGAGGAGGACCATTTCCCGGGCGCGCGCCTCGCCGACCAGGCGCGGGAGCCAGGCGCAGCCGCCCAGGTCGGGAAGGATGCCGAAGCTCACCTCCGGAACGGCGAACACCGCATCCTCCGCCGCGAGGCGCAGATCGCAGGCGAGTGCCAGCTGGCACCCCGCCCCGATCGCATGGCCCTGCACCAGTGCCACGGTCGCGAAGCGTGCCTCCCGGAGCCAGGTGAACGCCTGCTGGACCAGTTCCACCGGTGGCAACGCCGCCGGCCCACCGGCGCCGAGGAGCAGGTTGAGATCGATCCCCGCCGAGAACGACCGGCCGGCACCGGACACGACCACGACCCGAACGGCCGGATCGTCCTCGAGGGCCAGACCCACCCGGCGGAGTTCGTCCCACAACTCGAGCGTCTGGGCGTTCCGCTTCCCGGGCCGGTTGAGCCGGACCGTGGTGACCGGCCCGACGGTGACCTCGAGCGTCTGCCAGCTCACCGGACGCCGACCAGGCCGCGCACGGCGGCGATCATCTTGGCCGAGTCGTAGCCCACGCCGTCACGGAAGACGAGTTCGACGTTCCGGATGTCCTGGATCCGCGCCACCGGGTTGCCGGCAATGAGCACCAGGTCGGCGTTCTTCCCGGCGACGATCGAGCCGGTCTCGGCGAAGATGCCGAGGGCCTTGGCCCCGTTGGACGAGGCGACCTGGATCGCCTCCTCCGGCGTGAAGCCCGCTTCGACGAGCAGCTCGACGTTGCGTTGGTCGCCGTAGCCGAAGAGGGCACCCCCGTTGCCGGTCGGATCCACGCCGCTGCCGAGGATGCCGCCGGCCTTGGCGAAGGCCCGCTCGTACGCCATGCCGGTCTTGAACACCGACAACGGAATCCCGGCGTTCGGCGTCTCGGCGATCTTGGCCCGTGAGGTCAGGTACTCGCTCCGGGCGTCCGGCGACATCGCATCGAGCACCCGCTGGTCGAGCGGCGGCCGGTTCGGCACGAACAACTCGTAGACCACGAGGGTCGAGGTGAGCGCCACGTTCCGGGCGGCCAGTTCCTTGAAGGTGGCCTGGACGTCGGGACTGTTCATGTCGAGGCCGACGAAGCTCTGGAACAGATTCGGCGAGCATTCGTCGGGTTTCCGGCTCTTGTCGTAGTCGCTGTTGGCGAAGAGGCCGTGCTCGAGCCCGTCGATGCCGAGGGCCACGGCTTCGCGGTAGGGCACGGAGCAGAGGTGGCCGGTGAACTTGAGGCCGTGCTTGTGACCCTCCTCGATGGCAGCCTTCATGGCCGCACGGCTGACCCCGGTGTAGAACTTGAGCCAGCTGACCCCTTCCTGGGCCCAGTAGGCCACCACCCGGCGGGCTTCCTCCTCGTCGCCCAGGTTGACCATCGAGCTGCCGAGGCCGAGGCCGCCGCCGGTCAGGTAGGGACCGGTGATGAAGAGGCGGGGCCCGGGAAAGTCGCCCCGGTCCACGGTCTTCTTGAGGTTGAGTTCGGCGTACGGATTGTTGGCACCGGTCGTGCGAATGGTGGTGACACCGCTCGCGAGGTAGAGGAGCGGTGCCGAGTAGCTGGACTGGACGACGCGGCCGGAAGTCGTGTAGTAGCTATGGTCATGGAGGCCGACCATGCCCGGGATCAGGGTCTTGCCCGTCCCGTCGACGGTGCGGGCCCCGGCAGGAACCGACGCCGAGGCGGCAGGTCCGACCGAGGCGATCTTGCCGTCCCGGACCAGGACCGTCTGGCCCTCCCGGGCCGGTCCGCCGAGGCCGTCGACGACCCGGACGTTGGTGATAGCCACCACCGGGGCGTCCACGGCGATGAACTGGGTGACCTGGGGCCCGAACCGGGCCGGTCGTTGGGCGGCGGCCGGTACGGCGGCAACCGCCGCCAGCGCCAGGAGACGGAAGGTCGAACGCATGGGTTGCCTCGGAGGTTCGGGGGCCGGAAAACCGGCATTCATGCTATCGGGCTGATGGACCGATTATACTGTCAATCGACCGGATTGAGGAACAGGGGCATGGCGGAGGCGCGGATCGAGGAGGGGGTGCGGTTGGCTTCACGGGGCCGACGCTGGGCGTATCTCGCGGCGGGTCACACCTCCCTCGGGCTCGGTATCCTGGGCGCCTTCCTGCCCCTCCTGCCGACGACGATCTTCCTCATCATGGCCGCCTCCTGCTATGCCAAGGCGTCCCCCACTCTGCACCGGAAGCTGCTCGACAACCCCACCTTCGGACCGCTGATCCGTGACTGGCAGGAACACCGGGCCATGTCGAAGCGGGCCAAGGTTCTAGCCGTTTCGATGATCGTGGTCACGTTCGTGGGTACGGTGGCCGTCATCCCGGTGCCCTGGGTCAAGATCCTCCACATCGGGATCGGCGCCGCGCTGGTGACCTACATCCTCCGGATCCAGACCCGCTAGTTCCGTCCGGCACGCCGCCGGATCAACTCCGCCAGCCAATTGCTCGTGGGATTCGAGAACCGGGGACAGGCACAACCGCCCCGGGTCGCGGCTTCGTCGTAGGCGGCGAAGAACGCGGCCGGGTCGGCGGTGGTGGCTGCCAGGCGGGCGGTGCCCAACCGGTCGACGATGGCCCGTGCCATCCCCATCCCGAGCGGCCGCCCTTCCAGCGGCAGCAATGAGTCGAGCGCCGCGCGGGCGGTCGCGGGCGTCAGGCTACCCGCAAGCGACGTGGCCACCACCGAGTCGAACGAGCTGACCAGTTCGGAGAACCGCGCCATCTCCCGCTGGTAGTCGAGTTGGTAGCTCACATCGGCCTGACCGGTCCAGACGGCGAGGCCGGCCGAGTCGCGGCCGAGCCACGGCAGCTTGTCGGCGAGGTCCGCTACGCCCTCTTCCTCGATCTTGCCGAGCAGGGGCTCCAGCGCGGCAAACGTCGCGTCACGCCGATCCGCGACTCGCCCGGTGGATTCCTCGCCGATGGCCCAGTGGTAGAAGTGAAAACTCTCGTGGGCAAAGAAGGCGACCAGGGCATCCTCAGGACGGGAGGCGTTGTACGCGGCGTCGGCGACGATGAGGCCCGGGTAGCCGCGCCCGTCCGGGAGGAACTCAATGAACGCCACCCGGGGCAGGCCGACGCGTTCGATGGTTCCGGACGGGAGGTAGGCCCGGATGCGCTCCGCGGCCTGGTGGAGCACTCCGTCTCCCGATCCGAAGCGAACCGCGAAGGAGTCGATCGAGCCCCGACGCGCGGGCAACTCCTGCACGTGACGGATCACCCGCGCGGTCCAGCCCCCGGCCGCCAGCAACGAGTCGCGCCGGGACCGCGCAGCAGGCAGAAACGCCGCCCGGAATCCAGCCGTGAGTGCCGCGCGCCGGCGCTCCCGCGCCTGGAGTTCGGCGTAGCCCGGAGCGGCGAACAGCGAGTCCCACTCGGCGGCCGACGGCTCGCGACCGGCGGCCAGGATGCCGGCCACGGCCCAGAATCGGTCGAGACCGAGGGTGGTCACGGAACTGGCGGGCCGCTGGGCCCGCGCCGCGGCCGGGAGCAGCAGCATGAGTACGAGGATCGTGCGCATCACGGCCTTGGCTTGAGGAGTAGGGGCCTGGGGTCCTGCCCGCGCCCAGGTGCTGTTGGCGCCATTGATCTGACACAGATTTGGCCCTGACCGTTGCCCCCGGCCGGCACCGCATTGGCTCTCCGGGATTGAACCTGGCCGAGGCGCGCGGCCGTGGCGCCTGCTCGCGGCCGGCGCTAACGTTTCCGGAGGCTTGGCACCCCTCGAAGTCTGCACTGTCTGCGGCGATGCCACCGGAGGGCCCGATGCGGCAGTTGCTCCCTGGTCTCATCGCTGCGGCGGTGATCGCGGGTCAAGCCGACGGCCAGACGATCGTCACCGGCGTCGTCCTGATCGACGGCAGCCGGAAACCGATCCCCGGCGCGGTGGCCGTCGTCGAAGGCCAGAAGGGCGAGGCCGTGACCGACGAGACCGGTCGCTTCGTGCTGGGCACCAAGGACGGCACCCGGATCCTGCTGGTCCGCATGATCGGCTACCAGCCGAGCAGGATCCGGCTCCAAGTCCCCAAGGGCGACACGGTCCGCACCGAGGTGCTGCTCGTGCCGCGGGCGGTCCAACAGCTCGACTCGATCGTGGCCGAGGGTGAAGTACAGAAGCCGCGGGGCGTGGGCATCGACGGGTTCGAGGAGCGGCGCCGACTTGGTTTCGGCAAGTTCATCGCGCCGGAATACCTGCGGCGGATGGAGCATCGGCGGGTGAGCGACGTCCTGCGTGAAATTCCCGGGATGAAATTGGTCGTCTTCGTGCCCGACCCAAGCCGGCCATGGGACTGGCAGCTTCGCGCGATCAGTACCCGAAGCGGCGCCAACGACTGCTACATGACGGTGCTGGTGGACACGAGTCCGATCTACCGGGCCAAGATGAGCGGCGTACCGCCCGATTTCCGGCGCGAGTTCACCGAGGTATCCTATTTCGAGGCCATCGAGGTGTACCGCGGTCCCTCCGAAGTGCCCCACGAATTGGGCGGCCCGGCGGAAGTGTGTGGGCTGCTGCAATTATGGACAAGGCGTCCGGGTGAATAGCCGTACTGGCGGACCGGGGCACCTGCCGCGGTTGGTCGGTGGAGGGCTGTTGCTGCTCGCCGTCCCGATCACGGCCGTGAAGGCCCAATCCTTCGTGACCGCTGTGGTGCGTCAGGACGGCGCAGCGGAGCGGAGGTTCCCATTGAACTCGGCGGGACCGCCGAGCACTGCGGATTGCTCCAGCCCTGGACCCGCACCGCCCGCCGCTAGCATCACGCCCCGGCCATTGGCGCCGGGCCCCACCGCGCACGATATTCCGGAATCCTGCCCGGCCCCCACCGGGCAACCCTGCCGGTAGCGCCCCCGACTCCCGGCAGATGCAGTCCAGGACCGGTCCTCCCCGCCGGCACCTCGTCACCCAACGCGCAGTCCGGAGACTTCATGGCAGGCCGCAAGAGCAGCTTCTGGTCGATCTGGAACATGAGTTTCGGGTTCCTCGGCATCCAGTTCGGCTGGGGCCTCCAGATGGCCAACATGAGCGCGATCTACGAGTACCTCGGCGCTCAGCCCGACCAGATCCCGATGCTCTGGCTCGCCGCCCCGCTCACCGGCCTCCTGGTCCAGCCGATCATCGGCCACCTGAGCGATCGGACCTGGCACCCGACCCTGGGCCGGCGGCGTCCCTATTTCCTGATCGGTGCGATCCTGAGTTCGCTCGCCCTCCTGGCCATGCCGCAGTCGAGCAGCCTCTGGATGGCCGCCGGACTCCTCTGGGTGCTCGACGCCTCGATCAACATCAGCATGGAGCCGTTCCGGGCCTTCGTGGCCGACCTGCTCCCGGAGGACGAGCGGACCCGCGGGTTCGCTATGCAGAGCTTCTTCATCGGCCTGGGCGCGGTGATCGCGTCGGCGTTGCCGTGGGTGCTTACCAACTGGTTCCACGTCACCGGCAGCTCCGGCGGCGCCATCCCGCTCACCGTCCGGATCTCCTTCTATGTCGGCGCCGCCGCGTTCTTCGGTGCGGTGCTCTACACGATCCTGACCACCCGCGAGCAGCCGCCGGCGGACCTGGCCGAGTTCGAGCGCGCCAAAGCGGAAAGCGCGGGTGCGGGTGCCATCGCCCGCGAAATCCTCGCGGCCATCCGCGAGATGCCCCGAACGATGCGCCAGCTGGCCCTGGTCCAGATCTCGACCTGGCTCGGCCTCTTCTGCATGTGGCTCTACTTCCCCGTCGCCGTGGCCACCAACGTGTTCGGCGCGGAGGCGGGGTCGCCGCGGTATCAGCAGGGGGTGGAATGGGCCGGGGTCTGCTTCGGGGCGTACTCGCTGGTCTGCTTCATCTTCGCGTTCGCGCTGCCGCCCCTCGCCCGGACCACGAGCCGAAAGAGCACCCACGCGATCTGTCTCCTGGCCGGCGCCGCGGGCCTCCTCTCGGTGTCCGTCATCGGCGAACCGAAACTGCTGCTGCTCTCAATGATCGGCGTCGGGATCGCGTGGGCCAGTACCCTGTCGATGCCGTACTCGATCCTGGCCGGCTCGATCCCCGAGGGGAAGACCGGCATCTACATGGGCATCTTCAACTTCTTCATCGTGATTCCCGAGATCATCGCCTCGCTCGGCTTCGGGTGGGTGATGTCGCATCTGCTCGACAACAACCGGATGGCCGCGGTGGTGGCGGGAGGCGTGTTCCTCGCCCTGGCTGCAGTCCTCGTCCTCCGGGTCGACGAGCAGAAGGAGAAGACCGCGTGATTCGACCGCTGACCACGGCCCTCATTCTCGCCACCCTCGGCGGCACCGCCGGGGCCCAGACACCGACCGTCGAGAAGGTGGACCCGCCCAACTGGTGGCCGGGCGCCACCATCAACCCGGTCCGGGTCATGGTCCGCGGGAAGAACCTCACCGGCGCCCGGGCCCTCTGCCCCCGGCTCCGGTGCACCGGCGTCCGGGTGAACGACGCGGGCACCTACGTATTCGTGGACGTGACCATCCCGGGCGGGGCCCGGCCGGGAAACTATCCATTCACCCTTCGGACCGGCGCCGGCGCCGTCGAAGTGCCGTTCACGCTCGACGCGAAGTTGCCGGCCCGCGGCCGCTATCAGGGCTTCGGCACCGACGACGTCCTCTACCTGATCATGCCGGACCGGTTCGCCAACGGCGACCCGTCGAACGACAATCCACCGGCGTCGCCCGGCCTGCTCGACCGGACCAAGGGACGCTTCTACCACGGCGGCGATCTGGCCGGCGTCCGCCAGCGGCTCCCCTACCTCAAGTCCCTCGGCATCACCACGATCTGGTTCAACCCGCTCTACGACAACAACAACCAGCTCAACCGCCGGGAGATGTACGACGGCCAGCCGATCACGGACTACCACGGCTATGGCGCCGTCGACTTCTACGCGGTGGAGGAGCATTTCGGCGATCTCGACCTGCTGCGGGAACTGGTCGATGAAGCCCACGGGCTCGGCATCAAGATCGTGCTCGACATGGTGGCCAACCATACCGGCCCGTATCACCCGTGGGCCACCGACCCGCCGACGCCGACCTGGTATCACGGTACCCCGGCCAGCCACCTCGCCAACGACTGGCAGACCTGGACGCTCGCAGACCCGAACGGCACGCCGGAGATGCGGCGGACCACGCTCGACGGCTGGTTCATCGACATCCTGCCGGACCTCAATCAGGATGACCCGGAAGCGCGTCGATACATCATTCAGAATTCGCTCTGGTGGATCGCCCGGACGGGGGCCGACGGGATCCGCCAGGACACCTGGCCCTACGTCCCGCGGACCTTCTGGCGCGACTGGATGACGGCGCTCCGGCGCGAGTTCCCCACGCTCAAGGTCCTGGGCGAGGTGTTCGACGGGAACCCGGCCATGGTGTCGTTCTTCGAGGGCGGCCGGCCGCAGTTCGACGGCGTGGACGACCTGGTCGACTATCTCTATGACTTCCCGCTCCACTTCGCGCTCCGCCGGGCCTTCGGGGAGGGACAGCAGGTGCGCGAGGTCGCCCGGATGCTCTCGCACGACCGCCTCTACCGCCGGCCGCAGCATCTGGTGACGTTCGCCAATCTCCACGACGTGTCCCGGATCCGGAACGACAAGGGGGCGACGACGGCCGGCCTCAAACTGGCGTACACCTTCCTGCTGACCACCCGTGGCATCCCGCTGCTCTACTACGGCGACGAGATCGGACTCCCCGGCGCCGGGGACCCGGACAACCGCCGCGACTTCCCGGGCGGCTGGGCGGACGACCCTCGCAGCGCGTTCGAGGCCACCGGCCGGGACCCGGACCAGCAGGCGCTGTTCAGCCACGTCCAGCGGTTGATCCGGCTCCGCGCCGAGCGGCCGGGGTTGCGGTCGGCGCGGACGACGATGCTGGCTGCCACCGAGCAGCAACTGGCCTACCGGCGGGGCGAAACCGTGGTCGCGATCAACAACGACACGACGGCCGCTACCGTCCGGGCGCCGGGCCCGGTGCCCGGAGCCGACTTGCTGGGCGGCTGCCCGGCCCCGGCGGCGGCGGCGACCGGCTGGACGGTGATGATTCCCGCGCGGACCGGGTGCGTGTTCCCCATCGACGCATCGACCCGATCGCGCTAGACTCTTTGAGTCCCGCCGCCGCCCGGCGGCGGGGCCCCATCGGCAAGGAGCCCCGTGCAGCAGCTCGACCTCGGCGGCATCGACTACGCCATCCTCGCGGTCTATTTCGTTTTCGTCCTCGGGATCGGGTGGGCGCTCCGGCGGTCAATGACCCGGAGTGAAGATTTCTTCCTGGCTGGGCGATCGATTCCGGCCTGGGTGGCGGGCCTCGCGTTCCTCTCGGCCAATCTGGGCGCCCAGGAAGTGATCGGCATGGCCGCCTCGGGTGCGAAGTACGGGATGATGACGAGCCACTTCTACTGGGTCGGCGCCATCCCGGCCATGGTGTTCGTGGGCGTCTTCATGATGCCGTTCTACTACGGCTCCCGGGCCCGGTCCGTACCCGAGTATCTCAAGCTCCGCTTCGACGAGAAGACCCGCGGGTTCAACGCCATCACCTTCGCGGTGATGACGATCTTCTCCTCGGGCATTTCGATGTATGCGCTCGCCAAGCTGCTCGAACTGGTCCTCGGCTGGAGCTTCCACGCGAGTATCGTGCTGTCGGCGGTCGTGGTGCTGGGCTACGTGTTCCTGGGCGGGCTCACCTCGGCGATCTACAACGAGGTGCTGCAGTTCTTCCTGATCGTCATGGGCTTCCTGCCGCTCGTCCTTCTCGGCCTCAAGGATGTCGGCGGCTGGAGCGGACTCGTCACCAAGCTCGAAACGGTGGCGACCAATGCCGGGTACGCGTCCGGCGCCTGGTCGCACTCCTGGCGGCATCTCGACTCGGCGACGGCCAATCCCATGGGCGTCGAGTGGTTCGGCATGGCCATGGGGCTCGGCTTCGTGCTGTCGTTCGGGTACTGGTGCACCGACTTCCTCGTGGTGCAGCGGGCCATGGCGGCCGATTCGATGAGCGCCGCCCGCCGGACGCCGCTCCTCGCGGCGGTGCCCAAGATGCTGTTCCCGGCGCTGGTGATTCTTCCCGGCATGATCGTGATCGCCCTGCATGCCACGACCGGCGGCGGGCTCCTGCCGATCGGCGCCGACGGGAATCCGGAGTACAACCTCGCGATCCCGGTGATGCTGGCGCACTACCTGCCGTCGGGACTCCTCGGTCTCGGGCTGACGGCGCTGATGGCGTCGTTCATGTCGGGCATGGCGGGGAACGTGACGGCGTTCAACACCGTGTGGACCTACGACATCTACCAGTCGTATCTCCGGCCCGGGCAGTCCGACCAGCACTACCTCCGGATGGGCCACACCGCCACGGTGGTGGGGATCCTGCTCAGCGTGGCGGCGGCGTATGCCACGACCAGGTTCAACAACATCATGGACATGTTGCAGCTGGTGTTCGCCTTCGTGAACGCTCCGCTGTTCGCCACGTTCCTGCTGGGCATGTTCTGGCGGCGGGCCACCGGACACGGCGCGTTCTTCGGCCTCCTCATCGGGACGCTGGCGGCGGCAGCGCATCACGGCCTGACCCTGCCGGCCGGCTCCGCACCGGGCCTCAAGGGCGCGTTCTTCGGCATGGCGCTGCAAACCTATCCCAGCGAGATGGCCCAGAACTTCTGGACCGCCATCTACGCCTGGAGCGCCTGCTTCCTGGCGACGATCCTGATCTCGCTGGCCACCCGGCAGGAAAAGCAGGACAGCGACCTGGCGGGCCTGGTGTACAGCCTGACCCCGCACCAGGCCGATCCCGAATCCGTCTGGTACCGCCGGCCCGGTCCGCTGGCCGTGGCGGTGCTGGGCATGACGTTGGTACTCAACGTGATCTTCTGGTGAGGGCCCGATGAATCTCGACGTCCGGATGCCGATCGGCCTGATGTTCCTCTGCTTCGGGATCCTCCTCGTGGGCTTCGGCCTCTGGTCCGACGGGGCGATCTACCAGCGGTCGCTGGGCGTCAACGTGAACCTCTGGTGGGGGATCGTGCTCGTGGTGTTCGGGGGGCTGATGGCGGGCGTCGCGTTCCGGAGCCGGTCGGCCGGACGTTAGGCGAGGCGGCCGCGCCGAAACCCGATCCGCCACCGACGCCCGGTCGCCTAACCGCCTCGGCTCCTGCCGCCGGCAACAACCGCGCCGGTCCCCGCTACCGTGCCGGGCCCCCACCGAATCGAAGGACGACCGACTCCACCTCGACGCCATACCCGCCTGCCGTGACCGGTCGACCGGCATCGCCCCGACGGAGCGACAACTGCAGCCGCTCGATCCGCTCCGGGCGGAGCCGGTCGCCCGGGCCGCCCCGGCCGTCAGCCGGCCCGGCCCAGTAGTTCCACTCGCCCGGAAACCCCTGCGGCAGGAGCACCGACCGCCCGACCCGGAACGCCGAAAGCGGAATCGTGCGTTCCACCCAGTCTCCCGCCACCATGACCGGCGCCGTCCAGGCCGTTCCGTCGTCCTCGACCAGGGTCAGGTGAAGCGTCTGGGCCGAGCCAAGGCCACGCAGGCGCACGCTCACCGCGTCGGCCCTGCCCATGGCATCGCCCCGGGCCCCGACCCGATCGAGGACGACGAGCGAGGCAGTGTAATCCTCCGGACTCCAGGCGGCCTGGTTCACCGGCAGGTCGAACTCGAACGTGGGGAGCCCCGACCCGGGCGACATCCCGAGGCGAAAGAGCCCGCGCCGGCCGGCATCGCCGATCCGGGTGAACGTCAACCGGTCCGCGTCGGGGACCGGCGCGAAGAGCGCGAGCGGCGTTTCCGCCGCCACGACCTCGAGCGGCCAGGCCGCGCCGGACCAGTAGTTCCAGTCCCAGGGCCTTCCGGCGATACCCGAGGGCAGCGTAAGGGGCTTCCCGTCGCGATACGCCGCGATGACGAACCGATAGGGCCCCGGACGGACGCCGTCGGCGGGGACCGTTGCCTGATACCGGTAGGCGGCCGCGGGCAGCATCGGATACGCGCGATAGAAACCGCCGGCGGCCGGCTTGAGGAACAGAATGACGGAATCAGGCTCGACCGCATCCACGACGCGAGCCGGAATCTCGAGCGGCCGCCCGGCGAGGTACTGCGGCGCGGCCAACGGCTCGATCATGAGCGGCAGGGTGTCCGGCGGCGGACCGTGGTACTCCTCGAGACCGAGCGGACCGATTCGCTCGGGAAGCGCTGAATCGTCCAACGTGCCCGCCGCCGACAACAGGTAGACGCCGGGAGCAATCGAGAACGTCCCACCGACCGCCCGGGTCCCCGCCCGGGGCCTTGGCACCGAACCGACCTCGCCGGCTCCGGTTTGCCCACCGCGGCCGGCCGGCGCCGTCAGGCTGGCCGCCGGAACCGTCACCGCCTGAACCTGGAAGTCCCCGCGGAGATCGGGCAGGGTCACGGTCATCGGCCAGATGCGGTGGAGCACCCGGGTCACGACCTTGGCAGCGTTCGGGGCTTCGAACGGATCCCGCACCGGCACCGCGTCCGGGTAGACCTCGAGCCGCCACACGCCGGTCCCGAGCCGGTCGAGGAAGTAGCTCCCCTCCCCGCCGTACCGCACCACCGGCGAGGACCCGTACCCCGCGATCCGTTCCAGCGACGCCGGCTCCGGTGGCGCCGTGGTCGTGGTCCCCGCGTAGAGGAACGCGTCCTTCGCCACCAGCTCGCTCGATCCCGACGCGGGATCGACCCGAAAGTCGCCAAACCGGGTATTGGCGGGATAGGCGCCGTACGACGCGAGCCGCGGCAGCCGCCGCATCGCCTCGGCCGCGATCACCGTGCTGATGGCCTTCTTCGGCGTGTACACGAGATTCAGGTAGTGGGTCTGCCAGCCCAGGTTCCGGGACGCGGTTTGCAGCATGTCGTAGGCGAACATCGCGGCAAACTGCGCGCCGACGGTCCGGAACGTCCGCACCATCGCCGGGTACATCGTGCCCTCCCGGAGGTCCGGGCTGTCGAATTCGTACACGATCCGCGGTAGCCGGCCGAACTCCGGCCGCTCCATGTCGGGGAACGCGTCCGTCCCTCGGAGATAGTTGCCCCGCAGTTCGTGCCCGCTGTTGAGCCCGGTCGGGTACCAGCCGAAGGTGAGGCCCTGGATCTTCGAGCGGAGAACCGATTCCCCGATCCGGAAATCCTGGCTCACGTTGTAGAACACCGGCTTCCGGAATCCGGTGCTCCGGACCGCGTCGGTGAGCGTATTGAAGTACCGGACCGACCCGGCCGGATCGTCGGGATGATGCCAGGGTTCGTTGACGAGTTCGATGAAGAGAATCGCGGGCTCGTCCTTGAGCGCCACGCCCGTGTACGGATTGACGTGGTTGAGGATCTGGCGGAGATAGTTGGCCTGGGCCGCGATCGCGGCCGGATCGGTGCCCATCCGCTCCTTCCCGAAATGACGACCGAATCCCGGCGCGCTGTTGTCGTCGGTAGCATCGGGCCAGTTCGAGCCGTAGAGCTGAATCGGACTGAAGAGGAAGTAGATCCCCCGCTCCCGCGCCCGGGCAATCAGATAGTCCTGGAGATCGAGATGGTCGTTCTCGATCAGGTTGCCGGCGCTGTCGGACGCTTCCCAGTCACCCCAGAAGGTGAGCCGCATCCCGTTCCAGCCCATCCGCGCCATGTGGGCCACGTCCTCGTCGATCATCTTCTTGCGGTCGCCGTGCACGGCGCCGGCGGCCCGGTAGTCGGACGCGGTGGGCAGCACATAGTTGGCGCCGAACAGAGCCACTTCCGAGCGATCGTCCCGCCAGCGGAGGACCCCGTCGCGATCGAGGACGGCCGCGCGATCCGCCATCGTCGGCGAGCCGGCGGCCTGCGGCGCGGCCGGGTTCGACGCCCCGGCCAGGACGGCGGCGCAGGCTACCATTCCCGCGATCGGTCGCCACTTCATGTCTGTCCCCCTCGCCGCCAAGCGGCGGAAGCCGTCGCTCCGACGGTCGATCGCCAATCCATGGGTGTCCTCCGTGACGAGATTCCGGCCCGGACGGCGGCACGCCGCCGCTTCGCCCTTCGGCTCCCGGTTCATCCGCCTCCGCCTAACGCGATGCCGGCAGGGCCGGCGGGGCGGGCGCCGCGGTTACCGGGATGGTGGCCGAGCCGGCCAGACGCCGATCGGCGGTGACCGATACGACCACCCGCCCGGGCCCGTCGGGGCGAATCACCGCCAGGGCTCGCCCCTGATAGGTCCGCCGCCGGGAGGCGCCGTACGGCTCGAGATCCCGCAGGTTGCCGCTGTCGAGCGACAGGAGCGTCCCGCCCGTGACCGACACCGTCACGTATTCGTCCGCGGCCGGCACCACGACACCGGCCGCGTCCACGATCTCGATCCGGACCATGGCAACGTCGCCGAACCCGGTGGTGATCGTGTCTCGCTCCGGCGCCAGCCGCACCGCCACGGGCACCCCGGCCGATCGCACCTCATCGTGACACGCCTCGCTGCCGTCCCGCCGCCGCCCGACGGCGCGGAGCACGCCCGGCCGATACGGCACATCCCAGGCGAGATGGAGATCCCCCGTCGTCGGCTCCGCCCGCGGCTCGGCGTAGGTGTTCCAGCCGCCGGAAACGCCCTGCGCCGGAAACTCGAGGCGCTTCTCGCCCAGCGACCGGCCGTCGAGGAACAGCTCGACCGCCGTACAGTTGGTGTAGACCAGCACCGGAACCGGCTGCCCTTCCCGCCCCGGCCAGGTCCAGTGCGGGACGATCTTGAGCGACGGCTCCGCCGTCCAGACGCTCCGGTAGAGGTAGAAGGGATCCTTGGGGAAGCCCGTGAGATCGAGTGCGCCCGACGCGAATCCCTTGAACGGCCAGGTGGCCTCACCGAGGTAGTCGATTCCGGTCCAGATGTAGTTGCCGGCGAAGTAGTCGCGGGTGGCGACCCATTTCCAGATCCGTTCGGCCTGGATCAGCGCGGCCGGATAGTTTGCCCTCACCCGGTCGGGATCGGGGCCGAGTGTGGGCCGGTCGTCGAACGACTCGAAGATCCAGCCGCTCTCGGTGCCAAGGAGCTTCCACTCCGGATGCCGCAGCCGGTCCGCCTCGGCGAAGGTCTCGCGCCGGCCACCCCAGCGATCGACGTAGTTGTAGCCGACGATGTCCACCGCGTTGAGAAACGCCTCGGTGGCGGCGCCGTCCTCGGCGACGATCTTGTCGTTCCCCGTGGTGACCGGGCGGGTCGGGTCCTCCCGGTGGAACACGTCCTGGAGCCGCCGGAGGACCGTGGCGCCGTCCGGACTCGCCTGTTCACCGACCTCGTTGCCGGCACTCCAGAGCGCCACCGACGGATGGTTACGGTCCCGCCGGACGAAGTCGGCCGCATCGCGCTCGCCCCAATCGGCGAACAGGGTGTGATACCCGTGGGGCACTTTGCCGAAGGTCCACTCGTCGAACGCCTCGTCCATCACCAGGAAACCCATCCGGTCGGTCAGATCGAGGAACTCCGGCGCCGGCGGATGGTGCGAGGTCCGGATCGCGTTGACGCCCATGGCCCGAAGCGTGGCGAGCCGGCTCTCCCAGACGCGCTCGGGAACCGCCACGCCGAGTCCGCCGGCGTCGAAGTGGAGATTGACGCCCTTCATCTTGACCGGCCCGCCGTTGAGCAGGAATCCGCGGTCGGCATGGTATTCGATGGTCCGGAACCCGAACGTCGTCGTTTCCCGGTCGACGGCACGGCCGGCGACCAGGATCTCGCTCCGCAACGCATAGAGTTCCGGCGTCGCAACGGACCAGAGCCGAGGGGCCGCGACGTCGAGCGCGCTTTCCACGGTCGCCGAAGCCCCCGGAGCCACCGAGAACGGCACTTCCCCCGCCGCCACGTCCTGCCCGTCGGGGGCGGTCACCGTCCACCGCACCACCCCGCTCCGCACGGCCCGATGGGTGTTTTCGAGAACCGTGCGCACCGCGACCCGGCCGCCCACCGGCTCGGCGCGCGGCGTGGTCACTGTCGTCGTCCAGTGAGCAAACCGGAGCCGGTCGGTCACCGTCAGCCAGACATGGCGATAGATCCCGCTGCCGGAATACCAGCGGGAGTTGGGCTGGGCGGAGTTGTCCACCCGGACCGCCACCACGTTGTCGCCCGAACGCACCCGATCCGACACGTCGAGCGCGAAGCCGAGGTAGCCGAACGGGCGACCGCCGATCCGCTCGCCGTTGAGCCAGACCTCGCCGTGCATGTAGACGCCGTCGAACTCGAGCAGCACCGACCGGCCCCGCGCCCCGGCGGGGAGGCGGAAGGTCTTCCGGTACCAGGCGACGCCGCCCGGCAGGAAGGCGAACTGGCCGCCGCCCGGAGCGTCCCGCGCCGCCGTTCCCCCGATGCTCCAGTCATGGGGCAGATCGAGGCGGCGCCAGGCCCGGTCGTTGTAATCCGCCGATGAAGCGCCGGCATGGTCCCCCGGCGCGAACCGCCAACCCGGATCGAGCAGATAGCGCTGCCGCTGGGCGTCCGCCACGGCGGGGGCAAGCATCCCGACGACCGCCAACAGCATGAAGCCCCGGTGAACCAGCCGCGTGCCCGGCTGCCGGGGCGCCGAAGCGGCCGTTATGTTCCGTGACCCCGGCCGCAGGGCGGCCGAAGGCGTTGCTCCAGGGAGGTCGGTCATGCGTTCCATCCGCGTTGCAGTGCAGTCGGTGCTGGTGCTCGCCGCCGTGGTCCCGGCAGCGGCCCAGCGGCTGCCGCTGGCCGGCGACACCAGTTGGGTAGCCCGCAGCGGGCTCTACGAAGTCTTCGTCCGGGACTTCTCGCCTGAGGGCAACCTGGATGGCGTACGGGCCGGCCTCGACCGAATCCAGGCCGCCGGAGCCGACGTCGTCTGGTTGATGCCCATCTTCCCGGTCGGCGAACTCAACCGGAAAGGTACCCTCGGCTCCCCCTACTCGGTCCGCGACTACCGCGCCGTGAACCCGGCCTTCGGGTCCGCGGCGGACTTCCGGGCGCTGGTCGAGGCCGCGCATGCCCGGGGCCTCAAGGTCATCCTCGACTGGGTGGCCAACCACACCAGCTGGGACAACGTCTGGGTCAAGGAGCACCCGGATTTCTACGTCCGCGACCCCGGCGGCGGCCTGACGGTGCCGCGCGACGACAAGGGCAATCTGACCGACTGGACCGACGTGGCCCAGCTCGACTACGGCAACGCCGCGATGCGCCGGGAAATGATCGCCGTGCTCAAGTTCTGGCTGCAGGAGTACGGCATCGACGGCTACCGCTTCGACGTGGCCGGGTTCATTCCCGAAGCCTTCTGGCGCGAGGCGATCCCCGAGCTCCGCGCCGCGGTTCCCCGGCCCATCATGGTCCTGGCCGAGTGGGGCGACCTCCAGATGAGCGGCTACGGCTTCGACCTCACCTACGCCTGGGACAGCTACGCCCGGCTCAAGACCGCCTGGAAGGGCGGACCGGCCGGCGCCGTGGTCACCGCGGAACTGGCCGACATGGCCGCGATGCCGCCCGGCGGGATGCGGCTCCGGTTCAGCACCAACCACGACGAGACAGCGTGGGACGCCCCCCCGGTCACCCTCTTCGGCGGCCCCACCGGCGCCCGGGCCGCCTTCGTGGCCATGGCGCTGATGCCCGGCCGTCCCCTGCTCTACAACGGCCAGGAAATCGAACTGCCCCGGAAACTCGCTCTGTTCGAGCGGGAGACGATTCCGTGGAACCGGCCGAGTGCCGGCCGGGTCCGGAGCTTCTATTCGCGGGTGATGGACCTGGCCCGCCGCGATTCCGCCTTCCTGACCGGCGACTTCAAGCCGGCCGTCACCTCGGCGCCTAACGATATCATCGCCTACACCCGGGCGGACGTCCTGGTCCTCGTCAACATCCGACCCGGAGCCCGGCGGATCACCGTCACCGGCTTTCCGGTGACCGGGAGCCGCGACCTCCTCACCGAGCGGGTCATGTCCGCCAGCCGGGTCACGCTCCCCGCCCACGGCGTGCTCGTCCTCCGGCGCCCGGCGCCCTGACGCTCCGCGGGCCCGGCCGGCGAGCCGGTCCGGGGCTGCCTAACGCCGCTTCAGCTCCAGCACCACGGCCTCCCGGGGTCCCAGACCGCCGGCCAGCGGTCGGTACGCGGCCTCCGCCGTCCCGATCGTGACCCCCGCCACCGCCCGGCCGTCCACCAGCTCGGTCGCGTCGTAGTCGCCGGGGGAGAGGACACCCGGCGGAATCGTCACCGCCAGGCCCGGATCCGCCGCCGGGCCGAGATTCGCAACAACCAGCACGATCTGGGTCTCGGCCACCCGGAGGTAGGCAGCCACGCCGGGACTGCTGCCCGCGATCGGCACCAGCCGCCCGGCGGCGAGGGCGTCACTCCGACCCCGCAGTCGGATGAGCCGCCGGTACCGGCTCAGCAACGACGCCGGGTCGCCGGTCTGGGCGGCAACCGTGACGGTCGCCGAATCGTCCTGAAACGCCTCCCAGGGCGTCCCGGTCGTAAACCCGCCGCCGGGTTCGGCCGACCACTGCATCGGCGTTCGGAGGCGTTCGTCGGGCTTGTCGCCGGTCATCCCGATCTCTTCCCCGTAGTACACCCATGGAAGGCCGGGCAGCGTCAGCAGCAACGTGGCGGCCAGCGGGGCCGCGGCCCGGTCGCCGCCGAGCTTGGTGACGACCCGGGTGCCGTCGTGGTTGCTGAGCAGGGTCGAGTACCGGTACGCCGGCAGGGCGTCCTGGAGCCGGAGGAACGGCTCGAGCATCCCGCCCAGTTCGCCCCGCCGGACGGCGGCGATCATCGAGTCGGCCGCCGGGAAGATGAAGTAGGAGCTCAACTCGTCGGGATAGTACGTGAGCATCGTGTCGATCGCGGTCCACACCTCGCCCACGGTGAACGCCCCGGGCGACCGGTCCGCGATATGGGCCGCGTACTCCCGGAAGAATTGGTGGGTTCCCGGACAGTTGTTGCGGCAGTCGCCCTCCTCGACCAGGTACTGGAGCGCGTCGAGCCGGAGCCCGTCGGCGCCCATCTCGCCGAGCCAGTAGTCGGCCACCTTCATCGCCTCCTCGCGCACGGCAGGGTTGGCGTAGTCGAGGTCGGGCATCCCCTTCCAGAAGGGGCCGTAGTAGTACTCGTCCCGCACCGGAGATCGCCACCAGGCGTCCCGACCCCAGGGCCCCTGATCGGGCGGCGTCGGGGCGAACCGGTACCAGCGGCGGTAGGGCGACGCGGTGTCCGCCACCGCCGCCTGAAACGCGGGGTGTTCGTCCGAGGTGTGATTGAGCACCATGTCGAGCACCACCTTGATGCCGCGCCGATGGGCCTCGGCCACGAGCCGCTTGAAGTCATCCGCGGTGCCGAAATCCGGCTCCACCCGGTAGTAATCGGTGACATCGTAGCCGTGATAGCTCGGCGACTCGGCGATCGGCATGAGCCAGAGGCAGGTCGCCCCGAGATCGGCGGTCGTGGTCGAGTCGCCGTCGTTGACGTAGTCGAGCCGGCTGGTGAGCCCATTGAGGTCGCCGATGCCGTCGCCGTCGCTGTCGGCAAACGATCGGACGAAGACCTCGTAGCAGACCGCGCCTTTGGTCCAGGCGAATTGGGCGGCCGGCGCGGCCGCCGGTTTCCCGCCGCACGCCGCCAGCACCGCCGCTGCTGCCGCCCAGCCGAGTCGGTTCATCGCTTGGTCTCCACGTCGATGGCAATCGCCGAACGCGCCGCCAGGTTGAGGGCCACGGACCCGTCCGCGGCCACGACGATCTCGGCGCCCGCACAGGCCCCGGCGGCGAGTCCGCCGGTCAGCCGGTCGCAATAGCTGCCCGGGGCCAGCGAGGTCGGCACCGTCGCGGCGAGCGCCGCGTTGCCGTTGTTGATCGCCACGAAGCCGCGGTCGCCCCGCGAAAAGGCGATCCCGTCGCCGCCGTCGTCCCACCAGGTGGTGATCTCGGTGCCGGCCGCGACCTTCCGGAACCCCACCATCGCCCGGATCGACGGATCCCGGTGTTCGCAGACCCAGTCGCCGACGCCGGCCGTTTCGAGGCTCGCCGCACAGGTCACCGGCCGGGTCACGCCGCCGGCGTCCGACGGCGGGCCCATCGCATTGCCCGTCGGACAGACGAATCCGTAACTCGAGAGCACCGAGGGATACCCGAACGGCTGGGCCAGCATCCAGACGTTGGCGTTCCGGAACACGGCGCCGTCCCGGTAGCTGATGCCGCATTCGTGCTGGGTGTCGTGGTTCTGGAGAAACACCACCGCTTTGTCGCCCGGAATCAGGCCCCAGGCGGTGGCGGAGAACTGGCTGCCCGGCGGCCCCGTCGGATTGAGCTGGGAGATATGCTCGCCGCCGAGCTTCCGGAACTTGTTGCCGACCCCGACGAACGTGAATTCGGTGACGTCGGCCGCGCCGCCCGAAGCGTACCCCTCGCCGAAGTAGTCCCGCTCCGACAGCGCCTCGCCGGCGCCGCCATTGACCTCGAGGTAGACGTAGGGAATCGGGCGGCCCTCGCCGACGAGCGTTCGGTTGACGAGGCCGAGGATTTCGTCAAGTTCGACCTGCTGGATGTGTTTGGCCGCATCGACCCGGAAGCCGGCCACCCCCATCCGGGCGAGTCCAACGAGGTAGTCGGCAATCTTCTGCCGGACCGAGGCGCGTCCGGTGTCGAGGTCGGGCAGGGAGAACAGCTCGCAGTCCTGCACGTTCGCGGCGTTGCCGTAGTCCGTGATTCCGCAGGGCGGGTGGAAGTCAGCCTGCGTGTAAAGACCGGGGTATTCGTATTTCGAGTAGGCGGTGCCGTTGCTGCCGACCCCGGGACTCGGGAAATTGGTCATGTGGTTGATCACCGCATCCACGATGATTCCGACGCCCGCGGCCCGGCACCGCGTCACCATCGCCCGGAACTCGTCACCGGTGCCGGAGCGGCTCCGCTCCACGCTGTAGCTCACCGGCTGGTACCGCTCGCTCCAGGGGTAGTTCGGCGGCTCGAGACTGTGTTCCTGCGGCGGCGAGACCTGCACGGCATGGAATCCGGCGGGACCGAGGACGTTCTCGCATTCGGCGGCGATGTCGGTCCAGCGCCATTCGAAGAGGTGGACGAAGGCGTCGCCGGCGGCCGCGTGACCGGAGGGCCGGTATTGCTGCGAGAGGCTTGGCCGGTCGGGCGGCAGCGAGCCGGTAGGCGGCGGATCGCCGTCGCCGCCGCCGCAGCCGGCCAGCACGACGGTCAGCGCCACCAGGGCCCGCCGGATCCGGAACGGGAGCGAAGTGTAGGGCGTCATGGCGGGTACGAACCGCCCGGAGCCCCGCCGCGTTGCGGCGGCGAGACTCCGGGCGCTGGAACCCCTCGGCAGCGGCCCCGGCTCAGTAGCCGGGGTTCTGCGTCAGGTTCGGGTTGGCCACCAGCTCGTTGGCCGGCAGCGGGTAGAGGTCGAGGTGCGACGCCGTGCCGGTACCAGCCGCGGAACCGCCCTTCCAGGCCCACAGGTAGCTGCCGCCGGTGAACCGCCCATACCGGACCAGGTCGGTCCGCCGGTGGCCTTCCCACAGCAGTTCCCGGCCCCGCTCATCCAGCAGGAAATCGAGCGTGAGCTGAGCGTCGGTGACGGCGCCGCTGGCGTTCCCGAACGCCCGGGTCCTGAGCTGGTTGACGTAGGTCAGCGCCTGCGCCCGGCTGCCGCCGCCGCCCCGGAGGACCGCTTCGGCGTACATCAGGTAGGCATCGCCGAGGCGGAACATCGGGAAGTCGGTGTCGACGTGCGTCGGGTGCGAACCCGCCGCGCCGCCGGAGGTCTTGTTGGTGAACTTCGGCGCCGCGATCCCGTCGTTGAAATTCCCGATGCTCGCGACGTTGACGTTCTGGTTGGTCGTGAAGAACGAGGCCGCCCGGTTGTCGCCCGCGCCGAACCGGTTGTAGGCCTGCTGCTTGAGCCGGAGGCCCCACCAGCAGCCGTCGATGCCGTAGTTCGAAGCGTTCATGTCGCCGCCGCAGGACGCGTGGACCAGGAAGGTCATGCCGCCCCAGGTCTGGGTCTTGAGGCCGTCCTGCGGGACCGAAAAGATGATCTCCGGCGAGGTGTTGTTGTCCGCCTGGAACAGGTGGGAATAGCTCGCATCGAGCGAGAACGAGCCCGCGAGCACCGGCTGGAGCGCCGAGAGCACGCCGGCGTAGTTGGCCGTGCCGGTGTAGACCGCGGCGTTGAGGTAGAGCTTCGCGAGCAGCATCGAAGCCGCGGCACCCGTCGCCCGGCCGTAGTTGGCGGCCGTGGCGGCCGGCAGCTGGCTCTGGATCTCGGTCAATTCGCTGACGACGAAGTCGAAGATCTGGGCGCGGGTCGCCTGCTGCGGCGGCGTCGAGCCCAATTCATCGGCTTCGGTGAGCAGCGGGATGTTCCCGAACAGATCGATCCCGTGCCAGTAGCTCAGCGCCCGGAGGAACCGGGCCTCGGCGCGGTAGGTCGCGATCTCGGACGCGATGGCGCCCGTGTTGTGGCCCCGCGCGGCGAGTTTCTCGTCGCTCGTCTGCCGGAGGAACTCGTTGGCCATGCCTACCTGGAAGAAGATCCGGTAGTACATCGACACGACGAACGAGTTGTCGACCGCCCAGGTCTGGGTGTTCATCTCGGGGAGACCGACGTCGCCCCAGCCGATGACCGCCTCGTCCGTGGGCAGCTCCTGGGCCTCCCAGAGGAGCCGCAGATACTGCGAGAAGCCCTCGTCGATGCCCTGGATGTCCGGCTTGCCGGCGGCGCCCTGCTGGCCGCTCACCGCGAGGCCGGTGTAGACCCGGGCGATGAACGCCCGGTAGGAGGACAGGTCATTGAAGACGTTGGCCTCGGTGACACTGCTCTTCGGCTCGACCGTCAGGTCGGTGCAGGCGGCGAGCCCCACCAGCGAGACGGCGGCCGTGGCCATGAGGAGCCGGTTACGCAACGACATGATTCGATTCCTTCCGTGGATGTCCATGGCCCTAGAACCGGAGCGAGAGACCCGCGGTGATCGTGCGGGCCCGCGGATAAATGTTGTTGTCGAGACCCTGCAGCCCGGCCGTCGGATCGACGCCGCTGTAGCCCGTGATGGTGAAGGCGTTCTGCATGGTCGCGAACACGCGCATCGGCTGCTGCTTGTAGTTGAACTGGTAGGCCACCGTGACGTTGTCCATCCGGAGGAACGACCCGTTCTCTACGTAGTAGTCCGAGAGATACTGCGGGGTTTCGAACCCGGTCTCGAGCACCGAGGCGTGCAGGTTGTAGGGCGACGCCCGGGTCACCTCGGAGTACGTCCCGAGATTCGAGGCGATGTTGTTGTAGACATAGTTGCCCAGATACGACCGGAGCGTGAAGCTCACGTCGAGCCGGCCGTAGTTCATGTAGGAGGACAGGCCAAGCATCCACTTCGGCGCCGGGTCGTGAGTGGCCACCCGGTCATCCTGGTTGATCGTCCCGTCGTTGTTGAGATCCTCGTACATGTCCTTCTGGTCCGACGAATAGATCGGCTTCCCGTCCGACCCGAGCTTGTGCCGGTAGACGTAGAACGAGTTGATCGGCTGGCCCGGCTGGAGCGCCTGAATGAAGGTGCCGACGCCGCCCGAGACGAGCCCGGTCAGGATCAGCTGCGACTCGCCGCCGAAGGGGTTGATGCTCGTCAGCTCGTTCTTGTTGTGGGCGGCCGTGACGTCGACCGTCCAGCCGAACCCATCCCGCGTCGCGGGCGTGATCAGCGTGCTGCTGATCGTCGCCTCGAAGCCGGTGTTCTTCATGCTGCCGATGTTGGTGGTCAGGAAGTTCGACAGGTTGGTACCCGCCGCCACCGGCACCGTGAAGATCAGGTCGTCGGTGTTCTTGGTGTACCAGTCGATCGAGCCCCGGACCTTGTCGCTGAACATCGAGAAGTCGGCGCCCACGTCCCAGGCACTGGTGGCCTCCCAGCGGATCGACGGATCGACCGCGCTCGGCCGGAGCGTCGGAATGAAGGTGTTGCCGAACTGGGCCTGGGTCTGGGCATCGCCGAGAACGAAGTTGGCGTATTGCTGGTAGTTCGCGAATGCCTGGTTGCCGGTCCGGGCCCAGGAGCCGCGAAGCTTGAGATCCGAGAAGGTGCCCTTGAGCCCCTCGAGGTCCTCGGTGACGCGCCAGCCGACCGACACGGCCGGGAAGGTGCCCCACTGGTGGCTCGGCCCGAACCGCGAGGAGCCGTCCCGCCGGACGCTGACGCCGACGAGGTACTTGTCGCGGTAGTTGTAGTTGGCCCGGCCGAAGAACGAGATCAGCCGGCTCTCCTGCACATCCTGGAAGTTCTGGACGGTCCGGGCGGAGGTGACACCCGAACCACCGAGGAGGTCGGTGCTCAAGCCGGTCGCCAGATACGACGGATACTCGGCATGCGACCAGCCATAGGAGTAGCCGCCGGTGAGATCGATCGAACCCGGGACGGTGCCGAGCGACGTGGCGTAGCTCAGGTAGGTCTCGAGCGTCGTGTTCGACTGGGTGAAGTTCTGCCGCAGATCCCGGCCGCCCTGGCCGGTCTTGGTCTCGCCGTGGAGGACGCTCGGATTGAACTGCTGCCGGTCCGCCTTGGCGATGTCGTACGCCATGTTGAGGTTGGCCCGGAGCGCGTCAACGCCCGGAATCCGGTACTGGCCGGCCAGGTTGCCGATGCTCCGGTAGGTGATGCCCTCGTCCTTGGCGAGCGTCAGCAGGGCCACCGGGTTGTCAGGCGACTGGAGGGCGTTGCCCGGCCAGTCGTAGTAACCGGTCTTCGTGGCCGCATCGAGAATCGGCTGGGTCGGCCCGAACTGGGTGGCGTTGGACAGCACGCCGCCCGGCGTGAACCGGTCGTCCGTCCGGGAGCCCTTCACGAACGCCTTGAG
Organism: Gemmatimonadales bacterium; assembly: GCA_050183815.1. Lineage (GTDB taxonomy): Bacteria > Gemmatimonadota > Gemmatimonadetes > Gemmatimonadales > GWC2-71-9 > SHZU01. Next base: position 65,075 of record JBFXAY010000002.1, on the reverse strand, counting down.
ATCGAGCCGGTCGTCGAAGAGCCGCTGATTGAAGTTGAAGCCGAGGGAAACCCGCTCGGCGGTGGTGCCCTTGACGATGCCGTCCTGGTTCAGGTAGCCCGCCGAGAGCCGCCAGCTGCTCTGATCGGTGGCGCCGGACACCGCGAGGGTGTGCTCCTGGCCGAACGACGCCTGGGTGACCTGGCCCAGCCAGTCGGTGTTGGCGTTGCCGAGCTGGCTCACGTTCTGGGGCGCGTACTGGGTCACCGCGGTCTTGAACTGGGCCGCGTTCAGCATGTCCGGCAGCTTGGTCACCGATGAGGTGGACATCGTCCCGGTGTACTCGAACTGCGGCGCGCCCTTGCGGCCCGACTTGGTCTGGATCAGCACCACGCCGTTGGCGGCGTTGGCACCGTAGATCGCGGCGGCCGAGGCGTCCCGGAGCACCGTGATGTTGTCGATTTCGTTCGGGTTGAGAAAGTTGAGCGGGTTCCGGCCGGCCGAAAGACCGCCGCCCGCCCCGGCGCCGACCGGCACCCCGTCGATCACGAACAGCGGCTCGCTGCTCGCGTTGATCGAGGTGGCACCGCGGATCCGGATCGAGAAGCCGCCGCCCGGCTCGTTGTTGTCCACCACCTGGACGCCGGCCACCTTGGAGCGGATCAGTTCTTCAGGGCTGATGACGCGCCCGGTATTGAAGTCGGCGGACGAGACTTGGGTGACCGCCCCCGTGATATTGCCCGCCCGCTGCTCGCCGTAACCCGTCACCACGATCTCGGCCAGGTTCACGGCGCTCGGGATGAGGACGAAATCGGCATCCGCGATCTGCCCGGCACCGAGGGTCACGACCTTGGCCGCCGGCGCGTAGCCGATCAGCCGGACGCGAAGGGTGTCGGTGCCCTCCACGCCGGTCAGGACGTAGGTACCATCGACCCGGGTGAGCGCGCTCTTGGCGCCGAAGCGCACCACGGCGCCACCCACCGGCGTACCTTCGCCCACCGTGACCGTGCCACGGATGGTTCCTGATTGGGCATGCGCTGCCACCGGCACGAATAGCGGCAGGACGAGCAGTCCGCCGATCATGCGCCCCAGTCTTGTCATTGCTACCCTCGAAATGGTTGACGGACGTCCCGAGCGGTTAGCCCCTGGGACCGCCGCCACGGCAGGGGTGCCGGGGGGTTATGGCGGGGGGCAAAGCGGCCGCCGAGGGCCGCGGATGCGATCGAGATTACCACTGAGCTAACACCCGTTAGGGTCACTGTCAACGCTTTTGTGACCGGTTCGGACCGTGTTCTGTACGAAGCCGTTGCAAGTCGTATCTTTGGCGAATCGGCCCCCCGCAATCCTTATATCGAAAACCATGACATCTTCACGCTCTGCGGGCGTCTTGCTGCACCCCACCTCCCTACCCGGCCCCGGCGGGATCGGCAGCCTGGGAGACGACGCGCACCGGTTCCTGGATTTCCTGGCCGCGGCCGGGATGTCTCTCTGGCAGGTACTGCCACTTGGCCCTACGGGGTACGGAAATTCGCCCTATCAATGCTTCTCGGCCTTCGCTGGGAACCCCTTGCTGATTGCAGTTCCCGATGACTCGGGCGATTTCCCTGAGCACCGGGTCGACTTCGCCACCGTGATTCCCCACAAACAAGCACGGCTCCGCCAGGTCACGGCCGCCTTCGTTCCGGACGACCACTATGGCCGGTTTGTGGCGGAGCAGGGCTGGTGGCTCGAGGACTACGCCCTCTTCATGGCGTTGAAGGGCGCCCACGGCGGCGTGGCCTGGCCTGACTGGGAACCGGGCGCCGCGCTCCGGGATCCGGCCGCCCTCGACGGGTGGCGCGCCAGGCTGGCCGCGGAAATCGAACACTTCCGGCGGGAGCAGGCCATCTTCTTTGCCCAGTTCGGGGCCGTGCGCCGGGCCGCCCGCGAGCGGGGCATCCGGCTGATGGGCGACCTCCCGATCTACGTCGCCCACGACTCGGCCGACGTCTGGGCCAACCGGTCACTCTTCAAGCTCGACGACCGAGGCCGGCTCCGCTGCCAGGCGGGGGTACCGCCCGACTACTTCAGCGCCACCGGCCAGCTCTGGGGCAACCCGATCTATGACTGGGCGGAGATGCGGCGCCGGGGGTTCGACTGGTGGATCCGCCGGATCCGGAGCGCGTTCGAGAGCTTCGATGTCGTCCGGATCGATCACTTCCGTGGCTTCGAAGCCTTCTGGGAGGTCCCGGCCGGCGAGGAGACCGCGGTCAACGGCCGATGGGTCGAAGGCCCCGGTGGCGCGCTCTTCGAGGCCGTGACGGCCGCGTTGGGTCCCCTGCCGATCGTGGCCGAGAACCTCGGCGTCATCACGCCGGCCGTCGAGGCGCTTCGGGAGCGGTTCGGGTACCCCGGGATGAGCATCCTCCAGTTCGCCTTCGGAACCGACGGCCAGGCCAACACCTTCCTGCCGCACTCGTACCCGAAGGAGCGGGTGGTCTACACCGGCACCCACGACAACGACACGACCATGGGCTGGTGGAGCTCCACCGGCGAAGGCGACTCGACCCGGAGCGCGGAGGATGTGGCGCGGGAGAAGGACTTTGCCCGCCGGTACCTCAACGCCGACGGAAGCGAGATGCACTGGACCCTGATCCGGACGGCCCTCGCATCGGTCGCCGAGACCGCGCTGATTCCCCTGCAGGACATTCTCGGGCTCGGTACGGAGGCGCGGATGAACCTGCCGGGCCGCCAGTCCGGCAACTGGGAGTTCCGGTTTGCCTGGAGCCAGGCCACCGCCGAAATCGCCGCCCGGCTCCGCGAGTTGGCGACTCTTTACCAGCGGATCCCCGTCGCGGAGGGCGCGACGGACTGACCCGTAGCCGCGGCCGGAGGCCGCCTCGTCTCATGGCGAAACGCGCTCCAGCCGCAGCTCCCGTCACCCTGGCCGACGGCGTCCTCGCCGCCTGGCAGACCAACGCCCGGTGTTCGGCGTTCCTGGTCGAGCATCTGCCGGCCCGGCTGTGGTCGGCATCGGTGCCGCAGGCCCGGCGCACGATCGGATCGATTGCCGTCCATCTCCACAACAGCCGGAGCCGCTGGGTCCGAACGCTTGGCCGGGAACACGGGATCCGGGTGCCGCCGCTGCTCGGACGATCGGCGGGCCGGGCCGAGGTCCTCAAGGCGTTGCCCCGCAGCGCCCAGGGTATCGCGGACATTCTTTCCCTGGGTCTGGATCATGGCGGCGTGGTCCCGCCCTCCGCGGGCTACGTCTGGCGGAACCTTCCGCTCGACGTCGCCCACGTGCTGACGTATTTCTCCGCCCACGAAGCCCATCACCGCGGCCAGATCATCGCGCTCGCCCGGATCCTCGGCCAGCGCCTCCCGGCCGAGGCGGTCAACGGGGTCTGGCTCTGGCATTTGCGGCGCCGGGAACCGGCCACGCCCGTTAGGTGAGCCGACCCCGACCTCGTTGCGGTTGTCGAGCGGATTGCCTTCCCAGCTGCGCGATCGGCCTAGAGGATGTAGCGGCGGAGATCGTCGTCCGAGATGACCTTGGCCAGGCGGTCGCGGACCTTGGCCGCGTCCATGACGATCTTCTTGTCGTAGTCCGGCAACTCGAAGAGGACTTCGTCCATCAGCGTGGACATCACGGTGTGGAGCCGGCGGGCGCCGATGTTCTCCATCCGGTCGTTGGCCATCGCCGCGATCCGTGCCACCTCGGCGATGCCGTCCTCGGTGAACGCAAGTTCCGCCTGCTCCGCACCCACGAGCGCCTGGTATTGCTTGGTGAGCGCGTTCTCCGGCTCCTTCATGATCCGGACGAAATCGGCCTCGGTGAGGGGCGTGAGCTCCACCCGGATCGGAAACCGGCCCTGCAGCTCGGGAATCAGATCCGAAGGCTTCGAGACGTGGAAGGCGCCGGCGGCAATGAAGAGAATGTGGTCCGTCCGGACGTAGCCGTAGCGGGTCTGCACCGTGGAGCCTTCGACGATCGGCAGCAGATCCCGCTGCACCCCTTCCCGCGAGATGTCCGGTCCGGTCTGCGCCCGCTCGCCGGCGATCTTGTCGATTTCGTCCACGAAGATGATCCCGTGGTTCTCGACCCGGTCGAGCGCCTCGTTCACCACGTCGTCCATGTCCACCATCCGGCGGAGTTCCTCGTCCACCAGGATCCGGCGGGCCTCCGGGACCCGCACGGTGCGCCGCTTCTTCCGCTTGGGCATCATCTCCTGGAGCCACTCGCCCCAGTTGAAGTCGGTCCCCTCCATTCCCTGCGGCGGCTGGGGCATGAACTCCATCGGCGGGAAGTTCTGGGCCTGGACCTCGATGTCCACTTCGCGCTCGTCCAGCTTCCCGTCCTGCAGCAGTTTCCGGAGTTTCTCCTTCGAGCGGTCCCGGCGCTCCGATTGCTCGCCGCTCTCCTTCGACACCGCGCCGGTGGGCGACACCACGAACACGGCGGTGTCGGCCTCTTCGGGCGGCGGCGGCTTCGGCGCCGGGGGCGGCGCAGGCGGCAGGAGCAGGTCGAGAAGCCGGTCGTCCGCCTTCTTTTCCGCCTGATCGTAGACCTCGTCCTCCCGTTCGGTCCGGACCAGGTTGATGGCGGCGTCCACCAGATCGCGGATCATCGACTCGACGTCGCGGCCCACGTAGCCCACCTCGGTGAACTTCGAAGCCTCGACTTTGACGAACGGTGCGCCGGCCAACCGGGCCAGCCGCCGGGCGATTTCCGTCTTCCCGACGCCGGTCGGGCCGATGAGAATGATGTTGGAGGGCGTGATTTCTTCCCGGATGCCGTCCGGCGCCTGGCCGCGGCGCCAGCGGTTCCGGACCGCGATGGCGATGGCCCGTTTGGCGGCCTCCTGCCCGACGATGTAGCGGTCGAGTTCCGCCACGATCTGTCGGGGCGGCATCTCCTCGAGCCAGGGCAACGGCTCCGGCGGATTCTGGGAGTCGGCGGGGGGCTGCGTCATGGGCGGAAGGTAACTCCGGCCTTCCGGCCAGCCAGGGCGCTCCCGGCCTGAAGCGCGGGCCTCAGGGCGACGGTGCGGCGGCGCGGGTCCGGTGCACGGCCAGCAGCGCGAGCCCGAGCAACGCCACGGCCCCCGCCTGGTGAAACGCGGCCACGAGCACCGGCACCGACCAGAGCAGCGTCCCGACACCGAGAAGGAACTGCCCGGCCGCCACGGCAAGCAGGGCCCCGCCCAGCCGGCCGTCGCCGCCGCGGAGGATCCGCCAGCCAAGCGCGGCCGCTGTGAGCAGTGCCAGCACCGCAAGCCACCGGTGATTGAACTGCACGGCGATGACGTTGTCGAACGGATTGGCCCACCACGGCTCGAGCCGGAAATAGCCCTGCGGAAACACCCGGCCCGCCATGAGCGGCCAGGTGTTGTAGACCTTGCCCGCATTGGTTCCCGCCACGAAGGCGCCCGCGACCACGGTCACGGCCACGGTGACCAGCACGGCCCAGGCATGCCGCCGGAGGGCAGCGGCCCAGGGCACCCGGCCGGGCCGGCTCAGCAGGTCCGCCGCGGTCCAGACCGCGAGCCCGAACAGGACCAGCGCCAGCGACAGGTGGGCAGCCAGGCGGTACTGGCTCACGTCGGTCCGCTGGGTGAGTCCGCTCATCACCATGAACCAGCCGAGCGCGCCCTGAGCCAGGGTCAGGAAACCCATCGCGATCACCCGGCCCCGGACCGGCCGCGGAAACCAACCCCGCGCCAGACCGATCAGGCCCGGAATCGCGATCGCGAGTCCAACGACGCGGGCCCAGAGCCGATGGAGGTACTCCCAGAAGAAGATCCGCTTGAAGCCGGCGAGGGTCATGTCCGGCGCCTCGAGCCGGAATTCGGGAATCTCCCGGTATTTGGCGAACTCGGCTTCCCAGGCGGCCTGGCCGATGGGGGGCAGCACACCGCGCACCGGTCGCCACTCGGTGATCGACAAGCCCGACTCGGTGAGCCGCGTGACCCCGCCGATGACCACGGCCAGGGCCACCATCACCGCCCAGGCCAGCAGCCATCGACCGATCGCAGACCGGCTCATCGTTGCTCCTCTCGGGGTTACCGGGTGATCGCTTCGTCCGACCACCATCATAAGCGACTTCTCCGGCCCGCGGGGCGAACGAGGCGGCCCCGCACCGCCCCCGGACCGGGCGGGGTCGCGGCGCCTTGGACCCGGCTCTCGCGAACCCTATCTTGGGGACCGCTTCCACTCGGATCGGTGACGCATGCGGCGCAGCAGCTTCCTCGGCCGGCTCCTCTCGCTCGCGATCGGACTCGTGCCGGCGGCGGCGGCAGCCCAGAACGGAGCGGCCGGTCCCAGGGTCGGCCCGCCGCGCGGCACGGTGGTGGTCGTGGGCGGCGGGCAGATCGGCCCCCGCGTCTGGGCGGAGTTCATCGAGGCGGCCGGCGGTCCGGACGCGCTGATCATCGACGTCCCCACCGCGGGCGGCGACTCGGCCTATCCGCCCGACTGGCGCGGACGCGACGCCCTGCTCCGCGCGGGTGCGAAGAACGTCGTCGTGCTCCACACGATCGATCGCAAGGTGGCCGACTCCGACAGCTTTGCGGCCATCGTTCAACGGGCCGGCGGGGTGTGGTTCGAGGGCGGCCGGCAATGGCACCTCGTCGATTCCTACGCGGGAACCCGGACCGAGCAGGCGTTCCACGGCGTGCTGGCCCGCGGCGGCGTGGTCGGCGGCTCTTCGGCGGGTGCGTCGATCCTGGCGAGCTATCTGCTCCGGGGTGCCCGCTCCGGCAACGCCATCGTGATGGATCCGGAGTACGACACGGGCTTCGGCTTTCTCCGCGGCACCGCGATCGACCAGCACGTGGTGGCCCGCGACCGCCTCCCCGACCTCGCCGATTCACTGATCCCGCGGCGGCCCGACCTCCTCGGCATTTCGGAGGACGAAGGCACCGCCTGGGTCGTTCGCGGCGACACGGCCACCATCGTGGGCCGCAACAAGGCCTTCGTCTACGGCGCGCCCGAGCGGGACGCCGGGGTGCCCTTCCTGACGCTCCTCCCGGGAGACCGCTTCGACCTCGGCGCCCGGCGGCTGCTCTCCCGGGCCGGCGACCGGGCCCGGCTGTCCGGCCCGTTCCTCGACAGCATCGTGGCGCCGGCTTCGGGCCGGGCCCAGATCCTCGTGGCGCGCGCCGGCGAGGTCCTCGGCGCCAGGACCTCCGGCATTCCGGTCCAGCCCAGCTACCTGCCGGCCACCGCCGTCGGCCTGCCGTTAGGCGCCCTCGGTGACGCCTTCTGGAACCTGGCCCGGCAGCTCGCGCCCGATTCGGCCGCGGGCCGCCGCGACTTCCTCAACCGCCGGATCTTCACACCCCTCGGGATCCGCCGCACCGCGGTGGACTCCGCCAGACCATTCGGTGCCGTTACCGCCGGGGTAGACGACCTCTACCGCCTCGAACTGGGGCTCTCGTTCCCCGACGGGTTCCAGCGCGACGGCGCCGGGACCATCGACCCGGCCGCCGGGTGGGTACCGGTCAGCACCGCCAGCGGCCCCGGCGTGATGCTCACTGCCACCAACGCCGGCCGCCGCGGCGCGTACCTCCGGATTCCCGCCGCAGGAGTGGCGGTGATCATTCTGACCGAAGACGATCGGTTCGATGCCCGGGCGGCCGCGCTCGCCGTGGCCGCCCGGCTCGACCCGTTTGCCCGGGACGCTCTCACCCCGCTCGATTGCCGGAGTTGCCCGGAATGGAACCGCGGCCACGAGCCGGTCCGGGTGTTCGGGAATGCGTACTACGTCGGCACCGAGGGCCTCGGCGCCATGCTGATCACCTCGAGTCAGGGTCACGTCCTGATCGACGGGGCCCTGCCCCAATCGGCGCCGCTGATCGCCGCCAGCATCGCGGCCCTCGGCTTCCGGCTCGGCGACGTCCGCCTGATCCTCAACTCGCACCCCCACTACGACCACGCGGGCGGCATCGCGCCGCTCGCGCGGGCCTCCGGGGCCGCGGTCCGGGCCAGCGCCCGCGCCGCCAACGTGATCCGGACCGGCCGCTCCGAAGCCGACGACCCGCAATTCGGTGGCCACCTCCCCTTCGAAGGTGTCCCGACGGTGACCGCCTTTGCGCCGGGAGATACCCTTCGGATCGGCCCGCTGGCGATCGTCCCGGTGGCCACCCCGGGTCATACGCCCGGCGGGACCAGTTGGACGTGGCGGAGTTGCGAGGGCGACCGGTGCCTCGATCTCGTCTACGCCGACAGCCAGTCGCCAATCTCGGATCCCGACTTCCGCTACTCGGCGAATTCGGCGTTTCCCGACGCAGTCCCGGCGTTCGAGGCGGGACTCGCCCGGCTCGAACGGCTCCGGTGCGACGTGATCGTCACGCCGCACCCGGGGGCCTCCGGTTTCTGGGAGCGGGTGGCCGCCCGGACCGCCGGCAATCCGGAGGCGCTGGTGGACCCGGAGGGCTGCCGGAAGTACGCCGCGCAAGGCCGGGCGGCGCTGGCCCGACGGCTGGCGAGCGAGCGACTACAGCGCTAGGCCGGGCGACCGGCCCGCAGCGAGGCCGGTTGTCGGCCGGGACGCGAGCGCTCCGGCCCAAGGCCGCCCTTCGTCCCCCGCCTAGACGTCCTCGCTCCGGATCGCTTTGTAGGCCGCGGCACCCACCATCGCACCGACGACCGGCGCCACCCAGAACAACCACAACTGGGCAAGCGCCCACCCACCGACGAAGATCGCGACCCCGGTGCTGCGAGCCGGATTCACGGACGTATTGGTGACCGGAATACTGATCAGGTGGATCAAAGTCAGCGCCAGCCCGATCGCGATCGGGGCGAACCCCGCCGGTGCCCGCTTGTCGGTCGACCCGAGGATCACCAGCAGGAAGAACGCCGTCATCACGACTTCCGTCACTAAGGCCGCCGCCAGGGAGTACCCGCCCGGGGAGTGGGCCCCGTATCCGTTGGAGGCAAACCCCCGGGCCACGTCGAACCCCGGCGCCCCCGAGGCAACGAAGTAGAGGACCGCCGCCGCGGCCACGGCCCCGAGGACCTGGGCACCGACATAAGGAAGCACGCGGCCCGCCGGGAAGCGACCGCCGGCCCACAGGCCGACCGTGACGGCCGGATTGAGATGGCAACCGGAAATGGGGCCGATGGCATAGGCCATGGTCAGCACCGTGAGACCGAATGCGAGGGCCACTCCCAACAGGCCGATCCCGACCTCAGGAAAGGCCGCGGCCAGAACGGCGCTCCCGCAGCCGCCGATGACCAGCCAGAACGTGCCAAGGAACTCAGCGCCGTACGCCTTCATGGGACGCCTCCGGGCAAAGGACTGATGTCGCGACAGGGATCACACGGGATACCGGGCCACCGCCTCCGCACCTCCGGCGGCATCCGGTCCCCCAACGCTGCCGCGCGTTCGCCCGGTCCGCAAGTCCCGCCACCCGAAATTCAGGATGCCGAGCCCGGACCCGGACGTCTTGGCCGGCGCCCCCAGGGCTGTCGGCACGCCGCAACCCGCGGGAATGGTTCCGGCAACGGATAACGGCGAACCCCGCCGGCAACATGAAGCCGCCGGTCGATCGGGATCGTTGCGGGAGATTGGCGGCGAAAGACCGCGAGGCGCTCGCCCGGCTTTCCGCGAGCAAGCAGCACCAGCCGAGGTCGGCTCCGAGACCTGCAGCGCCGCAAGGGCGGGCGGCGCGGCGCGCCGGCAGCAGCCCCGCCGCCACCGCCAGCGTCGCGACCACCGCCGCGACGGTCAGTGGGTCGGTACCCGCCACGCCGAGAAGCAGGCCGCGGATCGCTTTGCTGACGAGCCACGCCCCCGGCACCGGGCTCGCCCTCCCAATTGACCGAACCGGGATCGCGCCATAGCTTCACATGAACATTTACGGGGAGAGTGCTCAAGTGTCGCCTGCCGACCCCTCGCTGCCGCTGCTCAAAGGCACCCTCGAGTTGCTGCTTCTCAAGGCGCTCCAATGGGGCCCGATGCACGGCTTTGCCCTCTCCCAGTGGCTCGAGGAACGCTCCCGGGGCGAGATGTCGTTCGACGACAGCGCCCTCTACCACGCACTCCACCGGCTCGAGGGCCGCGGCGCCATCAGCGGCAGCTGGGCCGTGACCGAGAACGGCCGCAAGGCCCGCTACTACCGGCTCACGGCCGCGGGTACCCGACGGCTCCGCGATGAAGCGGACACCTGGACCCGGTACGCCCGGCTCGTCGGCCGGATCCTGGCCCTCCAGCCGTGAGGACGTCGCGATGACCGATCCGCTCCGCCGCCGCGGTCTTTTCGAATGGATCCTCCGGCGCGGCCGCGATCCCGACGCGGAGGTCGGCGACGAGCTCGACTCGCACCTGGCACTCCGGATCGAGGCCCTCGAGGCGGCAGGCCTTGGTCCCGCGGAGGCTCGCGCGGAAGCGCTCCGCCGGTTCGGCGACTTCGCCGCCACCCGCGACGCGCTGGCCCGGGACCGCCGCCGCCGTGCCCAGCGGCGTGATCTCCGCGACGTCGTGTCGGGCTGGGTCACCGGCCTCCGGCTCGTCGGCCGGCAGGCGGTGCTGGCGCCGGGGTTCGCCGCCGTCTGGATCGGGACCCTGGCGGCGGCGGTCGGCCTCGCGACCGCGGTGTTCGCCCTGGTGGACGGCATCCTGCTGCGGCCGCTCGCCTATCCGGATTCGGACCGGCTCGTCACCCTCCTCACCGTCGACTCGGCCGGCGGCCGCTACCCGGTCGTGTCGGCCGACAACTGGAACGACTGGCGCCGGGAGAATCGGAGCCTGGCCGCGGCGGCGATCTACCGGTCGGACCGGGGCGCCCTCGCCGGCGACGGCGACCCACTCCGGATCACAGTGACCACGGCCCCGCCGGAGCTGTTCCAGACAGTCCGCCCGCGCCTGCGCACCGGACGGCCGTACTCGGAGTCCGAAACGGCCGCGCGTAGTCCCGTGGTCGTGCTGGCCGAGGGCCTCTGGAAGCAACTGGGCGGGGAGCGGCGGAGCGGCCCCTGGCGCGTGACGGTCGACGGCGAGGAGCGCGAAGTGATCGGCGTGGTGGCGGCGGGACAGGCCTTCCCCCGCGGCACCGACGCCTGGGTCCCATACCGTCACCGCCAAATCGGCGGCCAGGCCCGCAACAACCTCAACTGGCTCGCCGTCGGACGGCTGGCCGACGGGCTCACCCCCGCGGTCGCCGAGGCGGACCTGGGCCGGGTGGCGGCGCAGATCCGGGCCGCCGATCCGGCCGGCCTCTATTCGTGGGGCGTCGGGGTCGAGCCCCTGCAGGACACGATGACGGCGGAGGCGCGGGAGCTGCTCCTGCTGCTCCAGGGCGCCGTCCTCCTCGTGTTGCTGGTGGCCTGCGCGAACCTGGCCGCCGCGAGTCTGGCGCGCGGGCTGGCGCGGACGCGCGAGGTGGCCGTCCGGATCGCGTTAGGCGCCGGCCGCGGGGCCGTGCTCCGTCAGACGATCGGCGAGCATCTGGTCCTCGGACTCGTCGGCGGCGCGGCGGGCGGAGCCCTCGCGTGGGGCCTGATTCGCACGGTACCCGGCCTCCTGGGCGACGAGCTCCCCCGGCTCGACAACGTGCGGCTCGACCTTCGGGTCCTGACTTTTGCCGTCCTGACCGCCGGGTTCAGCGGCCTCGCTACCGGGATCCTCCCCGCGCTCCAGGCCGCGGGCGCCGCTCCGGCCCGGATCCTGGGCGGCGGCCGCGGGACGGTGCGCGGCGGGTCGCGCGCCGGCCGCTGGCTGGTCACGGGGGAAATCGCCGTCGCGCTCCTGCTGGTGACGGGCGCCGGGCTCCTGATCGAGAGCCTCCGCCAGGTGCTCCGCCAGCCGCTCGGCTTCACCACCAACGGCGTCGTGACGGCCGAGTTGTTCCTGGCCGGCGCGCGATATCGCGATGATCCCGGCCAGGTCACCGCCTACTGGGATGCCGCGCTCGGCGCGGTCCGCGCGGCCCCGGGCGTCGCGGGCGCCGGGCTCGCCAACTGGACGCCGCTCGGCACCGGCGGGAGCAGTTTCATCGAGATCGAGGGGCAGGACGCGCCTAACGCCGGGGCCGAGTACCGGGCGGTCGGCGAGGGTTACTTCGGGGCGCTGGCCATTCCGCTGCTGGCGGGGCGGGACTTCGCGAGCGGCGACGAACCGGGCGCCCCGCGGGTGGCCATCGTCAATCGGGCGTTCGCCGAGCGGTATTGGCCCGGGCAGGATCCGCTGGGCCGGCGGCTCCGGACCCCGGGTATGGAACAGGCACCGGCCGGAGCGGACCTGCCGTGGCTCACCGTCGTGGGCATCGTCGGCGACATCCGGCACTGGGGATACGAAGCGCCGATGAACCCGGAAGTCTTCGTCCCCTGGCGCCAGGTCCCGGTGTTTTCCCGGTCGCTCACGCTGGTGGCGCGATCGAACCGCTCCGCCGGCGACCTGGTGCCGGTGGTCCGCGAGCGCCTGCTCACCATCGATCCGGCCACTCCCGCGGACGTCCGGCCGCTCGCGGCGCGGGCCGACGGCCTCCTCGCGTCGCGCCGGTTCACGATGACGGTGCTGACGGCGTTCGCGGTGCTCGCGCTGGCGCTCACGGCGGTCGGGGTCTACGGCGTACTCTCGTTCTCCGTCGCGCAGCGAACCCCGGAATTCGCCGTCCGCGCAGCCCTCGGTGCTGATCCCCGGCGGCTGGTCCGCTGGGTCGTGAGCGACGGGTTCCGGCTCGTGGCCCTCGGCTGTGCCGCCGGAGCCCTGGCGGCATTTCTCTTCGGCTCGGCCGTCCGGTCCCTGGTGTTCGGAGTCAGCGTCGGCGACCCCACCGTGTTGCTGACCGGCGTGGCGGTGGTCGGAGGCGCCGGCCTGCTCGCGGCGTGGCTGCCGGCGCGGCGCGCGGCTCGGGTGGCCCCGATGGAGGTCCTCCGGCGGGACTGACAACCGGTCCCGTTCCCCGGCCGGGGTCCGGGCGGTATCGTCAGGGCGGTATGACCGCCCCACCCGCCCCGCTCCGGGACGCCCTGGCCGACCGCTATCTCCTCGAACGGGAAATCGGCCGGGGGGCCACGGCCGCCGTCTACCTGGCGCGGGATGCCAAGCACGGTCGGCCCGTTGCGGTCAAAGTGCTTCACCGGGAGTTCGCCGAGTCGCTGGCCGGCGAACGTTTCACCCGGGAAATCGGGATCGCGGCGCGGCTGCAGCATCCGCACATCCTGCCGCTGCTGGACTCCGGCGCCGCTGCCGGGACCTTCTATTTCGTGATGCCCTTCGCGGAGGGCCGGACCCTCCGGGAGGAACTGCGGGCCCACGGGGCATTCTCGATCAGCGACACGATCCGGATTCTCGCCGACGTGGTCGATGCCTTGGTCTACGCCCACGCCCAGGGTGTGGTCCACCGCGACATCAAGCCCGACAACATCATGCTCTCCGGCCGGCACGCCCTGGTGATGGATTTCGGCGTGGCCAAGGCGCTCGACGCTGCGGGGGAGGGCGGCCAGCTCACCCGCGACGTGGCGATCGGCACGCCGGCCTACATGGCGCCGGAGCAGGCGGTGGCCGACCCCGCCGTGGACCACCGGGCCGACCTCTATGCGGTGGGCGTCGTCGGATACGAGCTGTTGTCCGGCAAGCCGCCCTTCCGCGGCACGCCCCAGGAGGTCCTCTCGGCCCACGTCGTTCGCGAGCCGGAGCCGATCGCGAGCCAGGTACCGCACCTGCCGCCCGCGCTCGCCGCACTCGTGATGCGCTGCCTGGCCAAGGCACCGGGCGACCGGTTCCAGGCGGCCGGCGAGATTCTCGCCGTCCTCGACCCGCTGGCAACACCGAGCGGCGGCACCACGCCGGTGGGCAGCCCGGTGGTCACCCGGAGCCGTCGCGGCGTCTGGCTGGTCGGGGCGCTGGCCCTCGCCGCCGCGACCTGGTTCGTCTCGCGGCTGCCGACGCGCGAGCCGGCGCGGCTGATGACCGTCGCGAGCCAGCTCACCACGAGCGGCGCGGTCCAGGAGGGCGTCATCTCCCCGGACGGCCAGTTCCTCGCCTACGTCACGGCGGACAGCCTCGGCGACCACCTGCAAGTGCAGGACGTTTCCGGCGCGCGCCGGATTCCGATCGCGGACGGTGCCCGGATCATCGCCGTGACCTGGTCGGCCGACGGAACCGAACTCAATTACTGCATTTCGGGACCGGAGGAAACGACGACGATGGTGGCGCCACGGCTGGGAGGATCGAGCCGGGTGGTCGGCCGAGGCACGGGGTATCGGGCCCCGGACGGGCGCCACACGGCGATGGTCTCGGTCGGGGACCCGGCCATCGCCGTGCTCGACCGGACCGGCCTCGACACGATCCACCTCGCCCGTCCGCCGGGCTTCGACTTCCTGACCGGCGTCAACTGGTCGAAGGATGGCGAGCGCCTGGTGCTGGCGGTGTCGAGCCCGACCCGCGGCGTCAATGCCATCGTGACCCTGACCCTGGCCGGAGAGGCGACGACGCTCGTCACCGATTCGGTGACGCTCATTTCGCCGCTCCTCGCGGACGCCCGGACGCTCTACTATCTGCGGTTCACCGAGGATCAGGTCACCGACCTGATGCGGCAGGACCTTGGCCGCGATGGCCGGCCCCGCGGCCTGCCGGTACCGGTGGCAACCCGGCTCGAGGTGCACACCAACGACGCCCGGTCGCCGAGCCACGTGCCGCTGTCGATGGATCCCGCCGGGCGAATCGTGATCACCCGCTCCCTGGATCTCGCCAATGTCGCGACCGTCGCGATCGGCGCGAAGGCCCCGGAGCCCCGGTTCCTCACGATGGGTACGGCCGAGTTCTGGGGGCCACGCTTTGCTCCCGATGGTCGCCGCATCGCCCTGTTTCGCCGACTGGGTACGGGGGCGGCCGTCGGCACGGCGGCCATCGACAGCGGGGATTTCGTCCCGATCCGGGGACTGGATGCCGGGGAGCAACTCGCCTGGTCGCCCGACGGCTCGGCCGTTGCGGTCGTCGGGCGGACGCCGGGGCCCGGCAATCGGGTCACCGTGCGCGACCTTGCCTCCGGCGTGACCCGAACCTTCCCCGTCCCCGCGGCAGGGCGCATCACCTGGGCGGCGACCGGGATCGTGGCCCAGTCGGGCAACAACCGGCGACTGATCCGGCTCGATCCCGCCACCGGATCGGAGCTGCCGGTCCCAGGGATGGACTCGATCGGTTTCCGCACCAACGCGAAATTCTCGCAGAACGGACGAAGGCTCGCCTTCACCTGGCGACCGACACCCACGACGCCGGGCCTCTACCTCATCGATCTCGACGCGAACGATCCGGCGCGGTTGGTGCTCGCGGGGTCCTACTCGGCGGTGGCGTGGGACGCGGACGGCGAGGGCCTGTTCGTTCGGCGGTCGATCGCCCAGGAGCAGGTTCGCGAGCTGTTCCACCTGCGGATCGGGGGCGAGCTCCGGTCGGTCCTGGTACTCCCCGAAGGATACGGAATCGAGGACGTGTCCGCGGACGGGCGGACCGTACTCGTGACTCAAGTAGATGCGCGGTCGGACCTGATCGCGCTCGCCCGGCCGGAACCCCGCTGACGACGCCGTCCGGCTACTGCCAGCGCGCGCTGGTTCGCAGGAAACCGCAGTTCCTCGGCTGGGTCTCCCGCCGGCCGGCCGGCGGATAGGTCGCGTCGACCACGGCACTGTCGGCCGCCGTGCGGGCGGCCCGATAGAGCGTGCCGCACTCGCGCGCGCCGGCGCTGGTGTAGGCGCCCATGAAATACCAGATGGCCACCCCGGCGAGGATCGCCGCAACCACGAGCACCGGCCGCGGCGGGGTTGACGTCGAAGCCGCGACTGGGGCCGCCATACCGCCTCCTGATCCTCATTGATGCGCGCCACCCGGGTGCGACCACCCCGGCGGCAGCCTCCCGGACCGCAGGTCGCCTCACCGGTAACTTCGGCCCCGCGCCGCCACGGCGCAACACCGGTGAGACGACCCGCCGTCCGGCGCCCGGCTTAGAAGTGCCGGCCGACGTTCGCCAGGCCAAGCGACACGCTCGTCGTGAACTGGCCCGGATCCGGGAAGTAGATGTACTTCTCGTTCCCGCCCGACCGCATCAGGAACTTGTACTGGCGTTCGAAGCTGCAGCCGAGGTCGAGCGCGATGACCGTCGACTCGTGATCCCCGCCGGTGTTCACGACCCAGTTACCGCCCTGATTGAACTTGCTCCAGAGACCGTTCTTGACCTTCACCTCGCTGTCCTCGAGGTCGATGGTGACGTTGGCGCTGCCTTTGTTGTGGGCCCGCACGGTGATGTCGCATCCCCGCGCGGTCGGGGTGAGGGTGATCAGGGCCTCGGCAGTCGGCTCGGCCGCGGGGCGCCGAGCGGTGGTGGCGGCCAGCGCGAGGCTGACGGCGGCGATGGTGGCGATGGGGAGCTGCATGGGACGGTCCTTTCCGGTCGGGGGTGAGGTCGGCCGTTGCGCGGGCGTTCGCGTGCCCGATGCAACGAAACCGGCCTACACGCGCCGGACCGCGGCGAACCTGGACATTCGCCGGCGGCAGCCGCTTCCATCCGCTCGCCACGAACGGCAATGTCCAGGTTGGAAGCGCCGCGTCGCATGTTGCCGGACGCCCGATGACCGGGCGGCCCGCCGACCTTCCAACGCGGAGCGTTCCCGTGAAAGTCCTGGTCACCCTCACCTGCGTCGTGGCGGTAGCGTCGCGTCCCGCACCGACGGCCGACCTCCTGATCCTCGGAACCAGCACCACCACGACAGCGGTGGCCGGCGGCAACGGCACCGACGTCCGGACCCTCGGTCCCACCGGCAACTATCAGGGCCTGTACGAGATCCGCTGGGCCGAGGACTCCGACATCCCGTGCTGGTTCCGGGTCCGGTCGCGCCACCTCAACACCGCGTCGGTCCAGACCAATGACCTGAATCTCGGTGGCGCCTCGTGCGCTCAGACCAGTTCGTCGGAGCGCGTCGTCATCCAGAATCAGGCGAACCGTTACCTCACCGGCATCGCGGTCTGCCGCAACAACCAGCGGATCAAGGGCATCAGCGCCTACTACTCCGATGTCGGGACCAGCGCGGGGACGTGGCCCTGGGGCGCCGAGACGGCCACCCAGGACAATTGCACGAGCGGCGGGTCCTGGAGTCCGGCCCGTCACTGCCCCACCGGACAGATCGCGACCCAGCTCCTGATCTACTACAAGTCGGATACCCCGGCCTTCAGCAGCCAGATCAAGGAAGCCGCCACCGGCATCGCCTTGGTCTGCCGCAAGGTCGAGCTGAAGTAGCTCCGGCCGGCACCGTGTCCCCCGAAACGATCCGGAGCGGGCTGTTGGGCCTGCTGCTCACCGCGGCGCCGGCGTCCGGTCGCCTCGCCGCCCAGGCGCCGGAGCCGCTCGTGGTCACCGCCGCCTGGGCGGGCGACCGGTACCAGGGCAGCCACGACGTCCTGCGGTTCGCCCTGAGCCGCCCGCTCCGGTCCCGCGAGCGTCTGGCGCTCATTGTCGGGCACCTCGACGTGTCCGCGCTCCTCCACGTCCGCGGCACGACGGTGCGCTACCGGCCGACGGCCGCCCGCCATCCGGCCGGCGAATCGAACGTGGTCGTCTATCTGGTCGATTCGGCGGGCACCTGGTCAGCCGTGGGCCGGTCTCCACTCAAGGTTCGAACCCGTCTCGGGCTCGAATCGGGTGCGGTGATCCCGAGTCTCGATCTCAGCAGTTCCGGACAGCTCGACCGCGGCACCGCGGCGAACGAGCCGCCGCCGGACCGGCTCACCTACCAGGACTTCACGCTGCGAGTCGGCTTTGAGGGGCAAGCGACCCGAAGCGGCTGGCACCTGGCGGCCGGCGGCAACGCGATCGGCGTCACCCGGGAGACGCAGCGCCTGCGTTTCGGCGACCTCGCCATGAAGGCGCCGGCGGTCGACCTCTCCGACTACCAGGTGCACCTGGAACGCGGCAGCGCCCGACTCGCCATCGGCAACGTGACCGCGGGGAACAATCGCTTTCTCCTGAGTGGTTTCGCGAGCCGCGGCGTGCAGGCGGCGTTCGCGGTCTCGCCGGTGGCCACGGTCGCCGCCGCGCTGGTCAACGGGAGCAACGTGGTCGGCTGGACCAACCTGACCGGCCTGGCGGAGTCGTCCCATCGGATCGGCACGGCCGCCCTGACGTTCGAGTTGATGCCGAAACGCCCCGGGGGAATGCGGATCGCGTTGTCGGGAATGGAGGGCTCGCTCCTGCCCGCCAACTCCTTCAACCAGGGCGCCGCCACCGACGCGGAGGAGAGCCGGGGCTTCGGCGTGGAGGTCGCGGTGAGCGACGCGACCGAGCGGATCCGGCTCACCGGTGGACTCTCGCGCTCCCGGTTCCTCAACCCGGCCGACCCGCTCCTGTTCGGCGACACCACCGTTGTCGCGGTGCAGCCGACCACCCGGACCGCCCGGTTCGGCGAACTCGGACTCGAACTGCTCCGCGGGCTTCGGCTCACGCCGACCGTGTCCGCCAGTCTCGGGGTCACCGCCCGGCACGAGCGGGTCGATCCGCTCTACCGGAGCGTGGGCGCCTGGGTTCAGCCCGACCAGGAGAACAACGCACTCGAACTGACCGGCGGATTCGGCGCGCTCGCGCTGCAGGCCGGGCTCGCCCGGAGCCGCGACAATCTCGGCCGGGTGGCCTCGATCCTCACGGCACAGACCCGGGCCCGGTCGCTCAGTGCCGCGCTTCCGGTCGCGGCCCTCGTCGGCGCCCCGCGCGCGACCTGGTTTCTCCCGGCCATCACGTGGCGCTGGCAGGCCACCGAACAGGCAGGCGAGGGACTGCCCGCGGATGGCGGCTTTTCCGAGTCACACATCCCGGATCAGGAGAATCGCAACCAGTCGGCCGGCTTGGCCTGGGGTGCCGCGGCCTGGACACTCAACTACCGGTGGAATCAGTCGTTCCAGGACAACCGGCAGGCGGGCCGCGAGCAGGCTGACTTCCGAAGCATCGTCCACGCCGTCTCGCTCGGTGTGAACCCGGGGCCTTCCGTGACCGCCACGGCGGATCTGAGCGCGGAGACGCAGAAGAGCTTCGAGACGAGCAGCACCCAGCGCCTCGAGCGGATCGGCGCCGGACTCCAGTGGCGGGCGACCCGGACGACCGCGTTGGTCGGCTCGGTCTCGCAGAGCTGGGGTGCCGACGAGCTGGCCGAGGAGCGCAGCCGGAACACCGAATACCAGCTGGAGCTGTCGCAGGGATTCACGCTGTACGGCCGGTCCGATCGCGGCACCCAGGGTCGGTTCTTCGTCCGCTATGCCCGGGCCCGCGCGGCGCGTTACCCGTTTCAGGTGCCGTCGCTCGTCGATCCGGTCATCACCTGGACCCTCAACGCCGGCGGCTCGTTCCGCCTCTACTGACCATGCGACTCTCCGGCATCGTACTGCTGATAGCGGGCATCCGCCTCGGGTCGGCCGCTCCGGCTGCCGCTCAGGTCCGGGTGAATCCCACCGGCGTCAACGTCAACGCCCAGGGTGCCACGACGGTCTTCCTCACCTACGGCGGACTCGCCGGCCATGCCGCGGCGGAGGCGTTCTGGTGCGGCGAACTGGTGGCGGCAGCGCCCGCGATCGGCTTCCGTTGCGACCCGGCCACGCTCTTCGGGCAACTGCCGTTTCGCTACGACCTCGCAACCCCGAGCGGCACCAATGCGCTCACGGACATCATGACGATCCCGCCGTCGGTCGCGCGCCGGGCGTACCAGGCCGCGGCGGCGGGCGCCGTGTCGTCCTTCTTCTATGTCCGGCGCTTCACCAGTCTCTCGGGCGGGCCGGACCAGTACGTGGCGGTCACCTGCCGGATGACGGGCGGCGGCGCCCGGACGCCGCTCTCGCTCACCGACGTTCGGCTGGCGTTCGAGCCCGAGGTCCCGGTGCTGCAGGTGGCGCAGGGCACCCCGATGCCCGCCCTGGGAGCGACCATCGGCTACACCGGCACCGGCCGTCTCACCGGACGTTGGGAGATCGTCCTCCCCGGCGAGGAGTTGCCCACGGCGGAGGACCTGCTGACGGAGGCCACGCTGCCACCCGAACGCCGCGGCACCCAGCGCCGGTACGCCCAGATCTCCCGGTTCAACGTCTTCCTCCCGCCGACCGGTCGGATCGTGCTGCCGGGACCGGATCCGGCGCGCCTCCCGACCGTCACCGACGGCGTCTATCACCTGCTGCTCCGGATCGAGGTCAGCGCCGAGAAAGAGGGGAACTCGGATCTCGCCGCCGTCGGCGCGGGGGACGGGGTCGTGGCCGGCGGTGCGGTGGCCGGGTTTCCGATGCCGGTGCTCCGCTACGTCGTGGGCAGCGGCGGCGAGGTGCCGGCGATTGCCCCCGGCGCCGGCGAAGTCCTGTTGCTCGCCCCCAGCAGCGACGCCGTGCTGAATCCGGCGACGCCGCCGGTGTTCACCTGGCAGCCCCTTGGTCGCGCTGCGCTCTATCGGATCGAATTCGAGGCGGATTCCGGCGGTCAAAGGTTCGCCGCGCTGGTCCCCGAGGTCGTTGCCGGCTACCGGGCTCCCCCGTTCCTGGCCACCCGGATCGAGGCCGGGGCGTTCCGCTGGCGGGTAGTAGCGATCGATCTGGGTGGGCGCGAACTCGGCCGCAGCGCCTGGCGGCACCAGGGGTGGGAACCGGTGCCATAGACCGGTGACCGGCTTGCGGCCTTGGCCGTCGGCACGCGAGTCAGGAGGCGGCCCCGACTACCAGGACCTTACCGTCTCGCTCGCCGGCCGCGGCCGCGGCAACGGCTTCCTGGATCCTGGCGACGGGATAGGTGGCCTGGACGCGAGCGCGCAGCACGCCGCTCGCGACCAGTTGGGTCAGCTCGCCGTAGAGGGCGCGCTGGACCTCGGGGCTCGCGGTACGAAACCAGGTGGCCAGCCAGAACCCTTGCAGCGTGATGCCGCGGAAGATCAGCGCGGCCGGGGGGATCCGGCACGGCTCCCCGCTCAGGGCGCCGTAGTTGACCACGGTGCCGCCGGGAACGAGGCATTGCGCCAGACGACTCGTCGCGTCGCCGGCGACCGCGTCGATGGCGAGCCGGATCGGGGCGCCGCCGGTCGCGTCGCTCACGCGGCGAGCCAGGTCCCCGCCGTCCACGAGCACCACGTCGCCGCCGAGGGCCTCCGTCGCCGCCACCGCCGATTCCCGGCGGACCAGATTGACCGTGCGGAGTCCGCGGCGCCGGGCGAGCTGGATCAGGTAGCCGCCCACGCCGGAGTTGGCCGCGTTCTGGATTACCCATTCGCCCGCCGCGAGCGGAACGAAGTCGCTGAGGAGGAGCGCGGCCGTCGGCGGATTGACCGCCAGCATCGCGAGTTGCAGCGGATCCGCGCCGTCGGGAAGCGGGATCAGGGCGCGGGCGTTCAAGAGCAGATGGGTCACCCAGCTCCCCGTACCCGGAGGGATCAGCACCAGCTGCCCGACCGCAAACTCGGTCACACCGTCACCGAGCGCCTCGACCCGGCCCACGCCCTCGCTGCCGCCGATGGCCGGCAGCGGCGGCAGCGCGCCGTACTGGCCGGTCAGCGTCAGCAGGTTGGACGGATTGATCGGTGCAGCAACCATCGCAAGCAGGACCTGGCCCGCCGCCGGCCGCGGCAACTCGAGCGGCACGGCTCGAATCACGTCCTGCGGCACCGGACCGCGGCGTGCGTACTCCGCCTTGAGCATGGCCATCAGCGGTCCCTCCGCCGGGGTCCCGGGTGCGTCGTCAGGACGGCAGTTCGAGGATGGTGAGGTTGCGGTTGGTGAAGATGCAGATGTCCCCCGCGATCTCGAGGGACCGTTGCACGATGTCGCGGGCCGACTTGGAGGGATCCGGCAAGAGCGCCCGGGCCGCCGCGAGGGCGTAGTTCCCGCCGGAGCCCACCGCGATCGCTCCGTCGTCCGGCTCGAACAGTTCGCCGACGCCCGACAGGACGTAGCTATGGTCGAGGTCCGCCAGCACGAGCAGGGCCTCGAGGCGCCGAAGGACCCGGTCGCTCCGCCAGTCCTTGGCCAGTTCGACCGCGGCACGGGGCAGGTTGCCCGGATAGCGGTCGAGTTTTTCCTCGAAGCGTTCGAACAGGGTGATCGCGTCCGCCACCGAACCGGCGAACCCGGCGAGCACCTTGCCGTTCTTGAGGGAACGGACCTTGGTGGCGGTGGCCTTCATGATGGTGTCGCCCATGGTGACCTGGCCGTCGCCGCCCAACGCGACGCGGCCGTCCTTCCGGACGCAGAGGATCGTGGTGCCGTGCATCGTCATCGGTGTATCCCCGGAGGTTCTGGGGCGCCGGTCGGGTGTTGGTCCGCGCGGCGGGCTGCCCCTTTGCCGGGAGAGTATACACCGGGAGCCGTGGGAGCGGGGCCGGCCGCGCTCGCACCGGCGCCGGGGCCACTTGCCGCCCGATTTGCTCCGGTCCGCCGGCGGGGCATCGTCGGGGCATGGCCGCACCGAGTATTTTCCCGTGGTGACCACGCCCGCCGCTCTCAGTGCACTGCTCGCCGCCGAGTATCGCATCGAACGCGAACTGGGCCGGGGAGGCATGGGTGTGGTCTACCTCGCCCGTGACATCCGGCTCGACCGCGACGTCGCCATCAAGGTGCTGCCACCCGCGCTCGGCGGAACGACGGAATTCCGGGCCCGCTTCCTGCGCGAGGCAAGGACGGCGGCCCAGCTGTCTCACCCCAACATCGTACCGGTCTACCGCGCCGATGAAATCGGCAGCTATGTCCTGTTCGTGATGGCCTACGTCGAGGGCGAATCCCTGGCCGAGCGGATTCGCCGCGTCGGGATTCTCTCGCCGCAGGAAACGGTCCGCATCCTCCGGGAGGCCGCCTGGGCGCTCGCCTACGCCCATGCGCGGGGCGTGGTCCATCGGGACGTGAAGCCGGAGAACCTGATGATCGAGAAAGGAACCGGCCGGGTGGTCGTGACGGACTTCGGGATTGCCCGCGATGTCCGGGCCGAGCCGCTGACGCGGGACGGCGAGGTGCTCGGGTCGGTCCACTACATGAGTCCGGAACAGGTCGCGGGCGAGTCGGTCGACGGCCGGACCGACGTCTACGCCCTCGGCGTCATCGGCTACCAGTGTCTCGCGGGCCGGGTTCCGTTCGACGCCGCCCTGGCGTCTGCCGTCCTGCTGCAGCAAGCCACCCAGCCGCCGCCGTCGCTCCGGGATAGCGCGCCCGACGTTCCGGCGCCGCTGGCCGCCGTCATCGATCGCTGTCTCGAAAAGCGGCCGGCGGACCGGTTCCCGACCTCCGAGGCGCTGGCGGATGCTCTGGCCGCCGCCCTCGAGGGTGTGGCCCGGGCGGACAACGACATCCGGGAGGCGCGACAGCTTTCCGAGGGCGAGGCCCGGGCGATCTGGCAGCGGGCGGCGGAGCTGCAGGCGGAGGCGGCCACCAGGATCCGCACGGCCAACCGAACCGGCGAGGGCCTGGTCGCGGCCGGGCCGGAGACCGGGTTTCGGGTCCGGGACGTCGAGCAGGCGGCCATCGAGGCGGGGATCGCGGCGGAGTTCGTCGCCATTGCCATGGCGGAGCGCCAGGATGCGGCATCGGTCGACGCGGCCGAGTCGACGGCCCGGGAGGAACGCCTCTGGACCTCGATGCTTGGCACTGAGCAGCGGAGCCTCAGCGTCGTCCGGACCGTGTCGGGCACGCCGCGACAAGTGCTCGACGCCATCGGCCGGACCTTTCCCCAGACGCCGTTCCGCCTGACGCTGCGCGACACCATCGGCGGGCACCCGCTTGACGGTGGCGTGCTCATCTTCGACATCCCGCGGCAGTTGGTTCAGGACGGCGGCGTGTCGATGTTCGCCTACCGAATGACGCAGATCGAGCTGCACCAGATCCAGGTGACGCTGCGATCGCTGGCGGCCGGCGGGACCGAGGTCCGATTGCTGGGCGACCTCCGGCCCGGTCTCCGGAAAAACTGGGTCACCGACAAATGGATGGCCGGGATCGCAACGGCGTTAGGCGGCGCCGGCGGAACCGCGGTCGGCGCCGGGGCGCTCGGTCTCGGCCTCCTCGCCGCCGGCCCCGCCGTCCTGGGCGCTGGCCTCCTTGGCGGGACGGCATTGGCCTGGTACCGCTGGGCCTACCGGGCCGCCCTCAGCAAGGCGGCGGAGGAACTCGGGCGGATGATCGACCGAGTAGCCGGCGATCTTCGGGCGGCGGCGGTCTTCGGCGAGACCGGCCGGATCCCGCTCCCCCCTCGGCGCGGCCCGGGCCACGAGCCGCCGCGACAAGGATAGGATGCTCGCTGAGATCACCCGCGAGCGCCCGCTCAGGGCGCCTCCCGTTTCCCGTACACCGAATCCAGCACTTCGAGGTAGCGTGCCAGCGGCGGCAACCCGAGTGCGGCCCGGCGCGCGTCCACGCCGACGGAGTCGTCGATCGGATCGATCACCATTCGGCCGTCCCGCATCGTGGCCTGGGTACCGTAGCGCTGCGGCCGGCCCTGGGCCTTCGCGACCCGATCGGTCAGCAGGGCCAGCGCCTCGCCGGTCACGTCGCCGGCCCGATACGCGACTTCGAGTGCCGGCAGCACCTCCGCCTGGAACCCGGGATCCGCGTCGGCGTGCTGGATCAGGAGCGTGGCCGCCCTGACGCCCTCCTCCCCCACCCGCGCCCGGGTCGGCAGGCCGCGGGCGCGGACCTCCTGTCGGAGCCAGTCCAGGTTCGCGGAGTCGACGGCGGCCATCGAGACCACCATCGCCGGCGTGACTACGCCGCCGGTTCGGAGTTGCGCGGTGAAGGAGTCCCGGACGGCCTGATCGACGGCCACCCGCGCGAGCAGTTCCCGCCGGACGGCCGAGTCGATGGCCACTGGCTGGTCGGCGGGCGGACGGGTGCAGGCAACGGAGACGGCGAGCGCGAACGGCGGCAGGATCGCACGGATCATGAACGGCGGCTTTCGAGACGGCAAGGTGCGATTCAGTCGGCCCGCGGATGCGCCTTGCGATACACGTCCTTGAGTCGCTCGACGCTGGTGTGAGTATACACCTGAGTCGTGCTGAGCGAGGCATGACCGAGCAGCTCCTGCACCGCCCGCAGGTCGGCACCGGCATCCATGAGGTGCGTGGCGAACGTGTGGCGAAGCGAATGAACCCGCTGCCCCTCGACCCCGGCTCCCTGATAGAGACCGTGAATCCTCCGCTGGACACTCCGGGGGGTCAGCCGCCGCCCGCGCGGCGAGAGGAACAGGGCCCGCCGATCGCCACCCTTGGCCGAGGCCAGCAGCTCTTCGCGGGCATCCAGATATACTCGAAGCGCCCGCTCCGCCTTCCGCCCCACGGGCACGATTCGCTCTTTCCGGCCCTTGCCCCGGACCCGGATCTGGTTCGAGAGCAGGTCGAGGTCCACAACGTCGGCGCCGGCGAGTTCCGACAGCCGGAGGCCGCTCGAGTAGAACAGCTCGATCATCGCGAGGTCCCGCAGGTCCCCGAACTTCCCGCTGTGCGACCGCTCCTCCGCGGCTTCGAACACTGCCGTGGTCTGGTCCCGGCGGAGGTGGGTCGGCAAGCGCTTTTCGATCTTCGGAATCCGGGCCGCCCGGGCCACGCCGTTGGTGAGGCCGCGGTGGACCTGGAGGTAGCGGAAGAAGGACCGGAGCGCCGAAAGCGCCCGGGCCGCGGAGCGGCGGGCCAGGCCGCGCCGTTCGAACTCGCCGAGATAGCCGCGGAGGCCGAGCCGGTCGACCGTCTCCCAGGTCCAGTCGCCGCCGTAGTACTGGTCGGCAAAGGCAACGAAGCCGGCGAGGTCGCGCTGATAGGCCCGGATCGTGTTGGGCGACTGGTCCTTTTCCTTGGCCAGGTGCTCGAGGTATTCGGCCAGGAGGGCGAGCCGGGCGTCCGTCATTCGGCGGCCGACCGCTCCCCGGGTTGCGCCCCGGAACCGCCGGAGGCGAGCGCCGCCCGGTGACGGTCGATGCGGTCGTCGCCGAGGGTTTCCGACCAGGCGGAAAACTCGGCCCGGGCCCGAGCTACCAGGGCCGCACGACGCTCGCTCTTCCTCACGGCGCCCGGGAGCGGTTCGAGCAGCCCGAAATTGGCGTTCATCGGCTGGAAGTGCTTCGGATCCGCGTCGGCCAGATAGCGATAGAGGCCGCCCAGCATCGTGGTAGGCGGCGGCACCGCCACGGGCCGGCCGGTGAGCAGCCGGTGGAGATTGATCCCGGCCAGGAGCCCCGTGCCTAACGATTCCGTGTAACCCTCGACGCCGGTCAGCTGCCCGGCGAAGAACACCGGCCCGCCGCTCCCGGACCGCCGGAGCCCGGGCTCCAGCACCGCCGGACTGTTCAGGTAGCTGTTCCGGTGGATGCTCCCGAACCGGAGGAACTCCGCCTGGCCGAGGCCGGGAATCATCCGGAAGACGCGCTGCTGCTCGGGAATCCGGAGCCGGGTCTGGAAACCCACCAGGTTCCACATCTGCCCGGCCCGGTCCTCCCGGCGGAGCTGGACCACCGCATACGGGTCCTTCCCCGTACGGGGATCGCGCAGTCCCACCGGCTTCATCGGCCCGAATCGGAGCGTTTCGTCGCCCCGGCGGGCCATCTCTTCGACGGGCAGGCAGCCCTCGAAGTAGGGCACCTGATCGAACTCGTGCGCCGTGAACTGATCGGCCGCCTTGAGCGCCGCCAGGAACGTCTGGTACTCCGGGGGCGACATCGGGGCGTTCAGGTAGTCGTCGCCGTCGCCCTTCCCCCACCGGGACCGGGCATACAGCACCTCGGCATCGAGACTCTCGGCGCTCACGATCGGCGCGATGGCGTCGTAGAACGCGAGCGATTCGGTCCCGAGCTCGGTACCGATGGCCCGGGCCAGCGCGTCGGAGGTGAGCGGGCCGGTGGCCACCACTCCCGGCCGGGGGAGGGCCGTCGCCTCGCCGGCGGTGACCGTCACGTTCGGGTGGCTCCGGAGCCGGGCATCGACGAGCCCCGAGAAGATCTCCCGGTCCACCACCAGCGCCGCACCACCCGGCACCCGGGCCTCGTCCGCGGCCGGAAGCAGGAGGCTGCCTAACGCCCGGAGTTCCTCCTTGAGGAGGCCGTGGGCGTTCTCCGGGTCCACCGATTTGAACGAGTTGCTGCAGACGAGTTCGGCCAGGCGGCCCGTCTGGTGGGCCGGGGTGCGGTGCGCCGGCCGCATCTCGACGAGGGTGACCCGGACCCCGCGCTCGGCCAGGGCCCACGCCGCTTCGCTCCCGGCCAGGCCGCCGCCCACCACGGTCGCGTCGAGGCGGGTCACGCCGGCCACCCCGCCTGCCGGCGGGCGATCTCGAGGAGCAGGTCGGCCACCTCCTCGGAGGACTTGCCCGACACCTCCACCTCCGCCTCGGCCCGCCGGTAGAACGGGAGCCGGGCCGCCGCGAGTTCGTTCAGCCGAGCCACCGGTCCCGCCGTGGGGTCCCGGCCGCCGAGCGCACCGGAATGCCGCGCCAGGGCGGCCGCCGGATCGGCGGCCGGACTCGGCTGGCCCTGCAGCAGCGGCCGGCTGGCGTCGCCGGCCAAGCGCCGCGCCGCCGCCTCGGGGGCGATCGCGAGGTGTACCAGGCAGGCGGCCGCCGCGTCGTCGAGGTTGCCCGGCTGCGCGGCCCACCCGCCGCCGGGCGTCACCACATGGGGCGGGAGCCGAAGCGCCTGCTCCACGGCGAGTCGCTCCCGGCCGCGAAAGGCCTCCTCGCCCTCGAGCGCGAACAGTTCCGCGATCGACAGGCCGGTGGCCCGCTCGATGATCGGGTCGATGTCGGTCCAGTGGGTACCGAGGCGATCGGCGAGGAGACGACCCGCCGTGGACTTCCCCGCGCCGGGCAGACCGATCAGGATCAGGTGACGGACGTCCGACCCGCTCACGAGTCGAGGGACTCCCACCGGCGCCCCGCGGCCGCGAGGTAATGCTCGAGGTTGCGGGTGAGTTCGGCGAGGGAATCGCCGCCGAACTTTTCGAGGAGCGCGTCCGCGAGCACGATCGCCACGAGCGCCTCGGCGATGACGCCCATCGCCGGCACGGCCGTCACGTCGGACCGCTCGCTCTGCGCCTGGGCCGGGCCGCCGCTCGTCAGATCCACGGTCGGGAGCGGGCTCATCAGCGTCGCGATCGGTTTCATCGCCACGCGGGCCCAGAGCGGCTCGCCGGTCGTCATGCCGCCTTCGAGCCCGCCGGCGTTGTTGGTTCGGCGGCGGAACCCGCCCTTCCGGTCGATCGGCCGGGGGCGGTCCGCGTCGATCGGGTCGTGGACCGCGGACCCGGGCCGCCGGGCCGCCTCGAAGCCGAGCCCGATTTCGACGCCTTTGACCGCGGGGATCGACATCAGCATGCCCGCCAGCCGGCCGTCGAGCTTCCGGTCCCAGGCCACGTGGCTGCCGAGGCCCACGACCGGACCCGTCGCCACCACTTCGACGATCCCGCCCAGGGTGTCGCCCGCCTTCTTGGCTTCGTCGATCCGGGCGATCATCGCCGCTTCGACGCCGGCGTCCAGACACCGCACCGGCGAGGCATCCGCCGCCGCATCGAGATCGGCGGGCAGGATATCCGGCGCCGGAGCATCGATTCCGCCTAACGACACGACATGACTGCCGACCGCGATCCCGCAGGCGTCGAGCAACCGCCGGGCCACCGCGCCGACCGCCACCCGCGCCACGGTCTCCCGGGCGCTGGCCCGTTCGAGGATGTCGCGGGCGTCGAGCCGGTCGTACTTGAGGACGCCCGTGAGGTCGGCATGGCCGGGCCGGGGCCGGGTCACGCGCCGGCGCCGGATCTCCCCGTCCCCTTCGGCCGCCATCACGTCGACCCAGTTGTCCCAGTCGCGGTTGGGAATCAGCATCGCGATCGGCGAGCCGAGGGTCTCGCCGGCGCGGATACCGGAGAGCCATTCGACGGCGTCGGCCTCGATCTTCATCCGGGCGCCGCGGCCGTAGCCCTTCATCCGCCGGGCGAGGTCGCGGTTGACCCAGGCGGCGTCGATGGGAAGGCCGGCGGGAATCCCCTCGACGATGGCGACCAGGGCCTTGCCGTGGGATTCGCCGGCGGTGGTGAAACGGAGCTGCATACGGGAAAGGTAACGCCGCCCGGCCACAGCGTCCGAACAGTGATTCGCCAGTCGGGTCGACCGCCGAGCCTCCGCCTCGTCCGCGGGGCCGGGCCGGGCCCGCCGGTGGCGCGGGGCGGCCTTCTTTGCCGGCTCGGCGGCCGGTGATCGGGGCGCGGCCTGGACTCGCTCGAGGCGACATCGGGCCGCACTTCGCCGGTGTTGGGCAACCGACCGACACGATTCGGATGCGGATGCTCTGGCGGGTGGTCGAGGACGAGCATCCGACGGGGTGTCGGGTACACGAGATCGGCTGGAGGGGAGACACGATCCGCACCGATCGACGCACTCCGCCGATCGACCGCATGCCGGACCGCATCCGGGATGACAGCCTCGCCTCGCTGAAGCACCGGCTCGACTCGATACCCGTTCCACTGGACCGGGTCGAGGGTCTCCCGGACGACGTTCGAAAGGCCCGTCTGCCGAAGACGTACCCGCCGCTCCTCGCCGTCTCGGCCGGAATCGACGGTCGGGTGTGGGTGAGGCGCTGGGCGGTTCAGGGCGAGGACAGGACCTATTTCGACGGCTTCGAGGCGGACGGCCGGCTTCGGGCGGTCGTGGCCCTCCCGAGAGAAATCGCCCAGTCACCCACGCCCTGGCTCTCGCTGTCTGGCATCGCTGCCGTTGCGGTCAACCGGGCGTCAACGAGGTCTATCGATTCGTGCCGGAGACCGCTCGACGCAACTGATCGGCGGAAGGCGCATGGCCTCTGATGGACTCGCCATCGAACCCCCGGGAAGGGGCGCCGGCGGACCGACCCAACCCGCCGACACCACTCCCGCGACATCGTCCAACATGCTGCAAGCCTCCTCAGGCGGCCACGCCTCCCTGCCCCGCCGGCGGCGCGTCACCCGGCTTCGCCGGCCCGGTGGCCGGT
The DNA here is from genome assembly GCA_050183815.1 of Gemmatimonadales bacterium. GTDB lineage: Bacteria > Gemmatimonadota > Gemmatimonadetes > Gemmatimonadales > GWC2-71-9 > SHZU01. Next base: position 35,187 of record JBFXAY010000002.1, on the reverse strand, counting down.
CCCACTACGTTCCGGGCCCGCTCCCAGGCCGCCAGCAGCCCGGGCTCGCCTGCGAACCGGGGTCGATTGATCGCATCCAGGAGCCGGACCACGCCAGTCAACTCCCGCATCGCGCCCTCGAGTTCGCCTCGCGCCTGGTGCTTCGCGTTGCGGGCGCGGACGCTCCGGTCCGCTTCTTCGGAGAAGCGGTCGATCAGGCGCCCCAGCTCGGCGGGCAGCCCCTCGCTCATGCCGTTCTGCCCCAGCAAGCCGGCGTGTGCCGCCGCGGCCGCGACCCGGGCCCGGGCCTTGGCCAGGAACACCGCATTCGCCGTGCGCGGCTCGGGGACGGCCAGTTCGACCGCCAGGTCCGGCGCCGCCGACCCGACCAGGTCGCCCACCCGGGCCAGGATCCGGAGGCCCGCCAGCAGTTCCTGCTTCAGCTGATCCCGGACCCGGAGCGAGGCGGTGGACGCCGCCCGGTTGGCCTGCTCCTCGACCGCCGCCTGCCGGGCCCGCTCGATGACGCTGTCGAACCGCGCCGCGAGGGTGAGGTGGCTCGGGTCGGTGAACGGCTGCGCGCGGCCCATGTCCGCCATCCGGTCGGCCGCATCGAGCATCCTGCGCACTGTGCTTCTCATGGGAGGCTCCTTTCGTCGCCTCGTGGCGGGCGTTCGGGTCGTCGCGCCGGTTCGCTGCGAAGGAACCCATCGTCGGCCGGCGGCCCGAATCCGCCGGTCCGATGGGCCGCCCGGATGCGAGAGGTGTGCCGGACCCGAAGCGGTCCCGGGACCGAGGGGCGCAAGTCATTCTGCCGGTTAGACTAGCGGAACGCCGCCCGGAAGCGGGATCGATCAATCGTTGGCCGCACGCAGTGTCCACCGCGGAGGACACTGATTCTCTCAGAGTGGACACTCGGGCAGCGCAACGTCGAGCTGGCGTTGCTCGCCAGGGCACCGGTCGACCGACCGATTCCATCAGCCGGCAGGGCGGCGGCGGCGGCGATCAGCCGTTCGCGGGCGAACGCGGGCTGGCCGCCGGTGAGCGGTGGCCGTCGCCGCCCGCTTGACGCCTGTTCGAGCTGGAGTGACGTCCGGGTCCCTGAACCGACTCGCGGCGCCGGCCGCGGAACCCGCGTCGGGCGGCGGCGAGTCTTGAACGAGGCGGATTGGCGTCCGAGCGCGGCTGACCAGACCCGGGGCACGGCCGACCAGCGTCCGTCGGCCGTCGACCGGTCCCTGACCAGCTGCCACCAGTCCCGGGACGCTTCCAACCGGCGCCCGTCGAGCGGTGACCACGCACGAACCCGTGCTGACCGGCGGGGGGGGCTGCTGACGATCGAGGCGGGATGGCATCGGCCCGTCGGGGCGAGCAACCGTACGCGGCTGGATTGCCGTTGACCTCCCGGCGGACGGGGTGGCGCGGCTCCGAACGCTGGCGACGACTGCCCGGGCGGCCGCGCACCGGGGGCGAGGCCCGCCGAGATCGAACCAGTCAGGATGCAGTCTAAAACGGAAAGACCGACGGGCGTGCAATCGAAGTCGGCGCGGGAGCCACTTGGGCGGCGCGACCGCGCGGCCCAGGTGGGCCGGGCGTCCGGCACGGGGCTGGCTAACCTGTTAATCGGGTTAACTTTCGGCCGCAGGAGCGGTGCAGGGGTTCCTTCTTAGGCGGCAGACTCTGCAGGGAATGGCTGGAGCGCGAGGGCGCTTGCGCACAGGTATCGCGTTGGCCCCCAACGAGGTAGAGTGCTACACTGGAGGGGGTGGGGCCATTGTTCGGCTGCACAAGTAGTGCGATCCAATACCTGTTAGCCCTCATTCCGGCATTGGCTTGCGTTTGGCCCGCCCGTTTCCGAGATTTGGAGCATGGCTCACCCGAAGATCGACTTCAGCCACTTGTCCCCGCGCGAGCGCCTGGAACTCATTGGCGAGCTTTGGGATAGCCTCAGCGACGACGCCTTCGAGATCACCCCCGAGTTGGCGGCCGAGCTCGACCGGCGGCTCGATGAGATGCGGCAGAACCCGGATGCGGGCCGGCCCTGGGAGGAGGTTCGCGAGGATCTCCGGCGGCGCCTCGCTTGACGGTCCGGCTCCATGTCGAGCCGACCGCCGATTCCGAGATCGCTGAGGCCTTTGAGTGGTACCGGGCGCGCTCCAGGCTGGTGGCCCGGACGTTCCTGGACGCGATCGACACGACCCTCGCCCAGATTCGAGAAGCTCCGGAGCTATTTCCCGTCGTTCACAAGGAACTTCGGCGAGCCTTGGTGTCGCGATTTCCCTACGCTGTTTTCTTCACCGCGGAGCCGGACAGGATCCGAGTCGTCGGCGTGGTTCACGGCAAGCGGCACCCGCGCCGCTGGCAACGTCGTTCATGAGGGCTAACCCAGAAATGCAGCAGACGGCCGCTTCGCGGCCGCAGCTGATTTCTTAGCCGTTAGCCAGATCCAGAGTACGCCTGTGCGGCCCATTGACTCTCGCGGCGAGCTTCTCGTCGGGCTGCGCGCCGCCTCCCTCAACGAGGAGCGCCTCGACTTCTGGCGGGCATGGAAGGTGTTCAAGGCATTTCTCCGCCGCGAGGTCTCGGACGTCTACGACGCCGCTTCCTTCCAGCTCCTTGCCGAGGACGACCGAGACAACACCCCGGGCAGCGTCGTGCTCGTCCGGCAGTTCTCCGAGCGCGATCCCGATGGGGAGGACATCCCCGCCGGCCGTTTGGTCGTCGAGTTCTACTTCGAGCCCGCGGCCCTCAAACCCTGGGCGGAGGCCGAGTGCTGGACGATAGACTATCCGACGCTCGAGGACTGGGCAGCAACCGTCGAGGCCCTGCCGGCCTTTCAGGCCGTGGCCAGCTCGGAGGTGTCGGAATCCATCGTCTACTACGAGGATGCCTACTAGGAACGGCGGAGCCTTCCTGCGGCGGCGGCGCGGGGCGCTCTGTCGACCCTTCCTGTGCCGCTGGCTAACCCAGTCTTGAACTGGACGGGCGCGACTGGGTCCGCTTGCCAAGTCGCGGCCGCGCCCCAATCTTGTTGGAAGGACGGCGCGGCCGCTCAGTGACGGTGCGGCGCCCGCCAGTTAAGACTAAGTCGTTAGGCATCTTCCCCACCACTCGACCTTGGCCGAGAACTCGGGCAGGCATTGCCGCCTGGGGCCAGCGGACGTACGTTCTAGGATACGTCTAACAGGTCCGTCGGCATGTCCAAGGTCCCGCCCATCATTCCCATCACCGATTTCCGACAAGACGCCGCCCGAGCGTTGGAACGGGTCCGCAAGTCCCGCGCCCCCGTCGTGATCACTCAGCGGGGCCGAGCCGCGGCTGTAATGCAAAGCGTCGAAGCGTATGAGGCGGCGGAGCGGGAACGGCAGCTCCTCCGCCTGCTCGCCGCTGGGGAACACGAGATCGCCCTCGGGAAGGGCCGGACCCTAGAAGCCGTGCTCGCCGACGCTGAGCGAATGATCCAGGACGCCGAGGGGTGAAGGTTCGGTTCACCCCCTCAGGCGAACGGCAGTTCCTCGGGGTCGTTGCCTACATCCTGGCCCGCCGGCCGAGCGCTGCCCGCCGGTTCCAGGCTCGGGCCCTTACGGCGCTCCGGCGCCTTGAGCGGTTTCCGGAGTCCGGTCGCCGCATTCCGGAGTTTCCAGACCTTCCGTATCGGGAAGTCGTTCTCCGCCCATATCGGCTCTTCTATCGGGTGGCCGGGGATACTGTCTGGGTCGTCGGGGTGTGGCACGGGGCCCAGCTGCCGGCCGAGCCCGGCTCCCCGGAAGATGCCTAACACCGTCTTGCTGCAGTCGGGCGCCCCGGGGCTCAGGTTTGCCAAGTCGCGGCCGCGTCTGGATATTCTATGGAGTTGGCGCGGCCGCTCAGTTCCGCCGGTGGGCGCCCGCAGCAGAAGACTATACGTTAGACACCAACCGAGCTCCCGATGTACCTTTGAGGTACGTTGCCCAGGGAGGCCCTGTGATCGAAGCCAAGCTACCGTTCCACCGAGATCCCGAGATCATGGGCGGGGCGTTGGTCTTCGTCGGCACTCGGGTACCGGTGCAGACGCTGATCGAGTACCTCGAGGCGGGCGATCCCCTTGACGAGTTCCTCGCTGATTTTCCGAGTGTGCGCCGTGAACAGGCTGTCGCCACCCTCGACGTCGCGAAGGACCTACTGCTGCAGCGGGTCCCGGCGGCGTCGTAGGTGCGGGTCCTGCTCGATGAGTGTGTCCCGAAGCGCCTTCGTCGCGACCTTCTCGGATTCGACGTCTCCACGGTCGCCGATGAGGGTTGGCTCGGCCGCCGGAACGGGGATCTCCTCCGCTCCATGGCGGCGGCTGGCTTCACGCACCTGGTCACGGTGGATCGGAACCTGATGTTCCAGCAGAATGTCGGGGCCGCTGGCGTCGCACTCGTCGTCGTGCACGCACGAACGAACCGCCTCCACGAGCTTCGGCCCATCATGGCGGCCGTCGCCGAGGTGCTGCCCACAGCGGCGCCGGGGCAAGTGGTCCACGTTGGTGTCTAACAAGGAATTGGAGTCTGACGGAGCCGCTGCGCGGCTCCGCAGCTCAATTCCAAAGCGTTAGACCGCAGCTCGAAGATTGAGGATCGTATGCACCGCGTCGGCGTGGCCCTGATTGCCTTTTCGGTCGGCTTCTTCGCGTACAAACCGCCTCTAGCTGCTCAGTTGCCAGCCCGCCACGCGATCAGCCTGACCCTCGGTCCCTCACCGTACGATCTGTCCGGTGTTGGGACCGCCTTCGCGGCCAACGCGGGCTTTGCGTGGCGACCAGTCGGGACCGGGCTCGTAGTCGAAGCGGGCGCGGGCCTCTTTAGATACGTCGACCAGGGCAGTAGTCGGGTTACGTGGCTGTTTCCCGAGCTGAGCGTTCAGGGCGAGCTGCCGGTGGGTCGGGCCTTCCCGTATCTCGGCGGTGGAGTCGGATACGGCAGACAGTCGTCCGCCTTTGGCTCGTCGTGGGAACCAACGCTCCATTTGGTGGGCGGGCTTCGAATCCAAACCGGGAGCAGCTGGGGCCTTCGAACCGAGATGCGCATCCGAGCCGTTGACCCGTTTGGCGGGAATACGGTGGACTTTGGCGCTGGCCTCATTCGCAATCTGCGGTGATGCTGCGGTCTAACCCAGTCTTGAACTGGACGGGCGCGAATGGTCCCGCTTGCGGAGTCGCGGCCGCGCCCCAATGTTTTTGGAAGGACGGCGCGGCCGCTCAGTTCCGGTGCAGCGCCCGCCAGTTAAGACTAGGCCGTTGGGCGGCCGACGAGCTTGATCTCGCCGCTGGATTGCCGCCCACTCCGTTGCGCTAACCGCTGGTACTCGACCAGGTGTCCCACAACCCAAAGGCGAGATCAGCCGGCACGTCCGCCGTGCTCCATACCCGCTGCCTCGTCCGGTGGGTGCAGCGCCCCGAGTCGCATGGCGTTGAGTGTCACCAGGAGCGACCCACCCATGTCGCCCACGACCACTGCCACGGCGAGGTTCACCACACCGAGGATCGCGCCCGCCGCCAGCACGAGCTTGAGCACGAGCGCCACGGCGATGTTGAACCGCACGGTGCGTCGACTCCGACGGGCCAGCGCGATCGCATAGGGAACCCGGCGCAGATCGTCCGCCATGAGGGCGACGTCGGCGGTTTCGATCGTGGCCGGAGAGCCGACCGCTCCCATGGCGATGCCGACCGACGCTTCGGCCAACGCGGGCGCGTCGTTCACTCCATCCCCGATCATCGCCACCGATCCATACCGCCGCCGCAGCTCCTGGATCGCGGCGAGCTTGTCCTCGGGCAGGAGGCGAGCCCGCACCTCGTCGACCCCGACCAGGCTTCCAACCTTCTCGGCGACCTCCCGCCGATCACCGGTGAGGAGCACGACGGGCCGCACGCCGAGCTTGTGGAGCGCCGGCACCAGGTCCGGAGCCTCCGGCCGGAGGCCGTCGACCAGCGTCGCAACCGCGGCCGTACCGGTGTCGGTAGTCGCGTAGACGTGCATGGCGCCCGCCTCCAGGCCGTCCGGCAGCGCGGCGTTCGTCTCGCCGACCAACCTTTCGGTGCCCGCCACGACCAGCACACCGTCGACTCGGCCGACGACGCCCTTGCCCGGATGTGACTTGAAGTCGACAACCTCGCTCCCGGGAACGATCCCCCGCGCGGCGGCGAAGCGGACGATGGCTTCGCCGACGGGATGCTCCGAGCGCGCTTCCAACGTCGCCAGCAGCTGCAGCATTTGCTGCTCGTCTGCCGCCGGAAGAACCTTCAGGCGGGTCAGCTCCAGCTGTCCTGTCGTCAGCGTGCCTGTCTTGTCGGTCGCCAGCGCCCCCACCGCCCCCAGCCGCTCCAGATGCTCGCCGCCCTTGATCAGCACGCCGTGGCGGGCCGCGCTGGTGAGCGCGCTCACGACGGTCACCGGCGTCGCGATCACCAGCGCGCAGGGACAGGCGACGACCAGCAACGTGACCCCCCGCATGAACCAGTCGAGCCAGTCGCCGAACCCGAGCGCCGGCGGCACCAGGATCACCAGGAGGGCGAGCGCCGTCACGACGGGTGTGTACACGCGCGCGAACCGCTGCACGAACTGCTCGATCGGCGCCCGGCGCCCCTCGGCCGCGCGGACCAGCTCCACCACCCGGGCCAGGACGCTATGGCCTGCGTCGGCCGTGACCTCGATGTCGAGCGCCCCGTCGGTGCTCAGACTCCCCGAGTACACCGTGTCGCCGGGCTCGACCGCCCGCGGGAGCGATTCGCCCGTGATCGCGGCTTCGTTCACCGCGGCGGCGCCCGCCACCACGCGGCCGTCCGCGCCGATCCGGTCACCGGCGCGCACGCGGATCCTGTCGCCGGGACGGAGCGCCGCGACCGTCACCGTCTCGACCGTGCCGTCCTCACGCAGCCGATCCGCCTGTTCCGGCGTGAGCGAGAGCAGGTCGGTCACCGCGCGCCGCGAGCGGTCGACGGCGAAGCGCTCCAGCAGCTCGGCGATGGAGAACAGAAACGCGAGCGTCGCGGCCTCGAATGGCTCCCCGACCAGGATGGCCGCGACGATCGCGGTCCCCATCAGGAAATTCATGTCGAGCCGCAGGGTCCTGACCGCGCGAACCCAGGCCCAGGCGAAATTGGCGCCTCCGGCCAGCGCCGCGGCGGCGTACAGCAGGCCGGCGCCATCGGTCCGAATGGCGAGCCAGCCCGGCGCGTAGGGCGCCGGGTCGAGCCACGCCGCCACCAGGCCGGCGGCCCAGAGCGCGCCGCTGAGATACGCTCGCCGCGCGAAGGGGGTCGTCCAAACCGAGCGTCGCGCCGTCATGTCACCTCCGCGGCCGCGGAGCCGTCGCTGCGGCGACGACCTCGGGCCATCCACGTGTAGAGGGTCGGCAGCACCAGCAGCGTGAGCGCGGTCGCCGTCACCAGGCCACCGATCACGACCGTCGCGAGCGGCTTCTGCACCTCGGCGCCCGCGCCCGTGGCGATCGCCATGGGTACGAAGCCCAGCGACGCGACGAGCGCCGTCGTCAAGACCGGGCGCAGCCGGACCCGCGCGCCCTCGAAAGCCGCCGTAGGCGCGTCGGCGCCCTCGGCCTCACGCTGGCGGATGTACCCGAGCAGCACCAGCCCGTTCAGCACCGCTACGCCGAACAGCGCGATGAAGCCGACCCCGGCGGAGATCGAGAACGGCATCCCCCGCAGGAAGAGCGCGATGATACCGCCGGTGGCGGCGAACGGGACGTTGAGGAAGATGAGGCCCGCCATCGCAACCGAGCGCTGGCTGAACACCAGCAGCATGAAGATGAGGCCGAGCGCCACGGGCACGACCACCCCCAGGCGGCGCGATGCCTCCTGCAGGTTCTCGAACTGTCCGCCCCACGCCGTGAAATAGCCTGCCGGAATCAGGCCCGCGTTCGCGACCGCGGTCTGCGCCTCGCTCACGAACCCGGCGAGGTCCCGGCCCCGCACGTTGGCCTCGACGGAGATGCGGCGCCGGCCTCCCTCGTGGCTGATCTGCGCCGGCCCCTCCTCCACTTTGAACTGCGCCAGCAGCGACAGCGGGATCAGTTGGCCGGCCGGGCTCCGGACCCTCAACTGCCGGAGCTGGTCGATGTCGGTCCGGCTCGCCGGCGCAACCCGGACCTGGACCGCGAAGCGGCGGAAGCCCTCGAGCACCACGCCGCTCTCGCGCCCGCCAAGGGCGCGGATCACGTCGAGCACGTCGGCGGCGTTGATGCCGAACCGGGCGATCGCCCGGCGATCGACCACGATCCGGAGCACCGGCAGACCGGCGACCTGCTCCGCCTTCACGTCCGCCGCGCCGGGGATGCCCTGGAGCACCCGCACCGCGCGGTCCGCCACGGTCTTCAGGGTCTCGAGATCGTCGCCGTAGATCTGGAAGGCGACGTCGGACCGCACCCCGGAAATCAGTTCGCTCACCCGGAGTTCGATCGGCTGCGAGTAGCTGTTCACCGATCCGGGGAGGTTGGCCGTGAGCAGCGAGTCCATGTCCCGGATGAGGCGCTCGCGCGTGAGGCCGGGCCGCCAGTCGCCCTTCGGGTGGAGCATCACGAGCACGTCGGAGATCTCCACACCCATCGGGTCGGTGGCGATCTCCGCCCGGCCGGTCTTCGACACCACGGTCGCGACCTCCGGGACCTCCCGCAGCGTCCGCTCCAGCCGTCCCGTCTGACGGATCGACTCCTCCAGCGACACGCTGGGCAGGCGCCAGTTCTGCACCGCGAGCGATCCCTCGTCGAGGCGGGGCACGAACTCGGCGCCGAGGAAGGGGATCAGCAGGAGAGTCAGCGCGAAGGCCGCGACGGCAATCCCGCCGGTCCGTCCGGGCCGCGCGAGTGAGCGTGCGAGCAGCGGCTCGTACAGCCGGCGAACGGCCGCGACGAGCCAGCTCTCGTGCTCGGCTGTTTTGCGCGGGAGCAGGAGTGACGCGAGGACCGGGATCAGCGTCAGCGACAGGATCAGCGAACCCGTGAGCGCCAGGATCACGGTCACGGCCATCGGTCGGAACATCTTCCCCTCGATCCCCACCAGCGCCAGGATCGGGAGATAGACGATGGTGATGATGGTGACGCCGAACACCGTGGCCCGCAGGACTTCGCGGCTCGCGGTGAGCACGACGCCGGTCCGTTCCTCATCGGTGAGGGCGCGGCCCAGGCTTTTCGTTCGTTCCGCGATCAGTCGGACTGCGTTCTCGATGACGATCACGGCGCCGTCGACGATGAGGCCGAAGTCGATCGCGCCGAGCGACATGAGGTTGCCGGAGATCCCGAGCTGCCGCATGCCGATGAACGCGAACAGCATCGACAGCGGAATCACGCTCGCGACCACGAGCCCGGCCCGGAGATTCCGCAGCGTCAGCAGTAGCACCACGACCACCAGCACGCCACCTTCCAGGAGGTTGGTGGCGACGGTCCGGATCGTCCGCTGAACCAGTTCGGTGCGGTCGTAGAACGGCTCGACGGTCACGCCCAGCCGTGCGAGGGCGGGGCCCATGTCGGCCAGGGCGACCTTCACGTCGGCGGTGACCTGCCGCGAGTTCTCGCCCAGCAGCATCAACACGATGCCGGAGACGATTTCGCCCCGCCCGTCGCGGGTGACCGCGCCCTGGCGGACCATCGGAGCGAACCGAACCTCCGCCACCTGGCCCACATACACCGGGGTGCCGTCGGCGTCGACCGAGATCACGATGTCGGCCAGGTCCTGGAGCGATGTGGCAAGGCCTTCGCCCCGGATGAGGACCTGCTCCGCCCCACGCTCGATATAGGCGCCGCCGGCGTTGGCGTTGTTCGCCTCGACGGCCTGAAACAGCTCGCCCAGGCTCACGTTGTGCGCGAGCAGGTGTTCGGGCACCACCTGGATCTCGTACGTCTTGAGCTCGCCGCCGAACGCGTTCACCTCGATCACGCCGGGCACCATGCGGAGCCGGGGCGCGATCTCCCACTCGAGAATCGACCGGCGCTCCATGGCCGCGAGCGAGTCGCCGCGGACCTCGAACTGATAGATCTCGCCCAGGCCGGTCGAGATCGGCCCCATGGCGGGCTCGCCGTAACCCGGCGGGATCGCCTCGCGGGCCTCGATGAGCCGCTCGCCCACCATCTGGCGGGCGAAGTAGATGTCCGTCCCTTCCTCGAACACGAGTGTCACGGCGGAGAGGCCGAAGCGGGACACGGAGCGCACCTCGCGCATCCGGGGAATCCCGCTCATCACCAGCTCCACCGGTGTGGTGATGAATTGCTCGACTTCCACGGGGCCCAGCGCGGGCGCGGTGGTGAGCACCTGCACCTGCACGTTCGTTACGTCGGGCACGGCGTCGATCGGCAGGGTCCGCATCGCGCCGAGACCGGCGGCCACGAGCAGCGCCGAGAGGAGGAGGACCACCGCGCGGTTCCGCAGCGACCACTCGAGAATGCGTTCGATCATGGTCGTCTCCTAGTGTTCGTCGGAGACGAGGTCGCCGCGGCGCAGCTCGGCCTTGAGCGCGAACGCGCCGCGGGTCACCACGATCTCGCCGGCGCTGAGCCCGTCGCGGATCACGGCCCACCCGCCTCCGTCGGCCGCCGTTCGGACGACGCGGCGCTGGAATCGGCCCGGCTCCAATACCACGAAAACGATCTGATCCGCGCCGTCGTGCTGGATCGCGTCACTCGGTACGGCGAGAACGGGGGCCTTGTCGGCGGCGCCGCCCGTCTCGATCTCCACGTCGGCGAACATGCCGGGCTTGAGCTCGAGACCGGGATTGGCCAGCGCGACGCGGACCTTCACGGCGCGGCTCGTCGGTTCCACGACCGTTCCGATGTTGTCGACGCGGCCCGTGAACGACCGGTCGGGATAGGCGTTGACCCGCACCGTGACCGGCTGTCTCATCGCCACGAGCGGAAGCTGCGTGTCGTAGACGTCGACTTGCGCCCACACACTGGAGGGGTCGACCAGAATGAAAAGGGAGTCGGTCGGCGTCACGGCCCCACCGACGGTCGCTCGACGGCGCGTGACGATGCCGGCCAGCGGAGCCCGCAGCTCGACGGTCGAGCTCAGGTGCTGTTCTTTCCGCAACAGATCGAGGTCGTCATCGGAAAGGCCGAGGATGTGGAGGCGCGCTTCCGCCGCCTCGCGCTCCGCGCGAGCCCGGGTGGCGGCCCCTTCGGCGGCCTGCGAGACCCGCTCGGAGACGATTTGTTCCCTGAACAGCCGCCGCTCCCGGGCCGCGGCCTCCTGGCTCACCTGCTCCTCGGCCAGCGCCGCGAGGTACGTCGCCTTGGCCTGGCCCAGTTCCGGCGCATCGACCGTGGCCAGCAGGGCACCCGCCGCGACCCGGTCTCCCTCATTGACCAGCACCCGGAGCACGCGCCCATCGACCCGGGCGGCGAGAATCGCGGTGTGGTCGGGGACGGCCTCGATCACGGCGGTCGCCCGAATCGGCAGCGACACGGTCCGCATGGCCGCGGTGGCCGTGTCGAGCTCGGCCGCTTGCATCTGCGCCTCCGTCAGCGTCACCACGTCGTGCGCTCCGGTTTCCTCCGCCTCAGGCGGCGGCGCGTCCGAGCCGCAGGCCGTGAGCCCGGCCAGCGCGGCCGCGACCAGCAGTGCGCGGGCCCAACCGGGCGCCGCCGAATCAGTTCGCATGGCTTTCATCGCGCAGACCCTCCGAAACGCTGCAGCTCGGCGACCGACACGCCGAGCGCGGATGCAAGTGAGAACCAGGCGGCGTGAGCGTCGCGCAGGACGTCGAGGTACTCGACCTTCGCGGCCACCGCCACCGAACGGAACACCAGCACGTCGGGAATGCCGGCGCGTCCCTCCTCCACCGCCCGCTGGCTCAAGGCGACATTCTCTTCCGCGGCCCGCAGCACGTCGTCCGCGAGCCGCCGCTCGGCAGCGCGGGCGCGCAGCCAGCGCTCCCGGGCCTCGGTCACCTCGGCCTGGATCCGGCGCCGGGTCGCGTCGGCCTCCGCGGCCGACCGGGCGCGCTCGGCCTGCGCGAGCCCGCGGGCCGCCTGGTTCCGCTGGAACAGCGGCACCCGCATGCCGACGGTGAAACCGCGCAGCGTCTCGGCGAGCTCGCTGCCCCAATCCACCCCGACCTCGAGCCGCGGCAATTGCCCGAGCCGGCTGGCCCTGAGGCCGGTCCGCGCGCCGGCCAACTCCTGCTCGGCCGCGGCCAGGTCGGGGCGCCTCGAGATCGCGACAGCGAGGAGCTCCGACAGACCGGGCAGTGCGCCGTCCGGGAGCGCCGTCAGACCGGTGGTGTGCGGGATCGAGTCCTCGGGAAGCGCCAGGAGGCGCCCCAGGTCGGCGGCGGCGGCGGCCTGATCGGCGAGCGCGCGATCGGTGATGCTCCGCTGGCGCCCCGCATCGAGCAGCGCGGCGTTCGCCTCGAGCCGATTGATCGCGCCGGCCTCGAGCTGCCGGCGCGCGATGTCGGCCAGCCGCTCACTCGTTCGTGCGGCGGAGTCGAGCACGGCCGCCCGCTGCTCGGCGACTGCGAGCCTGACGTAGGCCAGCCGACCCTCCAGTTCGGCCACTCGATGCGCGTCGTCGACGCGAGTCTCCGCCGCGGCCGCGCGCTTGCCGGCCGCGGAGGCCGACAGGAAACTTTGGCCGGTGATGTCGATCTCCTGGCGTATCGACCAGGATCGGTCGAAGCCGTCGACGCCGGCACCGGTGCGCCGGAGCCTCGAGAACTGGACCGTGGCCGGTGACGGGAACGGCAGGATGGACTCGGCCCGGGCGCCACGTGGCGCGTGGATCGCCCCGGCGGCGATGGCCACCGACGGGCTGACGGCCGCGACCCGCGTGACGGTCTGCGGCAGGGTGAGGAAGACGGTGTCCTGCGCCGCGAGCGCGAGCACCGCCCCCATAACGGGGACCAGCATGTATGACCTCCAGCCCGCGAGGGCGGGCCGAGTGAGCGTGACGACGTGCGACGGAGCGGCGGCCTGGGGCCGGCGCTCGCTGTCGGGCTATCGGATTGTCGGGAGGGTCAGAGCTTGGGGGGTGGGCAGTCCGCCTCGGGGGGCGCGGAGGTGGCCGTCCAACTGAACGGCTGGTCCATCGTCACCGTCACCGCCGAAGTGGAAGGCGGTCGCGCGGAGGGGAGCCCGATGCTGTGCCCGTGGGTGCAGTGATCGCTGCTCGTGCCGTGCTGGTGTGACGGCGCGTGAGGGTGGCCCGGCTGCGTTCCGCCGTCCTCGTGGCCGTGCTCGCCGGCCGTTGGTGTGTGAGTGCTGGCGGAGGCCGCGGTTTCGTGGTGCACCTCGCCGTCTCGCAGCAGGCCGAACGCCGGCTCGAAGACGCCAGCCAGGAGAAAACCTGACAGCGCCAGCACGCTCAACAGCCGTCGCAGGACGGAGCGGTGGTGTCTCACGAGTTGGAAGATAGCCAGGCCAGCGGTGGCCAGCAAGTCTTGCTGGGCGGTGGTAGAAGACCGCGCCCGCCGACGGAGCCCGATGGGTGCCACACGCTCAGCCCCGTCGCCGGGGGCGCTCGCTCTTGTCGAGCAGCGCCAGGAGCGCCAGCGTCGGCTGAGTGAGCTGCGCGTGGCCCAGCACGCTTCGATGCTCGCGCAGATAGCGTCGCAGGTACGCCGCCACATGGTCCAATCCGACGACCCGGAACGGACCGCCGGCCCGGCCCGGGCTCGAGCCGAACGCCACCATCCGGATCGTATGGCCGGCGCCGGTCCGGGCCGCGCCGCTGGTGAGGAGTCGCTGGACCACGTCCTCGGCGGCGCCCATGTCGCAGCACCCGAAACGCACCAGCGCCGCGGCGAGCACGCCCGGATCGCGCATCGCCGGGTTGAGCCGTGCCGCGCCCTGCTTCACCTCGCCGATGATCATGTCCGGGCGGGCGGCCTCAACGCCCAGCGCGGAATCCGGCTCGCGGACCACGGGGCCCACGGTGGCCCGGCGGCGCCCGCCGCGCTTCGGCGCCGCACCAACCCGCGCGAAACGAAAGGCCAGCACGTCGATATCGGTCGCGGTGCGCACGTCGCCGTGGCGAAGCGTTTCCAGCACCGGGTACTCGGTGACGGTGAAGTACCCGTTGACCTGGAGGTAGGCCTCCACCATCGAAACCGCCACGTCCATCTGCGCTACTCCTCGGGCGCCCGCGCCGCCGCGACGTGCCATCGGAAGTCGCAGCGCGAAGCGCCGCCGGCGATCGTGGTGTCACGCTCCAGACGAGCGCCCCATGCACGGGCCAGCGGGTAGTCGAGATTGCACCACGCCTCGACGCACACCGGTCCCAGTCCCCGCTTGCCGAAGTACTCGGCCACGGGGCAGCGCTCCACGTCGAACGCCACGACGCCCGGTGCCACGCGGAGGTCGCGCATGTGATAGGCCGGCGGCCCGAACGGAAAGCGCCGGAACACGGCGATGGCCCGTCGCAGCCGCCCCTCGAGACCGCGACCGCCGAGCCGGGCTACCAGCCATGCCGCGCGTCCCATGCGCCGGTACACGTCCCACGTCACCCGCGCGGTCTCGCGGCGTGCCTCCGCGGCCTCGACGCCGGCAGCCACCAGCTGCTGGTAGAGGGCGGCGGTGAGCGCCGCCGCGTGCACCATCAACCGCCCGCCGACGGTCGGCTCGACAGGCGGGCGGGCGGCAGGCGCCCGCGATGCCCGCACGGCCGAACGAACGATCCGCGCGGCCTCATGTGAGCCGAACCGTTCCGCGAGCGTGCGGCGGGTGCTGCGGGCCAGCCAGACGTCCGCGAACCGGAGCCACTGGGCCGGGGCCGTCACACGCTCGCTCCGCGGAGCCGCAGCGCGTTGCCTACCACGGATACCGAGCTGAAGCTCATCGCCGCCGCGGCGATCACCGGCGACAGCAGCAGCCCGAATGCGGGATACAGCACCCCGGCCGCAATCGGCACACCGGCGGCGTTGTAAGCGAAGGCGAAGAACAGGTTCTGCCGGATGTTGGTCATCGTCTGGCGACTCAGGCGCCGCGCGCGGACGATGCCGCGGAGGTCGCCCTTCACCAGCGTCACGGCCGCGCTCTCCATCGCCACGTCGGTACCCGTGCCCATCGCGATGCCCACCTGGGCCTGGGCCAGCGCAGGTGCGTCGTTGATCCCGTCGCCCGCCATCGCCACCACGGCCCCCTCGGCCTGCAGACGCTTTACTGCGTCGACCTTCTGGTCGGGCAGCACTTCGGCGATCACGTCGTCGATACCGAGCGATCGGGCCACGGCCTCCGCCGTGGTCCGGCTGTCTCCCGTGAGCATCACCACCCGGATGCCTTCGGCGTGCAACGTGGCGATCGCCTCGGGCGTGGAGTCCTTGATCGGATCGGCGACGCCCACCAGACCAGCAAGCGCTCCCTCTACGGCCACGAACATCACGGTCTGGCCCTCGGTGCGGAGCGCCTCCGCGGTGGCCGCATGCTCGCCGGGATCAACGTCCAGCAGCTCCATCATGGCCACGTTGCCGAGCGCCACGGCCCGGCCGTCCACCGTGCCCCGCACGCCCTTGCCGGTGACGCTCTCGAAGTCCGCGGCGTTGGCCGCCTCGACGCCGCGGTCGGCCGCGCCCGCCACGATGGCGGCGGCCAACGGGTGCTCGCTCCCGCGTTCCAGCCCGGCGGCGAGCCGCAGCAGGTCGGTCTCGGTCGTCCCTGTCGCGGGCCGGACCGTCACGAGGCGCGGCTTGCCTTCGGTGAGCGTGCCGGTCTTGTCGACCACCAGCGTGTTGACGGTGCGCAGCACCTCGATCGCCTCCGCGTTGCGGAACAGCACGCCGAGGGTGGCGCCTTTGCCTGTGGCCACCATGATCGACATCGGCGTGGCGAGGCCGAGCGCGCAGGGGCAGGCGATGATGAGGACCGCGACAGCGTTGATGATGGCGTGCGCCATGCGGGGCTCGGGCCCCACGAGGCCCCACACCGCGAAGGTGACGGCGGCGATCACGACGACGATGGGCACGAAGTATCCGGATACCGTGTCGGCCAGCTTCTGAATCGGCGCCCGGCTCCGCTGCGCCTCGGCCACCATGGCCACGATCCGCGCCAACAGCGTCTCGGCGCCCACCTTCTCGGCCCGCATGATCAGCATGCCGGTGCCGTTGACGGTGGCGCCGACCACGCGGTCGCCCGCGGCTTTCTCGACCGGGATCGGCTCGCCCGACACCATCGACTCGTCGACGGCGCTCCGGCCGTCGAGCACCACGCCGTCGACCGGAACCTTCTCACCGGGCCGCACGCGGAGCCGGTCGCCCGGCACGACCTCGTCGAGCGGCACGTCCCGCTCGGTGCCGTCGTCGGCGATGCGGCGCGCGGTCTTCGCGGCGAGGTCGAGGAGCTTCCGAATGGCGGCGCCGGTCTGAGTGCGGGCGCGGAGCTCCAGCACCTGACCGAGCAGGATCAGGGTGACGATCACGGCGGCGGCTTCGAAGTACACCGCGACACCCCCGCCTTCGCCACGGAAGGACGGCGGGAAGATGCCGGGCAGGAGCGCCGCGACCATGCTGTAGACATACGCCACCGACACGCCCAGCCCGATCAGCGTGAACATGTTGAGGCTGCGGTTCCGGACCGACGCAACGGCGCGGGTGTAGAACGGCCAGGCGGCCCACACGCAGACCGGCGTGGCCAGCAGCAGCTCGATCCACACTCGGGCGCCGTGGGGTACGAGCCGCGAGACCGGGTCGCCGGGCAGCATGTCGCCCATGACGAGGAGCACGATCGGGATGGTGAGCGCGGCCGAGACCCAGAACCGGCGGGTCATATCGGTGAGCTCGGCGTTCTCCCCGTCGTCCGCGGTCGGCAACATCGGCTCGAGGGCCATGCCGCAGATCGGGCAGCTCCCCGGCCCGTCGCGGATGATCTCGGGGTGCATGGGGCACGTGTACTTGGCGCCCGGCGCGGCGGGGCGCGGCGCGGAGGCGGGGCTCAGGTACCGGTGCGGGTCCGCCTCGAACGCCGCGCGGCACCCGGCGGAGCAGAATCGGTGCTCCCGTCCGTCATGGCGCAGCAGGTGGGGGCTGTCGTGTGCGACCCGCATGCCGCAGACCGGATCGGTGGTCGTGAGTTCATGACCAGCGTCGTCCGGGCGGCGATCGGAGCCGGCGGGATGATGCCCGCCGTGCGCGCGGGCGGCGTGCGAGTGTGGGTCTGGTGACCCGCGGTCTGGGGGAAATCCCCCGCGGCCAGTGGCCATTCAGGCCACCCGGGGAGCGGAACGGCGGGCCAGGCCGTTGTAGATCACGCCGATGCCAAGCCCGGCATAGGCGCCGTACAGGAACGACTCCACGAGGCCGAGCAGGAAGGTGCCGATCGTCAGCCAGGTGAACCCGGGAAGCATCTGCTCCAGCATGCCGGTCATGCGCATCTCGGCCGGTACCACGAGGCCGAACGCGATGCAGACCAGGAACGTCACCGCAGCGAAGATTCCGAGCGACAGGGTGAGCAGGCGAGTGTTGAGCATTGTGAACCTCCGAACGGCTCGGGTGAAAGCGGGAGCGGCGGCCGGAGCTCCGTCTCGCGGGCGGTGATTCGGCGGCCGACCGCTACGGATCGAACCGAGGTGACCACAAGCATGGGGCGTGCCGCTCCGGCGCGGCGGATCGTCGGCGCCCCGCCTCTCGAGTCAGCGCCGTGGCGCGCCCGTTGCGCTGCTTGATCGGGTCTCAATCCGGGAAGGGACCTTCATGACCACCACGGCCGAACTGGGGGATCGGATATCCGCCGAGGTGCGAACGGCGCTGGATGCGCTGGTGACCGAACGTCCGATGCTCACGATCTTCGGCTCGGCCCGCGCCTCGCCTGGCGACCACGACTACGAGGTGGCCCGCGAGCTCGGCCGGCAGCTGGGCACCGCCGGGTTCGGTGTCATCACGGGGGGCGGCCCCGGACTCATGGAGGCGGCGAACCGCGGCGCCCGCGAAGCGGGGGCGCCGTCCTTCGGGGCGTCGATCGTCCTCCCTCACGAGCAGGTGTCGAATCCGTATCTGGACCGGGAGGCGCGGTTCGATTTCTTCTTCACGCGCAAGCTCGCGCTGCTTCGGGCCTCGTGCGGCTTCATATGCTTTCCGGGCGGATTCGGCACGGTGGACGAGCTGTTCGAGGCACTGGTGCTCATCCAGACCGACAAGCTGCCCCACTTTCCGCTCGTGCTGGTCGGAACCGATTACTGGGCGGGTCTGCTGGCCTGGATCGACGCCTCGATGACGCCCGCGGGCGCGATCGCCGCCCACGAGCGACGTCTCCTCCTCGTTACGGACAACCTGGCCGACGTGGTTCGGCACTGCCTCCGCTGTCATGCCACGCTCTGCGCCGAGCTCGGGCACGGCCCACATTATCCCAACGCGTCCACGCGGGGCGGCGGCGCGACGGGCCTCCGCCGCCAGACCACGCAGGCGATCCCGGGCAGACCGTGAGCGAGCGCGTGATGCGAGCCGTCCGCCGGGGTCCACGGGCGGCAGGCGCATGTGTTTCGTCGCGTGAGGACGAGCCGCCGGCAGGTCACCAACGGCGATGGCGAAACCGCGTCGGCGCCCGCCGGAGGCGGGCACCCGGCCTATTTCTGGATGCCGACCAGATACGCCAGAATGGCTTGCCGCTCCTCAAGCGACAGCGGAAGCTGGGGCATCAGCGTCCTCGTTGCGGCTCGATGCCGAACACCAGCGTCGTCCAGTGCACGTCCCAGTCCGCTCCGGAAGCGGCGTCGGCGGGGACGATGTGGATCGCGCGTACGTTCCAGAGACCGCGCCGGGCGATGGGGACGCGGGCGACACCGTGGGCGTCGGTGGTGAGGTCGAAATCCTTTGCGCCGTCCCCGGTGGGCGCGGTGCCTGCGTGGAGCCGTGCACCGCGCACCGGCTGGCCCCGGAAGACCAGGCGCACGGGGAGCGTGTCGCCGGGCGCGAGGGCGCGCGGATCGGCGAGCGGGATGAACTCCGCTGGATGGCTCGCCGGGCGGTCGAACGCGGCCGGCCCGCCGGCCCCGACTTCAACCAGCGTCTTGGCATACTTCGCGTAGCGACGCGTGATGCTGTCGGTCGGGAGGAGACCGTCCCGCTCGTAACGGGCCAGCGCCTCCGGGGCGCCCTCGAGCACGAGGTAGCGGCGGAAGCTCTCCGGACTCTCGCGCACCGTCCGCGGGTGGAGTGCGACGGCCACGACCCGCTGACCCGGCTCACGGGACATGGGTTGGCGGATCAGGAGCGACGTGCCCGCGTGCGACAGGCCGCGAATGGGCTCCGATCCGGTCGCCCCGATCAACGCCGCGGAGGCAATCCGGTCCAGGGCCACGGCGGACTCGCTCTTCGGGAAGTCGCTGCTGGTCTGGCCGCGCACCACCAGTTCACCCCCCGGTGCGATGGAAAACGCGTCGGGAACCAGCCAGAAGTCGTGGGCCAGCACCGCTGCCGCGCTGACGAGGAGAAACGTGACGGCGAGGAGCGACGTCCGCCGGACGCGTTGGTGAAGCGAGGGAGTCATCACGTTTCCATCCCGAGTGTAGGACATGCGCCGGTTCGTTGCACAGTACGATCGTTTCTGCTTCGGGTCACGGACGCACCCCGGCCGCCGGCCTGGGCCGGCTCGACGTGTGCAGATGCACGATGACCCATCGTCCGTTCCGGCGCTCGAGCACCGCGGTGCCGCGCCCCTCGCGGTCGATCGCCTCGCCCCGGAAGATGGCCGCCAGGTCGAAGCGGAACGCCGCCCAGGCCACGTCGCCGCGGATCTGCGGCTCGACGCTGTAGAATCGATAGCGGAAGTTCTCGGCGTCGGCGAGTTCCGGTCCGATGTGGCGGTCGCGGTAGTCGGCCCACCCGTGATTCACGCCCGCGCCCTCGATGATGTGCACGCCTCGTTCCGGCGCCATCAGCGAGTCGACGGCGGCGAGGTTCTTCGCCTGTGTGAACTCGGCGTACGCCGTGAGGATCCCTCGAACCGCGTCGGCGTCAGCCGCTTGGGCGAGCACCTGGTGCGGCGCGACCGCCAGAAAGAGGGCGATCCCGAAGCAGCCCAGGAGCCTCTGCGATATCGGTGTGGAATCGTTGATGGACATGAGGATGGCACCCCCTCGATTCAGGTTGACGAGGCCGTTCGCCGGAGCAACCGCGGCACGAGGCTGCCGAGGAGCACGCTGAGGACGATCACTCCCGATACCGCTGCGGTTCACGACCGGACTCCGGGAACGGTCGGGTACCGGCCAGGGTGGCCACGCCGTGGAATGGCGCCGCGGCCCCGGCCGGGACGAGCCACCGCCTCGAGAACACCCCGTGCCCCCGCCTACCGGAGTTTCGCCAAGCTAGTCGGTCCGCAGTTTCCCGCCAGGGCGAGGTCAATATCCCGAGACCATCGCTGGTGCTCAGGTCGTCGCCTTGCCACCGGGGTATCGCGGGCGGCATGTTTCGACCCGATGAACACGGCCTTGCGTCAGATGAGTGGGCGGACCCGTTGAGCGGGTTCGCGCGCGTCGGTCTCCGCGGGCGCCTGCTCGCGCTGCTCCTGGCGTTCGGGGTCCTGCCGCTCGTCGCGTCGATCGTCGCCGGCGTCGCGCTCGGCCGCGCGATCGTTTCCCGGCAGGCGCGGGACGCGCTCGGCGTGCTGACCGGCGCCCAGGCGATTCACCTCGCGATGGAGCTGGACCGCGAGCGCCTGCTGCTGCGCACCATCGCGGGCCAGCTGCCGGGACCTGCTTCGCTCGAGGTCACCGACCCGCAAACCCTGGCACGGCTCCTGATTCACAGTCTCCCCGAGGGCGGCGTCTTCGACGGGCTGCGGATCGTCGCGGCGGGCGGCCGTGTTCTCGCGTCGGTCGCGCTCCGCAACACGGCGCCCCACTGGCCCCCGGAGGCCCCCGCCGCGGACTGGGCGCGCGATCGCGTGGTGGTGCACCGCGACGGCGAGCAGGCGCTCGCGTACCTCGTGGCCGTGTCCCTGGCCGGCGCCGCCGAGGGGCCGTGGCTCGAAGGCCACGTTCGCGCGGAAGACTTCGGACGCGTGTTCTCGATTCCCGAGCACCTGATGCCGGGAGCCGAGTCGTTCGTGCTCGAGCGGGGCGCCGGGCCGGTGTTCATGGCGGGTGGCGCCGGCGACGCCGCGGTGCTTCGGTTGGCGCCCTCGGAACAGTTGAACGCGAGTAGGCCGATCTCAACCACGACCGAGAGCGCCGTCGTCGCCACCGCGCCGGTGGCGGGCGCGGACTGGCTGTTCGTGTCGGTCCTGCCATCGGACATCGCCCTGGCTCCGTTCGACCGGCTGCGGAACGGCGCGTTGGTCGGCACCGGAGCGCTCGTCCTGCTGCTGGTTGTGACCGGGGCGCTCGCGGCCGGCTCGGTGACGACGCCGCTGCGCCGGCTCGCGGCGGCCGCGGAGCGGTTCGGACAGACGGGCCGGTACGATCCGGTCGCGACGCCGGCCGCTGGCGAGGTCGGCGTGCTGGTCGAGTCCTTCGATACGATGGCGGACGGCCTTGCTCGCTCGCGCGCCGAGGTCGACGCGCTGCACGCGCGCGACCTGGCACGGGCCCAACAGCTCGCGACCGTGGGGGAGTTGGCAAGCGGCGTGGCCCACGAGATACGCAACCCGCTCACGGGCGTGCGCGGCGCGCTGGACCTCGCCATCCGGACCCTGCCGGAGCCGGCGGAGGCCAGGCCCCTGCTGGAGGAGGCGCAGGCGCAGGTCGAGCGCATGGAGACGACCACGACGCAGCTCCTGCGGTACGCCCGGCCACCCGAACTGCGCGTCATCGAAACCGATACCGCCGAACTCGCCGAGCGAGCCGTGACGATCGTGGCGCCGCAGGCTGCCAGCGCTGGCGTGGCCCTCCGCCTCGACTCGGCGCCTTGGCCCGTGAGGGTCCGGGTCGATCCCGAAATGATGGTGCAGGTGCTCGTGAATCTGCTGCTCAACGCGGTCGACGCCGCCGGACTTGATGGCTCGGTGGACGTTCAACTGGCGGCCGACGGCGCGGCGGCGCTGATCCGCGTGTGCGACACCGGCCCGGGCGTCGCCGAGGCGGCCCGGGAGTCGATCTTCCGGCCCTTCTTCACCACCAAGAGCCGGGGCACGGGACTCGGCCTCTCCATATCCCGCCAGATCGTCACCCGCCATGGCGGCGAGCTCACCCTCGAAGACACGCCGGGCGGCGGCGCGACGTTCACCGTGTCGCTGCCGATCGCGGTGCCGGGGCGAGCGGCAGGATGACAGGCACAGCGCCCGCCCGCGTGCTCGTCGTCGACGACGAGAAGCTGATCCGGACCTGGCTCGAAGCCCATGTCGGCGACGCCGGCTACGAGGTGGTGCTCGCCGGCGACGCCGCCGCCGCGCGGAAGGCGTTCGCCGAGCACGGCCCGGCGGCCGTGCTGCTGGACCTGCGGTTGCCCGATGGAAGCGGCATGGAGCTGTGCCGCGAATTTCTGGACGTGGATCCCGACCTCGTCGTGGTGATGCTCACCGCGCACGGCGACATCGCCACCGCCGTCGAGGCGGTGAAGCTCGGCGCCCATCACTTCCTGGAGAAGCCGCCCAAGCTCGAGGACGTGCTGGTGGCGCTGGCGAAGGGGCTCGAAACGCAGCGGCTGCGACGCACGGTCACCGGCCTCCGCCGCCAGACCGGCTGGCTGTTCGAAGGCCTCGAGGTCGTCGGCCGCTCGGCCGCGATGCGCCGGGTGGTGGAGCTCGCCGGCAAAGTGGCGGAGAGCGACGGCACGACGGTCCTGCTCCGCGGCGAGAGCGGCGTGGGCAAGGAGGTCGCGGCGCAGCTCATCCACGTCCGGAGCTCCCGGCGCGATTTCCCGTTCCTCGAGATCAACTGCACCGCGCTCCCGGAGGCCCTCCTCGAGTCGGAACTGTTCGGCCACGAGAAGGGCGCCTTCACCGACGCGCACGCGCGGAAGCAGGGCCTGCTCGAGATGGCCGACCGGGGCACCGTGCTGCTGGACGAGATCGGCGACCTGCCACCGGGCGCGCAGGGCAAGCTGCTGCGTTTCCTGGAGACGCGCACGTTCAAGCGGGTGGGCGGGGTGCGGGACATCTCGGTGGACGTGCGGATCGTCGCGTCGACGAACCGCGACCTGGAAGCCGCCGTGCGCGACGGCGGGTTCCGGCGGGATCTGTTCTTCCGCCTCAACGTCGTCCCCATCGTCATTCGGCCGCTCCGCGATCGTCCGGAAGACGTCGAGCCGCTCGCGCAGCACTTCCTGGACCGGCTCACGACCGCGATGCGCCGCCCGCCCCGCCGGTTCCACCGCGAGGCGCTCGCGATGCTGGAGCGCTACGCATGGCCGGGCAACGTGCGGGAGCTCCGCAACGTCATCGAGCGCGCGGTCATTCTCGAGGAAGGGCCGGAGGTGCTCCCGGCGCACCTGCCGGACGAGCTCAAGCCTGGCGGGCGCGCGCTCGACCTGGAGCCCGGGTTCCGGCTGCCGGCGGGCGGGATCATGCTGGAGGAGCTCGAAAAGGACCTGATCCGCCAGGCGCTCGACCAGGCCCGCGGCAACAAGACCCGCGCGGCCGAGCTGCTCGGCCTGACGCGGGACACCCTGCGCTACCG
The DNA here is from genome assembly GCA_050183815.1 of Gemmatimonadales bacterium. Classification (GTDB taxonomy): domain Bacteria; phylum Gemmatimonadota; class Gemmatimonadetes; order Gemmatimonadales; family GWC2-71-9; genus SHZU01. The sequence continues at coordinate 11,705 of JBFXAY010000002.1, read as the reverse complement.
GGTGGAGAAGTACGATCTCCAAGCTTCCGCGGGCGAGGACCTGTAGGCCGGCGGCGATCCGGCGGTCGTGAGCGCCGCAACCGGAGCCTTCACTTCCCTCGGCGATCGGAAACCCACTGCGGCGGAAGCGTGTCGCCCCGACCCGTCGATGGGAGTTCGTCAGCCCTCCGCGCTCGAGGCGGCTCGCCGCCCGACCTGGCCGCGGCGCCACACCAGGTAGATCGACGGGATCACCACCAGCGTGAGCACGGTCGACGTCACCATGCCGCCGACCATCGGCGCCGCGATCCGCTTCATCACGTCGGCGCCGGTGCCGTGGCTCCAGAGGATCGGCGCCAGGCCGGCGATGACCGTAATCACGGTCATCATCTTCGGCCGGAGCCGGTCCACCGCGCCCTCGCGGACGGCCTCCGCGACGTCGCCGGGCCCGCGCATCAGGCCTTCGCTGCGGCGGCGGTGGAACGCCTCGTCGAGGTAGATGAGCATCACCACGCCGGTCTCCGCCGCTACGCCGGCCAGGGCGATGAAGCCGACCCAGACCGCGACGCTGGTGTTGTAGCCCGCCAGCCAGAGGTACCAGACCCCGCCCACCAGCGCGAACGGTACCGACAGCATCACGATCAGCGACTCCGTTATGCCCTTGAAATTCAGATACAGCAGCAGAAAGATCACGCCCAGCGTGACCGGGAGCACCACGCGGAGTTTGGTCGCCACCCGCTGCATGAACTCGTACTGGCCGCTCCACAGCAGCGTGTAACCCGCCGGCAGCGTGAGCTGGTCGTTCACCGCCTGCTGGGCCGTCTCCACGTAGCCGCCGACGTCGCTGCTGGTGATGTCGATGAACACGGTCGTGACCGGGAACGCGTCTTCGGTCTTGACCGCCATCGGCCCCTGGCGCACCTGGACCGTGGCGACCTGGCCGAGCGGGATCTGGGCGCCCATCATCGTCGGGAGGATCACCTCGCGCAGCTTCTGCACGTTGTCGCGCAGCTCGCGCGGGTAGCGAACGTTGACGGCGTAGCGCTCCCGCCCCTCGACGGTCTGCGCGGCGTCCAGGCCGCCGACGGTGGCCATGATCGCGTCGTGCACGTCGCCCGCGTTCAGGCCGTAGCGGGCCGTCGCGGTTCGGTCGATGTCGATGTCGACGTAGTAGCCCGACACGCCCCGCTCGGCGAACGCGCTCCGGGTGCCGGGCACCTGCTGCATGATTCGCTCGACCCGCTCGCCGAGCGCCTGCAGGGTGTCGAGATCGGGCCCGAAGATCTTGATGCCCACAGCGGTCCGGACGCCGGTGGCGAGCATGTCGATCCGCCCCTTGATCGGCATCGTCCAGGCATTGGTCACGCCCGGCAGGCGCACGGCGCTGTCCATGGCCGCGACGAGACCGTCGTAGGTCATCCCCGCGCGCCATTCACTCTCGGGCTTGAGCGTGATGGTCGTCTCGTACATGTCGAGCGGGGCCGGGTCGGTGGCGGTCTCCGCGCGGCCGGCCTTGCCCAGGACCCGCTCCACTTCGGGGAACGAGGCCAGCACGCTGTCCTGGTACCGCATGATGTCGCGTGCCTGGGCGATGGCCACGCCGGGCACGGTGGTGGGCATGAAGAGGATGGAGCCTTCGTGCAGCGGCGGCATGAACTCGCTGCCCAGCTGGCGCCACGGCATCACGGTGGCCAGCAGCACGGCGCCCGCGGCCGCGATCACCAGCCAGGGCCGCCGGAGCGCGACCCGGATCACCGGGGAGTACAGGGCCTGAAGCAGCCGGCTGAGCGGATTCTCGCGCTCCGACCGGATCCGGCCGCGCACCAGGTAGCCCATCAGCACGGGCACCAGCGTGATCGAAAGCAGCGCCGCGCCGGCCATGGCGAAGGTCTTGGTGAACGCCAGCGGCTTGAAGAGCCGGCCCTCCTGGGCTTCGAGGGCGAACACCGGCAGGAAGCTCACGGTGATGATCAGCAGCGAGTAGAACAGCGGCGGGCCCACCTGCTTCGCGCTCTCCAGCACGATGTCCCACCGGTTCGGGTTCGGACCCGCCCGTTCGAGGTGCTTGTGCATGTTCTCGATCATCACGATCGCGGCGTCGACCATCGCCCCGATGGCGATCGCGATCCCGCCGAGGCTCATGATGTTCGCGTTGACGCCGAGCGCCCGCATGACGATGAACGAGATCAGGATGCCGAGGGGGAGGGTGACGATCGCCACCAGCGAGGACCGGAAGTGCAGCAGAAACACCATCACCACGGCAGCGACGATCAGCGACTCCTCGACGAGCTTTTCCCGCAGCGTGTCGATCGCGCGGTGGATGAGATCGCTTCGGTCGTACGCCGTGCGGAGCTGCACGCCGGCGGGGAGATTGCGCTGGATCTGCTCCAGCCGGACCTTGACGGCTTCGATCGTGGCGAGCGCGTCCGTGCCGAAGCGCATCACGACGATTCCGGCCACCACCTCGCCCTGGCCGTTGAGGTCCGCGGCCCCTCGCCGCGGAGCCGGGCCCACCTGCACGGTGGCGACGTCCGTCACCCGGATCGGTGTGCCGTTCGCCGTGGCGCCGACGGCCACCTGCTCGATGTCGTCGATGCCCTTGAGGTAGCCGAGCCCGCGGATCATGTACTCCCGGCCGCCCATCTCCAGGACGCGGGCGCCGATGTCGACGTTGTGCATTCCGATGGCTTCCGACACCCGCGTCACCGGGATGCCGAACGCCCGCAACCGCTCCGGGTTCACTTCCACCTGGTACTGCCGCTCGAAGCCGCCCAGGCTCGCGACCTCGGAGACGCCGGGCACGGCCGTGAGCTGGTAGCGGATGTACCAGTCCTGCAAGCTCCGGAGCTGCGCGAGGTCGAGGCTGTCGGACTCGAGCGTGTACTCGAACACCCAGCCCACGCCGGTCGCGTCCGGCCCGAGCGTCGGCTCGACGCCGGACGGCAGCCGGCGCCGGATGCCGTTCAGGTATTCCAGTACTCGGGAGCGGGCCCAGTAGATGTCGGTGCCGTCTTCGAAGATCACGTAGACCAGGCTCAGCCCGAAGAACGAATACCCGCGGACCACGCGGGCGCCCGGCACCTTGAGCATCTCGGAGGCGATCGCGTAAGTCACCTGGTCTTCCACGATCTGCGGGGCCTGCTCCGAGAACTCCGTCTGGATGATGACCTGCACGTCGGAGAGATCGGGGATCGCGTCGAGCGGCGTGGTCGCCATCGCCCAGATGCCCGCCGCCGTGATGGCCGCGGTGGCGAGCATCACGAGGAAGCGGTTCCGGAGCGACCAGGCGATGATCGCGTCAATCATGGCGGTGCTCAGGCGGGGGCGGAGGCGCGGCTGGCGCCGGCCTGCCCGGCTCGACGGCCGAGTGCTGCATGCCCGGCATCGACGCCCCGGTGCCGCCGAGCCGCGACTCGGCGTCGATCAGGAAGTTCGCCGACGCCACGATCGTCTCCCCGGCCGCCAGGCCAGTGAGCACCTGCACCCGATCGCCCGCCCGAAGGCCGAGCACCACGTCCCGCGGCCCGAGCATGCCGGCGCTGTCGCGAACGAACACCACGTTGCGCTCGCCCGTCACGATCACCGCCGCCATCGGCACCGCGATGACGTCCTGACCCACCACCGCGTCGAAGTAGATCGTCGCGAACATGCCCGGCTTGAGCCGGAGGTCCCGATTCGCCACCGTCACACGAACCCGGTTGGTGCGGCTCTCGACGTCTACCGTGGGATGGACGAAGCTCACCTGACCCATCGTGTGCTCACCTGGATAGGCCGCCACCTCGATGTGCGCCTGCGCGCCCCGGCGGATCAGCCGGAGATCCTGTTCGAAGACTTCGCCTTCGACCCAGACCTCGGAGAGGTCGGCGAGCTGGTAGAGGCGCTCGCCCGGCATCACGCGGCGGCCCTCGAACACGTCTTTCTCAAGCACCACGCCGCTCACGGGCGACACCAGGGTCAGCGTCTTGGTGACTTCGCCCGTGCGCTCGAGCCGCGCGACCTGCTCGTCGGTGATGTCCCAGTAGGCCAGCCGCCGCCGCGCCGCGTCGAGTGTGGCCCGCGCGCCCTGCCACGCTTCCCGGGCCGACGAATCCACCCGGCCCACCAGGCGCCGGGCGGTCAGAAACTCCTCTTGCGCCGCCACCAGCATCGGGCTGTACAGGGAGAGCAGGGGCTGGCCGCGGCGGACGGTCTCTCCCGTGGTGTTGACGAACAGCCGCTCCACGAAGCCCTCGACCTTCGGCGTCACCTCGGCCACCCGCGACTCGGCCGGCTGGATCTCGCCCACGGTACGCACCGACTTGGAGAGCGTCTCACGCCCGACCGTGGCGTACACCACGCCGAGGGCGCGCTCCTCGGCGGGGCTCAGGTGCACCATCTGTCGCACCAGCTGGCCGCTAGAGTCCACCTGCTGGGCGCCGCCAGACTGCATGCGGGCGTGCTCCTCGGCGGTCATGCCCGCCATCGGGGATTCCGCCGCTTCCTGCCGGCCGCATGCCGCGCCGAGCAGCGCCGCCGCGAGCACGCCGATGTGCCGGATCATGCGCCACCTCCGCCCTTGCCGAGCAGTGCGTCGATCGCCGCGACGGCCTGATGGTAGCCCGCCGCCAGCCGCACCAGTTCGATCTCGTATCGGTTCACGGTCATCTCGCTCTCCACCAGTGTCATGTAATCGACCCGGCCGACCCGATACGACGACAGCGCCGACTCGACCGCGGCCCGCGCCTGCGGCAGGATGGACGTCGCGTAGAGCCGCGACAGCGCCCGGGCGCGCTCGGCCTCCGCCCGCCGCTCGGTGAGCATTGCGAAGGTCTCGTTGGCGAGGTCACGGGCCATCGCTTCTTCGCTCGCCTGCATTGCGGCCATCTCCCGCCGCATCGCCAGCTGGCGGGCGCCCGGCCGGAGCGGCACGCTGAAACCGACCATCAGGGTGGCCATGTCGTCGAACTGGTCGCGCTGACCGTAGCCGAGCGACACCATCAGGTCGGGATAGATCTCGCGCCTCGCCGCCCGAGTGCCGGTCTCCGCAGCGCGGGCACGCTCGTCGGCGGCAAGCAGCCCCGGCCGCCCGGCAGCCGCGGCGCGGAACAGCGAATCGACGGGCGGCAGCGAGTCGTCGGGAGCGGGCAGCTCGAGCGCGCCCACCGCGGCCGACGCGCTCCGGCCGAGCAACGCGTTGAGGCGCGCCGCCATGGCAACGCGCTCCTGTTCCATGACCGTGACGTCCTCGGTCATCCGCGCGATCGCGACCTGGGCCTGCAGCACGTCCTGCTGCAGTCCCTCACCCACCGCGTATCGAGCTTCGGAGACGCTGAAGAAGTCGCGCAGCAGGTCGCGGGTGCGGAGCATGATGATCACCGCGCGATCGATCGAGGCGATCTGGTAGTAGACCGTCTTCACCCGCGCGAGCAGCTGGACCTCGGCTTCCCTGGCGTCGAGCACCTCGGCCGCCGCCAGCTGGCGGGCCCGCTCGCGGCCGAGGCCGAGTTTGCCCGGCCACGGGAGCATCTGGGTGACCTGGAGCTGGTTCATCGTCATGGGCTCGGACGTGCCGAACCCGCCGATCGGCCGGTTCATGAGGCCGAGCGAGATCTGCGGGTCCGGCAGCGCGCCGGCCTGCGAGACGCGCTCGGCCTGGGCGTCGGCCCGGAGCCGGGACGCGGTGAGCCCCGGGTTCGACGATCGCGCCTGGATCAGGGCGGCGTCGAGTCGGAGCGTGTCGGGTTCTGGCGATTGCGCAGACGCTGCCGATGCGCTCACGACGGCGACGACGACGAACGCCATGACTGGGTGTCTGTGGGACATGTCTCTTCCGGGTGGCGGCGGGGCGGACGGATGGCCGGACGTTGCGGCCGATCATCTCGATTGTCTCCCCAACTCGGTCGCGTGTTGCCGGCACCGAAATCGCATGCCACGAGCCATTGGTGCCCGGGGTGCAACGCGTTGGCACGCAGGGTCTTGCTTAGATCCGACAGACCGATGGGGCGCTGCCGGCGCGTGAGGCGACCCGCTGGGCGGGGCAATTGCCCCACACAGCGGCCGGCAACGGCCGTGTGTAGGTTGATGTCGCGTCATTCACCGAAACGCCTGGAGCTTCGAATGCTACGACTCGTCGCCTTCGTCCTCGGACTCGCGTCGCTCGCCGGACCGCTCTCCGCACAATCCGACTCGGCTGCCGTCGTGGCGACGATCGAACGGTTCCGGAAAGCCCTCGCCAGCGGTGACAGTGCGGCCGCCATCGCCCTGCTGGCCCCGGACGCGACGATTCTCGAGAGCGGAGGGCTGGAAACCGTGCCGCAGTACCGGTCGCACCACCTGCCGGCCGACATCGCCTTCGCGCAGTCGGTCCCTCATACCAGAGGACCGATTCGTGTCACCGTGGCCGGCGACGTCGCGTGGGCGTCGTCGACCAGCGGCGCGAAGGGAGAGTTTCGGGGGCGGGAGATCAACTCGGCGAGCGCGGAGCTGATGGTGCTGCGACGGAGCGGCTCAGGGTGGCGGATTCAGGCCATTCACTGGTCGTCGCGGGCGCGCCGGTAGCGAACGGCCTCGGCTGGGCGGGCCAGTCGGACCGGAGTGGCGAGGATCGGCGCCATTGGTCACGTCGACGATCCTTACGTCGGCGCGATCCCGGTGTTGTACTACACTTGGCGAATGCGCCAACTCTCGGCCCGTTCGTACAAGGGGCTGAGTGGTGCCGGTCCAGCGACGCCGCTAGCGCCGCCCAACCCGGGCGTGAAGCTGACGGCGCGACCGTTGCTCCGAACAACTTTGCGCCCCACGCGGCCGCGCCGCAGCTTACGCCCTGTACGTTAGCCCTCATTCCAGCATCGGCTTGCGTTTGGCTCGCCCGTTTCCGAGATTGGAGCATGGCTCACCCGAAGATCGACTTCAGCCACCTGTCCCCGCGCGAGCGCCTGGAACTCATTGGCGAGCTTTGGGATAGCCTCGGCGACGACGCCTTCGAGATCACCCCCGAGTTGGCTGCTGAGCTCGACCGGCGACTGGATGAGATGCGGCAGAACCCGGATGCTGGCCGGCCTTGGGAGGAGGTCCGCGAGGATCTCCGGCGGCGCCTCGCTTGACGGTCCGGCTCCATGTCGAGCCGACCGCCGATTCCGAGATCATTGAAGCCTTTGAATGGTACCGGGCGCGTTCCAGGCTGGTGGCGCGAACGTTCTTGGAAACGATCGACGGGACGCTCGCCCAGATCCGAGAATCGCCCGAGCTGTTCCCCCTCGTTCACAAGGAACTCCGGCGAGCCTTGGTGCCGCGATTTCCGTACGCCGTTTTCTTCACCGCGGAGTCGGACAGGATCCGAGTGGTCGGCGTGGTTCACGGTAAGCGGCACCCGCGCCGCTGGCAACGTCGTTCATGAGGGCTAACAAGGCAATGCTGCTGACGAAGGCGCTGGCGCGCCTTCGCAGCAGATCGCCATAGCGTTGGGCAGACCCGCGAACCAGAACGGATGAGGATGTGGGATCGCCACGCGGCGCTCCTCGCGAGAGGGTTCCGGCGCGGCCGCGCTCCGGTGCCCGTTCTTGACGCGGGAACCTCCCGTGCGCGCTCGCCGCGCTCGACCCTCCAGCGCTCGGGGCCGCGGGAGGCGTCGGTCGAACGCTGACGGCCGCGGCCGCCGGGCGGTGAACGGCTCGGTTCCCGTCGCGGCCGCAGCAACCGGCCTACGCTCGAGAAGGGTTCCGGAGGGCGGCCCCGCCAGGGTTCTCGGTGTGCGCGTCGAGCCGAGGCTCCGCTGTGAGCCCGGCGGACTACGAGCCTTGGTGTGCCGGGCGCCGGTGCCCGCGAAGCACCGTGCGCGAGCGGTCTGCCCAACAAACGCTTGCAGCGGACGGGCGCGCGGAGTTCTCGTTGCCAAGGTCGCGGCCGCGCCCCATCTTGGAGGCGAGGCTGGCGCGGCCGCTCGGATCGGGGTGGCGCCCGCCGCTGAACCGTTACTCGTTAGGCCGCTCGTCTGGCTCCCATTTCTGCAAGGCTCGCAAAGTGACGGAACACGATCCGACGTCGGTCTTCCGGGCAGCCGTCTCGGCGCTCAGCCGGGAGGACTGGCAAGCCGTTGCCGAGCTTTGCGACCCCGTCGGGCTGCGAGCGTTTCGGCGCCAACACCTTTCCCGGTGCGACCCATCGGCCGCAGTGACAGAGCTGACCGCTGGCATGGTACGGCGCAGCCAACCGAGTCTCACCAACGCCGAGGCCGCGCTGGAGGCGGCGGATTTCAACCGGTTGATGGCCGAGCGGCGAGCGGACCTATCTGCGGAATTCGCCCGCGTTTCCTCATACGACGACATGGTGGCGCTCAGCCCCGCCGAGTTGTTCGCGCGATGGCTTGAGGCGCACAGCGTCCCTGCCGAAGCCGCCCGGCTGCAAGAGCATGGGCCGAAGGAGGTCGCGCTGCCGCCCCCAGCTCCGGAGCCGGAGTTCATTGGTTGTGTCCAGCACGAGCACACGGCCTATGTTGTCTACCGTTGGGATTGGCAGCCAGTGACTCCTGAGACCGCTGCGCGGATAGCCCACACGTATCGGGAGTATCCGGCGGAGGAACGAGCCTACTTGGTCGATCCGGTTACGGCCTCCCTTGCAGTTGTCGCCCTTCGGCGTCAGGCCGATGGGGCGTGGCGCCTGCCGGCAGATCACTGGCCCTTGCGGGCCGGGGCCTGGGTCGGCTTTGCCGATCTCGTTGACCACGCCGGTGACGGCTCCGACACCGGAGCGGCCTAACACCAATTGATCTGGACGGGCGCGCGGGCGGACGGCTTGCGGTGTCGCGGCCGCGCCCCAATGTTATGGGGGGATGGCGCGGCCGCTCAGATCCGGTGCGGCGCCCGCCAGATAATGTTAGTCGTTAGGCGACTAATCGTGTCGCATTCGCAGCTGATCGCATCAAGAGAACTGTCGGAGGCATAGTGCTAACACTCGTCAAAGCGCAGGTCTGGAAATACAAGTCCATCGAAGACTCAACGCCCGTGGCGCTCGCCGATGACGTGACGGTGCTGGTTGGCAAAAACGAGTCCGGCAAGACCGCGTTTCTCGAAGCGCTGCACAAGGCTCTGCCCCTAAGCGGCGTGAAATACGACTACGTCGCTGACTACCCGCGCAAAGACTTGGTGCGCTACCGGCAGCAGCACGAGGCGAAGAACTATCAGAAGGTCGTGCAGTTGACCTTTCGCATCGAGAAGGCGCTGGCCGATAAGGTCAACACGGAGGTCTTCGGCGGCGCATCGATCGTCGCCGCCGGCAGCACATTCACACGGGACACCACGATTGCGAACACAAGCACCGTCGGCTTCCATCTGGATGAAGCGGCGGCGCTGGCCGCTCTGCAGAAGCCGCTCGGCGACTTGGAGCACAAGGACGAAGTTTTCGCTGGCGCAACGTCGCTCGCCGACGTACTGACCAAGATCGAGGGGTTGAGTCTGGCGGCCGACAGCAAGCTCGCCACGTTCGCCGCGCTGTGGCGCGGGCGAGCCATCGGGCCCAACGGCTGGGGGTTGGTGAACGGCCATGTCTGGCAGACCTACTTATCACCGGAGCTGCCGAAGTTCCTGTATTTCGACGACTACAAGCTGCTCGAAGGCAAGATCAATCTTCCCACGCTGCAGCAGCGCGAAGCCGCGAAGCAACTGACCGACGCCGACGAAACGGCACGGGGGCTGCTGCAGCTCGCCGGCACGACGCTGCAGGAACTGATGAGCGACGAGGGCTACGAAACCGCGAAGGCTAAGCTGGAAGCCATCGGGCTAAACATCACGCAGAAGGTCTTCGAGTTCTGGAAGCAGAACCAGGACCTCGACGTGGAGTTCGACCTCAAAACCGACAGCAAGGACGTTGCGCCCTATAACAGTGGCGTCAATCTCTACATCCGCATCAAGAACCGGCGGCACGGCGTGACGGTCCCGTTTGACCAGCGTAGCAAGGGCTTCATCTGGTTCTTCAGCTTCTTGGTGTGGTTTGATGCCGTGCAGTCACGCGCCGCGACGGATGACGCGCTGATCCTGCTGCTCGACGAACCGGGGCTGAACCTGCATGCGCTGGCGCAGGCTGACTTTCTGGCTTACATCCGCGATCTGTCCGAGCAGCATCAGATCATCTACACAACGCACTCGCCGTTCATGGTGGACAGCTCACGCCTGGAGGACGTGCGCGTCGTCGAAGACCGTGTCAAGGAAGGCACCAAGATCACCGGCGACCTGGCCGGCTCGTCGGACGAGAGCGTGTTCCCGCTGCAGGCCGCGCTCGGCTACTCCATCGCGCAAAACCTGTTCATCGCAAAGAAGAACGTCCTGATTGAAGGCCCGGCCGACCTGATCCTGCTGCAGCACATGGGTGCGCTGCTTGAAGCCGGCGGCAAGCAGGGTCTGGGCGACGCGATCCTCGTGCCGGTCGGCGGCCTCGACAAGCTGGCCACCTTCGTCGCGCTGCTCGGGTCGAACAAGCTGAAGCTCGTGGTGCTGCACGACCGTGCCGGCAGCCCGCACCAGAAGCTGGAAGACCTGGTGCGCCAGAAGCTGATCGAGCGCAAGCGGGTCCTCGACTTCTCGATGTTTCTCGAACGGGCACCCTCCGAAGCCGACATTGAAGACCTGCTGCCCGCCGACGCCTACATCGCGGCGTTCAACCAAACCTACGTCAAGGAATTGAACGGCGTGGCGCTGACGGCGGCCGATCTTGGCGCGCAGCCGCGCATGATCGAGCGCATCAACCACTGGCTCAAAGCGAAGAACATCACGCTGCTGAAGGATGGCGGCTTCAACCACTACCGCGTCGCGCAGGCGGTGCTGCCAGCGCTGACGGCCGCGACGCTCAAGCCCGATGAACTGGCGCGCTTCGAGCGCCTATTTTCTAAGGTTAGTGAGGTGCTGTGACTGCCTCCTCCGGGTCGCCTAACAACAGCATGCAGCGGACGGCGCTGCGCGCCGCCGCTGATGCTGAGCGTTAGGCGGCAGCACACGTCACTGTACGCACGGCTCCGGAGGGCGCATGCGCCGCTGGGTTCCGCTTGTCCTGTTGAGCGTCTTCGGCTGCAACCGCGGCCTCCAAGGTGCGTACGACCGCCTGCCGCCTGAGGGCGCTCGGCTACCGCCCTTTGAGTTTCCAAGCTTGGATGGAACGACGCTGACGTCGTCTGCCCTTACCGGCCGCCCAGTGGTCTTGGCGCTGTGGTCCACGACGTGCGGTGCGTCGCGCCAGGCGCTGGCGGCGATCCTCACCCTGCGAGCCGAGTACGAGCCGCGCGGGATCGATGTCATTTTGGTTGCCGATGACCGAGATCCGTCAACGGTCACCGACGTCCTTTCTTCGGTCGAGGGCCAGGTACCGACTGTGCTTGCGTCTGGGGCCATTGCTCGTGTGTTCGGACAAACGTCCAGGTGGCCATGGCAGGGCCTCGCGCTACCAAGTTTTCTCGTTCTCGACGCGAACGGCGTCGTCCGTCGGCGGGTGGTTGGCGTGGAGGCCGACTCCACCAAACGCCTCGATCGCGTTCGACATGCCGTCGATGCCCTGGCGGGCGGCCGGACGGATCCCCCTGCCGCCTAACCCAACTATCTGGACTCCTCCGGTAGTTTTTGCAAGGCTCGGCACGGCCCACGCGATGACGGAGGTCGACTGCAGTCGTATCTCCGGCCCTGTCCTCTGGACCGCGAACGGTCCTGGCCACGATGGAAAGTCGCGCGCGGGGAGCCAATCAATTGCGAACGGCTCCGAGAGCCAAG
>JBFXAY010000001.1:0-161186 GCA_050183815.1 Gemmatimonadales bacterium | reverse complement strand
TCACGGTGGCGAGCGTCTTCGTGAATCCGTCGCAGTTCAACGATCCGGCGGACCTCGCGGCCTATCCACGAACCCTCGACGCGGATCGCGAGCTCGCGGAGGCGGCCGGCGTCGACTATCTGATCGCGCCGGCGCCGGCCGAGGTCTACCCGGACGGTTATCGCTACCGGGTAACGGAAACCGAAATGAGCCGGACGCTCGAGGGCGAATTCCGGCCCGGCCATTTCGACGGGGTGCTGACGGTGGTCCTCCGGCTCCTCACCCTGGTCCGGCCCGACCGGGCCTACTTCGGCGAGAAGGACTGGCAGCAGTACTCGCTGGTTCGGGGCATGGCCGAGGCCTTCCACCTCGGCATCGAGATCGTGCCGTGCCCGATCGTTCGCGACCCTGACGGTGTGGCCCTGAGTTCCCGGAACGTGCGGCTCTCACCGACTGCGCGGGCGCTGGCCGCCCGGTTTGCGGCCCGCCTCGCCGCGGGCGGGCCCGTCGCCGACATCCGGCACGAACTCGAGGCCCTCGGGATCGAGGTCGAGTACGTGCGCGAGGCCGACGGGCGCCGCCTGGCGGCGGTGGTAATCGGAGGCGTGCGACTGATCGACAATCAGCCGCTCACTGGACCGTGACCGTGAACGGGCCGAACGACTCCTCGTCGGTGTCGGTGCCGTGCCCGTATCCAATGGTGACCGCACCGGTTCCGGCCCCGGCCTGCGCCGTCACGTCGAAGAAGAACTTCTGCCCCGCCACCGCCGCCACCGAAGCCAGCGCCTCCGGAGCGAACGTCAAACCTGCCGAATGCTCGGCCTCGAGGCCGGTGATCTGGTCACCGTCGTCGGCATAGAACCGGACCTCGAGCCGAACCGTGGCGCCCGCGGCGAGGGTGAGGGCCGGTGTCATTTCGGTGCCCGAGGCGTTGAACAGCTTGGCCGACACCGGGGTATGGCCGGCCTCGGGATCCGGCTCCGTGCCGCAGGCGGATCCAGCCAGGAGCATGAGGGCGGCGGCAACGACGTGCTTCATCGGGGGACTTCCTTTCTTCAGGGGTGAAAGCGGAGAGCGACCCGGACGGTCCGGGGCGTGCCGGGATTGAGGTAGCCGGATGACCGGACCTCGGGGTACTTCGTGTCGAGGAGGTTTTCGAGTTCCCAGTCGAGGACCAGGTCCTCGCCCCGGAGGTGGACCGAGCCGTCGAGATCGACGAGCAGGTAGCTGCCGGTGCGAATGGCGGGCTCGCCGATCGGAGTGAACGGCCCGTTGAGTCGCGCCAGCCCGCCGATCCGCATCGCGGCGGTCGGAAAGGCGTCGATGCCGAGGCGGGCCTGATACCGGGAAACGCCGGGCACCGGATCGCCCGGTTCGAGCGGCTCCAGGTGGAACACCGGGACGATCGGATCGTCGGGCCGGCGGTCGGCGACGAGGCCAACCCGCGCCGACGCGTCGAGGGTTTCGCTGACGGTGGCGTCGTTGACCGTCGTCGTGGCGGCGAACCGGAAGTGCGGGCCCAGCGGCACGACGGCTTCCGCATCGATGCCCTGCCGGACGCTTCGGCCGGCGCCGGTGATCTCGCGGGTGATGGGATCCTGGATCCGCTCGCCCCGGACGTCGAGACGAAAGACGGCCAGGCGGAGCCGGGTAGCGCCGGGATTCGCTTCGAGTGCCAGTTCCTTGGCCCAGGCACGCTGGGGCTCGCGGGTGGGGTCCTCGATCGTTCCGGGCGCCCCGCGGAATCCCCGGCTCAAGGAAGCCGCTACCGCCACCGATCCATTCACCAGATAACGGGCGCCGACCTTCGGACTCACGATCGAATGCGTCGCCGCGACCGCTGCCGGGGACGCGGCCAGCAGATCCCGCCGGCTGTAGTGCTGGGCGTCGAGCCGAAGCCCGACGTCCAGGGCCAACGGACCCGCGAGTCCGCGCCACCGGCCGAACAGCGCCGCGGAACCGAAGCTGCCGTCGTACGAGGCCAGCGGATCGCCGGCGGCGCGGGCCGCGCTCTCGGCCAGGTCATAGGTCACCGCGTCCGCGCGACCCGAGGCGCCGAGGCTCACCGCGCCGGTGCCGGTCTCGAACGACACCTGCACCTCGCCGCCGGCCGCGACCCGCCGGTCATGCTCGTCGGTCTGCGCCAGCGGCTCGTCGCCCTCGGGGATGTTGAGGTAGACGCGGGAGTCGAGTTGCTGGCCCCAGAGCAGGGTGCTGAGTCCGATCCGGTCCGCCAGCGGCACGGTGTAGCGAGCGTGGGCGATCACTCGCTCGGCGTGGCCGCCGTCGGTCGTGTCCACGGCCAGGGACAACTGGTTGGCGGAGAACTGGGCGACCGAGAGGAAGCCGGGCGAGTGCCAGCCGGACCCGTAGCCGAGCAGGCCGCCTTCGAGGCGGCCTCGGCCGATCGGTGTCGTGCCGCGGAACGCGAGATTGCCGAGACGGTACCCCGCGTTTCGCCGCCAGCCGTCGACGCGATCCAATCGCCCGGCGACGAGATAGCCGCTGCGGGGGCCCGCGCGCCCGGTGCGGAACCAACCGCCGGCGTCGCCGTGGCTCGAGACCCGGAGCGAAGCGGTCGGTCCGGCCGCCTGAGTGGCGGTCGTGACCTCGACGACACCGCCGAACGCGAAGTCGCCATAGAGCGGACTCGCCGGCCCGAGAATCACCCGGAGATCCGCAGCGGCGGCGGGCAGGAGGATGTTCCAGTCCGAGTATCCCTCGACGTGACCATGCAGCGGCAGGTTGATCGGCACGCCGTCGAGGACGAACAGGACGTCCGCTGAATGATCAGACGTGAAGCCGCGCAGCACGGCGTCGGAGGCGAAGCCCGGGCCCTGTCCCTGTTCGTGGATCTCGATGCCCGTGGTTCGTCGGACGAGATCCCAGGGATCCTCCCCCTGGGTTCGCTCGAGGGTGACGGAGTCGACCGAACGAGTCGCGACCGGCGGGGCAACGGTGCGGCGCTTGACGGCGGCGACCGTCAGCGCCGGCAGGCGCCGCGCTGATCCGCTATCCGGTTGCTGGCTGGCCGCGGTCGAGACGACCGCGAAGGCCGCCACGACCGTCAACGTCGTCGCCCGGCTCGAGGGCAGGAACCTGGCTGTTTTCATGCGACTCCCCGCTGCGCAATCCGGCGCGGTGTCGAGCGCGCCGCCGACCACCGCGCCTGGCAGGCTGCGGCGATCGAGTTCGACTGAGAGGGCCGGTCCGCATGACCGATCGGCCGACAACCCCGTCAGGACGGGAGAGTCAGCGAGCGATCAACACGGTCGGCCGGCGAAATCCGTCAGCCGAGGCGGGGAGGGGGCAGCGCGTGAGGGAGGAGGTAGCCGCGAACGCAGAGCGGCAGGAGCGGCGCGGCGGGCATCCGCACCGCGAGTGGTTCGAACGCAGCCGCCGGGGCGAGCCCGGGAAGGTTCGGGGGCGGAGCGGCGACAGCGTGACAGATGCCGAGGCACAGGCAGCTCGGCATGTCGTGGTGCGGCGCCGGCTGCTCGGAGCCGTGATGGCCGTGGGCCGTACCCTGAGCCGGGGGAGCGCCCGGGTCGGCCATCGGCCCGCAACGCATCCCGCCGACGGTACCCGTCGCGACGAGAAACGCCGTCAGGCCGAAGAGGCCGAGGACCCGTGACATCACCTTCATGAATCAAACAGAACCGAAATTGGGCCCCCCCGTCAAGCCGGGGACCGCCGGCCGGCCGGATTCCGTTCAACCGCCGCCGTGGGCCCGTTCCAGGTCAGCGATGACGAGCTTGCTCATGCCGAGCATCGCCTGCATTGCCCGATTGGCCTTCGTCCGGTCCGAATCGCCGAGCATCGCACTCAAGCCGCTCGGCACGATCTGCCACGACACCCCGAAACGATCCTTGAGCCAGCCGCAGCGGTCGGGGGCGCCACCTTCCGTCAGTGCGGTCCACAGCCGGTCGATCTCCTCCTGACTGTCGCACAGGACGAGAAACGAGACCGCCGGGGTGAACTGATACGCCGGCCCGCCGTTGAGACCGATGAAGCGCTGGCCAAGGAGTTCGAACTCCACCGAGATGACCGGGCCGTCAGGCCCGGCCCGCGAGACGCCGCGGGCCTTGGCGGCCGGGAACAGGGAGAGGTAGAGATTCATCGCGTCTTCGGCGACGCCGTCGAACCAGAGAAACGGAGTGATGCTCTTCATCGGGACCTCTATTCGAAGTTGCGCTGCCTCTGGGGCGCCGCGGCGGGCGAACGTCAGGAACCGGCGGACCGCCTGGCCAGGGCCGCGTCGAGCCGTTCGTAACCGGCGCTGAGACCGCTCTCCATCGGGCTCCGAAGGACGCCGTCCCGGGCCTCGCGGGAGCTGTACCGCATCGTGTTGATCATCGTCGTCACGCCGTCGCGTTCGGTGAGTACGAGCGTCGAGGTGGCGCCGCCCTGGGTCCAGTCGTTGTCGAACGACTCGGTGGCGACGATCCGTTCCGGTCGGGTGATCTCCCGGTACACGCCGGTCATTTCCATCCGCTCGCCGGTCTTGGCCTTTTCCCAGACGTAGCGATACCGCCCCCCGACGCGGAGATCGATCTCGCACACCGGGAAGGTCCAGTCCGACGGTCCGTACAGCCACTGCGTCACGAGGGCCGGCACGGTGAACGCGTCGAACACCAGTTCGCGCGGGGCCGCGAAGCTGCGGCGGATGACGATCTCCTGATCGCCGAGGGCGGTGATGGTCAGATTGCAGGCGGTCATGGTGCGCTCGGGGGTAACCGGCCTCCCGGCCGGGATCGGGTGGGCTGCATTCGGGCGAGCAGGTCGTCGAGCCGGGCGAAGTTGGCTTCCCAGTACTTCCGGTAGGTGGCGAGCCACTCGGTGGCGACTCCGAGTGGCCCGGCCTCGAGGTGCCGGGGGCGGTGCCGCCCCTCGGCCGTTGTCGAGATCAGGCCCGCGCGTTCGAGGACCCGCAGGTGCTTCGAGATGGCGGGCTGGCTCATGGCGAACGGCTCCGCCAGTTCGGTGACGGTGGCGTCCCCGTCCGCGAGGCGGGCCAGGATGGCGCGCCGGGTCGGGTCGGCCAGGGCGGCGAAGGTGGCATCGAGGCGATTCGGATCGATCGCGCCGGCGGTGATTCGTTGCATAACCGGATGGTTATATATCAGCCGGCGACGGTCCTGTCAAGCATGAGGGTTTCCCGCGGTTCCTGCGCATCAGTGGGAAGGCCCGTGGAGCAGCCTCGAGTCTCGTCCGCGCCAGACAGGCCCTCGCGCCCCTTGGCTTGGGGTGCTAGCCTGACCCGATTCGCCACGTCACCGGCTTCAGGAGTTCCCGACATGCACCGGCTTCTCTCCCCTTGGCCGCTTCGAGCCCGCGCCGTACCGGTCGCGGTGAGTCTGCTTACGCTTGGCGCGGGTGCCGCGTCGGCACAGTTGCCCAGCCGGCCGCTCACGGGTACCTGGATCGGAGTCTACCAGAGCTATCCAGTGTTCGTGCAGATGACGCTCGAGATGGGTCCGGGCACGGACGCGGGCCAGACGGCGCAGCTCCGGCTCGAGTCGATCTCGGCCAAACAACCGGGCGGGCCCCGCGGGATCGCCACGGTGTCGGTTCGCTACGAACCGGAGGCCGGCACCATCGAAATCGTGCCGGGTGCGGACGCGTCTCGCAGTCTGGGCGGACCGGTGCCCCGGTTCTCAGGGGTCCTCGATCGGGAGCGGCAGGTCTTCGGCGGCGTCCTCGTGCCGGCGCGGAGCGACGCGAGTCCGTATTTCATCCTCGGTCAGAAGGGGATGGGGGAAGACGGATTCCTCGAGCCGATCCGGAAAGCCGCCGAGTCGAAGCCATCCGGGATGGGTGGCTTCAACCTGCTGCGGGGCGGCGGCGACGGCGACAAGATCACGGCGTGGGCCGCCAAGCTCCTGGAAGAGTACCCGGACATGGATCCCTACCGGACCGAGATGGGCCAGGTCTTCCTCCGCGCCCGGAGCCTCTTTGCCGACGAACATTTCGAGACCCATTTCGGCAAGACCTTCGACAAGATGAGCAGCGGTGACCTGACCAAGGTCTTCATGGCGATCGAGAAGCTGCCGGCCCCTCGTTCGAACCTGCCGGAGGAGCGGCTCGCGGGCGCCGCCCGCGCGGTGGAGCGGGGCTTTCAGCCGATGGTCGGCACCTACACCGCGTCGGACATCACGCTCTCGGTGCTGGCGCGCCGCCCGATGGCCGCCTGGCGGACGGCCGCGCTCACGCGGCTGGCCTCCCTCGGCGCTTCGGCGACGGCGCTCGACGCGGTGCTGGCCGT
The DNA here is from genome assembly GCA_050183815.1 of Gemmatimonadales bacterium. Classification (GTDB taxonomy): domain Bacteria; phylum Gemmatimonadota; class Gemmatimonadetes; order Gemmatimonadales; family GWC2-71-9; genus SHZU01. The sequence continues at coordinate 154,942 of JBFXAY010000001.1, read as the reverse complement.
CGAAGCGGCTGAGGGCGAGGTGCTCGATACCTTCTGGCCGAGTGACCGGATGGCGTTTGCCGCCGCGGTGGGCGCCGCGAGAACGCGAGTGGCGGGCCCGACGCTCACGGCCAAGGTGACCGAGGCGATGGCGGCGGCGCGGGGCCTCGACGGGGCTCGGCAATTGGCCGCCCTGCTGACGGCCCAGCCGACGGTCCGGACGCCCCCGCCGCCCTCGGCGGTTGCGGCCCGCACCGGGCGGCGGGGAGCCGATCCCCGGATGCCGGCCGCCGGCCGGAGCCCGGTACCGGCCCAGGTCCAGTCGCCGGCCGGGACCGACGTTGCCTCGTTGCTGGCGATGGTTTCGCCGGACGCGGCCGCGGCGGAGCGGACTCGGATCAACGGGCGGATCGACGAGCTGCTCGCCGAGCAAGTCGCCGCGGATCGAGCGGCGCTGGGCCAACTGGGTTCCGGGCCGGCGGCACTGGAGGCCGGTGTCGTCTGGTACGCCAATGTCGGTGCCCGCTACGGTGAGCTCGCCGGCCGCCCGGCGGTCCAGGCGCTCTTCGGTGAACTGGCCACCCGGCGGGCGGCGGATCTCCGGGCCTCGGAGGCCGCCGTGACCGGCCAGGTTCAGGCTGCCGCGTCCAGCGCCGAGGTGTCTCGGATCCTCGGCCGGACTGTCGGCGTGCCGAGCGACCGGAACGATCCCGTCGGCGCCCGGTTGCTGTCGCTCGGCCAGTCCCGGAGCGGCGATCTGGCCGGAGCCGAGCGGGTGCAGCAGGCGGCGCGGGCGGAGGTAGCCCGGCAGGAGCGGAGCGTTTGCTCGCGGGCCTCGACCGAAGCCGGCGAAACGCAGGGCGAGCCGACCGAGAAGGACCTTTGCGACGCGATGGAGGCGAGCTTCCGCGGAATCGACCGCAACCTCGAGAACATGAAGCAGAGCAGCTGCGGCAACGCCAGCAAGAACGACCCGATGGCCGCCATGATGTGTCTCGTCACCGGCGCGGCCGGCGCCGGCGGCGGACCGCAACTGTCGCTGGCCGGCTTCGAAAAGGTGGCCTGCGTGTCGGCGGCACCGAGCGGAAAGCCCGGCTTCATCTGCGACATGATCGCGAAGATGCAGACCGGCAACGCGATGACGCGGTCGATGTTCGAGGCGGTCGGCGCGAGCGTCACGACCCGCCGGTTCGTTCGCCGAAGCGGACGTTGGATGGTGATGCCGCCCGACGAGCGATGATCGATGCCCGGCCGGACCCCGCCGGCCGGGCTCCAGAAAATTCGCTTGAAGCTTCCCTCACCCAAGGTCGCGGGGTCCGTTCATCGGCTGCGTGGCAGGTTGATACCGTCCCGCATGACGGTATCGAGATATGCCGACGTCCGCATCTCTACCCGCCGATCGGGCCCTCGAGCGGGCCGCCGGGGTGATCCGCTGTCTCGGTCACCCGCTCCGACTCCGGCTGGTCGATCGGCTCGAGCGGGCCGACTGCTCGGTCTCCGAGTTGGTCGATGCCGTGGGGGCCGGTCAAGCCACGGTCTCCCATCACCTCGGCATTCTTCGCGGTCGCGGGGTCGTCTCCGCCCGGCGTGACGGACCCTTCGTGCGATACCACCTGGCCGAGCCGCGAATCGGCCACATCCTCGAATGTGTGCGTAACAGTGACTGCCCCGAGGCGGATGACGCCGCCGGGGATTCGTTCGGTTCGGAGGACTTCTCATGACTACCGCATCCCGTCGGATCGTGATCCTCGGCGCCGGTACCGGCGGCACGATCATGGCCAACCGGCTCGCTGCCAGCTACTCGGAAGAGCTGTCTCAGGGCCGGATCGGCATCACCGTCGTCGATCAGGACGACGTTCACGTCTATCAGCCCGGCCTGTTGTTCGTGCCGTTCGGCATCTACGACGCGGACGACATCGTCCGCCCGCGCCAGCGGCAGGTGTCCGAGCGGGTCCACTATGTCCAGGCCCGGATCGACCGGGTCGACGTGGCGACCGATACGGTTCACCTGGCCGACGGCCGGGCGCTTCCCTACGACGTGTTGATCGTGGCCACCGGAAGCCGGATTGCGCCGGAGGAGACCGAGGGTCTGACCGGCCCCGGCTGGCGGGAGAAGATGTTCGACTTCTACTCGGTCGAGGGCGCCGCCGCCCTGGCCCGCACGCTGCGCACCTGGCAGGGCGGGCGGCTCGTCATCAACATCGTCGACCTGCCGATCAAGTGTCCGGTCGCGCCACTCGAGTTCGCGTTCCTGGCCGACTGGTATTTCACCGAGCGGGGCATCCGGGATCGGGTGTCGATCACCTACGTCTCGCCCCTCGACGGCGCCTTCACCCGGCCGATTGCCGCCGGGCGACTGGCTCACCTGCTCGAGGACAAGGGAATTGCCCGGGTCACCGAATTCGCGGCAGGGCGGGTGGACGGCCCGGCCGGCAAGCTGGTGAGCTGGGACGAACGGGAAGTGGACTTCGATCTTCTCGTTTCGATCCCGCTCCATCAGGGGGCCGAGTTCGTGGGCCGATCGCCGGGGCTGGGCGACGACCTGCAGTTCGTCCGTACCGACCCGCGCACGCTCCAGGCCGCCGTGAAGCCGAACATCTTCGCGCTCGGCGATGCGACCAACGTGCCGACGTCCAAGGCCGGATCGGTCGTGCATTTCGAGGCCGAGGTGCTGACCGAGAACATCCGCCGGTTCCTGGCCGGCCTGCCGGTCGAGCCGACCTTCGACGGCCACGCCAACTGCTTCATCGAGACCGGCTTCCACAAGGCGATGCTGATCGACTTCAACTACGAGACCGAGCCGCTGCCCGGCACCTTCCCCTTCGCCGGGGTCGGCCCGATGAAGTTGCTCGAGGAGTCGCGGCTCAACCACCTCGGCAAGCTGGCGTTCAAGTGGGCGTACTGGAACGTGCTGTTGCCCGGCCACGATTTCCCGGGCATCAAACCGCAGATGACCATGCGCGGGAAGCAGGTCCCGGCGCAGGAACCCGCAGGAGTCTAGGAGCGTGACGATGACCACCGCGATGCTGCTCGGCCACGAGATCGTGGTTGACAACGAAGGCTTCATGCAGAAGCCCGAACAGTGGAACGAGGAGATCGGCCTCGAGATCGCCCGCCAGGCGGGGATCCCGGACCTCACGGAGCGCCACTGGATGGTGATCCACTACATGCGCGACCGGTACCTCGCCACCGGGTCGGCCCCGACCATTCGGTCCCTTGGCAAGGAGTCGGGCGTCGAGATCAAGGAGTTGTATCAGCTGTTCCCGAAGGGGCCGGCCAAGCTGGCCGCCAAGATCGCCGGCATTCCGAAACCCAAGGGCTGCATCTAGGAGGCAACCTCATGACCAGCATGCTCGCCCCCGAGGCGGCCGTCGAACAGACCGCGACGCCCGCGACGATCAAGAAGGTGTCGATCATCGTATCCCACGGATCCCTCGAAGGGATCTATCCGGGGCTGATCATGGCGAACGGCGCCCGGATGGAAGGGATCGAGGCCAATCTCTTCTTCACCTTCTTCGGGATGGATGCGATCACGAAGAAGAAACAGGACAAGATCAAGGTGGCCACCGTCGGCAACCCGGCCATGGGGATGCCGACCCTGCTCGGGGCGCTGCCAGGGATGAGCGCCTTCGCGACCCGGATGATGAAGAAGAAGATGGAGGCACTCGACATCCCGCCGATCGGCGAGTTTCTCCAGATGATCGTTGATTCGGGCGGGAAGCTCTACGCCTGCAAGGCCTCGGTCGAGATGTTCGGACTCGAGAAGGGCGACTTCGTCGACTCGCTCGAGGACATCATCACCGTGGGCGATTTCTACGGGATGGCGGCCGGAGGCGAAATCATTTTCACCTGAACCGTCGTCGGCCGGCCGGCCCGGACGGGCGTCCGGGCTCGGCAAGGCTGCCGAGGTAAGCCCACGACAACCTTCCCGCCCGGCCCGGTCGCCCAGCCGGGCGGGATGTCGTATCTTCTTATCCCGAGGCCGGTTAGCTTTCGGGTGTCCCCGAATCATCCACTGGCATGTCAGTTGCCCCGTCAGGGGGGCGACTCAGGCATGGAAAGCCGGGAGGCTGGATGAGTGGAGCGTTGCCCGACCGGTCCGCGTGGCCGGATGCGGTCGTCATCGGACTCGAACTGAATGGTCTCGGGCTGTCGCGAACCCTGGCGAAGAAGGGGGTGACGGTTCGGGCGGTCGACCGCGGGCTGGCCACGACCTTCCGCCGCAGTCGGGCGGTGACCCACTTCCACCAACTCGGCGGCTGGTCCGAGGAGGCGCTGATCGAAGGTCTGGTCGCTCTCGGCAAGACGCTCGACCGGCCGGCGGTGCTGTTCCAGACCAAGGACGAAGGGGTGATCTGGTGCTCGCGCCATCGCGCGGAGCTCGACCCCTACTTCCGGGTGCCGCTGCCGCCGCCGTCCGTGGTGGACCTGCTGATGAGCAAGGGCCTCTTCTCCGCGATGGCCAAGAAGGAGGGATGGCCGTTGCCGCTCTCCTGGTCGTTCGAAACCGAGGACCAGCTCCGCGCCGCGATCAAGGACATCCCCTTTCCCTGCATTCTCAAGCCGCAGGTCAAGACGAGTCTCTTCCGCCGCCAGAAGCTGCCGAAGGCGTTCAAACCGACCACGCCGGACGAGCTGATCGAGACCTACCGACTGGTGGCCCAGTTCGAGCCCGAGGTCGTGGTCTCGGAGTGGATTCCGGGACGCGACGACCAGTTGGTCTCCTGCCGCGGGTATTGGGATGCCGACGCCCGTCCCGTGATGCGGTTCATCGCCCGCAAACTGCTTCAGTGGCCGGTCGAACTCGGCAACATGGCCGTGGTCGAGCCCGCGCCGCCGGAATGGTGGGCCGAGGCGATGGACCTGACCCAGCGGGTCTTCGACCAGACCGGGATGCACGGGATCGGGGCGATGGAGTACAAGCGCCGGCCCGACGGCCGCCTGGTGATCCTCGAACCGTGTACCTCGCGCACCGTCTACTCCCACGAAGTCGCTCCGCTCAACGGGTTCGACCTGCCGTGGGCCTGTTTCGCGGACATGGCGTTCGGGATCAAAGTCGAACAGCCGGGCTATCCGGAACACCCGCTCAAGCTGTTCGACGGGATCCGCGCGAAGAAGTCGGCGAAGGTCTACCTCGAGCGGGGACTCCTCACCGCGGCCGACCTCCGGGCCATCCGGAGCGGCCGCAAGGCCGACATGCTGTTCCGGTGGGACGACCCCCTCCCCTGGATCGGCGACACGCTGGCCCGCCGCCTCGCGAGCATCCGGAAGTAGCCGCCGGGACCGGTAGCGGGCGGCGGGTCTGACCCCCGCTGCCCGCCCCGCGCCCACCTAACGTGGGACGATGACGTTCGGCACGTTCCTCGTCCTGAGGAGCTGGTTGAGCGCGCCGAGGTCCTGGTCGAGCAGGCGGTCGAGTGCCGCGCCGTGGCTCGCCAGCTCTCCTTTGAGGATTTCCCGCACTTCCAGCTGCTGGTCCGTCGGCCGGTAGTCACCCGACGCCAGGCCGTTCGCGAGATAGCTCAGCTTCGAGATCAGCCTCGCCCCGAACCGGACGCCGTCCTGGCCCCGTCCGGTGGCCCGGAGTTCCACCAGGTTCCTCTCGAGATCGATCAGCCGCTGCCGGAGCGTGTCGATGGCCCGGCCGGCCTCGGCGTCCGTCACCCGGCTCCGGAGCGCGTCCAGTTGGACCCGGCCGCTCTCGATTCGGGCCACCATTCCCGCCGCTGTGTTCAGCTGCCCGTACAGGTCCTCGAGCACCGTCATCTGGGCCGCGATATCGGCTTCGGTCCCTGCCGAGTTCGGATCCTTGCGGACCTCGAGGGGGGCGGTCTGTTCGGATCCGTCCACCGCCAGCTTGACCGTGTATCGGCCGGGCGGCAGGAGGATCGTCAGCCGGCCGGTTCCGGGCGCCGATCGGCCTTCGGGGCCGGGTGCCAGGTAGGGCGCGTATTCCGGTGCGGTGAGCAGCCGGACCTCCGCGCTGGGCTCGCCCCTCAGGTCCCACGCCAGCCGGTTGAGCCCGGCCGTGTTGGTGCCGCGGAGCGTGCGGACGGTCTTCCCGGCGGCGTCCGCGATGGTGATCGTCGGCGCCCGGGCGGCCGGGGCCCGGAGGTAGTAGTTGATCGTGGCGCCGTACTCCGGATCGTCGCCGGCGGTCGGGTCGTCGTAGGTGGTCGACGGGGCGGTGATCGGCCGGAACCGGTAGGCTGCGCGGGGCGGGAACAGATGCGCTGCCCCCGCCAGCACCGCCGGCGTGAGCTGCTGGATCGGGCTCAGGTCGTCGAGAATCCAGAAACCCCGGCCGTAGGTCGAGATCACCAGATCGTTGAAATGCTCCTGGACCACGATGCCCGATACCGGCGCGTGGGGCAGGTTCTGCTGGAGCGGCAGCCATTGATCGCCGGCGTCGAACGACACGTAGATGGCGTTCTCGGTGCCAAGGTAGAGGAGGCCCCGGCGGACCGGATCCTCGATGATGACCTTGGCGTAGCTCAGCATGCTCTTCGGGATGCCGTTGGTGATGAGCTTCCAGGTGCGCCCGAAGTCGGTCGTCCGGTAGACGAACGGATCCCGGTTGTTGACCTGGTGGAAATCGACCGTGAGGTAGGCGGTGCCGGCGTCGAACCGGGACGGCGCAATGCTTCGAACCGAGCCCCAGGCAGGCAGATTCGGCAGATTGGCCGTGACGTTGGACCAGGTCGCCCCGTCGTCCCGGGTCAGCTGCACCAGGCCGTCGTTGGTGCCGATCCAGATCAGTCCCCGCTGAATCGGCGACTCGGCGATCCCGTAGATCACCCCGGCGTATTCGACGCCGATGTTGTCGCCGGTGAGGCCGCCGGAACTCTGCTGGCGGCTCTTGTCGTTGAGCGTGAGGTCCGGGCTGATCACCTGCCAGCTCTGGCCGCCGTCGCGGGTCCGGTGGAGGTGCTGGCTCCCCATGTAGACGGTGTTGTGGTCGTGCGGGGAGATGTGGAGCGGCGCGTCCCAGACAAAACGGTAGCGGACGCCGGCTGCGGGGCCGTTCGACTGGTTGGGCCACACCTCCACGTTGCGGAGCTGGCGGCGGTTCTCGTCGAACCGCACCACGATGCCGCCGACCATGCCCGAGCCCGAGGCCGTGGACCAGATCACCTTCGAGTCGGTCGGATCAGGTGTCGCCCAGCCGCTCTCGCCGCCGCCCACCGAGTGCCACATCCCGCGGGAAATGCCGGCGCTCCGGCCGCCCATGACCCGGCTGTTGCTCGGCCCCCGATAGGTCGGCTCGTCCTGCTTGTTGCCGAGGACGTTGTAGGGGATCTCGTTGTCGACGGTGACGTGATAGATCTGGGCGTTGCTGAGCCGCTGGCGGAACCAGGTGGCGCCGCGGTTCTCCGAGATCGAGAGCCCCTGGTCGTGGGCCACGATCATCCGGTCGGCGTCGGTCGGGTCGATCCAGATGTCGTGGTGGTCGCCGCCGGGAGCGCGCTGGCCCGTCTGCGCTTCGACGGTCAGGCCGCCGTCGATCGACTTCGAGTAGGCGGCGGTGAGGTAGTAGGTCTCGTCCTCGTCGTCCGGCGCCACGGCGATCCGGGAGTAGTAGTGCGGCCGCCCCATGATGTTGCGGTCCCGATTGACCAGCTGCCAGCGCCGGCCGCCGTCGTCGGAGCGCCACAGTTGGCCGTCGTCGGTGGGCTGGCCGTTCCAGGGAATCCCGTCACCGGTTTCGATCAGGGCGTAGATCCGGTCGGGATTCGACCGGGCGATGGCCAGGGCCACCTTGCCGACCGGCTTCGTGGGCAGGCCGTTCCCGACGAGGCGGCTCCAGGTCTCGCCGCCGTCCCGGCTCACGAACAGGCCGCTGCCCGGACCGCCGCTGGTCCGGCCCCAGGTGTGGATCTCGATCTGCCACATCCCGGCAAACAGCGTCCGCGGATTCGACGGGTCCATCGCGAGGTCGGAGCAGCCGGTGTTCTCGTCAACGAAGAGCACCCGCTGCCAGGTGGTGCCGCCATCGGTGGTGCGGAACACCCCGCGTTCCGGCTGCGGTCCGTAGGCGTGACCGAGGGCACAGGCCAGGACGATGTCCGGATTGGTCGGATGAATGGCAATCCGGGCGATCCGCCCGGTTTGCTCGAGCCCCATGAGGCGCCAGGTCCGGCCGGCGTCGGTGGACCGGTAGATCCCCTGGCCGACGGAGATATGGCTCCGGATGTGGGCCTCGCCGGTGCCGGCCCAGACGATGTTCGGATCTGAGGGCGCGATGGCGAGCGAGCCGATCGATTGCACCGGCTGGTCGTCGAAGATCTCGGTCCAGTGCACGCCGCCGTCGGTGGTCTTGTAGATCCCGCCCGAGGCGGCGCCCACGTAGTAGATCCGGTCGTTGCCCGGAATTCCGGCGGCGGTACTGAACCGGTTGCCCTCAGGGCCGATGTGGCGCCAGCTCAGCGCGCCGAACTGGTCCGGGGCATACCGGGGCGCGACAGCCTGGGCCGCCAGGGTGGTCGTGACGGCGAACGAAACGGTGACGGCGAGCGCGAAGCGCATTTGGCACCGGATTGTCAGAGGGATGCCGGGATGATGCGTCGGGGCCGGACCGGCCGCAAGGGCGGCGGGTGGGCAGGTCGGCTCCGCGGCGCGGGGATGCGCGGTGGCTAGATTCCCCCGCGTCTCCCACCCCGGCGATCATGACGTTCGACTATCTGAACACCCTGCTCGACTTCCACTACTGGGCCCGCGACCGGATGCTGGCCGCGGTGGCCGGCCTGACCGACGAGCAGTACCGCCACCCCCTCGGCAACAGCTTCAGCTCAGTGCGCGAGACGCTCAACCATATGCTGTTCGCGGAATGGGTCTGGCACCGACGGTGGCTCGGCGAGTCTCCGGCGGAGGGCCCCGATCAGCCCGACGACCTCGACGATCTCAAGACCCGGTGGGCCGAGCAGGAACGACTGGTGCGGGCCTTTCTGGCGGGTTGCGGTCCGGACGGCGTGGGCCAGGTGATCGAGTACCGAAGCCTGGCCGGGGTCCAGGCCGCTTCAGCGGTGTGGCAGATGGTCGCGCATGTCGTGAACCACGCGAGTTACCACCGGGGCCAGATCACCACGATGCTGCGGCAACTGGGCGCGCCGCCGCCGCCGAGTACCGACATGATCCTCTTTTTCAGGGAGCAGGCGGCCTGACCGAATCCCGGGAATGAAGAAGGCGGGCGGCCCCACGGCGAGCCCGCCCCCGGGAGCAGGTTCAGCGAGCCAGCGCGAGGGGGTCGATCCCGCGGCCCGAGCGGTAGCTCGATCCCACGGCGCTGACCACCGCGTTCTGCCGCGACAGCCCGGCCAGCTCGCGGATCCGGTACACGGCCTCGAGGCCGGTGCAGTGCGCGCCCAGCAGGTAGACGAGACCCGCGTCTTTGAGCTTGGCTGCGGTCCAGGCCAGACTCTTTTCGTCGGCGCGGAACAGATGGAACCCGCCCACCGCCGCCCGAACCGGGGCGCGGCGAACCACCTCCTGCGCGAATTCCACCGTGTTCACGATGCCGGCGTGGCCGCAGCCGGAGAGCAGGATCAGCCCGTCGGCGGTATCGATCACGAGCGACGCATCCTCCGGGATGTTGTCCTCGACGGCGCCCGTCGGGGTCTTCACCGTGTAGGAGCCGCTCCAGTTCCGCTCCGGATACTTGCGGGTGACCGGCCCGGTAAACCAGACGCCCGGCAGGAGCTCGGCCGGGCCGCGGTGCTCCACGAATGATCCCCCGAGCGCCTCGTAGTCCTTCCGGATCGGCAGGAGTCCGTTGTCCTCCTTTCCGGCTCCGTCGACCCGGCTCCAGAAAATGCCGGTGGCGACGTGGGCCCGGGACAGCGCGGCCGGATTGCGCGCCCGGAGCTCGCGGCGAAGCGTCACCAGGCCGCCGACATGGTCGTCGTGATTGTGCGACAGGATGACGTCCGTCACCTCGGCCAGGTCGATGCCGAGCTCCCGGGCATTGTGGAGCACCAGGTCAGGCCGGGCCCCGGTATCGAAGAGGAGTTTCCGGCCGTCGACTTCGACCAGGGCGGCGAAGCCCCACTCACCCACACCGCCGTCCGGATTCCCTGCCAGCATCGTCGACAGCACGGTGATCTTCACGTCGGCGGCGAAGACCGTGGACCGTCGGGCGGCCGGGGCCGCCACCGCCGGGGCCGGCGGCTCGGCGCCGTCGTTCGGTCGAGGGATCGGAAGCAGAATGAGGGCGGCGGCGGTGAGCGTTCCCACACGAGGCATCGGGATATCTCCGTTGGTCGGATCAGGGGCGGGGCCGGTCGCCGGGGCGGGTGCCCCGGGCGGCCAGGCCGGCATCGATGAGGTCGGCGACGTCGACGCCGGTGGTCTCCGCCACGAGGCGATTCAGGGTCACCTCCGTCACCGGCGCCGAAGACTGGGCGCACCAGGTGAGCAGGGCCCGCGCGACGCCGCGAAGGTCCTGGCGGCCACCTGTCCGGCTCCGGATTCGCTCGTCGATCGCCGCGGCCATCAAGGCCCCGCGGGAGAAGACGTGGGCACTGAGGCGGAAGTCGTCGGAGTAACGGAACGCGGCGATGCGGCTCAGTTCCGGAACCGTGCGTCCCGCAATCGGCGGCGCCGAATCGGTGGCGGCGTCGAAGCGGAAAGCGATGAGGGCGCGCGCCGCCGTTGGACCGAAGGCCGGATCCCGGGCGAGCATGTCGGCGGCGAGGTACTGGGCCCAGCCCTCGGAGAACCAGATGCCGTCGATCGGCACCGGATCGTCCCAGACGAACGGATAGTATCCCGCCGGGGCGCACCGCTTGGGAATCCACGCGTGGGCGATGTGATGGAGCAGGTTGTAGTAGAACCGGGTTCGGGCGTCCCCGTTCATCCGGGTGGCACCCGCCTCGAACCGGAAGGTGGCGCTCTCCAGGTGCTCCATCGAGAACCGGTAGCCATGCGCCGGCGAGACCGGGCGGAGGGACTCGAACGACACGGTGTACCTGGGGAACGGCGCCGATCCGAAGTAGTCGGTGGTCGCCCGGAGCGCCCGTGCCGCGAGCACCGCCAGCGTGTCGGTGTCGAAGGCGCCCTCCGCGTACACGGCCACCGTGAGCGGAACGGGTGCCGCGGGCGTCAGGAGCCGCAGATCCGGCCCGCCGAGGTATTGGGCGTCGGCAAGGTGGTAGAAGCCCGTGGCCGCGGCGGTGACCGAGTCCGTCCGGACGCCGGAGGCGAGGGTCGTGAAGGCCGGCCAGCCCGCCGGCACCACCAGACGAACCTCGGCCGGGCTGAACTGGGTGCCTTCGACGTAGCCGAAGGTGGCATACCCCAGCAGGCCGACGAAGCGAGGGCGAACCCGGGACGCGTCGCCGGCGGAAAGGATCTCGCGATCCATGGCGGCGAGGTTGACCGCATAGTGGATTGCGGCCAGGGGCGCTTCCGGCCCCGACGGAAAACGCCAGCGGGGGCCGTCGATATCCTCGGGGACCAGGCGAGCGCCGGCGGGCGTGATGCCGGCGAGACCGACGACGAAGCGATCGTACGGGTTGGCGCCGTAGCCCATCGGCACGGCGTTGGGCATCACGAAGTCCACCCCTCGGGCGAGCGGCGCCGGCAGCGTGAGGGAGATCTGCAGCAGGGAGTCGCCGGGGGCGCGGAGGGCGGCGCGATAGCGGAGCGGCGGCTGCGCCGTCGCACCGGCGCCGGCCGGACTGGCGGCCAGGACGAGCAGCGCGGCGAGCCTGAGGCGTGGCATGTCGGAAGATACTGTGCGGATCGGCTGGGATCCCGCCCCGTGCGGGGTCCGGGTGCGGGCCGGCGGGCGGCGGTCATCCGCCGTTCATCGGGTCGGGCCAACGACCGACCCGGTTCCGGCGTATCACTCTCGGCATCCGTTCGGGTGCCCCGGACGTTCCGGACTCTGCCGGACGACCGGGTCGAACGATACATTGAGAGGCGATGACAGCTTTTCGGACGATGCTGGGCCGGCTACTGGCCGCGTTTCTCCTCGTGGTGGGCGGTGCTCCCACGGGGCTCGAGCTCGTGCTGCACGGGCCGGACGCGGGCGAGCCGCTGCACCATGTCGAGGCCGCGTCCGTCGTCCACCACGCCGACCACTGTCTGGTGGCGTGGGTGGCGGCCGAGCGGTTTGTCGCCTCCGCGTCCGAACCGCAGCTTGCCGTCAGGGCCGAAGTCGATTCGCCCGATCCAATCTCGCGCCCGGTCGAGGTCCCCGGCCGGATCGATCACCTCCCCGCGTCCCGCGCTCCTCCAGTCGCCTGAGTCTGTCCGGCCGCCCGGCCCGTCCGGCGGTCACCCAACACCGACAACTCGACATCGACTGAACACTGGAGGCCTGCGTGCAGATGCGGGGTTCTTGGGATCGGTTGGCACTCGCCGGGGTTCTTCTGGCCGCGGCCGCCGTTCCCGCTCAATCACAACAGGACAGCACCCGTCGGGTGCGGGACAGCCTGGCGGCGGATTCGCTGGCGCTGATCCGGGAGTTGACCGGGGGAGCGGCCGCACCGGCTGCGGTGGCCCAGCCCGGGCCCACCAATCCCCGGCTCTTGCCGGACGTCAGCGCCGTCGGCGACCTGATCGGGGATTTTTCGAAGAACGGCTCGACCCAGGAGGGTGGCCAGCGCTTCTCGGTTCGCGAGGTGGAGGTCGCGATCCAGGCCGCGGTCGATCCCTACTTCCGGGGCGACATCTATCTCGGGATCAGCGACGAAGAAGGGATCTCGATCGAGCAGGCGTTTTTCACCACGACGGCCCTGGGCATGGGTCTCGAGGCCCGCCTGGGCCGGTTTCTGATGCCGTTCGGCAAACAGAACACCACCCACCGGCACGACCTGCACACGATCGAGTATCCGTACGTGGTGCAGCGGTTCCTCGGCCCGGAAGGCCTCAAGGGGACCGGGATCTATCTGAGCCGGGTCTTCGCGCCGTTCGGCTTCTACCAGGAACTGCAGGTAACGGGGGTCGAGCAGCTCGGCGAGCCCGGCGAAGGTCTCGAAACCGAAGAGCCGGTCAACAAGCGCCTTGGCAACCTGGGTTACTCGGCCCGGCTCAGGAACTACGTCGATTTGAGCCAGGCCTCGAACATCGAATTCTCGGCCAGTGCGGCCACCGGCAAGCGCGCCCAGCCGGCGGACCTGGTCGGCGTCAACGCGATTCCCGCCCGGCAGACGCTCGTCGGGGCGGACTTCACCTATCGCTGGCGGCCGTTGCAGCAGGGTCTCTACCGCTCGTTCATCCTCCAGGCGGAGGTCATGAAGCAGCTCAACGAGCGGTTCGACGACCCGGCCTACCAGGGACCGGCGCGGGATTTCAGCGGCGCCTATGCCTTTGCCCGCTATCAGCTCTCGCGCCGGACCTATCTCGGCAGCCGCTACGACTGGGTCCAGGACCCGGAAGCCGACGGTGCCAAGCTGACCGCCGCCTCAGGGTACCTCGAGTTCTTTCCCAGCGAGTTTTCGAAACTGATGGTCGGCTACGAGCGGGTGGCGCCGGCGCTGGACGCGGCCTACGGCAGGATTCTGCTGCAGGCTACGTTCGCGATCGGTCCCCACAAGCCGCACCCGTTCTGAGGAGGACATACATGAGACAGACCATGACCAGACTGGCCGCGGCGGCGGTCCTCGGGCTGACCGCGGCGAGTTCCGCCGCGGCCCAGCTCCGGGTAGTAACCAGCACCAGCGACCTCTACGACATCGCCCGGCAGGTGGGCGGCAACCGGATCTCGGCCAAACACATCAGCGAGGGCTACCAGGATCCCCATTTCGTCGAGGCGAAGCCGAGTTTCGTGCTCGACCTCCGCAAAGCGGATGTCTGGGCGTTCGTCGGGCTCGATCTCGAGATCGGCTGGATGCCGCTGCTGCTCAACGGCGCCCGGAACCCGAAGATCACTCTCGGCGGGACGGGCTATCTGGACATCTCGAAGGCGGTGCCCGTGATCGACGTGCCGGCCGGCAACGTCGACCGGAGCCAGGGCGACGTCCATCCCCTTGGCAATCCCCACTACTGGCTCGATCCCGAGAACGGCAAGCGGATCGCCCGGTTGTTCGCCGCGAAGTTCACCGAACTCGATCCGGACGGGGCGGCCACCTATCAGGCCAACCTGACCGCCTTCACCACGTCCGTCGACGGCGCGCATCAGCGGTGGCAGGCGGATCTGGCCCGGCTCAAGGGCAAGCCGATCATCGCGTGGCACACGAGCTGGCGCTACTTCGCGGAGTACACCGGGGTGAACATCGTCGGGTTCATGGAGCCGAAGCCCGGCGTGCCGCCGTCCCCCTCGCATCTCGCCGGGCTCGTCCTGGCGGCCAAGCGGGCGGGCGTGAAGGCGATCATCATGGAGCCCTACTACGACCGCAAGACGGCCGACTTCGTCGCCGGCAAGATCGGCGCGACGGTGCTGGTGCTGCCGCCGTCGGTCGGCGGACAGAAGGGACTGGATGACTACGTCTCGGTCCTCAACTACGACATCACCACGCTAGCCAAGGCGGTCGAGTGAGCAATCCGGGACGGACAGGCGGCGGGGCAGCCGGAGCAGCCGAGCCGCTGGCGCGGTTCGAGCACGTCGATCTGGGGTACGGATCGAAGGCCGTTCTAAGGGACGTCACCTTCGATCTGGCCCCCGGCGACTTCCTGGGCGTGGTCGGGCCGAACGGGTCCGGCAAGACCACCATCATCCGGTCGATGCTGGGGGTGCTCCAACCGCTGGGCGGGACCGTCACCGTCCGTCCCGGTGTCCGGTTCGGCTACGTGCCGCAGCGCGATCAGGTCGACACCCTGTATCCGCTGACCGTTCGCGACGTGGTGATCATGGGCCGGTACGACCGGATTCCGCTGGGGCGCCGCCCCGGCCCGGCCGACCGGGACGCGGCAATGCGGGCGCTCGAGCACGTCGGGATTCCCAATCTCGCCGATCGCCAGCTCGCCGGGCTGTCGGGCGGGCAGAAGCAGCGGGCCCTGATCGCCCGGGCCCTCGTCGGCGAGCCGTCGGTTCTGGTGCTCGACGAGCCGACCAACGGCATGGACCTGGTCTCGACGACCCAGATTCTCGGCCTCGTGCGCGACCTCCACGACCACCAGTCGCTCACGGTCGTGATGGTGAGTCACGCACTCAACGAGGTGGCCAATTACGTTCGCCGGATCGGCCTGGTCAACGAGGGCCGGGTCCGGCTCGGGGCCGTCGAGGAGATCATCAGCGAACGGGTGCTCGGCGAGGTCTACGGTCTCCCGGTGCAGGTGGACTCGTTCGACGGGCACCTCGTGGTCGTCGCCCGCTCGGCCCGGAGGAACGGCCATGTTTGATGCCGTTCTGCTGTTCCGCGAGGCGCTCTACGGCGCGGTCGTCATCGGCATTGCCTGTTCGGTGCTCGGCGTCTACGTCGTGCTCCGGCGGATCGTCTTCGTGGGCGCGGCCTTGGCCCAGCTGTCGTCCGCCGGAATCGGGTTGGCGCTGTTTCTGGCGGGGTTCGGCTGGTGGGGCACCACGCACGCGTACACGATCGGGATGTCCCTCGTGGTCACGCTTCTCGGCGCGCTGTTCTTCGGCGTCGGCGGCGGCCGTCGCTACCTCCACCATGAAGCCACCATCGGCGTGACCTACGCGGTGGCGGCCGCGGCGGGCATTCTGCTCGTGGCCAAGGCCGTGTCGGGCGAAGCCCACGACATCTTCCTCCAGGGCAACATCCTCGGCACCACCCGACAGGACACTCTGATCCTGCTTGCGGTGGCGGTGCCGATTCTGGTACTGCACTACGCCTTTGCCAAGGAATTCCTGTTCGTCTCGTTCGATCCCGAGACGGCGCAGACCCTGGGCTACCGGGTCACCCGCTGGAACCTGCTGCTCTACTTCACCATCGGCCTGGTGATCGCGTTCGCGATGCAGTTTGCCGGCGTGATGCTGGTGTTCAACTTCCTGGTGGTGCCGGCGGTGACGGGTCTGTTGCTGGCACAGACGGTGGGCGGGGTTTTTGCGGCGTCGATCGCGGCGGCGGTGCTGGCGGCGGTGGTTGGGTTCGTGATCTCGGTGCCGTTCGACCTGCCGACCGGACCATCCATCATCGCGGTGTCCGGCGCGCTGGCGTTGCTGGCCTGGCTGGTTCGCCGCTCCCGGAAATAGCCGCGGCGGGTTCGGGCGTCGACGTCGTGGCCGACCCGGTCGGCGTCAAACGCCGGATCGGCGTGGACCCAGCAGTTCCCGGACCTGCGCTACACCGCCGCGCCGGCCGAGGGCCGTTCCCGAACGGCCGGCAGGTCGCCCTCGAGCCGGTAGCTGCCCCGGCGCAAGGCGGTCTCGAGGATCCACTCCCATCCCACCAGGCTCTGGAACGTCTTGACGCTGGTGCCGAGGTAGCGGCGGACCCAGCCGCGGAAGGTCCGCGCCTCGGTGCCGACCGATTGCGCCAGCAGTTCGACCGATAGACCCGGTCCTTCGGTGCGGGCCCGGATCAGCTTGCGGATCCGGAGCCAGTCGTGGCGGCCGTAGTCACCAAGCCGGCGGAGGCGGTGCCTGACGGTCCGGTCCGCCGTGGCCACGGGTTTTCGCTCGCCCCAGGCCTGATCGAGGGTCTGGCCGAGGACGACCGAGCGGGTTCGGCGAATCACGTACGCGACGAGCAGCGGTGTCGGCGGCGCCGGACGGCCCGCGGCGGCGGACACGAGTTCCGCGGTCTCGATGCGCTCGGCGGGGCGGGCGGTGACCAGGAAGGACGGCTGACCGGGAAGTCCCCAGAGACCCTGCAGCACCACCGGCGAGACGAGGGCTGGGGCCAGGACGATGCTGGGCACCAGCCAAGGCGCCCGCTCGAGCAGGGCACTCAGGGTCGGGGTAACGCCCCGCTGGCTCAGGACCCGTCCGATCGCGATCGAACCCACAGCCGGCGGCCGGCCGAGCGGCGGGTAGGACTCGCGGTACGGCGGTTCGAGAACGGATAACTCTGGCTCAGCCATGCTTCGAGGAGTCGTGGGCTGAGAGAGTACCGCCGGGCTCCGAATCAGCAAGAGGGCCGTTCGTCCCTATTTGCGTCACGATGACGCAGCGTCACGATCGGATCGTGATCTGCGTCACGCTTTGATCGCCGCTAGGGGTTCTTCGACCAGCTGCCGACCTCCGCGAGCCACGAGAAGGGATCGATCGTGACGCCGGACAGGCGGCGGCTCGCGACCGCCACGTTGGTGGGGTTGTAGAGGAAGACGGCGGGCGCGTCGGCGTTGAGGGTGTCGAGTGCCTCGCGCCAGAGCGGCGCGCCGGCGGCCGGCGTTCTGGCGGCCGAGGCGGCGGCGAAGAGCCGGTCGAAGGCCGGGTTGTCGTAGCGGCCGTAGTTGCGGCTGCCGAAACCGGTCCGAGTCCACTGATCTTCGAGCGACCGGGGGCTCGGATTGTCGAGCCAGGCGCCCACCATCGCGTCGAACCGGCCCTCGCTCAACCGCTGCTGGAAGACCGGGAAATCCACCGCCGTGACGGTGGCCGCCACGCCGACGTCCTTCCACATCTGCTGGACACCCTCGGCAAGCTGGCGGCGGGCAGTACTGGTCGAGGGAACCAGGATGTCGACGGCCAGCCGGGCGGCGCCCCGCCGCCGGATCCCGTCGGCGCCCGGGCGCCAGCCGGCCTCGTCGAGCAACGCAGCCGCGCGGGCGGGGTCGAACCCGAGCGTCTTCACGGAATCGTTCCAGATCCACGACGCTCGCGACATCGGGCCCGGCGGCACGGCGGCGTCCGCCCCGATCACCGCGTGGACCAGCGTGGCCCGGTCGATCGCGTGGGTGAGCGCCTGACGGACCTGCCGGTCGGCCAGCACCGGATGCGGGCGCCCCGCCGCATTCTCCAGCTGGAAGCCGAGATAGCCGTAGACGGCGGAAGCGTAGGGCAGGGCGGTGACCGCTGAGTCGCGGCCGGCCCGCTCCCGCGCGGACGGGCTCGTCACGGTCTCGAGGATGTCGGCTTCACCGGTAAGCACCAGGTTGAGGGCGGCGTCCTGGTCGGCGCCGAACCGCCACGCAATCCGGCTGAAGCCGTTCCCCCGGACCCGTTCCGCCACCAGCGACTGGCCCCGGACCCACGACACGATCCGGTAGGAGCCCGAGCCGACGAGCCGGGTCAGGGCGGTGTCCGCGCCCCACTCGGCGCGGGGGACGGAGTCCCACACGTGGCGGGGCAGGATCCGGACGTCGTTGGTCGCGTCGAAGAGCTGCTCGGCGTGCGCCCGCGGGAATCGGAGGACGACGGTTCCGGCGCCTTCGGCCGTGACGGCGACATCGTCGAGCGCCGGGCTGCCCGGCGCGCCGAGGGCCGTGTCGACGACGGCGGCGTAGGAGAAGAGGACGTCGTCGGTGGTGACCGGGGTACCATCATGCCAGGTGGCGCCCGGCCGCAGGGTGAACTCCCAGGTGAGCGAGTCGCGCTGCCGCCAGCTCGCCGCGAGGCCCGGTTCGAAGGCGGTCTGGTCGATCGGCGATCCGCCGGCCCGCAGCCGGGCGAGCCGTTCGAAGACCAGATCCGAGATGTCACGGCCCACCGTCTCCCGAACCAGGGGCGGCAGCAGGACCGACGGTTCGCCGGTGGCGGCCACGACGAGGTCCTGGGCAGCCGGTTCCCGCCCGCAGCCGCTGCCGACGAGGCCGACCGCGACGACCAGGGTGGCGAGCCGGCGCTGCAACGAAACGTTCCAGGCTGGGTTGGCGCGTTCCGCCTCGTTGCTGGCCACTCGAATCATAAGTCGTTGCTCCGTAACCGGTTCGCGATTTGGGCCCGAGGGCATCGGGGTTGCGCTCCGAGGGATATCGATCCGACCGGCCGCCACCGTTCTCGGGGCTGTCGACGGGGCTGGCGGAGTTAACTTGAGGAGGCTGTGATGTTCGGTGCAAAGATCGCCATGGCGTTGGGGATTGTCACCCTGTTCTCTGCCTGTGACGGCGCGGGGCCGTCGGGCGCCACCCAGACCGTCAATTTGAACGTGGCCACCGGTGCTGCGGGAATCGCGGCCGCGGCGCCGGAATCCCTCTCGGCCGGCGGGCACACGATGGTCCTCGACCGCGTCGAGCTGGTGCTGCGGGAGATCCGGCTCAAGCGGGTCGAGGAGGAGGAGGCAGAGTGCGACGGCTCGGGAGCCTCGGTGCCGGCCGCCACGGCCTCCGACGGTGACGACGACGACCACGATGCGTGCGAGTACTTCGTCGCCGGCCCGATGTTGCTCGATCTGACGCTCGGCGGCGGGCCGGAGCACCTGGTTTCGATCGACGTGGATACCGGGTCCTACCGGCGGGTCGAATTCCGGATCCAGAAGCCGGACGATGGCAGCCAGCAGGCGTTCATCGCCGAGCACCCTGACTTTGCCCGGATCAGTGTCCGGGTCACGGGCTCGTTCGATGGTCAGGCCTTCAGTTACACGAGCGACGTCAACGCGAAGCAGAAGGTCCGGCTCGCGAGCCCGCTCGTGCTGTCGGGCGGCCAGACGGATCTGACGCTGGTGGTCGACGTGCGGAGCTGGTTCGTCTCCGGGAACCGGCTCATCGATCCGGGCGCGGGCGGCAGCGACAAGAGCACCATCGAGAACAACATCAGGAACTCCTTCCGGCTGTTCGAGGACCGCGACCGGGACGGCCGGGAGGACTGACGTGGGAGGGGCATGGGCGGAGCGAGACCCGCGGTGATCGTGGTGGGCCTGTCCGACAGCTTCGGCGATTCGGTTCGCGGGCTGGTCGAGGAAGCCGGGTTGGAGTGGCGGGATCGGGCCCCGGAGGACCGGGGTCCGTTTCCGTCCGCGGCCGGGTGTCTCGTGTTGGCGGGCGGTGCCGAGCCGGACGGTCTCGACTGGCTCGGCCGGACCAGCCGGCCGAACGGCCTGACCACCGTGCTCGTGGGTGCCGCGCCGGATCATCGTCTGGCCATCGGGGCCGCGACTCGCGGCGCCCGCGATTACCTGGTGCTGCCCGGGGACCTCGATCTTCTCCGCCGGACCCTCGACCGGCTGGCCCGCGACGGCCGGGGCTCGGCAGCGGCCGAGGAGTTCGTGGCATCGGAGCAGGACGCCGCCGGCTTCGGGGCGATCATCGGCGAGAGTGCGGCGTTGCGGGCCTCGCTGGCCGGCGCTCGGCGGGTGGCGGCCATTCGCGACGTGACTGTCCTGATCGGCGGGGAGACGGGAACGGGCAAGGAACTACTGGCCCGGGCCGTACATCTCCACTCGCCGCGCGCCAAGGCACCGTTCGTCGAGATCAACTGCGCGGCAATTCCGGCGAACCTGATCGAGAGCGAGCTGTTCGGTCACGAGAAGGGCGCCTTCACCGGGGCGGTGTCCGCCAAGCCCGGTCTCTTCGAGGTGGCGGACGGCGGGACGGTCTTTCTCGACGAGGTCGGCCACCTGCCGCTCGACCTCCAGCCCAAGCTGCTCCGGGCGCTCGAGGCCCGCGAAATCCGCCGGGTCGGCGGGCAGGCCACGAAGCGGGTCGACGTCCGGGTGATCGCCGCGACCCATGTGGACCTCGAAAAGGCCGTCCGCGACGGCACCTTCCGGGAAGATCTCTTCTACCGGCTCAACGTCATCCACCTGGTCCTGCCGCCGCTCCGCGATCGGGGCAGCGACATCGTCCTCCTGGCGAGCGCGTTCGTGAAGCGCCTCGCGGCCCAGCACGGCATGCCCGTGCCGGACCTCGACGAGCCCTCGCGGCAAGCGTTGGTGGGCCACTCCTGGCCCGGCAACATCCGCGAACTTCGCAACACCATCGAACGGGCCCTGGTGCTGTCGCCGCCGGGGGAACTCGAACTGGCCGACCTGGGCGGGCGCTCGCCGCCGGTGGCCGATGCGGCCGGACCGCTTCCGTTTCCGGCCCCGCTGGCAACGATCATCCGCTCCGCCGTGCTGGAAACGCTGGCCCGGGTGGACGGCAACAAGAGCGAAGCGGCCCGGCGGCTCGGCATCTCCCGCCCGCGGCTGCAGCGCATCCTCGACGGCGATACGGACTGAACGATATGACGACCCGCGTGTTCCGCCTCTCGATCCTGGCCGGCCTCGTGCTGGCGGCCTGTACCTCTCCGAGCGACGGGGATCCGACCGGCACCGAAAAACCACTGGGCGATCTGGTGGTGCTCTCCCTGCCGGCGTCGGCGCCACCGTTTTTCAACGACTCGGTGGCGTTCTATGCGAACAACGCCCGCGACACGGAGGGCTCGATCTACTTCCAGGAAGCCGGCGGCGGCCGGGGCGACCGGTTCGCCCGCCTCCGGATCAAGGGCGGCGGCCTGTCGCAGCGGCCCGACGGCACCGCGTTCGGTCCGAACGATTCCGTGCTGATCGTCATGAAGCTGGTGAATCCGAGCCAGCTCTCCGTCGAACTCCGGCCGTCGGGCCTCAAGTTCACGAGCGCCAATCCGGCCGAACTCAAGATGGAGTACGAGGAAACCGGCGGCGACCTGAACGGCGACGGCCGGAGCGACGACGACGACGACGACATCGAGACGAAGCTCGCGATCTGGCGGCAGGAGAACCCGGGCGATCCACTCGTCAAGATCGGCACGATCAAGACCGAGGGCCTGCGGGAACTCGAAGCGAAGCTGACGTCCTTCTCCCGCTACTTCATCGCGTACTGACGGGACCCGCGTGACCGAGCCCACCGTGCCCGATCCGGCCCAGACGTTCCGGGCGCTCCTCGTCGAGGGGCGCTATCAGGACGTGCTGGACGGCTACGCTGCGCTGGCGGATGGTGCCGCGGCGGGGCCCACGGTGGCGCTCGTGGTGGCCACGGCCGCCACCCGACTCGGCCGGCTCGCGGAGGCCGAAACCCTGGCCGCCGCGGCGCTCGCGACCTACCGCATCCGCGCCGATGACGACGGCCAGACCCGGGCCCTCAACCTCCTTGGCGCGATCGCGTTCGAACGGGGGCAGCTCCAGTCGGCACGCGGGCTGTGGGAGCGGGCGCTCGAACTGGGCCGGGTGCAGTGCGACTGGCTCTCGGTGGCCCGGGCCTGCAACAATCTCGGTTCGCTCCTCCACTTGACCGGCGAGACCCGCGAGGCCCTCAGCCTGTTCCGCGAGGCCTACTCGGCCTACCAGCGGCTCGCCGACCGGCGTGAGGTGGTGGCCGCGCTTCACAATCTGGCGCTTGCCGAGCGGGACGAAGGCAACGGTGCGGAAGCGGCCGACCTGGGTGACGAGGCGGTCCGGCACGCCGAGGTCGTCGGCGATCCCGCCTGGCTGGCGCTGGTGCTGACCGGGCGAGCGGAGTCGATGATCGAGGCGGGAGACTTCGCGTTGGCCGCCGAGGCGCTCAACCGGGCGGACCGGCTCGCGGCGGCGGCAGGGGACGAACCCGGACAGGCGGAGGTCAAACGGGTCCGGGCTCTCCGCTGGCTGCGCCTGGGCGAGTCCGGTCTGGCCCTGGCGGATGCCGAGGCCGGCGTGGCCCTGGCGGAACGACACGAAATGGCGCTGCTGCGGGGCGAGTGTGCCGAAGTGGCGGCGCGGGCCGCCGCTCGGGCCGGCGAGGCGGCTGCGGCTCAGGCTTACCGGGAAACGGCCCTCGGGGTCTACACGATGCTCGGCGCCCGGCGCCACCTCGACCGGCTCGACGCCTGAACCGCCCCGCGGGCGGGCCCTACCTGAAGATCATGATCGACCAGCTGACCAGCGACACGCTCATCGAGGCGAGTGCCACGTCTCGGTGCCAGTGGTTGCCCTTGCCGCTCGTATAGATGTTGTCGCCCGCCGCGATCACGTAGGTGAAGCCGGCACCGGCGGCGAGAAACATGGCACTGTGGAGCAGCCGCTTTCCGCGCCCCTCCGGATCCTTTCGTCCTTCCCAGAGATTCCAGACGCCGGTCAGCGTGTTCATCCCGAACACGATGGCCGTGCCCGCCGCGATCGGACCGTGGAGGTCGCGGGTCCATTGCGGAGCGTTGACACCCTTGTTGCGGAGCTGGAAGCCGGTGTACCCCGCGCCGATGAAGAGCGGGATCATCGCGTAGCTCAGGACCCGGTGAACCGTGACGCGGGTCGCGTAGGTCTCGCTGTACTCGATCGCCTGCGCGCGGCGGCGCTTGCCGGTGTCGGCCATCGCATCCCAGAGCCGCGACTGGTCCCACCGGGGCGGCGTGAGGGCCCGGTGACGATTCGACCCGAAGACCGAATCGGCCACCTGGGCCATGTACGACGTGTCGACGGCCGCGGGGGGAAGCGGGTCGGGGGTGGCGAGGGAAACCTGGAACAGGACTCCGAGAGCGGCGATCAGCATGCGCACCAAAGGGGGCAATCCGGGTGCCACCCCCTGGGGCCGGTCAGCGAGGCCGGGTCCGGTTCGGAATGCGCAACTCACTGCGTTTTCAGTGCCTGATTTTCGGCCGACAGGCCTGTGGATGAAGGCACTCGCACTTTCCGGTCCGGCACCGAATCGGAGTTTGCAACACCGCCGACGGGAACGTCGGGTCGAAACCGGGCTGGAGGCGGAGGCGTCCGCGCCCGGAATCGCACCGAGCCCGGCTACGAGGTGAGCGGGCGTTCCGGATAGATGGCGGCCGCGGTCAGGAGGCCGGCGACCAGGGAGACGGCGGTCATGATCATCGTGAAGGCCGTGTCGATTCCCGCGACGACCTGGTTGTCGAGCAGCGCCGAGATGCTGCGGAATCCGACGCTGCCGGGAACCAGCGTCAGCAGGCCCGGGACCAGCAGGACGGCCGCCGGTCGTTCCGTGAGCCGGCTGACGAGACTGCCGCCGAGGCCCACCGCCAGGGCGCCGACGAAGACGCCGAGTTCGGGGCCGAGGAGGGCGCCGCCCGCCCGGGTGGCGACGAACGCGAGGACGCCGCTCGCGATGATCCAGCCCAGATCGTCCCGGTCCGCCCGGAGCAGGATGGCGAACGCGACACCCGTTGCCGCCAGGGCCACCCAGTTGGCCGCCGGGCCGATGGTGCCCGGTGCGACCGACGGCGCGGGTCCGACCGCCATCGCCGCCACCCGGGCACCGAGTGCCACGCCGAACCCGATGGCGATGAAGGTCATGAAGGCCCCGGCCATCCTCGTCGTACCGGCCGTCAGGTGGCTGGTGGCCAGTTCGGCGATGGCGGTGGTGAGGGTGAGACCGGGAATCAGTACGATCAGGCCCGCCAGGGTGGCGATCGACACCGAGAAGCCGCCGACCGCCGCGCCGGCCGCGGCCACCGCGGCCGAACAGGCGAATGCCGCGAGCAGCTCGTAGACCCGGCCGACGTTAGGCACCGCCAGGGCGACGAGCGCCAGGATCCCGATCAGCGTCCCGGCCGCGGCCGCCACGGCGATCTCCGGCCCGGCGCCGCCGAGAAACCGGGCCGCCGCGCCGGAGGCGAGAGCATGGGCCGCGACCAACGGGATGGCGCCCGGCGCCGGCCGGTTCGCCAGGCCGGCCAGCCGGCGGCTCCCCTCCGGGAGCGACACGTCGCCCCGGAGCACCGCGCGCGCGATGGCCGTGACCCGCGACAGCCGGCCCAGATCGGGCGGGCGCGGATGGGTTCGGAGCATGAACGTCTGCTGGACGGCCGCCTGGCCGAACGAGGCGAAGATCGAGGTCGGCGTGGCAAAGTACTGGCCGTGGAGGCCGAGGCGCTCGCCCGTGGCCAGCAGCGCCTCTTCGAGCCGGTGAGTGGCGTGTCCGGCCTCATGGAGCGCGCTGGCGAGATCGAGGACGAAGGGAATCCGTTCGTCGGCGGGGCTGGGCGGGGCGGTCATCGCGGCGGGAACATAGCAGCCCCGCCGCGACAACGGTGAGACGGGTCAGTCGGCGCCGGGCAGCGGCTCGGAGGGGTAGATTCTCATCGATTCGCGCCTTGCTCGAACGGCGTGTCTCCGACACCCCGAAGAAGGGGTTTGTGGAGAAACAGGCAAACGCCCGCCGCTCGCCGGCACGTCCACCATCTCAGCTGGATGAACCGATGAATCATTCCGTCGCCATCGTCACCGGAGCCACGCTTGGGATCGGCCGGGCCACCAGTTTCGCGCTGGCCGAAGCCGGCTTCGCCGTTGGCGTCACCGCCCGCACCGCCGACCGGGTAGCGGCGCTCGTCGCGGAGTTGCGGGCCGCGGGCTACGAGGCCGCCGGCAGCGCCGCCGACGTCTCGGATCCCGGCGAGGTCGCCGCGTTCGTCGCCCAGGTCACCCGCGATCTCGGGCCGCCGGAGGTCCTCGTCAACAACGCCGGGATCATCGTCCCCAAGCCGTTTGCCGACACGACGCTCGAGGACTGGGACCGGACCTTCGCCGTGAACGTCCGGAGCCTCTTTCTCGTCACCCGGGCCGTGCTGCCGGCGATGCGGGAGCGGGGCCGAGGCGACATCGTCAACGTGGCGAGCCTCGCCGGCAAGAACGGCGTCGCCAATGCCGTGGCGTACGCCGCGTCGAAGCATGCCGTGCTCGGCTTTGCCAAATCGCTGATGCTGGAGGTCCGGAAGGACGGGATCCGGGTGGTGAGCGTCTGCCCCGGCAGCGTCGACACCCCGATGATGCGGGGGCAGGACACCCTGCACCCCGACTTCGACCGGATCCTCGGCGCCGAGGATGTGGCGGCGGCCATCGTCGCGGCCGTGCGGCTGCCGCGCCGGGCCATGATGAGCGAGATCGACCTGCGGCCCTCGAATCCCTGAGGCGGCGACGCTACGGCTTGCGGGCGGGCGTTCGGCCGGCGCTGCCCGAGCGCCGGAGCAGCTCGAGATGCGGGGCGAGGACGCTCGCGAACTGGAGCGCCACGGCGGCGGCATCCCGCGGGGCTTCGAAGTGCCGGGCCTGCACGATCAGCGCGCCGATCACCCGTCCGGCCACCCGGAGCGCGACTGCGAGGCCCTCGGTTTCGTGCCGGTGAATGACGGTCCAGGCGCGGCCCGCCTCGAACACGGCGCGGGTCGGCGCCTCGGCGAGCGGGCTCAAGGGCAGATCGGCCAGGGGCCGGAGCGAATCGGCCGAGAACTCGACCAGCTCGTCATCGCCGAGCCGCAGCTGGAAGGCGAGGGAGTCGTGGGGGAGGAGTTCCTTGAGCTCGGCACCCACGCGGTGCAGGGCCTCGCCGAGGTGAGCGGTGGCCGCGAGCGACTCGGCCGCGCGGAGGATCGGCAGGGACGGCGCCTGGAGCACCTCGAGCTGGCCCCGGAGTGCCTGGGCCTCCGCCTCGTAGCGGAAGGCCGCCACGCGGGGCGCGATGGCCCGGGCGGCGTCAGCCAGGGCGGCCTCGTCGCGGTCGCGGTACAGGCCGTGCGCCGCGTGGCCCACGATCACGAGGCCGAGGAGTTCCCCGCCCAGCATCATCTTCCCGCCGAGGACCGAGCCAACGCGGCCGTGGGGCGCCCCGGGGAGGCTGAGTCCCGGCGCCTCCGCCGCGAGATTGGCGATCACCGCCGTCGGGCCGTCGGCCGCGAATTCGAGGAGCAGCTTGCTGACATCGCCCCAGGTGCTCGACGGCGCGCCCCAGCGCCGGCGGCTGCCCTGGCCCGAGAGCGGAATGGCGGCCCGCGACCCGTTCGAAAAGGTGATGATCTCGAGCCGGTCGTGGGGGACGTGCGGATGGAGCAGGCCCGAGAGCCGGCGGACCAGTTCCGGGCCGCTCGGCGCGTCGTTGGCCAGGGTGACCAGGGCTGCGGTGAGCTCTTCGGCGTCGGCCGCCACCACGGCTTCGGTCGGCGCGGTCACGATCGTGCCTAACGCCCGGAGCGGCTCGGCCAGCTTGGCGGCGAGCTGCCGGAGCAGCCGGGCCGCGATCGCGCCGTACGCGCCGGGCTCGAACGTGCCGATCAGCAGAACCCCGACGTCCCGGTCCTCGGTCCGGACCGGGACCGCCACGGCCGAGGCGTATTTGGCCCGGCGGAGCGTGTCCTCGAGTTCGAAGAGCTGGTCCTGGGTCAGGTGAGGCGCCGGCGCCGGGACCGGGAGGGCGTCCTGGGCCAGGGCGTCGGGGCCGAGGAGGATGGTGCCGCCCCGATCGGGGAAGAGCCAGAGGGCGAGCAGCTGGTGGGGCAGCTCGCTCCCGACCAGGTTGGCGAGCGCCATGTGCCACGTCGAGATCGCCACCGGATCCGGGAGGCCGGCGGAGAGATCGAGGACCGGGACCAGCAGGTCACGGGTCGCGGGCTGGGACACCTGAGCCATGGCGGTTGCGACAGGGTGCAGAACGTGTGCCCCCGAACCGTGATTGTAAGCGGTTCATATTAAAGAACTTAGCATCGTCGCCGGGAGGGGTGAACCGGCGGGTTTGTGCGGGGGTTTGCGCCGGTTGTCGCGGCTTGCGACGGCAGTCCTTTCCTTGCCACCACAGCCGTTTCCGGCTTCGTTTCAGGGATGACGCCACTCAAGCTGAGTATCAACGGAATGTCCTGCGGTCACTGCCTCAACGCCGTCAACAAGAGCCTGTCGGCGCTCGAGGGCGTGAAGCTCGTTTCGGTAGGGATCGGGAAGGCCGAACTCGAGTTCGACGAGGGCCGGACGGATGTCGCCGCGATCGTGAAGGCGGTCGAAGAAGCGGGATACCCGGCCGCCGCGGTCTGACGCGGCGGCCGGGGCCGGTCAGTCGTCGAGGATGACTTCCGGCTCCTCTTCGTGATGATGCATCAATTCCGGGTGGGCGTTGAGCACCCGGGCGCAGGTGTTCCATCGCAGCAACGCATCGTCGTTCCCCGCCGGCCGGATCTTCGCCGCCTCGTCGTAGTGCTCCATCGCCTCCATGAACCACTGATGGGCCAGGCTCGACGCGCCGATGCTCGGGGAGAGCAGCTGCGCATGGCCCCGCCGCTCGGCGATGATGCCGGCGTAGTAGGCTCGTTCGTATTCCCCGGTGAGCCGCGGGATGACGTCGCGGGCCCGGGCCACCGCCCCGGTGATGCCGAGGGCGATCTGATCCGTCCGGGCGAGGAGCAGGATGATCAGGGCCTGCTGGTTGGCCGGATCGATCTCGAGTACGTCGAGGCAGATGCTCTCGGCGCCGTCCGGCTCGTTGAGGAGGCGGTAGCGCTCCGCCTTGGCAATCGCGGCGGCGACGCCGCCCTGGGTCAACGGCTTGAGCTGGTACACGATGTCTGCCTCCTCAAGGGCCGGGGATCTTGCCGGTCACGAGACCGATCAATTTCGCCAGCGGATCGAACGCATTGTCGACCACCCGCTCCTTGAGCGGGATGATCGCGTTGTCCGTGATCTTGATCTCTTCGGGGCACACCTTGGTGCAGCACTTGGTGATGTTGCAGTAGCCGATCCCGTGGAGCTTGCGGAGTTCCTCGAGCCGGTTCTCCGAGTCGATCGGATGCATCTCGAGGTTCGCCGCGTACACCAGGAAGCGCGGGCCGATGAACTCGTCGTGGAGATGATGGTCCCGGAGGACGTGGCAGACGTCCTGGCAGAGAAAGCACTCGATGCACTTCCGGAACTCCTGCGGCCGGTCCACGTCCTCCTGGTGCATGCGCCAGGTACCGTCGGCGGCGTCGGGCGTCCGCGGCGTGAACCGCTTGATCTTCTGCTTGACGGCGTAGTTCCAGCTCACGTCGGTGACGAGGTCCCGAATGTGCGGGAACGTCTGCATCGGCTCGATCGTCACCGGCTCGCTCAGGTCGAGCTGGTTGAGCCGGGTCATGCACATGAGCCGGGGCTGGCCGTTGATCTCGGCCGAACAGGAGCCGCACTTGCCCGCCTTGCAGTTCCACCGGCAGGCCAGGTCGGTGGCGCCCTCGGCCTGGATCTGGTGGACCGCGTCGAGCACCACCATGCCCTCGGAGACTTCCGTCGTGTAATCGACGAATGCGCCCTGGCCCGCCTCGCCCCGCCACACGGAGAAGGTTGCTTTCGCCATGGTCACTTCATCTCCTCGATGACCTGCTTGAGTTCGTCGGGCAACGGGGGGATGGTCTGGCGGCGCAGGGCCATCGTTCCGCCGGCGTCCCGGCTCACGACGTGGTTGAAGCCCCCGAACTCGGCCGACTTGTCCGGATAGTCGTCACGGAAATGGCCCCCCCGGCTCTCCTTGCGAGCTCGCGCCGACATGATGACCGCCTCGGAAACCGTCATCAGGTTGGCCAGGTCGAGGGCCGTGTGCCAGCCGGGATTGTATTCCCGATTCCCGGGTGTGCCAACCCGGGCGGCCCGGACCGCCAGGGCGGCGAGCTTTCCGCCGGCGTCCTCCATCTCCGATTCCCGACGGACGATGCCGACGAGGTCCTGCATCATCGCCTGGAGATCCTGCTGGACCAGATACGGGCTCTCGCCGTTCTTCCGGTCGAACGGGGCCAGCGCTTCCGCAATCAGTTCGTTCACTTCGCCGGTATCGGGCGCCACCGCGTCGTGCTCCCGGGCGAACTTGGCGGCGTACTCCCCGGCTCGTTTGCCGAACACCAGCAGGTCCGAGAGCGAATTGCCGCCGAGGCGGTTGGCGCCGTGGAGGCCCGCCGCCGACTCGCCGGCGGCAAAGAGGCCCGGGACGGTGGACATCTGGGTGTCGCCGTCCACCCGGATCCCGCCCATTACGTAGTGAGTCGTGGGCCCGACTTCCATCGGCGCCTTGGTGATGTCGATGTCCGCCAGTTGTTTGAACTGGTGGTACATGCTCGGCAGTTTCTTGCGGATGTGTTCGGCGGCGTTAGGCAGCTTTTCCTTGATCCACTGGATGTCGAGGAATACCCCGCCGTGCGGGCTGCCCCGGCCAGCCCGGACCTCCCGCATGATGCAGCGGGCCACGTGGTCGCGGGTGAGGAGTTCGGGGGGGCGCCGGGCGTTCTTGTCACCCGTGACGTAGCGCCAGCCTTCCTCGGGGTTGTCGGCCGTCTGGGAGCGGTAGTTCTCGGGAATGTCGTCGAACATGAACCGCTTGCCCTGGTTGTTGACCAGGATACCGCCTTCGCCGCGGACCCCCTCGGTCACCAGAATGCCCTTGACCGACGGGGGCCAGACCATGCCGGTCGGGTGGAACTGGATGAACTCCATGTCCATCAGGTCGGCGCCGGCCCGGTAGGCGAGCGCATGCCCGTCGCCGCTGTATTCCCAGCTGTTGCTGGTGATCTGGAAGGCCCGCCCGATCCCGCCGGTGGCGAGGATCACGGCCTTGGCCCGGAACAGCCGGAACGCGCCGTGGTGCCGGTCGTACGCCAGAGCGCCAACCACCCGGTCGCCCCGCTTGAGCAGGGAGACGACCGTGACCTCCATGTGGACGTCGATGCCCTGGTGTATTCCGTGATCCTGAAGGGTCCGGATCATCTCGAGGCCGGTCCGGTCGCCAACGTGGGCCAGGCGGGGATAACGGTGGCCGCCGAAGTTCCGCTGGAGAATCCGGCCGTCCTTGGTCCGGTCGAAAAGGGCGCCCCAGGCCTCGAGTTCCTTGACCCGGGCCGGCGCCTCCTTCGCGTGCAGCTCTGCCATCCGCCAGTTGTTGACGTACTGCCCGCCCCGCATCGTGTCGGCGAAGTGGACCCGCCAGTTGTCCCGGTCGTCCACGTTGCCGATCGCCGCCGCCATGCCACCCTCGGCCATGACCGTGTGGGCCTTGCCGAGGAGCGATTTGCAGACGAGGCCCACCGAGACGCCGCTGCCGGCCGCTTCGATGGCCGCGCGGAGGCCGGCCCCGCCGGCGCCGATGACCAGGACGTCGTGATCGTAGCTCGCGTAGTCGGCCATCAGAAGAACCGGAAGTCGGTCCAGATGCCCATCGAGCACATCCGGACGTAGATGTCGGAGAAGGCCACCATGAAGAGACTCACCCAGGCCCAGCGGTGGTGGGCCCGGTTGAGGCACGACGAGCAGGCGTAAGGAACCTTGAACCCCGGATTCCGGGAGAACTGGTCCCGCCAGCCGCCGAAGACGTGCCGCATGGTATGGCAGCCGAAGGTGTAGCCGGTCAGGCAGACCACGTTGGCCGTGAGGACCAGGGTGCCCACGCCGACCCCGAAGTGCTCGGCGCCCGAGGCATCGGCGAACCACATCGCCTTCCAGGCGTCGTGGCCGAGGAAGAACAGGAACACCACCGAGATCATCAGGAAGTAGCGGTGGATGTTCTGGAGGATGAGCGGGAAGTAGCGCTCGCCCAGGTAGGTGTTGCGGGGTTCGCCCACCGTGCAGCCGGGCGGATCCGCCCAGAATGCCTTGTAGTAGGCGCCCCGGTAGTAGTAGCAGGTGAAGCGGAACAGGGCCGGGAAGGGCAGGATGATCAGCGCCGGCGAGAACGGCAGCCAGCCCGGCCACCAGCCCGGCTTCGGGCCGAACCACGAGTGCGGCGAATCGCCGAAGATCTCGGGGCTGTAGAACGGCGAGAGATAGTTGCCGAAGGCGTAGTGGGCATTCTGGAACGCGGCCCAGGTGGCGTACACCAGGAACGCGGAAAGGATGGTGAACACGATCGCGGGCTGAATCCACCACTTGTCGCGCCGCATCGTCTGGCGGAACCGACGCCGCGTGAGGGGGACGGTCGCGTGGGCCATGCGCAGTTTGGTCCGGTCTGTTGGGGGAGGCGCCCGGCCGGGGCGCTAGGGGACGATACCGCCTGAGTCCGGTGAATGGAATAGGGAGTCGGGGGCGGAAGGACGGTCGAACGGTATCGCCTTGTCCGATGGAACCGGTCCGTGCCTGTCGGAGGCAGGCATGCCACATTCAGGCATCATTCAGTTTTCGGTCACCCCCCGGTAACCCCGGCGTCACCGAATCCGTCGGCACCGTAGCCCAGGGCAGTGAATCCGCGCCCGAACCCATTCCGTACCGTCGAACCGGTCGGGGAGCAGTACTCCGCTTCCGTACCGTCGAACCGGTCGGGACGCAGTACTCCGCCTCACCGGTCCGTTCCCGACCCGGAATGCCGGCGCCGCGTGCCGGCCGTGCTCTGACCTGGAGGAACCAGCCAGTGCGGACAATTTCGCTGAGCCTTGTCGCCCTGCTTCTCCCCGTCGCCCTGGCCGGGCAGACGGACTCGGCGTTCGTGACCTGGGCCCGGAGCCGCGCTCGAGCCTATTCCGGAACCGACGCCGCGGCCGGGCTGGGGCCCCGCCTCGACCGGGCCCGCCTGATCGGCGTCGGCGAGAGCGTGCATGCCACCGGGGAGTTTCTCGCGCTCCGGCGGACGCTTCTCCGGGAGTTGGTGAGCCGCCACCGCGTCACGATGGTGACTCTCGAATCCGGGCTGCCCGAGGCAATCGGGCTCGACGACTACCTCGCCGGCCGGACCGACTCGGTCGACTTCACCCGGGTGATCAACTACGGCTTCGGGTCACTGGCCGAAGTGCGCGAGTCACTCCGGTGGGTCCGACAATGGAATACCACGGCCGGCCGGGAACATCCCGTCCGGGTGATCGGCGCCGACCTGCCGGGGTCGGCCGGTACGATGCTTCCGGCTCTCGATCGACTCGAGGCCATGCTCCCGCCGCAGTCGCCCGCCCGGCCGAGTCTTGCCGCGCTCCGGTCGCTGGCGGCCCGGACTGCGGGACCGTTCTGGCGGCCGGCGGCAGCCCGCTACGACAGCCTGACGCCGGCCGCCCGAGACAGCCTTCGGACCCTCGCCGCAGAGCTGGTGATTAGGGTGCGCCGCCGGCCCCCGGCCGGGGACCGGACCGGGCTCGCGCTCCGGCTCGCCCTGGTGGCGCAGCAGACCGAAGCGATGCTCCGCCTCGGCGCCTACGACCCCGACAACCCCCGGGACCGCGCCATGGCCGACAACACGCGATGGGCGCTCGCCCAGCTGGCCCCAGGAGAGCGGGCTGTGCTCTGGGCCCACAACGCCCACGTGCAGCGGGTGCCGATCGCCGGGCCCCCGGCGCCCAACGGTCCCACGCTCTCGATGGGAACGCTCCTCGGCGACGAGCTGGGGGAAGGCTACCTGGCGATCGGGACCGCCTACGGCGGTGCGTCCGCCGATAGCGGCGCCGCGCCGGTGCCGGGCAGCGTCGACGCCACGTTAGGCGCGGTCCGGCCCGGGCCCTTCATCCTGCCCCTCAGTGCCCCGCCGGCCGGCTCCGTGGCCGACTGGCTTGCCGTCGAGCGGCCGATTCGGTTCGAGGTCGGTCACCTGCTGCTGCCCCTTGGCCGGGCGTTCGACGCGGTGGTCTGGTTCGACCGGGTCCATCCTGCCGTCGAGGTTCCGTGACGCCGGCGGCCGGAGTGCCTCCCCCGCGGGCCGGTGTCCTCGAGCCGCTGGGCATGGGGTGCTGAACGCCGGCGGCCCGGAATCGCTTTCGGTGTCCGGGCGTGATAGCATTGCCGGATGCGCACCCCTCTCGTTCTTGCCGCCACCCTCGTCCTCTGCGGCTGCGGCGCAAAGTCCCGCGAACCGGCCTCGCTCCGGATCGCGGTCATTCCCAAGGGAACCACCCACGAATTCTGGAAGGCCGTCCATGCCGGCGCCATCAAGGCCGGCGAAGAACTCGGCGTCACGGTCGAGTGGAAAGGCCCGCTCCAGGAGAGCGACCGGGAAGAACAGATCAAGGTGATCGAGAACTTCGTCACCCGCGGCGTCTCCGGGATTGCCCTGGCACCGCTCGACGATGCGGCGCTGGTCCAACCCGTGGCGAACGCCGCCCGCGCCGGCATCCCGGTCGTGATCTTCGACTCAGACCTTTCGGGCGGCGACTACGTCAGTTTCGTGGCTACCGACAACTATCGCGGCGGCCAACTGGCGGGCGACGAGCTGGCCCGCCGCCTCGGCGGCACGGGCAACGTCGTCCTGCTCCGCTACGCGGTCGGCTCGGCGAGTACCACCAACCGGGAACAGGGCTTCCTCGACGCGATCGCGAAACACCCGGGCATCACCGTGGTGAGCGACAACCAGTACGCCGGTGCCACGACCGAAACGGCCTTCCAGGCGGCCGAGAACATCCTCGCGTCCCGGAAGACGGCGGCGGGCCTCGGCATCGACGGCATCTTCTGTCCGAACGAGTCGTCTACCTTCGGCACCCTCCGCGCGCTGGTTGACGGCGGCCATGCCGGCAAGGTCCACCTGATCGGCTTCGATTCGAGCCCCAAGTTCGTCGAGGCGATCAACGCCGGGCAGATGGACGGCATGGTGCTCCAGAACCCGGTCAACATGGGGTACCTCGCGGTCAAGACGCTGGTGAGCCACCTCCGCGGCCAGCCGGTGGAGAAGCGGATCGACACCGGGGCCACCCTCGTCACGAAGGACAACATCGCCGACCCGGCCGTGGCCGAGTTGGTGAGCCCGAAGCTGGCGCCTTGAACGAGGCCGTGATGCCCCGGCTCGTCATGCGGGGCATTGCCCGGCGGTTCGGGGCCACGGCCGCCCTTGCCGGAGTTGATCTCGCGGTGGCCCCCGGGGAGGTTCACGCCCTTCTCGGCCAGAACGGCGCCGGCAAGAGCACCCTGATGAAGGTGCTGGCGGGTGCCGTCGAGCCGGACGCCGGCACCATCGAGCTCGACGGCGAGCCCTATCGCCCGGCCAATCCCGCCGACGGCCGCCGTCGCGGGATCGGCATGATCTACCAGGAACTCTCCCTCGCGCCTCATCTTTCGGTTACCGACAACATCTTTCTCGGCGCCGAGCGATCGCGGCGCGGGGTGCTCGACCGGAAGGGCATGCGAGTCGCGGCCGTTGCGGCGCTCGCGGCGCTGGGCCATGGCGATCTCGATCCGGACCGCGTCGTCGGGCAGCTGTCGCCCGCGGCCCAGCAAGTGGTCGAGATCGCCCGGGCGCTCGCGATCGGGTGCCGGGTGCTCGTGCTCGACGAGCCCACCAGCAGCCTGGGCCGGCAGGACGCCGAACGGCTGTTCGCCACCGTCCGGCGCCTGGCGGAGCAGGGGCACGCCGTCATTCTCATCACCCACTTCATCGAGGAAGCTCTCGCCATCGCGGATCGCTATTCCGTGCTCCGAGACGGACGCGTCGTCGCCGCGGGCGCCATGACCGACGCGACGGCGGCATCGATCGTCCGCGCGATGATGGGCGGCGCGGAGGTCGAGGTGTATCCCCGATCCCTGCGGGTGCGGGGCGAAGCGGTGCTCGATCTGGCCGAGCTCGCCGGCGTTGCTCGCCCCGCCACCGCCACACTGACGCTGCACCGGGGGGAGGTTCTCGGGATCTTCGGTCTGGTCGGCTCGGGCCGCACCGAGCTGGTGCGAGCGGTCATGGGTCTCGACCCGGTCCGGCGCGGCACCGTGCGGGTTCTCGGCCGGTCCGGTCCGGCGTCGCCCGCGGAGCGGTGGGCCGCCGGCGTCGGAATGGTGAGCGAGGATCGCAAAGGAGAAGGGCTCGCCACCGGGATGTCGATCGCCGACAATCTGACGCTCACGAAGCTCGACCGCTGGCTCAGCGACCGGAGCCAGGCCGCCGAAGCCCGGCCCTGGATCGACCGGCTCGACATCCGGGCGGCCGATCCCCTGGCCCCGGTGAGCGAACTCTCCGGCGGCAATCAGCAGAAGGTGGCGCTGGGCCGCCTTCTCCGGCACGACGTGGACGTGCTCCTGCTCGACGAGCCGACCCGCGGGATCGACGTCGGCAGCAAGGCGGCGATCTATCGGCTGATCGACGACCTGGTGGCCCGGGCGGACCGGTCCCGGGCGGTGCTGCTGATCGGGAGCTACCTGCCCGAACTCCTCGGGGTGGCGGACCGAATCGCCGTCATGTCGCGCGGGGTCCTCGGCCCATTCCGCCCGGTCGCCTCCGTGAGCGAACACGAGTTGCTGCTCGAGGCGGCGGGAGTCGCGGTCTGATGCGCCGAAATCTCGCGACCGCCGGCGCGCTCGGGGCCGCGTTTCTCCTGTTCGCCGTGCTGGTCCAGCGAAACACCGGTGAGTGGATCTTCCTGTCGCTCGCCAACGTCGAGCTCGTCCTTCGGCAAACCGCCATCGTCGGGACCGCGGCGCTGGGCATGACGCTGGTGATTGCCGCCGGCGGCATCGACCTGTCCGTCGGCGCGGCCATCGCGCTCACCACCGTCGTCACCGCGGTGGCCATGCGGTCGGGCGCCGGTCCGGTCGCGGCGGCGCTGCTGGGCGTCGGGGCCGCCTCCGTCGGCGGGGCGCTCAACGGTCTCCTGGTCACCAGCCTCCGGGTGGTGCCGTTCATCGTCACCCTTGGCACCATGCTGGCCATCCGCGGCGCGGCCAAGGGTCTCGCCCACGAGGAGCGCGTCGATGCGCCGGTGACGTTGCTCAACGAGGCCCTCGCGGCCCTGCCGCCGGAGCGGCGCTGGCAACTGGTCGCTCCGGGTGTCTGGCTGATGATCGTGCTTGCCGTCGCCGCGGCCGTACTGCTGGGCCGGACCCGGTTCGGCCGGCACCTGCTCGCGGTCGGCAGCAACGAGGCGGCGGCGCGGCTCGCCGGGATCCGGGTCGAGCGGGTGAAGCAGGCGGTCTACGTGCTGGGCGGCGTGATGGCCGGCGTGGCGGGGGTGCTCCAGTTCGCCCGGCTTTCCGTCGGCGACCCGACCGTGGCCACCGGCCTCGAACTCGACATCATCGCGGCCGTGGTGATCGGCGGGGCGAGCCTCGCGGGCGGCGAGGGTTCGATTCTCGGCAGCGTCCTCGGTGCGCTGATCATGACCGTGATCCGGGCCGGCGGGTCTCAGCTGGGCTGGTCGAACTGGGTTCAGGAGATCGTGACCGGGGCCATCATCGTGGCGGCAGTGGCGATCGACCGCTATCGCCATCGTCGTTCGCTCTGATCCCGATGCCGCGGCCGGGTGCGGAGCGCCCGGGGATCTCGCCTTCGGCAGCGCCCGCCAATCGCTTCGCGGGTCGGTCTCCCGAAACCGCCTGTCGCGGGCTGGGCTCAGGCCTTTCGAGCGTAGCCGAGCTCCGCCCCGCCCGTAATCAGGTGATCGACCCCGGTGGTGAAGGTCGCCCCCGCCGCGAGAAACAGGGCCAGCACGCCCACTTCGGCCGGTGTGCCCATCCGGCCCAGCGGCTGGGCCGCCTCGCCCTCGGCGATCACGGCTGCCGGATTCCCCATGCTGGCCGCGGCCTCCGCCCAGAGCGGCGTCATGATGTTGCCCGGCGAGATCGAGTTGACCCGGACCCCGTGGGGCGCCTCGTCGAGGGCCAGCGCCTTCGTGAAGGCGACGATTGCACCTTTGGTCGCGGCGTAGGTGACGGCGTGGTGTTGCCCGATCGTGGCCACCAGGCTCGCGATGTTGACGATCGCCCCGCGGCTCCGGCGGAGCGCCGGCAGGGCGGTCCGGCAGGCCGTGAACATGCTGAGCAGGTTGAGTTCGAGCAGCTCCCGGAAACCGGCCGCGGTGAAGCCGTCGATCGGATGGTGGGGTGGGTGCCACCCCGCGTTGTTGACCAGGCAGTCGAGGCCGCCCATCGAGCCCACGGCGCCGGCCACGAACGCTTCCAGCTCCCCTTCGTCGGTCACGTCGCAGGGCCGGAAGCCGACCCGGCACCCGCCGGCCAGCAGGGCGGCGGCCAGGGCCTCGCCCTCCTCGACCCGGCGGTCGCAGAAGCTCACCACGGCACCGGCGTTGGCGAACGCCCGGACGATCCCCTCGCCGATGCCCCGGCTCCCGCCGGTTACGATCACCGTCTTGTCCTGGTATGACATCGCGCGCTCCCGTTGGCGAACGGGGGTAAAGTATCGTCCGGGCGCGATATATTCACCGCCGGATCGGTCGCCCTCGTCGGGCCCGTTCGTCGCTTCGGCGGCCGACCGGTGCCGGCTCGTGCCGCCAACGTTCCGATTCCCGCTTCGGTGACCGCATGGATCGTTCGTCCGTCGTTCGCGCGCTCTTCGTCGGCGGTCCGATGTACGACCGTCTCTACGACCGGATCCCGGCCTTCGAGCGCGCCACGGGCTATCGGGTGGAGGTCGTGGCGCGCCTGCCGCACCCGGAGCTCAACGCCCGGGTGGCCCGCGATTTCGGCCGCGGGGTGCCCGATGTCGATCTGCTGTCGACTCATACCAAGTACGCCCCGTCGCAGGCGCGGTGGCTGTTGCCGCTCGACGGCCTGGTGCCCGCCGCCCACCTTCGGGATCTCAACCCGCGGACCCTGGAACTCGCCACGATCGGCGGCCGCCTGCTGCAGGTGCCCCGCAACGTCGACCTCCGCCTCCTCTACTATCGCCGGGATCTGTTTGCGTCCGCTCGGTTCCGGCGAGACTACCGGCGCCTGTTCCGCCGCGCGCCACGGGTTCCGGAGACGTGGGACGAGCTGGTCGAATCGGCTACGTTGCTCACCGGCCGCGGCCACGCCGGCTTTCTGTTTCCGGGCCGGGACTCGGGCCTCTTCGGGACCTTCTACGAGTTCCTCGTGAGCGCGGGCGGCGAGTTGTTCCATCCCGACCTCTCGCCCGCGTTCGATTCTTCCGCCGGGATCTGGGCGGTCGACCGGCTGGTCGACCTGCACCAGCGGCGGCGGGTGACACCGGCCCGGCTACCCTCCTGGCACTACGACGACATTTCCGCCGCGTATCGCCGGGGTCGCGCCGCGATGACGACGGACTGGCCCGGCAGCCACTACCTCTATCGTGATCCGCGGACCAGTTCGGTGGCGCGCCAGACCGGCGTGGCGCTCCTGCCGGCGGGATTCACCGGCCGCCGGGCCGCGTACGCAGGCTGCCACTCCTTCGCGGTGGCGAAACGGGCAAGGAACCGGGCCGGGGCCGTGGCACTCCTCCAGTTCCTCACGTCCCCCGAGTCGCAGCGGGGCGAAGCGGCGCTTGGGGCGATCCCCGCCCGGCAGAGCGCGGTTCGGGCCGTCCGCCGCTCGCTCCGGGCCGACCGCTACGAATCGAACCGCTGGAAGCTGCTGGCCGAAACGATGCAGTCCGCTCTGATCATCCCGCCCCGGTTTGCGAGCTATCCCGACTGCGAGGACGCCATCTGGCGCTCGGTGCAGGCGGCGCTCGTGGGCAAACTCACGCCGGCCGCCGCGGTGGCCGCCGCCGCCCGCTCGGTCGCCCGGACCGTGCGCGCCGAACGAAGGAGATCGCGATGAAGCCGCGGTTCAAGGGGAAAGTCGTGCTCGTGACCGGTGCCGGATCGGGCATCGGGCAGCGGACGGCGCTCGACTTCGGTCGAGAGGGCGCCGCCGTGGCCGTGAACGATCTGGCGCCGGGCAAGGCAGCGGCCACCGTCCGGCGAATCGAGCGGGCCGGCGGGCGAGCGCTGGCCGTGCCGGGAGACGTCTCGGACGCCGCCACGGCGGAGGCGCTCGTGGCGGCCGTGCACAAACGGTTCCGGAGAATCGACGTCCTGGTGAACAACGCTGGCGTCGGCGTCACCGGCACTGTGCTGGACACCTCCGAAGCGGACTGGGACCTGCTGATGCGGGTCAACGTGAAAGCGATGTTCCTGTTGTCGCGGGCCGCGCTCCCGGCGATGATCGCCCGGGGGCGCGGCGTGATCGTCAACACCTCGTCGATCGCCGGCGTGGCGGCGGTGAAGGACCGGGCGGCGTACACCGCGTCCAAGCATGCGGTCGTCGGTCTCACCCGCGCCATGGCGCTCGACCATGTTGGCGCCGGCATCCGGGTCAACTGCATCTGTCCCGGTACCACCATGACGCCGTGGGTCTCCCAGCGCGTCGCCGAGACCAAGGATCCGAAGGCCACACTCGCCGCCATGACCGCCCGCCAGCCCATGGGTCGCCTCGGCACCGCGGCGGAGATCGCCGCCGGCATCCTCTACCTCGCCTCCGACGACGCGAGCTTCGCCACCGGCACCGCGCTCGTGGTGGACGGCGGCTTCACGGCCTGACCGATGACGACCATCACCCGGCTCGAAGTGCGGGACATTCGCTTCCCGACCTCGCTCGACCACATCGGTTCCGACGCCGTCCATACCGATCCGGACTATTCGGCGGCGTACCTGATGCTGCATACCGACGGCCCGGTCACGGGTCATGGCCTCACCTTCACCCTGGGGCGGGGTACCGGCGTCGTCTGCGCGGCGATCGAGGAAATCGCCCCGCTCGTCGTGGGTCGGCGGCTCGAGGATATCACCGCCGATTTCGGTCTCTTCTGGCGCAGCCTGACGCAGGAGAGCCAGCTCCGCTGGCTCGGCCCCGAAAAGGGAGTGACCCACCTGGCGGTGGGCGCCGTGGTGAACACCATCTGGGACCTGTGGGCTCGCCTCGAGGGAAAGCCGCTCTGGAGGCTCGTGGCGGACCTCGATCCCGACGCGCTGGTCCGCTGCGTCGACTTCACCTACCTCACCGATGCCCTCACGCCGGAGGCCGCGCTCGAACTCCTCCGTTCCCGCCGCGCCGGCCGGGCCGACCGCGAAGCCGAGATGCTTCGTGACGGCTTTCCCGCCTACACGACGTCGGCCGGCTGGCTCGGCTATCCGGACGACAAGATCCGGCAGCTGTGCCGGGAGGGACTCGCCGAGGGGTGGCGCCACTTCAAGATCAAGGTCGGCGCGTCGCTCGAGGACGACGTGCGCCGCCTCCGGATCGTCCGGGAGGAGATTGGCCCCGGCCGGTTCCTGATGGTGGACGCCAATCAGCGCTGGGATGTGCCCCAGGCCATCGAGTGGATGGCGCACCTCGCCCCGTTCGAGCCGCTCTGGATCGAGGAGCCGACGAGTCCGGACGACGTCCTGGGCCACGCGGCGATTGCCCGGGCGGTCGCCCCGATCGGCGTCGCCACCGGCGAACACTGCCAGAACCGGGTGATCTTCAAGCAACTCCTCCAGGCGGAGGCCATCCGGTTCTGTCAGATCGATGCCTGCCGGCTGGGCGGTGTCAACGAGGTGCTGGCCGTGTTGCTGTTGGCCGCGAAGTTCGGCGTGCCGGTCTGCCCGCACGCCGGCGGGGTGGGCCTTTGCGAGTACGTCCAGCAT
Organism: Gemmatimonadales bacterium; assembly: GCA_050183815.1. Lineage (GTDB taxonomy): Bacteria > Gemmatimonadota > Gemmatimonadetes > Gemmatimonadales > GWC2-71-9 > SHZU01. The sequence goes on along the minus strand of JBFXAY010000001.1, from coordinate 114,285 downwards.
CTGGCGCTGATCGATTACCTGGTGATCGGGGCGTCGCTCGAGCATCGAGTCCTCGAGTACGTCGACCATCTCCACGAGCACTTCGTGGACCCGTGTGTCATCCGGAACGCCCGTTACCAGGTTCCGATTCAAGCCGGGTTCTCGATCGAGATGAAGGCGGCCTCGCTGGCCGAGTACGCGTTTCCGGCGGGGCCGGTCTGGCGGGGGCTCGGTGGCGGAGCGAAACAGGAGCCGCCGGGCGGAACTTGACCATGCTCCCGGCGGGGCCATGTCTTGGGCGCCGGCTCGCCCGGGAGTGGCGGCAAACGGGCGTTTTCAAACGACTCGGGTCGCCGGGTGTCCCGGAACGGACCACCTCCTGGATTGAAACGAGCCGCAGCAAATCAGTGCGACTTCCAAGTCATTGTATATCAGTCGTTTGCGGCGCCGCGCCGACGGCATGTACTCTGCAAAACAGGGGCCCAGGTGGTCGGCCAGTCGGTGGCCGCCACTGCCACCATCCAGCACTGGAGCCCTCAGCAATGAAGCACCCGACCCTCGTCCTTGGCCTTGCCGCGCTCGTCGGCGCCGCCGCGGCCTGCAGCGAGAGCAGCACCAATCCTTTGGCGCCGCAGGCCGCGGCCAACGTTCCGGCCCTCGCCAAGGGTCAGGGCGGCGGCGGTGGGGGTGGCGGCGGTGGAGGCGGCGGCACGCCGGCTCCGGCAGTCTGTGCGACGGTCGTGGTGACGAACAACGGGCAGACCGTTCGCAACCTCATTCCGCCCGATATCAAGTACAACCTCGAAAACTGCGGGACGACCGCCCTCAACGTCACCGCCACCATCGTCGAATGGGCCTCGGCCTGGTCCGAGGAATGCCCGTCGCCCGTCGCGCCGCCGGTGCAGTACGTGCTCGACGTCAAGCAGAAGATCTCGGGCACCGCGCCCGTTTTCCGTGGGCCCTGCGGGCTTTCGAGCAACATCAACGGAGTTATCGTGCAGGGCGAGACCCAGTGGCAGGGCCACAACCTGATGGTCGTCATCACCGACGACGCGACGGGAGCGGTGCTGAGCCAAAGCCCCTACAGCTGGCAGGATCAGCTCAACCCGTTGCGCCCCTAGTCTGACGTTCCAGCAGCACGACGGTGGGCCGCTGACCTCTCCGCCCGGACTCCGCCGGGCGGAGCTTGACGCTCGGGCCACCGGTGGCCATGCTCCCGAAGGCCGCACCGGGGGGACACCATGGCGGACGACGAGATCTCGGAGCCGCAGCGGCTCGCCGACGAACTGCACGATGCGATCCATCGCGCGATGGACGACCGGGTGGCGGAGCTGCTTGCGGCTGGAGCGGATCCCCGGCTGCCGTACCGCCGCACCGGAGACGACGCCGTGACCCTGGCGAGGAGGTACGACGTCGACCGGCCCGGTCGCTGGCGGCGCATGATCGAGATGCTCGAGGAGGCCCGCCGCCGGCTCAACCAGGAGTGAGAGCGACCGGGCTCCCGGAGGCCCCCCTGGGACTGGGCGCCGGAGCCGAGCGGCCGCAACATCCCTCCAACCGCTCCGGTCACTGCGGCGGTGGGGCGTCGTTCCAGATATCGATCACGTTCTCCCACCCGCCGCTCTCGGTCCTGCGCCACACGGTCACGGCCTTGCCGTGGGTAGTGACCAGACTCCCTGCGGAATCGGCGACCGTCGTGACGTTCCGCTCGACCAGGTAGGCCAGGTCGCCCTGGGCCGCCACGTGAACACTCACCGGCTCCCACCGGATCGAGAACCCGGGGATCCGCATCGCTGCCTCGACATACTGGCGAATGGCGGCCTTGCCTTCGAGCGGCGGGGACCCGGGAGCCATCAAGACGGCGTCGTCCGCCCATCCGGTCATGATCGAGTCCACGTTCCCCGCGGCAACTCGGGCCGACCAGTCCCGGCTGAACTGCATCAGGGCCTGGCCCTCGGCCTCGCGGTCGATGGTCGGGGCGGCGCAGGCCGCGAGCAACACGGCACCGGACAGGATGAGGTGACTGCGTCGCGTCGTCATGGCGCCCTCGTTTCGCAGTGGGGGATGGGCGAGAACGGGGGCCCGGCAGCGGCCCCCGGTGGTCGGACGGCAGCCGGCCCAACGCGGGCCGGTTGGGCAGCGACAACCTGCCCGAATATTCGGCGGCGGCGGCGCCAGCGCAAACGGGAGGGGTCTCCGTTGTCGCGTGGGAACCGCCGCGTCACCGGCTCACCTCATAGCGACGCGACGGCCAGATTGGCCCACGGAGTCCCCCGCGAGGGCGCCGGCCGGCCGGTGCGGGCCTCGTACAGGTTCACCATATCGAGGTTGGTGTGGGTCCCGACCAAGGCAACGCCCTGGGCCGCAAGCCATTCGCGGATGTGTTCGGTTCCCTCCCTGAATCCAAAGGACATGACCTCGCCGAACGCGTCGAATCGCCGCTTGGTCTCGGCGAACCCGAACGCCGCCGGCCGCTCGTAGGCCTCGAGGAGAATGAAGTCGAAACAGAGCAGGGAGCCGGGGGCCGACAGCGCCTTCAAGTCGGCCAGCGTTGCCTGCACCGCGGCCTCGGTCAGGTAGTGGATGACGCCGGACCAGATCCAGACAGAGGGCCGCGCCGGATCGAACCCGGCGGACCGCAGGGCAGCGGCGAGTTCCTAATCGCCGAATGAGCACGGTACATAGGCGACGTGGGCGTCGACGTACTTGCCTGCCGCGCCCAGTCGCGCCGCGACCAGGCGTTTCTCCGCCTGCATGGCAGGCAGGTCCACCTCGAAGAACGTCCCGGGTGGCAAACCCGCCGCCCGGCGCTCGGCACCGATGCGCACGCCGCTGGTGTCGAGCCCCGCACCCAGGATGACCGCCTGGGTCTCCGGACGGGCCGCCAATGCCTCGCGAATCAGATCGTCGGCCACCATCTGGCGGGCAAACAGGAACACATCGGCGCCGGGGGAGGCCCGCGCGATGAGCCGGCGAACGAGGCCGTGGGCCCCGAGCCGGAGCAGCGCGAGGCCGAGCCGGGCCCGAACCGACGCCGATGGGCTGTCGGCGACCTCGTGCGCGAGGTAGTCGAAGGAGGGCAGGCCCGTGGCCGCGAAGACCGCTGCCCGGGTCGCGGCGCAGTCGTAGGCCGTGCGCGAGGCCCGTTGCTGAGCCGCGAGCGCGGAGGTCAGAGACGCCGCCCAGTTTGGCGATGGCTGGTCATGATGCCCCGACGGTCGGCAAGTGCCGAAAGTACTCCCGCGCGCCTGATCATGCGACCGCAGTCCCCACCGACCGCCGCCTGGCGGGCTATTATCAGCGGCGGTCTCCCGCCCCCACCCTCCTCGCGAGGTGATCCATGCTCGACGACGTGCGCCATCCCGCCCGTCAGACTCGCTCTCACGCCGTCGCGATGGCCCTGGCGCTGGCCGGGCTCGCCTCGGGCCGACCGGCCCGGGCCCAGGAGGCGTCCCCGCCGTCGCCCCCGGCCCAGCAGGCGTATTTCCGCGAGTACGGCTATGTCACGCTGAGTGACGGCGTCCGGCTGGCCTACGTCGCCTACCGGCCCACCCGGGACGGGAAGTACCCGGCCATCGTCCAATACGACCCGTACGTGGCGGCCGGTGCCGGCCCCTCCCGCACCTGGCTCGATCAGGGCTACGCGTATCTCGGCGTGAGCGTTCGGGGCACCGGCTGCTCGCAGGGCACTTTCAGCTTCCTGGACGGCGAATCCCACGGCGCGGACGGTGCGGAGGTCATCGACTGGATCGCCCGGCAGCCGTGGAGCACCCAGGCCGTGGGCCTCTGGGGATCCTCGTATCCGGCGCACACGGCCTACTACGTCGCAGCCAAGCAGCCGCCGGCGCTCAAGGCCATGGTCACCTCGAGCATCACCGCCAACGTCTACGAAGACGCCCTCTACCCGGGCGGGATGTTCAACATCGGGTTCACCTCCCGCTGGTTCCTTCTCTACCAGCCGGCGCTCTCGAAGGCCGGCATGGATGCCCGGATCGGCTGGGGCGATACCGAGTGCCAGGTCAATGCGGATGCCCGCCCTCCGCACGACTACGTCGCCGAGGTGATGCAGCATCCATTCGACGACGACTATTGGAAGCTCCGCGCCACCGAGACCTACGTGGGCCGCGTTCGAGTGCCGACGATCGTCGGGATGGGATGGCAGGACTTCCAGACCCAGATCACCGGCGGCGTCACCCTCTACCACGGGCTCGACGTCCCGAAGCGGCTCTACCTCCTTCCGGGGGGTCATGGCGTGATCCGCGGCCAGAAAGTGTTCCAGCAGGACCAGGTCCGCTGGTTCGACCGGTGGCTCTAGGGCACTGACAACGGTGTCGACCGGGAGTCACCGGTCACCGTATTCTGGGAAGTCTCGCGGAAGGGCGGCACCGCTCTCGGTGGCGGCGCGTCGACCCCGAACTGGATCACGACCTACGGCGCTTGGCCTCCACCCGAGGCGCGCGCCCGGGCGTTCTATCTGACGGGGGACGGGCAACTCAGCTCGACGAGGCCGACGACACCCGAGCAGACGGCCCCCCGTTCGTACACGTATCCGACCGGGACCGAACTGATCGGCACCAATGCCCAGTTCTCGCTCCCGGTCGAACCGGAAGGCGTGCTGGTCTACCGGAGCCCGCCGATGACCGAGGACCTCACCATCCTCGGGGCGCCGCAGCTGACCTTCTTCGTGAGTATCGCCCATGACGACGCGGACTTCGTCGTCGACCTCCACGACCTCTATCCCGATGGAGACGTGCAATACCTCCAGCGAGGTCTGCTGCGGGCGTCGATGCGGGCGATCGACCCCGATCGCTCCCGGCCCGACGCGATCCGGCACCGGTTCGACCGGCGCGATCCGCTCGCGCCGGGACAGGTGTACGAGATCCGGATGTCGCTCCCGCCGATCGGTGCCGTGATCCGGCAGGGCCATCGCCTCGAAGTGACGATCATGGCGCCGTCGCCGATTGCCCAGCCGGATTGGGGGTTCCAGCCAGTGGGTCAGCCCGGCCGCAATACCGTCTACCACTCGGCCGACCGCTCTTCAGTCCTCACCGTTCCCGTCATCCCGGGTGCTCGGGCGCAGGGTCCGGTGCCGGCCTGCGGCAGCCTGGACTTCCAGCCTTGCCGGCCGGCCAACACGGTGGACCAACTGATGTTCATTGTCCGTCCGAAGATCGTGCCATAGGGCGGCGCACGACGCCGGGCGACTACCGGGCCGTCGAACGGGTGGCGGCAAAGAGGATGAACAACCCGAGCGCGAGCGCGCCGGCGGCGTAGACCCGCAGGTACCGAACGACCAGTGGCATGACGCGCTCGGCGAATCGCTGGTGCCAGCGCCAGGGCATGAGGAGCAGGACCACGCTGGTCAGCACCATCAGCCAGCCGAAGACCTCGAACACCCTGGCATACCGCATCGCGGGCGAGAAGCCGATCAGCGCGGCGCCGACTACCACCCGCGAAAGCTGCTCAGCATAGTGGGCCGGCGCCGACGCGCCCAGCAACCGGAGGAACCGCTCGGCGATGGGCCGCCGAAGGGTGACCAGCATGGCGAACCCGATCAGCGCCGCTCCAAAGGTGGTGACGATCGCCGCGGAGAGGAGCGCAGTCATCGCGGTCACCGGGTAGCGGCTGCCTGAATCGCGGGGTTTCCCATGCGCCGCGGCCGCTACGAAAGGATCCGCCGGATCTGACGTCGATGGCTCCGGACGTGCGTCAGATCCATCCGCAGTGCATGCCCCAGCGCCATCGGGCCGGAGACCGGGTGGCGGAACACCGCCTCGTTCCGCGCGCCGACCCCCGCCGCGAAGGTTCGGATCCAGGCCAGGTTCTCGTCCCACATGCGCTTCAGTTCGGCAACGTCCTTCTCTCCGGCCGGAACCATCGTGGGCGACGGTACGGCCACCCGAATCGGCGACCAGAGCACGAAGATGACGACCCAGTAGCGAATCCGGTGGCCGAGGCCGCGCGGCTCGGCGCGCAAGGTTGCGGCGGGGGCCAGCCCGCCAATGACCTCGCGCTCCGCGATGACCAAATGCTCGATGACTTCGAGGACCGACCAACCTCCCGACGCCGGTCGCGTCCTGAGGCGCCCGGGGTCGAGCGATTCAGCCAGGGCAAGCAACTCGGCGCGTTCTGCGTCGATCCGGTCGATCCAACGGGCAATTGTCATGGCGACAACACCGCCTCATGCTTCAGTGGGCGACACACCCGTCGGTTTCGTCCAGGCGCCGGGAATGGACGCCCGGTCAAGTTGATCCGACCGGAGCACCGCGGCAACCCCGCCGTTTCGATCAGCAGTAGTTACCCCACAAGACGGCCGCCGAATCCGAGTAGCCGACGGCCAGGCAGGTGTCCGTGATGGCGTTGGCCGCCGCCGACCCGCTGCCGAATCGCGGAAGCAGTTTGGGGTCGTAGCCCGCCGCGATCCAGGCGTACTGGCCGCCCGTTGTCCCGAACTCCTCCGGATACCAGCTGGTGTCGACCCAGCCCACGGTACGTCCCCCCGTCGTGATGGCCTGCACCCGGACGGCGATCCGGTCGAAAGGGTTGATCGACCGATCGAAAAACAAGGGACCGGCCCATCCCGCGGTCGTGGCGAAGGTCCCGACATCGAACCAGGCGCCTGAGGCATCGACGTACTCGAAGTAGCCGCCCATGGTGCCGGTGTTGTTGACCGCGAGTCCGCAGGAGTTGTTCACCTGGGTGACGAGGGGACTCGGCGCCAGGAAGGAGATGGGGCCGTCCACGAACGCGCTGGTCACGGCCATGCCGGGGCCGGGTGGCGCGGTCACGCAGCCGGTCACGCTTTTGCCGTCTTCACTGATGCCATTGGCAACCGAACTGCCGGACAGCTTGAGCAGATCGAGTACCGCCGTGCCCGGGCGGTACCGGAACGCCCGCTTCGAGCCGGAGCTGCTGCGAACCCAGCCGACGATGACCGGACCCGCGCCGACGGCCGTTGCTTCGCCCGATGACCAGCCGGCCATTGGTAGCGGAATCGGTGTCGCATCGGGATACCGCCAGAAGACCGGCACGTGATTGCCCTGATCGTCGGTCGACCAACCGACCACGTAGTCGTCGAAGGCACCGAGTGCGGCCGCGGTTGCGACGCGTTTCGACATCGGGTTGAGGCGGACCAGCCCCGACCAGTTCGGCAACATCTGGCCCGGCCCGAGGACGGTCGGCTTCCAGCGGACGGCCCAGGCGGCCTGGCCGAATCCGAGCCGGTCGCTGCTGTACCCTGCGACCAGATTGGTGTTGGAAATCGCGGTCGCGTTGCTGGACGCGAAGCCGGTGGGCGTGGGAACGCCGGTCATCCACCCGGTCGACCCGATGACCGGGGCGGCAGCCGGTCCGGTCGGGACGACCGGCGGGGCGGGCGGCGGCGGCGCGAACGGTTCCGGTTGGCAGCCAACCGCGAGGAGCAGGAAGACGAGCAGGGTGGGTCGGGTCACGAGCATGCCTCCGAAGGCCTGGGAGGTCACAAACATCGGGCCGGCCGATCAACTTCCGATCAGAGGCCGATCAGGGGCGGCTCAAGGTCGGGAAGCAGCGACTGACCGCCGTGCTGGCAGCCCGGGTCAGCGAGCCGGCCCTGGGTCGACTTGGGCGTGGCCGGAGGGACTGGAAAACGTCGTGGTTAGCTGCGGTCGGCAGCAAACCCTGCCGCCACCGAGGCTTCGGCGGCCCGGTCCACGTCGCGGAGCAGCCATCGGCTGGCGCCGAGGACCACGACGCCGCCGATCAGCGCCGCGACCGGCAGGACGTAGACGGCCCGGTCGAGCCCGAACCGGTCCGAGAGCATCCCCACCAGAGGGAAAGCCACCGAATCACCGGCGATGTGGATGAAGAGCAGGTAGGCGCCCACGACCGTGGTGCCGATCCGGGCCGGCACAACGTCGAAGATCGTGGCCGTCAGCGGACCGTTGTACATCGTGAGGAGGAAGAAGGCGACGTAGAACACCGGCACGAAGATGGCCGGATCCCGCAGCGTCAGCAGCCAGGCGGCCAGCGGCGCCCCGATGACGAAGCTCACGGTGGTCACCACGACGCGCGAGGTCGGCAGCCGGGGGCGGAGCCGGTCCGCGATCCAGCCCCCGGCCAGGGTGCCGGCGGTACCGGCAACGAGTCCCGCGAGGCCGAGCATCCGGGTGGCCTCCGTTGTTGAAAGACCGAGGCTTCGGGTGATGAACGTCGGGGCCCACGCCACGAGCCCGTTCATCCCGAAGGAGATCAAGGCGCCGCCGACGAAGACGTACACGAGCGTCGGGGTGCCGAGCACCAGGTCGAACGCCCGGCGCAGGTCCGTCACGGCGGCGTCGAGTACCTCGTCGCCCTCGTCCCGGTGCGCCGTAGCGGCCCGGCGGCTCCGCTTGACCCAGAGCCGGATGTTCCAGGCGAGCCCGATGCCGGCGAGGGTGAGGAGTGCCGCGGCGTCGAGCCGGGAAGAGGCGCCGTAGTAGTGGTCGAGCACGTAGGCGGCAAAGGCGCCGGCGCCGAGCCCGATCAGCATCGGGGCGCAGGCCATGAGCATCGACCCGACGCCGACGCCGATGGATTCCATCTCCTGGCGCAGCGTGGCGGATGGGAGCGGACGGACCGGATCGACCAGCCGGATCACCAGGGCGGCCAACCCAAAACCGGGCAGCCCGAGCGCCAGAAACGCCACCCGCCACCCGTAGAGCGCCTCGAGCTGGCCGGCGATGAGAATCCCGAGGACCCCGCCTACCGCGAGGCCCGCCATGAAGATCCCCATCGCCAGCGCCCGGCGTTCCCCGGCGAAATAGTCGGCGACCATTGACGCTGCGGCCGCCGCGGCCGCCGCCCCGCCGAAGCCGACGAGCGCCCGCGCAAGGAACAGGGTGTTGAAGCCGAGGGAGAGCCCGCTCAGGGCGGTGGCCACACTCCAGAGGACGATGCCCCCGGCCACGACGGCGCGCCGGGACCGAAGATCGCCGAGCAGGCCGAGGGGCAGTGAAGCCAGCGAAAAGACCAGCACGTACGCCGTACCGATCCACCCGAGCTGGCCGTCGGACAGGCCGAGGTCCCGCTTGAGCGGCTCGAACACGGCAAAGACCGCGTTGCGTTCGAGGTAGTTGAGCAGGTTGGTCGCCGTCAGTACGCCGAGCGCGTACCCGGCATACCGGCGAGTGGTCACGTCTTGACCTTTTTGGCCTTGGCCGCGCGCCGGTTCCGGAAGGCCAGGGCGGCGCGGTATTCCCGCTCCAGCCGGGCCATCATCTGCGGGCGCTTGAGATAGAGCCGCTTGAGCCGCCGCCGACCGATCTTCGCCTTGGCATAGGCGGTGATCAGCGGGAGCGACACCGTGTTGTCCATATAGCAGACGACGGTGCCCGGGAGCATGTCGGGATCGACCTTGCCCCAGCTGACCGCCTCGCCGGGTGTGGCACCCGAGAGTCCGCCGGTGTCCGGCCGGGCGTCGGTGAGCTGGAGGAAGTAGTCGTGCCCCCGTTCGTCGATGCCGAGGACCTCCTGGATCTGCGGCTCGGTCTGGAGGAGGAAGTTCTTGGGGCTGCCGCCGCCGACGATGAGGGCGCCGCTCTTGCCGCCGGACCGCTTGGCCTCGAGGACGATGGCGGCGGTTTCGTTGACGTCCGCGCTCACGTCGAACCGCAGCTTGCTTCCAGACAGGGCCTGCTCGGCGACGTTCATGCCGATCGAGCTGTCCCCCGGGGAGCTGGTGTAGATCGGCACGCCGAGGTCGTGCGCCACGCCAAGGACCGACCGCTTGCCCAGCTTGAGGGCTTTTTCCCGCTGGCGGATATAGCCGCCGAGGAGGTAGTGGTACTCCGCACTCGACATCGGCCGCTGGAATTCTTCCCGGGCCGACACCTCGCGAATGAATGCGTCGGTCGAAAGCAGGACCGAGTAGTCGAAAAAGATGTCGTAGATCCGGACCACGCCCTTGTCGCGGAGCTCCACGTCGTTGGCGAACGGCGTTCCCTGATGGAGAGAGAGACCCAGCGCGAAATGGGCGTCGTGATACAGGTTGGCACCGGTCGAGATGATCCAGTCCACGAACCCGGCCTCGAGGAGCGGGATGATGGTGCTCATCCCGAGCCCCGCCGGGGTCATCGCCCCGGTGAGGCTCATCCCGATCGTCACGTTCGACTTGAGCATCCGGCTGGTGAACAGCTCGCAGGCTTCCCGGAGGCGGCCGGCGTTGTAGGCCAGGAACGCGCCGTCGATCAGCTCGGCCACCTTCTCGCGGCCGGTGATCGGCTTCGGGTTGATCTTCGGTCCGCGGAGGATCTTGGCGGACGGCAGTCTCTTGGCCATGACGGTCCTATCGGGCGCGGTAGTCGATGATGCAGCGGGCCGCCGACTCGGGGTCGTCGACCACCTTGAAGAGATCGAGGTCCTCGGCGTTGATCTTGCCTTCGGCAAGCATGGTGGTCCGGATCCAGGTCACCAGCGGTCCCCAGTAGCTCGAGCCGTAGAAGACCACCGGCACCGGTTCCATCTTGCCCGTCTGGATCAGCGTGAGGAACTCGAACAGCTCGTCGAGCGTGCCGAACCCGCCGGGAAAGGCGATCAGGGCGCGCGAGTATTTCGCGAGCATGGTCTTCCGGACGAAGAAGAACCGGAAGAACATCTTCCGGCGGACGTACTGGTTGGTGCCCTGCTCGAAGGGCAGTTCGATGTTGCAGCCGATCGAAAGCCCGCCGCCATCCACCGCGCCCTTGTTGCCGGCCTCCATGATCCCGGGGCCGCCGCCGGTGATGATCGGAAACCCCGCCTCCGCCAGCCGTCGGGCGGTTTCCACGGTGGCCGCGTACATCGGGTCGGTCTCGGCGGTGCGGGCGGAGCCGATGATGGTCACGCCGTTCTGGACATCGCCGAGACGCTCGAAGCCCTCGACGAACTCGCCCATGATGCGCAGGACCCGCCAGGGATCGGTCTTCCGGAAGGCGTCCGGCCGCTCTTCGCCGGCGGACTTTTCGAGCAGGAGCTCGTCGGCCGTGGGGCCGGTCGGCTTGGCGCTGTGCTCGGAATGCCTGGTCACCGGCGGCTCGGCGGTTCGGGAGGCCGCAATATAGCGTGTGCCGGGGGATGGGTCAGCGCGTATATTCGGGGCCATGAGTTCCGAGGCGGCGCCCCGCGGCAGCTGGGCCGGACTGGTGGCAACACTCGCCGTTCGGGCTCTGGTCAATCCGCGCCTCGCCGTCGATCTCCTCAAGACCGGCTGGGCGTTTCGCCGCCGCGGCTGGTGGCGCCGGGCGCCGTTCCTTCCCGTACCGGACCGCGACTACCTCCGCTGGCGGATGTACACCGCCTATGGCGACGAGGCCGCCGTGCCTCCGGCCATCGACGTGATCCGCTTCGCCCGCTGGCGCCGGGAGACCATGGGCCTGTGACCCGACCCCGGGTCGTCGTACTGGGCGGCGGGTTCGCCGGGCTCTATCTGGCCAAGACCCTCGCCCGGAAGCCGGTGGACGTCGTCGTCGTGGACCGGACCAACCACCACCTCTTTCAGCCGCTCCTCTATCAGGTGGCCACGGCGGCGCTCTCCGACAGCGACATCACCTCCCCGATCCGGTCGGTGCTCCGCAACGCGCCCAATGCGGAAGTGCTTCTCGGGGAGGCGACCGCGGTTGACCTCGCCGGTCGCGACGTCGCGCTGCTGGACGGGACCCGGCTCGCCTTCGACTATCTGGTGGTCGCCACCGGTGCCCGCCATTCCTACTTCGGGAAGCCGGAGTGGGAGGCGCTGGCCCCCGGTCTCAAGACGATCGAAGACGCCGAGGAGATCCGCCGCCGCGTCCTGCTGGCCTTCGAGCGGGCCGAACGGGAGTCGGACCCGGTGATCCGGCAGCGGCACCTCACTTTCGTCGTCATTGGCGGCGGCCCTACCGGAGTGGAACTGGCCGGCGCCCTGGCGGAGATCCGGCGCTTCGCGTTGCTCCGGGACTTCCGGCGGATCGATCCGCGGGACGCTTCGGTGCTGCTCCTCGAGGGCGGACCCCGACTGCTGCCTTCCTACCCGGCCCATCTCAGCCAGAAGGCCAAGGACACCCTGCGCGGCCTGGGCGTCGACGTCCGGACCGAAACGATGGTCACGAACATCGAGCCCGGGTTCGTGACCGCGGCCGATTGGCGGATCCCGACCGAAACCGTCATCTGGGCGGCGGGCAACCAGGCGAGCCCCCTGCTCGAGAGCCTCGCCGGGCCGCGCGATCGACAGGGCCGGGTCCTCGTCGAACCGGACTGTTCGGTGCCGGGCCAACCGAACGTCTTCGTCCTCGGCGACGCCGCTGCCTACCGGCACCAGCCCGGGCTCGAGACCGTGCCGGCCATCTGCCCCGCCGCCATTCAGATGGGCAAGTACTGCGGCCGGACGATCCTCGCTGACCTGGCCGGCAAATCCCGGCGACCATTCCGCTACTGGGACAAGGGCCAACTCGCGGTGATCGGGCGGGCCAAGGCGGTTGCGGACGTGGGCCGGTTCGAGGTCGGCGGCTTCGTGGCGTGGCTCCTCTGGATTTTCGTCCACATCTTCTTCCTCATCGGCTTCCGGAACCGGGTACTCGTCCTGATCCAGTGGGCGTGGTCCTTCGTCACCCTCCGGAAAGGGGCCCGCGTCATCACCGGGTCCTGGCAGCCGCCGGCGGCGCACTCGTCGTGAGTCTTCGCGCAGCGCTCGAGCAGGAAGCGGCCCGGCTCGAGTTCCTGGCCGTCGGCGTGGCCACGCTGGAGCCGAGCCGTTACGGCCCGGCGCTCGACGCGTGGCTCGCTCGGGGGTTCGGTGGGACGATGCGCTATCTCCATCGGCAGGCCGCCCGGCGGAAGGAGCCGGCGCGGATCCAGGCGGGGGCCACCCGGGCGATCGTGGTGCTCGACAACTACGCCCAGCCCCGGGCTTCGCTCCCGCCCGGCGCGGGGCCCGCGGGTGATGGTGCCGTCACCGGGACCGCTGAGGACGCCGGCCGGCGCTGCGGGCCGGAGGTCCGGATCGCCCAGTATGCCCGCGGTCGCGACTATCATCTCGACCTGACCGAGCGGCTCGAGCACCTGGCCGACTGGGTTCGCGGCCAGGGCGCCACGATCGCCCGGTCGTTCGCCGATGCGGGTCCGGTGCCCGAACGCGAGCTGGCGATGCGGGCCGGCCTGGGATGGATCGGGAAGAACACGATGCTGATCCGGCCGGGTGTGGGCTCGCTCTTCTTCATCGGGACGGTCTTCACCGATCTTGACCTCGAACCCGATCCCGCCTTCGAGCCGGATCACTGCGGCACGTGCACCCGCTGCCTCGACGCCTGCCCGACGGCAGCGATCGTCGAACCCCGGGTGCTGGACGCCACCCGTTGCATTTCCTATCTGACGATCGAGTCCAAGACCGGCCCGTCCGCCGATCTCGTCCCCCGGCTGGCAGGCTGGGCCTTCGGCTGCGACATTTGCAACGACGTCTGTCCCTGGAACGAGCGCTTCGCCGAGCCGACCGGGCACGCTGCCTATCGGGACCGCGGTGCCGTGGACCGGTCCGACCCGGGCTACTTCGACCGCCTGGGCCAACCGGAGTTCGCCGAACGCTTCGGCGACACGCCCTTCGAGCGCCCCGGCCTCGAGCGGATGCGCCGCAACTTTGCCAACGCCTTCAGCTCGCTTTTGCCATGATCAAACAGATGCACTCCATCGCGGTCTTCGTCGAGGACATCGACCGCGCCATCACCTTCTATCGGGACACCCTGGGCCTCGCGGTCAACAAGCAGGGCAGCTTCGGGGCCGAGTTCCTCGAGGCGCCGCCCCACCTCGGGGTTCACCCGGCGGCGCATCCCGATGCCAAGGCGCTCGTGGGACGGCACACGGGGATCACCTTTCACGTGCCGGGCCTGCTGCACTTCTGCGGCGAACTCCACGGGAAGGGCGTTCGTTTCCTGAGCGAGCCGACCCAGATGGCCTGGGGGATCATGGCGATGATCGCCGATCCGGAAGGCAACATCTACGCGTTGTGGGAGGACAAGTTGCCGGAGGACGGGCCGGAAGCCTGAGCGGCCGCTACGACTCGACCGACCCGGTCTCGGCGGCGACCCGATGCCGTCGGCCGAGCCACACGCCGAGGCCCAGGAAGACCGCCGCCAGCACCGCCCCCGGCCACGCGGTTTGGGTCGGCGTCAGCCCGAGCCGAGCCAGTGCCGAGTAGCCCCAGGCGGCGATCTGGTCGCCGGCCCGGTAGACGAACGTTTCGATGAAGCTCTTGGCCTTGTACTTGTCCTCCCGCGACACGACCGTGTAGAGCGCCTCCATCGAGGGGTTGGTCAGCGCGAAATTGGCCCCCCGCCGGGTCACGTTGAACACGACGAACACCAGGAACGTGGGCAGGAGCCCGGTGCCGCTCGCACCCATGGCGACGAAGCCGACGATGCTGATCGCCGGCATGAGGGCGAGCGCGGCCGGCAGCCCGATGAGGCGGATGATCCGCCCGGTGAAGAAGAGCTGGACGAGCACCGTGATGATCTGGCTGGCGGCCTCCATGGCCGCGAGGATCCGGGTCCGGTCCGCCGCGGTGGCGAACGCCCGGCGGAGGATATCCGCCTGCTGGAAATAGAGGATCGTGCTCCCGATCGTGTAGAGGATCAGGAACCCGGCGATGCCGAGGAGGAACCTCGACCGGACCACGTGGGTGACGCCGGTCCACAGGCCGCCCCCGAGGCCTGCGTCCTCGTTCCGGGCCTCCGCCCGGTCGTCGGCCCGCCGCACGGAGCGCGGGAACCAGAGGACGCAGAGCGTCGCAATCTCCAGCAAAGCAAACGACACCAGGAGCAGGGTCTCGGTGCCGAGGGAACGCGCCAGGGTCGCCGTGGCGGCGGCGCCGACGATCGCCCCGAGCGTGCCGCCCACGCCGATGAAGCCGAAGAGCCGCTTGGCCTGCTCAGCACTGAACGTGTCGGCCATCAGGGACCAGAAGACCGACACGACGAAGAGGTTGAAGACGCTGGTCCAGACGAAGAAGATCCGTCCCAACCACACGGCGGCGCCGGTGGCCGCGGTGCCGAGGTCGGGGCCGGCGCCGCGCAGCGTGAGCCAGAAGATCAGGAGTGCGGCGGCGAAGAACTGGTAGGTGGCCGGGATGAAGCGCCGGGCCGGGAACCGCCGGACCAGCGCCGCGAACAGCGGCTGGCAGACGAGCATCGCCGCCAGGGTACCGACGAAGAGATACGGCAGCTGCGACACGCCGGCCGCGACACCCATGGCGTCCCGGATCGGCCGGAGCACGAAATAGCTGGCCAGCAGGAAGAAGAAGTAGGTGCCGGCCACGAGCATCGGCCGGATTTCGTCGTCGCGGACGTCGACCAGCCGGGCGAGCAGTGTCCGGCTCATCGGGCGGCCGCTTCCCGCCCGCAGCGCCGGACCAGGCCGAGGGCGTTGGCCACCGGCCGTTCGCCGGCGGCATCGGAGGGCCGGTTCACGATCCGGAGCGAATCGAGTCCGGCGACCATCGTGGTCGAGCCGCCGCCGTCGAGATTGATCGCCGAGGAGGCGCCTAACGATCGCATCAGGTCGGCGAGTTCCGGTAGCGTCATCCCGTCGCTGTCGGGCCGCTGCCGCCCGTCCACGACGACCAGGAACAGGCGCCGGCCGCCGGCCCCGATGCCCGCCGCCGTCCGGGGGTGGCGTACCGGCCCGAAGTTCCGCCCGCCGGCGGAGTCGAGGCCGGCCACGACCTGGCTGTCGGCCACCAGCACCGGGAAACCGCCGACCGCCTCGCGAGGAGCGAACGGCTGGAGACCGATTTGGACGCCTGCCGGCGTACCGGGGCGGACCCGGCGGAGCAGGTCGCGAACCGGTCCCGCGGTCGAGTCGGCCAGGACGACGAAGCCGTCGGGCGGGATCACGATGCCGGTGCGCGCCGTGTCGACCTCGAGCACCCGGAGCGGCCGGCCGCCGAGGGCGACCTCGACCCCGGCGGCCGAATCGGTCACCCGGCCCCACCCGCGATCGAAGACCCTGACGCCGCGCCCCCGCCGCTGGTTCCACGCGGCGAGCGGGAACGAGTCGGCTCCGATCCGAACCATGCCGGCCGCGGCCAGCGTCCCGATCCACGCGCGGCCGGCGGCGTCGAACGCGAGCACCGGTCGTTCCGACGGACCGCTCAGGACCCGTCCGCCGGTCACATGCGCGCCGGTCGGCACGCCCGGCGGGGCGAAGGAAAAGAAGTCGGCATTGACGCCGCCCCCGATCGGGTCGGCGCCGGTCCAGGAACCGAGGAGCGCCGAGGTTCGGGACCGGCCCACCGCCTGGTCCCCGGCCTTGAGGGCGACGGCCTGCCAGCATGCCGCACGATCGGCCGCGAGGACGTGGATCGCCCAGGGGCCGCGACCGGTCCAGAAGGAGGAGAGCGACAGACCCGGTCCGATCGTGGTGGTCCGCGTCGAGTCGGCCGCGAACGGTGCCGCCACCGGGACGAGAGCCGGTGGCACCGTCCGGGAGCACGCCGAGCCGAGTGCCGCGCCAAGCGCGAGCGCTGCCGCCGACGTCCCTGCGAACGCGGTTCGGCTCAGACCGTCACCATGCCCCGAAAGCCCCGGGCGGCGTAATACGACTGGGCCCCGTTGTGATAGACGAACACCGTTCCGTAGCGGCGGTCGCAGAACAGGGCGCCGCCGAGTGTCCGGATGTCCGCCGGGGTCGCCACCCAGCTCGAGGTCTTGAGATCGAATTCGCCGAGGGTCTGGAGCTGACGGTACTGGGCTTCGGTGAGCAGTTCGATGCCCATGTCGGCGGCCATGCCGGCCGCGCTGCCGGCCGGCTTGTGCTCCTTCCGGGCTTTGAGCGCGGCGCCATCGTAGCAGAGGCTCCGCCGCCCCGCGGGGCTTTCCGCGGAGCAATCCATGAAGAGGATCTCCCCGGTGCGGTCGTTCCGTCCCACGACGTCCGGTTCGCCGTCCGTGGCTTCCATTGCGGCGACGGCGTCGAGGCCGGCGGGACTGGCCTCGAGACGGGCGAGCACGGCTTCCCACTTGATGCCCTGATGGCGCTTGGCGTGTTTCTCGAAACGCGCTTTCAGGGTCTTGAGCAGTTCCTCGCGTTGTTTCGGCTTCACGGGATCGCCCGCCGCCGGGTGGCCTCGAACTTCTGTGCCATGAGTCCGATCATCTCGATGTTGGTGAAGGGTTGCCAGCCGTGGGGTTTCATCGGCCGGCCGTATTCGAAGACCGCGTCGGCGCCGAGTCGCTTGAGAGTCGCCTCCATCTCGTAGACGCCGAGATTCAGGTAGTAGTTGTCCATGTCGCCGACGTAGACGTGGAGCTTGCCGTTGAGATCGCGACCGATCTCGCCCCAATGGCGGGCGAGGTACGCGGTGAGGTCGTACCCATTGTCGCGCCAGTACGCCGCGACGGATTGGTCGATGGTGCCGGTCATCCGGTCGAACAACGGTTTCGGATAACCGTCCTCGCCGACCGGCCCGTAGGCGGCGTCATACGCCTGGAGCTGCTGGCCGCCGCGCACCCTGGTGCCGAGCACCTCCTCGAGCCGGGCCATCTGCCGCACCGTCGTGCCCGGCTGCCCATCCTCCGACCGGCTCATGTACCGATCCCGCGGCATCCAGTCGTTCGGTCCCTGGGCATTCGGCATGAAGGCATTCGAGTCGGCGTAGTTGTCGATCATCTGGTTGCGATGGAAGTCCACGCCGTCCGGATAGAGCGACCAGGTGCCGCCGAAGAACCGCGGGCGGTGGATCTGGAGCGCCAGCGCCTCCCAGCCGCCGGTGGACCCGCCGGTGAGGAACCGGGCCGACGCCTCGGGGATCAGGCGGAAACGCTGCTCGAGGTACGGGATCAGCTCCTCAATGAGCGCATCCTGGTACGGTCCCATGTTCGCCGAGTTCACGGCGTACGAGTCGTCGTAGTAGGGCGTCGGGTGTTGGAAGGTGATCGCCACCATCTGCGGACCCTGCGGTCCCATCCAGGCCTGGGCGAACTCGGAACCCGGTTCCCGGCTGGTTCGCGCCAGCCGCCGCTCGCGGGCGTCGACGGTTTCCGGCCGGCCGCCCGGATCGAATCCGAACGGCGCGCCGAGGCCGAAGTGGCCCTGGATGTAGATGGCGGGATAGCGGGCCCCGGGATTCTCGTCGAAGCCGCGCGGGAGCAGCACCGTCGCGCCGAGGTAGACGGGGCGGCCCCACCACGCAGAGAGCATCTTGCTCTCGATCTTGATGCGTTTGACCCACCTGGTGTCCGGCGGCACCTCGACCGGGGGAATCTTCTCGGTGAGCCGCACCGCGAGGCGCGAGCTTCGCGGATCCCAGTGCACCCGTTCCGGCCGCGAGATCAGGTTGCCCGGCGTCCGATTCCAGTGCCGCCCCTCCCACTGGTCCCACGGCACCCAGATGGTCTTCCCATGCTTCGGGGTGACCCGGGTGTAGCGGACCAGCAGGGCCTGCACCTGATAATCGCCGGCGGGTAGCTCGGCCAGCGTCGCAATGGGGAAGCCCATCGTCGTCGCCGGGATCACGGCCGAGCCGGTCGGGGCCATCGCGTCGACGTCGACACCGAAGAATGGCACGCTGCTGTTGTACGACCCGGCCAGAAAACGGGGCTCGCGATCCCCATCGCGGCTGAACATCACGAAAGCGCGTCCCGTCACGGGCCCCTCGAGGAGTCCCGGGGCAACGGACACGGTGACCTGCTGGGCGCGGGCGGTAGCCGACAGGACGAGCAGGATGGCGAGGGGTAACCAGCGACGACGCATGGGGACCTCTGGAGGGCAGGGGGCGACAACCCTGTGAATGTACTGCCTGCCGCCGCCGCTGTCCTTGCCACCGGGCCGCCCCCGGCCCGGGCTTCCGGGCCCCCGGTGATCGCCGACCCGTCTGTCGAACAACGGATTCGGCAGCTATTCTAGGCGTCTCATCGGCGGAGTTCCTCTCATGCGGCGTGTCGCTCCGGCCCTGCTGATCTGGGCCTTCCTCCCTGGCTCCCCGATCCCGGCCGCGGTCGCCCAGACCGATCCATCGCCCGCCGCCATCGACTCGATCTTTTCGCGATACGACCGGACCTCGGTCCCGGGATGCGCGCTCGGCGTCTTTCGCAACGACCGGATCGTCTCTGCCCGAGGTTACGGCATGGCCGACCTCAACCAGGGAGTGCCGATCACGCCGGAGACGGTGTTCTATATCGCCTCCACCTCGAAGCAGTTCACGGCGATGAGCATTGCCCTCCTGGCCGAGGAGGGGAAGCTGGCGCTCACCGATCCGGTCCGGAAATGGATCCCCGAACTGCCGGCCTATGCCGATCGGATCACCATCGCCAACCTGGTGCACCACACCAGCGGCCTGCGCGACTATCTCGGCCTCTGGGCGCTGTCCGGCCGCTCGGTCGCCGATGAGATCCCCGAAGAGGTGGCGCTCGACCTGATTCGCCGCCAGCAGGCGCTCGATTTCGAACCCGGGAGCCAGTATTCCTACTCCAACTCCGGCTACTTCCTCCTCTCCCAGATCGTCAAACGGGCCAGCGGCCGCTCCCTTCGCGACTACGCCGAGGCCCGGATCTTCGGCCCCCTCGGCATGGCGCATACCCAGTTCCACGATGACAACACCCGGATCGTACCCCGCCGCGCCGAGGGCTATCAGCCGGCCGGACCCGGCCGGTTCCAGATCGTCCGGACGAGCTTCGCCCTCGTCGGCGACGGCGGGCTGCTGACGACGATCGAAGACCTGCTCAAGTGGGACGCCAATTTCTTCGCCAACCGGCTCGGGCGGGGCGATCAGGGGCTGATCGACCTGGTGACGACGGCACCCCGGGCGTCGCTCGCGGACGGTACCCCGCAGCGGTACGCGTTCGGCCTGATGCCGGGGACCTACCGCGGGCTACCTGTGGTGGAGCACGGCGGCTCGTTCATCGGGTTTCGTGCCCAGCTGCTCCGGTTTCCCGGAGAACACTTCTCCGTCGCCATTCTCTGCAACGACTACACCGCCGCGCCCGAACAACTGGCGCGCCAGGTGGCGGATCGGTACCTGGCCGACCGGCTCGCCCCGGTCGCCGGCGCGGTTGCCGGCGGAACGGTGCGGGTCGCCCCCGACCGGCTGGCCCGGTGGGCAGGCCGCTATGAGGTACTGCCGGGCATCGTGGCGACGGTGGCGGTCGAGACCGGCGCCCTCACGCTGGCGGTCGTCGGCCAGCCCGTGCCGATTGCGCCGTCGTCGGATTCCACGTTCCTGGTGGCGGGCGGTCCGGATGCACTCGAGTTCGCGATGGATTCCGCCGGTCCCACGCTGCTGGCCCGCGGATTCGGGATGACCGAACCCGTGGCCCGGCTGGCACCGCCGGTCAGCCTCACGCCCGCCGCGGCGGCGCGGTTCGCCGGCCGCTTCGTGAGCGAAGAGCTGGACACCTGGAGTGTCGTCGAGGCCCGGGGCGATACCCTGCGGATCAGGGTGCGTTGGGATGTCTGGCGGCCGCTCGAGCACGTCGGCCCCGACCGATTCATTGCCAACGGCGGGCGGATCCTGTTCGAGCGGGATCGGACCGGGCGGGTCACCGGATTCACGGTGAGTCAGGCCCGCACCCGGAACGTTCGGTTCCGGCGGGCCGAGGGCGCCCCCGTCCGATCGCTCCGCTAGAACCAGGCGGCCAAGCCGAGGCCCAGGTGGCGGAAACCGCCGTCCGTGGGCGTGGCGATCATCATCGTCACCTCGGGTCCGACGGCCAACTTCCCGGCCTGCCACATCAGACCCGCGCCGCCGACCCACGCGAAGCGGAGGTCGAGGCCGCAATGTCCGGGGAAGGGATTCGACTGCCCGCCGGCCGCGGCCAGGGCGGGGGTCTCTCCGTGCAGCGCCGCGACCGTGAAATCGCAGCGGCCGGGCACCGCCATGGCGCCCACGCCGGCCCGGACCCAGGGTCCCGCGCGTCCCTCCGCGAGGCCCAGTTGCAGCGTTGCGCCGAGGGTTCGCCAGCCCCAGCCCTGAGTCAGTTGCACTTCCGCGACGCCCATGAGCGGACCGGCGAGGGGAAACGCGGTCAGACCGGCCACGCCGGCGCCAACGCCGGTCTGGCTGAACCGGCAGGCGGTACCCGAAACCGTCTCGCGCAGGACGACGGCGCGACCGGCCATTCCGGACCGGGCCTGGGCCGCGGCTTGGCCTGCTCCGGATGCGAGTCCGGCGATGCCCGCCGCAACGGCGAGCGCCAATCGGGAAGTCATTCCTGCCAAGATGGGAACTTGCTCCGGCTTCGCGGTGATCGCCGTCACCTGCTGGGCGCCGCGGGACCGGTCACACCGGTCGCACACGGTGCCCGGAAGCGCCGGCTTCGTCACCGCCCGGCGGACAGATGTGCGTGCGGTATGACCGCCGCCGGCCATGCCAGCCGCGGTGACGGGGCGGTGGTCGGGAGGGGTCACCACGGCATGAAACGATTGGCGAGTGGTGTGATCGCCGCGCTGGCGGCCTGCGGCGCCCCGTCGGTGGGGCCGTCGATCGGTCCGGACTTTCCGACCACCCTGGACTTCACCGCGGAAGCTGAGGGCGTGGCCGGAGGGCGGACCGTCAGGTGCAGCCTCGACTTTCACGTCATGCTGGAACGTAGGGGCGACCACTGGTTCGGGTCCTGGGGTGGGGAAATCCACCGCCTGGCCATCGATGCCACCGGCGCCGGCGTGGAGTTCTTCGGCGACTCGTTCGCGGAGCTTCGGGTGGACATTGACGGCTCCGGGGCGGTCACGCTGCGATCCTACCGCGATGGCCGGCCGCTGCCGCCTGACGGAAGCAGTCGCTTCTGGGACGGCATCCTCGAGGTGCGGGGGCGGCTGGCAGCCGGCGACGGTGCGGTGGTCGCTGAGGGCGCCTGGACCTGTCAGCCGATGGACGCCCGGGGCGATTCGGTCGGCGCCGTGACCGGACAGTGGCGGTTGACGGCGGCGAACTGAGCCGGCGAGCGCGGGCATCGGCAAGTGGGGCCGACGCCGGCCGACATGGCGTCAGCGGGGCGTGAGGCGGAGCTGAAACCGTCCCCGGTGGCCCTCGCGCCCGATCCACCGCCACTCGCCCTCGACGCCCACCCGGGTCCAGGTGCCGCGCAACTCCGCCCGCTCGCCCGTCGCCGAGGGATTGAGCACGATCACGACCGAATCCGCCCGCGGCAGCGTGCCGAGGACCGGTGCCGCGTCAGGGCCGAGGCCGATGGTGGTGAAGGGGATCTGGTAACTGCCCCGGTAGGTGGGCCGTTCGACGCCCTCGACCGCCACCAGCACGATCGTTCCGGTGATGGATGCCGTGCCCCGGTCGCCCTCGGTGCGGAGCGACGCCGTCCATCGGCCCGCCAGGGGCCGCTGGTTGCGGGGCTGCGCGTGCAACGCAGTGGCCGAGAGGAACAACGCGGTCAGGAGCGGGACCAGCAGGGCCCCGGCCGGACGCGGCCGGGCAATCAATCCCGCGGGTCTCCGCCCAGCTGGGCGCCGACGTCGAGGGAATCGGACGGGATCACGACGCCTTCGGCGCCGAGGCTCCGGAACAGGCCCCACTGCGCCTGCCGGGCGGCGTAGACCCGGCTGCCGTTGTACATGAGGGAGATCAGCAGGACGCCGTCCGACCGGCCGAGATACCCGACCAGCGTGGCCACGTTGCCCAGCGTCCCGGTCTTGGCCCGGACCACCCCGCGGCCCGGCAGGCCGCTCGCCAGATGGGCCAGCGTGCCCGCGCCGTTAGGCGGGAGCAGCATCGGGAAGTTCCGGCCGCCCGGGGCCAGGGGGAACCGCGCCAGATAGGACACGAACGTGTAGGGCGACACCCGGTTCTCGTCGGAGAGACCGCTCCCGTCCACCAGGTGAACGCCGGTGTAGTCGCCGGTGATCTGCTGGACATGGGCCGTGAGGCGGTCCGCGGCCACGGGGTCGTTGTCCGCGGCCCACTGCAGCATCAGCTCGGCGCCGAGGTTGAGGCTGCGCCGGTTGATCTCGCTGGCGATCGAGTCGAACGGCTGCGACCGGACTTCGGCCAGGACCGCCGAGCCGGCGCTTCCATCGCTGAGGCCCGGGGTCGGGTTCCAGACGATCCCGGCCCGATCGAGCGCGTCCGCCCAGACCGCTTCGAGCAACACCCGGGTGTCCGTCGCCGCGCGCGCTACGCCGCGGGGGCGGGCACTGATCCCGAGCGTTCCGGCGATCACATAGTGGCCGTCCGGCCGCGCCTCGACCCGGAGCCGGGAACGGCGGCCCTTGACCGTCTTGGCGGTGACGGTGAAGAGCCGGGCGGCGCCCTGCGGCGCGGCGCCGATGAGCTGAACCGCCTGGCCGACTTTCTTGCCCGGCGCCAGCGTGGCCGACACCTGATTGTCGTGCACGGTGAGGTTGCCGACCGGCGGCGCGAAGACCCGGCCCCGATGGCGCACCGACCAGGTGGACGGAAAGGAGGCCTGAGCGGTCCCGGAGGCGCTCGTTACCGCCAGCGGGCCGTTCAGTTGCCGGATTCCGCGGCCCGCGAGCTGGGCGGCGAGATCGGTGAGACTCGTGGTTTCGGATCCCTGGTGCTCGAGCGTTGGATCGCCGTTGACCTCGAGGCCCCAGGTGCCGATCCAGGTGCCGGACGTCGGGTCGAGGTGACCGGACCCGACCACCCGGGTGGCTTTCCGGGCATCGGAGCCCAGGACGCTTCGGGCAAAGCCGGTGGTGAGCAGCTTGACGGTGGAGGCGGGGACCATCGGCCGGGTGGGCTGGATCCCCCAGAGCAATCGGCCCTGGTTGTCCGCCACCGCGATACCCCACATCCCGGGGGCCCGCCGATTGGTCTGACGGAACCAGTCCTCGAGCTGCTTCTGCAATTCCTCCGGCGCCTGGGCGGACGCGGGCAGCGCCCCCCAGCAGACGGAGGAAAGGATGAAGAGCCGCGAGATGCGTCGAAACATGGCCGTTCCGCCCGTCCAGCGGGGCAGTCGGCCGCCGGAGCTAAACCCAAGCACTAGCGCAACATCGCCTTGGCGATGGTCTGCAGCTGCATGTTGCTCGTACCCTCATAAATCGTGCCAATTTTGGCGTCCCGATAGAACTTCTCGGCCGGGTATTCCTTCGAGTAACCGTAGCCGCCGAAGAGATCCACCACCACGCTGGTGACGCGGTTGGCCACCTGGGAACTGAACAGCTTGGCCATCGCCGCTTCTTCCACGAACGGCTTGCCCTGGTCCTTGAGCCGGGCCGCGTTGTAGACCAGCAGCCGCGCGGCCTCGATCTCGACCCGCGCCTGGGCGATCTGGAACTGGACGCCCTGGAACTCGGCGATTGCCTTGCCGAACTGCTTCCGCTCCTTGATGTACTCGACGCAGCTGTCGAGTGCGCCCTGGGCGACGCCGATCATCTGGGCGCCGATGCCGATCCGGCCTTCGTTGAGGGTCTCGATGGCCACCTTGTATCCGATGCCCACGGGTCCGAGAACGTTGCTCGCCGGGACCCGGCAGTTCTCGAGAATCAGTTCGCAGGTGCTCGACGCGCGGATCCCGAGCTTGTTCTCCTTCTTGCCGATCGAGAACCCGGGGAAATCGCGCTCCACCAGGAATCCGGTGATGCCCTTGTAGCCCTTCGAGAAATCGGTGTTCGCGAAGACGATGAAGATCCCGGCCTCGGCCCCGTTGGTGATCCAGAATTTCCGGCCAGTGAGTTCCCAGTCGTCGCCCTTCCGCTCGGCCTTGCACTGCAGTGCGAACGCGTCGCTTCCGCTGGCCGGCTCCGAGAGCGCGTAGGCGCCGAGGAGGCCGGTGGTCATCCGCGGGAAGAGCCGCTGTTTCTGCTCGTCGCTGCCCCACCGGAGGAGGCAGTTGTTGACCAGGGTGTTGTGGACGTCCACGTAGATCGCGGCCGATGCGTCGATCCGGGCCAGTTCCTCGATCGCGAGCGTGGCGAGGAAGATGTTGCCCCCCGAGCCGCCGAGGGACTCGGGAACCTCGATCCCCATGAGTCCCATGTCGAAGAACTTCTGGATCAGGGCGGGGTCGAACTTCGCGGCCTCGTCCATTTCGAGGACGTGGGGTTTGATCTCGGTCAGGGCGAATTCGCGAACGGTCTGGCGGAACAACTCTTCCTCTTCCGACAGGACGGTGAGCGCGGGTTGGGTCGTTAGGGTGTCCGACATGAAGCGGGGCTCCGGAAGAGTCGTGATGTGGCGCCTCTAAGATACTGTGGCACCTGGAGATGTGAAGGTTCGGCCGGCCCGGCTGCGGGGCCGCTCGGGGCCGGATCGACACGACGGAAGCCGCGCCCGTCCGGTTTCCTGTGCACAACAGGTGCCCTGGGGCATCTCCCGGCTCCAAAACCGATGGAGTTGCCTGATGCGCGCCCCCCTGTCGTTGCCGATCCTCGCCGGCCTGGTCCTGGGAACCCCGGCCAGTCGGACTCCCGATGAAGGACCGAATCCCCCGAACCGCCCCGGTCCCGCAGCCACCGGAACGATCGTCGGTACGGTGGCTGAGCAAGGCCCCGGCGGCGGACCGCTGGGTGGCGCGCTCGTGACGGTCGTGGGCACATCGATCCGGACGCTGACCGACCGACAGGGCCGGTTCGAGCTGCGCGAAGTGCCCGAGGGTCCGGCGACGGTGCGAGCCGTCTACATCGGCTTCTCGCCCCAGCAGAAACGGGTGGCGGTTCGGGCCGGGGACAGTGTGTCGGTGTCGTTCGTGCTGACCGTCGCGACGATGCGTCTCGAGGAATCCGTCGTCACGGCCGCCCCGGTCCCACCGGTCGGTCAGGCCGCCGGCGTGGCCAAACGGGCGGCTGCCTCCTATGAGGTCCGCGATGCGAACGGGATCCGACTGCGGCAGGGCCAGCGCTTCAATACCGAGGAATACGGCCACTTCGACGACAACGGCTGGCAGAGCTCCACCCGGCAGCCGCTGTCCACCTTCTCGATCGACGTGGACGCCGGCAGCTATAGCAACGTCCGCCGGTTCCTTCGCGAAGGCCGGCTCCCGCCCAAGGATGCCGTCCGGGTCGAGGAGATGATCAACTACTTCCGGTACGGCTACCGGGACGGCGACCGCGAGCATCCCTTCTCGGTCGCCACCGAACTCGGCCGCGCCCCCTGGAACCCGCGGAACCGGCTCGCCGTGATCGGCCTTCAGGCCAAGCGCCTGTCGCTCGGCGAGTTGCCGCCCAACAACCTGGTCTTCCTGCTCGACGTCAGCGGCTCGATGGAGTCGCCCGACAAGCTGCCGCTGGTCAAGAGCGCCATGCGACTCCTGGTCGATCAGCTCAGGCCCGTGGACCGGGTGGCCATCGTCGTCTACGCGGGTGCCGCCGGGCTCGTGCTTCCGCCGACCCGGGGCGACGACAAGGATGCCATTCTCGACGCGATCGGTCGCCTCCAGGCGGGCGGCTCCACCGCCGGCGGTGCCGGGATCCAGCTCGCCTACAAGGTGGCCCGCGAGCATTTCCTCGACGACGGCAACAATCGGGTGATCCTCGCCACCGACGGCGACTTCAACGTCGGCGCCTCGAGCGAGGGCGACCTGGTCCGGATGATCGAGGAGCGGCGCCGGGACGGCATTTTCCTCACCGTGCTCGGCTTCGGCACCGGGAATCTGAAGGACTCGAAGATGGAGCAGCTCGCCAACAAGGGGAACGGCCACTACGCCTATGTGGACGATCTCCTCGAGGCCAAGAAGGTCCTGGTGCAGGAGGTCGGCGCCACGCTGCTGACCGTGGCCAAGGACGTCAAGATCCAGGTCGAGTTCAACCCGGCGCGCGTCAAGTCGTATCGGCTCGTGGGCTACGAGAACCGGCTGCTCGCCGATCGCGACTTCAACGACGACACCAAGGATGCCGGCGAGATGGGGGCCGGGCACTCGGTGACTGCCCTCTACGAGATCGTGCCCGCCGACGGCGATCGCGACGACGGTGCCGTCGATCCCCTCAAGTACCAGCGGCGGCCCGAGGCAGGCAGCTCGAGCGACTGGTTCACGGTGAAGCTTCGCTACAAGCGGCCCGACGCGTCCACCAGCCGGCTGCTGGAGCGGGTCGTTCGGGAGGCGGCGGACTCGCCCTCCACCGACTTCCGCTTTGCGGCGGCAGTGGCGGAATTCGGCATGCTGCTCCGCGACTCGGAGTACAAGGGTGAGGCGACCTTCGGCGACGTGCTGCGGCTGGCCCGCAGTGCCCGCGGCGCGGACGAGGAAGGGTATCGGGCGGAGTTCATTCGCCTGGTCGAGATGGCGGAGGCGTTGACCCGAAGAGATCTCGGCGTGAGGTAGGCGTTCCGACCGGCGGAGCCGGCCGGTGATTGGAAATCAAAGGATCTCACCGTTGCGCCGTTTCGGGCCGACACTGGCTCGAAACGGCGCGCAGCCACCGAAGGGGTGTGGTCGATTGGGACAAGGCAAGTCGCGGCCGCCACTGGAATTGCGCGCCCAGCCGGCCGGTCCGCGGCGTGGCATCACGAATGCACGCAAGGCCCCCGTCGATCGCAGTCCAAACACCTCATTCGGAGCAATTCCATGGATCGCATGGCCCGGGCGCTGCTGGTGGCGGCGTCGTTCGGCTGGTTGCTGTCGGCGTGCACGACCGCGGATTCCACCGTGGCGACTGATCAGATGCTCGGCCCCTCGCTCGCAAAAGGATCGGGCGGCGGGGGGACCGGCGGCGGCGGTGGTGGCGGTGGTGGCGGCGGCGGTGGTGGTGGGGGCGGCGGCGGTGGCGGTGGCGGTGCCGGCGATACGTTCGTATACACCACCTTGTATTCGGCCGAATCGTGTCCGATTCCGGATAACGTGCGGTCCGACTATGTGTCGATCTCGTTCTGCGGGCTCGGCAAGCGGAGCAACCAGCCGGCGGACTACGTCCTGAACGTCGACGGATTCACGCTGCTCGCACCGGGTACTCTGCGCCAGGTGACCGGGACGTCGTCGGTCGTGCTGCCCTGCGGCAACGTGATCACGCTCAACGGGTTCATCGAGTCGGCGTTCGCGCAGACGCTGCCGCCGCCGCCCCCGTACCGGATGACCGTCCAGTCCAACAAGTCGGCCGATACCTGTCGCTAGGGTTCTCCGAGGATTTTCGTCACGAGCGCGCCTCGCCGGCATGGCGGGGCGCCTTGGCGTCTACGTGGCTACTCGATCCTGATCCCGATGCGATGCACCGCCCCGGTGCCGCGATAGGGCTCGAACGAATAGTCGAGCGCGAACCGGTCCAGTCCGAGCGCCGCTCCGATCGTGAAGGGCTGGAGTGACGGATCGCCGTTGCGGGCGACCCGGCGGGCACTGGCGCGCAGGGTCGCGGTCCAGCCGGTCACCGGCTCGTAGATGATTTCGGAGGTGCCGGCCGGCCCGATGCTTCCGTCGCGCTCGCGGCTGACGGCCACGCCGGCCGTGACGTCGAAAAAGGCGCCCAGGCGGATCCGGCGGCTGTTGGCGCCCAGGGAAACGCGGGTCGGGAGATCGGCCGTGGTGCCGGCCAGGTTGAGCGACGAACCCAGATGCTCGACCGCGATACCGACGACGAACCGGGAGACGTCCCGGGCGGCGCCGACGGTCACCGCGGTCACCCCGCCCCGGGTGAGCGGCACCCGCTCTTCGGCATACTGGGTCGCGACGCCGAGGCGAACGCCCTTGACCGTGGTAGCCGCCGACAGGCCGCCCGCGATGCTCGACTGGTTGTCGGCGCCGCGGACGGTGAGGCCGCCCGGCCGGGCCGGGAAGCCGTTGCCCCCGTAGTCCAGGTAGCGGATGAAGGCGGCGACGTTGACCCGCCCGACGGCGGTGGCGCTCGCGAACGCCGCCTGCGTGGCGGCACTCCCGAAGCGCGCCGCCCCGATTCCCCACCCGCGCGACGGCGTCTGAGCCGGGTTCATGAACACCGCGTCGATGCCGCCGCCGCCGAGATAGGCGCCGCCGACGGCAGCGAGCTGCGCCGTCGCCGGGAGCCGGAGCACGAGCGGTGCGGTTTCCTGGGCAACCGCACGGTGGACCACGAGGCCCGGCAGGAGCACCCCCGCGACCGCGATGACGGCCGTGAGTGGGATTCGAATCCGTGTCATGGGGTTCACCGGCGTTCGCTGAAGAAGACGGGATCGACCCGCGACAGGCCGATGTCGGACACCACCACCGTGCCGGCGACGGAGCGATCGAAGAGCAGCCGCACCGACCGGAGCCGATCCGGGGCGAACCGCGGCTCGGCGGCCGTGAAATCGGCAAGCGGAATCGTGTAGGTCTGGAGGACCATTTCCGACTGCGAACCGAAGACGCGCTTGTCGGCCCCCTTGCGGCGAAGCACGGTCACCTCGATCGGCCGGCGAACCACCCCATAGCGGCTGAGCGCCACCCGGGCGACCGTGCCGCTCGCGTCCTCGGCTTCGATCGTGAGATCCACCGGCAGGGTGTCGCGCGGCGGCGGGGTCGAGCGCCGGTTGGCCGCCGGCCGCCGGCGGGTGGAGTCGGAGCGGGTCGAATCGCGCGGCGCCCGGCGGGGCCCGGGTGTCTGCTCCGTCGGCGTGAGGGACAGTTCGATCGCGGTGGTCGCCCCGACGTTCCACGCCGCCCGCAGCGAATCGGGGATCGTGATGCGAAACGAAGCCGGGCGGCCTCGCAGGGTGGTGTCAGGCCCGGCGATTCGGTTGTTCCAGCCGAGCCAGACCGCGTTGTGCCCGACCCGCCCGTTGGTTGATCGCAGCGGCACCTGCGCTTCCTTCCAGGTGGCGAGGCTGTCTCCCTCGAGCCGGACGCCGGCCGGCGTGCCGGTCGTGACGTCCACGTCCTCGAGGAAGTCGGCCAGCGGGCGGAAGCCGCTTTCCTGGAACCGTGCGGTGTACATCGTGTGGGGCAGCCAGGCGCCGGCCAGACGATAGTCGCGGAACAGCGGCAGATAGGCGGTCCGGCCCTTGAGCGTCGCCTCGAGAAAACTCGTAATGACGACCAGGGCGAACTTCCGCTGGTCCTCCGGTGCGATCAGGCCGCGGAGGTCGAGGTTCCGGTCGCTTCGCGGGCCGTTGTCCTTGTTGCCCCAGACGGTGTTCCACTGCCCGTGATTGGCCCGGTGCATGAGGATGGCACTCTTGAACCAGCGGTTCCCGTCGGTGAACTCCACTCGCTGGTACTGGCGGAGTCCGGTGAACGACGAGACGTCGCCGTCATGGGTGCCGTGGATCACCAGGTAGTTGATGTTGCTGAGCGGCGTGGGGCGCTGGGTCGGTTCGTACTGGCCGTCCACCGGCGCGATGGCCACGAGCGCCTTGAGGTTGAAGCCGAAGTCGAACGTGAGGGTCGCGTCGTCGGGGTAGTGGCTCAGCCGGTTGAAGGCGCCGGCCACCGCCACCGCCTCGCCGCCGCGGCTGTGGCCCATCAGCGCGATGTTGCCGAAATCCACTTTGCCCGCGAGCGGTCCGCCGGCCGAGTCGTTGAAGCGGCGCCAGGCTCTCAGATGCTGCAGCAGCACCCATCCGCGGCCGTCGTTCTCGCCGCGCAGTTCGCCGTTGAGGAAGTTCTCGTCCACCGAGGCGAGGATGAAACCGCGACTCGCCAGATGGCGGCCGAGGTACTCGTATCCCGGATCCGAGAAGTCCTTCATGTTGTGATTGCCGTGGACGATCAGGACCAGCGGATAGGGACCGGGACCATCGGGATACCAGACCCGGCCGTTCACCGGCAGCGAGTCGAAGCCGAAGCCCCAGTACTTCTTCCGGCTCTTCGCGTTGGCGGGATTGCGGCCGGCCACGAGTTTGCTGCCGTCGACGGGCCGGGTCCGGATCGCCACCGAGTCGCGGTACTCCGGCCGGTGCCGGTCGGTGCCGCTGCCGTAGTAGAGCGACCGCACCGCCAGTTGGCCGGCGACCGTGGGGTCCGGCGCGTCGATTGCCTGGCGGGCGAGCACGGTGGCGGAGTCGTCGCGGGCCAGCTTGAGCGGCTGAAGGCAGCCGGACAGGACGAGCACGGCGAGCAACCGGAGGGGTTTGGCCATCGGAACGCGTTCCTCGGGGTCGGCGGGGACGGAAACGAACCCGCTAACCTTACTTGCACTGGCGTCCGGACGGGACCCACGGCTCTGCCGGCACCTGCGACGGCCGGGGCGGGCGCCCGCCCGGCCGAGGGCTTCAGGCCGACAGCACGTCGATCGCCACCGGGACCCGGCCGAGGGGCGCCGACACCTGAGCGCCCTGGACCCGTTCCCGCACCGCGTGCAGCATCTCCCGCCCGATCGCCACACCCTCGGCGAGTCCGGCCTCCTTGCCCTGCTCGCTCGCCCGCCGCATCCGGGTGAGCACCTCCGGCGGCACGGTCACGCCCGGCACCTCGTTCGCCAGGAACTCCGCATTCCGAAGCGACACCAGCGGCCAGATCCCCGCGATGATCGGGAGCCGGAACGAGTCCACCTGCTTGAGGAACCGGTCGAGCTGCGCCACGTCAAAGACCGGCTGGGTGATGGCGAACTCCGCACCCGCCTCGACTTTCCACGCGAGCCGCCGGAGTTCGCGGTCGAGATCGACCGCCGCGGGATTGACGCCCACGCCGATGACGAAGCTGGTCGGCTTGCCGATCGGGTTCCGCCCCGGATCGAGGCCGCGGTTCAGCTGGGCCACCAGGTTGGTGAGACCGATCGCGTCGATGTCGAACACCGCGGTCGCGTCGGGGTAGGGGCCCATCTTCGGCGGGTCGCCGGTGACGAGCAGCAGATTGCGGAGCCCCGCCGCCGCCGCACCGAGCAGGTCGGACAGCATGCCGAGGAGGTTCCGGTCGCGGCAGGCGTAGTGCACGACCGACTCGAGTCCGGTCTCCCGCTCGATCATCAGCCCCGACAGGAGCGCTCCCATCCGGCTCTGGGCCCGCGGTCCGTCCGGGACGTTCACCGCGTCGACGCCCGCGGCCTTGAGGGCCCGGCATTGCTCGAACATCGGGCCGGGATCGGTGCCGCGGGGCGGGACGATCTCCACCGTCGTGATGAATTCGCTCCGGGCCAGCTTGCCGCCGTACCGCGAGCGCTGGCCGAGGGGTACCGGATCGACGGCCTTGCCGGTCTCGACCACGGCGGCCACGGCGGTGCTGTGCCGGGGCGAGACCGACCGGACGAACGACTTCATCGCCTTGATGTGTTCCGGCGTGGTCCCGCAGCACCCGCCCACGAACCGCGCCCCCGCTTCCACCATCCGCCGGGCGTACTCGGCCATGTACTCGGGGCTCGCCATGTAGATCTTGCGATCGCCCACTTCGCGCGGGAGACCGGCGTTGGGCTGGGCGGAGACGGGGACCGTCACCACCGCCACGAGGCCCTCCACCACGTCGAGGATCGTCTGCGGGCCGACCGAGCAGTTGACGCCGATCACGTCGGCGCCGGCCTGTTCGAGCGCGGGGCCGAAGACCTCGGGGGCGCTGCCGTAGGCGGTCCGGCCGTCTTCGCCCACGGTCATCTGGGCCACGATCGGCAGGCCGCTCACCTGGCGGACGCCCTCGATGGCCGCGACGATCTCGTTCAGGTCGGCGAAGGTTTCGAGGATGAAGCCGTCCACGCCGCCGGCGAGGAGTCCGGCGGCCTGCCGGGCGAACGCCGCGCGGGCTTCGCCCAGGGCCGTTTCGCCCAGGGGTTCGACCCGGACGCCTAACGGTCCGATGGCGCCGACGACCGACCCGTCGGTGCCGGCCGCCTCGCGGGCCACCCGGGCCGCCGCCTCGTTGAGCGCCTCGGTGTCGGCGGCCAGGCCGTAGTGGGCCAGCTTGAACGGGTTGGCTCCGAAGGTGTTGGTCTCGATGATCTCGGCGCCGGCGCGGAGGTACTCGCGGTGGATGTCCCGCACGAGGTCGGGCTGACGGAAGGCCAGTTCGTCGAAGCAGGCGTTGAGGAAGATGCCCCGCCCGTACAGCATCGTGCCCATGGCGCCGTCGAAGACGTGCACGCGATCGTCGTCGATCAGGGAGCGGAGCGTTGCCATCGGCAGGTCCTCCAAACAGGAAACCCGGAGCTAAAACGGCCCCGGGCGGCGTTTTAGCGATTGTTTTACGTGGCCGCAATCAGCGCAAATCACCACGAGCTTCGAATGTCGCCCGAAACCTAACCATGCCGGGATGGCGGGGCCACGGGACCGGGGCCGGCCCCGCTGGACCGGCCCTGCCACCAAGTATCGGCTCTCGAGCCGGGTTGGTGAGCCCGGAGGCCGGGAAGAAACCCGGGCCCCCGGACGTTGAGCCGCCAGACCCTCATGCGGAGACGGCAATGACGAAGGTGTGGTGGCTGGCCGGCGCGGCGGCCGGGCTCGCGGCGGCCCCGGCGGTGGCCCAGGGACCAGGATATCCGGCGCTGGGACGCGAGGAGGAACTGCGGCTGGCGATCAGCGCGGGGCCGCCGGCCGTCGCCGAGCGGGCCGACGTGTATCTGATGACCAGGGACGGCTTCGAGCGGGTCATCGAGGGCGACAACGGGTGGGCCTGCATCGTGGTCCGGTCGGCGGCGCAGCGCGAGAACCTGGCGCCGCACTGCCTCAACCCCGACGCGGCGAAGACGGTCCTGCGGGCGTTCCTGGTCGAAGGGCGCCTCCAGGCGGCCGGCTGGGACGCGGCGCGGATCGGGACCGAGCTCAAGCGCCAGTTCACCGCCGGGGAGTTGCCGTTGCCCTCCGGGCCGGCCCATGCGTACATGTTGTCCAAGGGACAGCGGGTCGGGCCGCGCAACACCAACTTCCGGCCCCATTTCATGCTCTACGTCCCCTACGCGACCAACGCCGCGATCGGGGGCGACCTCAGCCGGCCGGCCTTCCCGTTCGTCGGGCCCTATGAAAATCACCCGCTGGCCACCGTAGTGATCGTCATGGACGAATTCGTCGATCCCGCCACCGTGAAATTGCCGAAACGGTGAGCAACGACCGCGCCCTCGTGGACCGGGCTGTGGGTGGCGACGCCGGGGCCCTGGAGTCCCTCGTCGTCGAGCACCGCCGCACGGCGCTCCGGATCGCCACGGCGATCCTGGGGGACGCCGATCTGGCCGAGGACGTGGCCCAGGACGTCATGCTGCGGATGACGGCGGCGCTGCCGGGATTCATCGAGGGCGGCGACCTCGACGGCTGGGTCTACCGGGTCACGGTGAACCGGAGCCGCGATCACCTGCGCGGTCGTCGCCGCCGGGCGGGGGACATCCCGGCGGACAGCGCCGTCGGCCATCCCGCCCTCGCGTCGGACCCGCGCCCGGACGCGGAAGTCGATGTCGAGCGGGCCCGCGCGGCCATGGACGAGGCCCTGACCCGCCTGCCCGCCGACCAGCGCGAGATGATCCGGCTCCGCTATCAGGTCGGGCTTGCCTACGCCGAAATCGCCCGGGTTACGGATACGTCGCCGGGCACCGTGGCGTCCCGGATCTTCCGGGCGCTCAAACGGCTGGGCGGATCCGTCGACCGGCACCACCTGGAGGTACTCGAATGACCCGACCCACGCCCGAGGAATTGCTCGCCTTTCTCGAGGGCCGCCTCGAGCGGGCCGACCGGGAACGGCTCCTCGACCGGCTGGCCGCGGACCAGGATCTGGCCCGGGAGTTCCGCGCCGCGGCGGCCGGCATGGCGCTGGTCGAACCGTTAGGCGGCACCGCGCCGCCGCTCCCGGCTCCGGTGGCGGCCGCCCGCCGGATCCGGTGGGGGCCGCTGCTGGCCGCGGCGGCGGTGCTGCTGCTCGCGGTGCCGGTCGGCTACCGGATCCTGGTTCGCCAGACGGACGCGGCGGTGACCGCGACCGCGCCGGACCCGATTCTGCCGCCCTCGCTCGCGGGCCGGCCCGAGCCCGGGTACGTGCTCGTCCTCCACGGCCGCTGGCCGGACGCCGGCCGGATCGACCCGGCGGAGACGACCCGGCGTGCCCGGGAGTACTGGGCCTGGACCGCCACCCTGGCCGACGATGCCATTCTCCTCGCCGCGGGAGATCTGCGGTGGGAGCCCGGGCAGCGACTCGGCCCCGGGGCGGTGCCCGCCGCGGCCGGCGATCAGATCGATTCGCCCGATTTCGTCGTCGGGATGCTGGCGCTGCGGGTCGACACCGAAGCGGAGGCGCTGGCGTTGGCGCGGCAATGCCCGCACCTCAAGTACGGCGGTTCGGTGTCGGTTCGGCGGGTGGCGCGAGGGTTCCTGACCCCGGGCCGGTCCGGGACCTGACGAACGACCCGCGCTAGTCCGGAGCGGAGGGGCCGAGCGGCCGTCGCTCGATCCGCGAGCCGGGTCATTGCCAACCCCGGCGGCGGCGGACCAGATTCAGGAATCATGGCCGATCTGGTGCGCGAGCCGGTCTCGTTCGGAGACCTCGAGCGATGGAGCGACGGGGGTCGCTTGTTCGCCATCCTCGACGCTTGTGACCAGCCGGCGGTTCCCGAGTTCTGCCAGGATCAACCCGACGACATCGCCCGCTCGCTCTATCTCGGCCGCGCGGACGAAGAGCTATGGGCCATCGCGCCCTACGTGGTCCGGGTCGAACCGGCCACGCTCGCGTGGATCAGATCCGACCTCTGGGCCGAGCCGTGGGGCGTCTTCCTCGCCGCCGATGCCCGCCTCGACGAACTGCACCGGCACTTTCGGCAGTTTCTGATCGTCTCCGGTCCCCAGGGCCAGGACTGGTACTTCCGCTTCTATGATCCGCGGGTGCTTCCCCGGTTCCTGACCTCCGCGTCGGTCGAGGACGCGGAACGGTTCTTCGGTCCGGTCGCGGCCTACGCCGTGCCGGACGGCGCGCAGTGTCTCGGCCTCTCCCGGGGTACGGCCCCCGTCGGGCGCGGACCGATCCGGATCACGTTGGGGCGACCCTCGTGAGCCGGCTCCAGTTTTCCGACGCTCAGGCCCGGGGCGCCGCTCCGCCCGGCGCCCCGCCGTGCGCTCCCTGCCGCCGCGGGCCTCGCCCCGCCGATGAGCCCGGGCCCGTGCTACCCGACGATCCGCGGGAGGAATGGCTCGAGGTGCACCTGATCGATGACGACGGCCGCCCGGTCGCTGACCAGCCCGTCGAGATCGAACTCGATGCCGGGACGCGGCTCTCGGGCCGCACTGACGACCAGGGCCTGGTTCGCTTCGACGGTGTTCCGATCAGCCTCGGCCGGGCGACGTTCGCCCGGATTCCCAGGCCCACCCGGGATTGGTAGCATGACCCCGCCACCGGAGACCCGACCCGCGACACCCGAGCATCCGCTCGAGGAGGAGGTGGCCACCGGCCGGCGCACCACGGTGCGGGTCGACCGGTTCTCCGTCACCGACCTCGCCGCTGTCGGGGAATGGGATCCTTCGGCCGGCCGATTGCCTCTCGAGTACACCATCGTCGACCCCGCCGCGCTGATCCGGGGCGGCCGGATCGCGATCTATCGTTGCCCTGCGCCCGAGCCCGAGGAAGAGGACGATGCGCCGGCCCTGGCGATCGGCGACGAACTGGGCGACCAGCTCGCCCCGCCCGCCGGCGAACCCGCGGATCCGCCGATTGCCACGATCCAGCTGGAAGAAGGGGAGCGCACCGAAGGCCGGCATGTGCTCGCCGGGGGGCGTCGGTGGGACGGCCGGTTGGACGACGGTGCCCGGGTGTCGGCCCTCGACGCGCCGCTCTGGGTCCGGGTCGAAGTCTGGAACCCGGCGGGGGAGGAGCCGCCGGCGGCGGGCGCCGGGAGTGTTGCCCGCGCCGAGGTGCTGGTGCCGATCGCGGTGGTCGTCACGGCCCGGTGGAACCGCTCCGCGGTGATTCCGGCTGACGATCCGGACGAACCGGCGGCCGGCAAGGCGTCGCTCCGGCTCGAGGTCAAGAACATTCCCGAGGGAACGGCGGTTCGGGCGCTGGCGGCGCGGATCGGCACGGTCGCTCAGCCCGGCACCGACCGCGTCTACGAAATCGGCGGCCGGGACGACGACGCCCAGCCGGGTCTCGCGAACCTGGTCGTGCGCCACCACAAGGTGACCGGCGGGCATGGGCGCGATCCGGAGATCGTGTTCTCCAATTACGAGGAGCACTGGAAGTATCCCGGCAACAACTTCTATGCCCTTTACCTCTCGATCGGTGACGGCGGGCGGTGGCTGCCGGTCTCCCAACGGAATCACGTCGAGCACGAATCGGACGCCCTCCACCTGCGCTTTACGGTGTTCGTACACATCGGTTCGGCCGACAGCGAGTACCGCGCCAACGCCGTGCGGGAGGTGGGGCGGTTCTTCAACGAGGACACGAAGTACTTCCACGCCATCGTTCGGACCGATCCGCTTCGCGACCCGATCCAGTATCACCGCCGTTTCCGGCGCCGCTATATCGTGATCTACCAGGGGCACAACTTCAACGAGTGCTGGCACGAGAGCCACCCGCGCGGCGCCAACGGTTTCCCGATCGATCATCCCCATGTGGGTTTCGATCCCGACGGCCTGGTCTGTCCCGATCACTACCTCGACGAGGCCCACCAGCGGGAGGACGAAGAGCACTCGACCGCGTACTCGTGGCCGATCGGTCCCGGGTGCGGCAACGCCGTGCCGTATCGGTGCACGGTGGTCGTCGGCGCGGGCATCATGATGACGAACAAGCGGGAAGGCGTCCGAACCGATCCCGACTACATCCAGGTCGGCCGCCGGGGTGAGAACCGCACTCTCGCGGACCCGGTCACCATGGCGGGCGAAGACGCCCCCCGCTTCATGGCGCAGATCTCCGGATGCCGGACGGCGCTTACCGAGGCGCTGCTGGCCTGGTTCAACGAACAGGGGACCCGGTTTGCCCACGGCTGGGTCTACTCGGTCGATACCGGCGTGAGCGCCGATTTCACCCGCGATCTCTATCGCCGGTGGATCAAGGAGACCGGATCGGACCAGGGGCTCGAGGAGTGGGAGCCGGAACGGCTGGTGCAGGTTTATCGCGAGCTGGCCGCCGACCCCGACAACGAGTACTACCATCCCCGGCTCCGGTCGATCTCGGGTCGCTACCATTTCAGCCGGTCGCCCGACACCGGCGAAACGGCGTTGGCGTGACCACGCCGAGTGCCGCCTCGACCCCCGATCCGGACTGGGACCGAGCCGAGCGCCTGCTCGCGGCACAGCTCGGCGAACCGGCGCCAGCGGAGCGCCGAATCATCGCCTACGAGACCCGGGAACGCCCGCGCCATCCGGCGGAGCCGGCCGGGCGCCGGGTGTCGGCCGGGATTCACGCCCCCGGAGCGGACCTGGTGGTGTTCTTCGATGCAGGCGGGCGCCCCTTCGGCTGGCGCGACGATGGTCGGCTCGGCACGGCTTCGCGGCCGGCCGTCGATCCGGCTATCGTCGACCGCGCGGTGGCGGAACTCGCGCTGCCCGGATTGGCCGTAACGGGGGTCAGGCCGGTCTTTCTCGATCCGCTCGGTTGGACGATCGAACTGCGCTGCCGGTTTCCGGCCCGAGGGGGTCTCCGCTCGCTCCGGGCCTGGGTCGGTCCGGACACTGGGCGCGTCATCCAGGTCGTGCACGCCGTTCCCGTTCCGGGAGGGGAAGACCAGCCACTCGCGCTCCAGGCGCGGATGGCCGTGCTCGAGCTGTTTCGCGGTCGCTTGCGTCGCGCGGGACTCCGGCCCGATCCGCCGCATCGCTACTTCGTGCTCGAGGGCAGCAAGGCGGAACCGTTCCCTGGCGGCGTGCAGGTCCGGGTCCGGACCTGGCGGCAATGGTCCGAAGCGTGGGTCGAATTTGCGTCGGGTGGTGGCCCGCCGATCGGCTGGCGGATCGACCGCCTCGCTGAGGCGCAGTCGTCGCACCCCGATGCCGCTCAGGTGGTCCGGCTGGCGGCGCAACTCGTCCCGCCGCCCGCGGACGCCACTCGCCCGCTGGCCGTGCCGGTCGAGTCGGCCGAGCCCGTTCGGGCCTGGCGGGTGACCTGGGAGCACGAGGTCGCCGGTCGCCCGGTCATGGACGACTTCCATCGGGTGGAGGTCGACCCCGATCGGCGGCGGCTGGTGGGGATGCAGTCCCGGTGGCGGGATCCCGGGCCGGTGACTCAGGCGCCGACCGTTGCGGCGGAGGCGGCCGGCCGGCTCGCCGCGGAGGCGCTCCGGAGCCGCGGGTTCGATGATACGCTGCAACCGGGACCGCCCCGCCTCGTCTGCTGCCGCCCGACCGAACCGCCCCAACCCACGGACCGGCTGGCCTGGCGGGTGCCGTTTGCCGATGCCGCCGGCACCGTGGATTGCTTCGTCGATGCCGGCTCCGGTGCCGTGATCGGGGTCCGGAGCGCGCGTTAGGCGGTCGAGCTCGAGGAGCCGCCCGGCCCGCGAGCCCACGGCGCCCCGGCCGAGTCGTCGTCGTCGGCGGACGCGACGGCGGCCTCGGCGGAGATGATTTCGACTTTGGCCACCTCATGGAACCGGCCCTTGGCTTTGCCGGTCTCTTTCGACAGGTCGTTGCCGACGTACACGAAGTTGACCTGCACGGTGCGGCCCGCCTTGAACACCACGCCGCCGCCGGCCCGGAGTTCGGGATTGAGCCAGAGGGTGGCGGTCACTTCCTGATCGTCGTCTTTCACGGCCGCCGGCTGGTACGCCTTGAGCACCTTGTCCGACGGGTTGAGCGGGACGTCGGCGGGAAATCCCGGACTGGCCAGCGGGAAACCGTTGTTGTGGCTGTCGGCGGCGAGGGCGATGTCCTCGTTCGGGTTGCCGAGGTCGGCGAACACCACGTAGTGGGTCCACCGTTCGCGGTCGGGCAGCCGGTCCACCTCCGCTTTCTTCCAGCGGAGCGGAATCTTGACGTCGACCACGTCGCCCAGGCGAGCCTTGATCGTCGCGGGCATCACTCCTCCTTCGGTCCCGTGGTGAGGCCGACCTCGCCGATCGAGGGGCGGGCCAAGGTGCGGATGGATAGCTCGGGCGTTTCGATCCCGGGTTCGTGCTCCCGGCGGATTTCGACGGTGGGAAGGCTGATCCCGGGCCGTTCGAACTGGATGATCGCCGCCGAGGCGGCGGCCACCGACGGTCGCGCCAGGTCCCGGAGCGCGGCCGCTGGCGTGCCGATGGTCGGGGTGACGAGCGGCACCGGCTTCGGTCCGTCCGGGTCGCTCGGGTCCACCCGCCGGCCGGGGTCGCCGGACGCCGGTGCCCAACTCCCCGCGTCGAGGTCCGGGAAGGTGATCGTACACTGGCCCGGATCGAGTCCCGCCAGACGGGCGAAGCCCGCGCTGTCGAGAAAACCGTCGATCGTCTCGCCCGCCGGGGTGACGACCCGGAACCGCTCGTGCGGTACCGGGTTGCCCTCTTTGTCGACGAGTTCGAGTTCGATCCAGTGACCGGTGGCGGCGGCAGACTCGGCCCCGGCCCCGGGCGGCTCCTGCGTCTCGCTCCCGGCCGCCGTGGCGCAGTTGGCGGGCACGAACGGCGATCCAGCCGCCTTCGCCGCCGACATCGTGGCCGCCTGCGGGCTTCCGGCCCCGCCCGAGTCGCCGATCATCACGTTCGGCGAGCCGACGCTGATCGTGCCGCCGTGGGCCGTCTGATCGCCGAGCCGGGCCATCGGCTTGCCCCCGGCCAGGCAGGTGAATGAACCGACCACGACCGAGTCCGGCGGGCCGACGCAGACGGCCATCGAACCGACCAGGGCGGGGGGCAACCCGTTGATCAGCACGGTCGGCTCGCCGGGCGGCAGGATCGGGCCGCCGACGTGCGGAATCGGCGGGGTGCCCGGGGTCTGCATCGGGCACACGTGCATGTCGGAGGTTCGGGCGGCCGGCTTCATCGCATCCAGAATATCGGACCGGTGGCCGACGATCGCCAAGAGCGAAAATCCGCCCTGCACTGGACACCGGGTCGCTGCCTTTCAGATTTGGATCATGCCATCGGAGCGGATCGCCCGGATCGGAGACCACTTGAGCCGCATCGCTCATGAGAGCGGGTTCCGGGGGTATCCGCCGGTCTGGAACGACCCCGGCAACGAAACCCTGCGGGAGACGCGCGGGACTCCTCACATTCTGGCAGAGGGCGACCGGATTGCGATTCCGCCGCCGGCGCTGCGGGAGGTTCGCCGGTCCACTGATCACAAGCATCGGTTCGTGGCCGAGAAGCCGGCCCTCCGGGTGAATCTCGAGCTGCTCACCTGGGATGGCCGCCATCAGTCGCTCGACGGCGCCGAAGTGCTTCATGACGGGGAACCGGCCGCGGCGACCATCGGCGACGGGACGGTCGAATCCCCGATCGGACCGCTGACCGATTTCTGCAGCCTCCGGCTGAATGAGCGCGAGATCGTGACCCGGATCGGGTTTCTCCAACCTGTCGCCACGCTCGCCGGGGTCCGGGAACGCCTCAACAACCTGGGCTACCGAGCGGGCGACTCCGACGACCCCTCCGATCGCGACCTGCGGAGCGCGATCGAGGAGTTCCAGTGCGACCAGGGACTCACCGTCGACGGCATTCCAGGCGGTGGCACCCAGCGGGCGCTGACCAAGGCCCACGGATGCTGAGGCGGCCCCGACGGAGAGGCCAACGGAGCGAAACGGGTCCGGGCGCCCGGGCGTGGCCGCCGGGGGCCGGGCGGGCCGGCGACCGATGAGCCGCGGCTTTCTCGCGATTGCGCCGAGCGACCGGAGCGAGGACCAGAACCGGCTGCGGGAGCCCCTCCAGCCGATCGCCGCGTGGCAACTGGCCGATCACCACTTCGCCTTCGATTCCTCGGCGATCCTCCCCAGCATGACCGGCGATCTCGCGCAGTTGATTGCCCTGACCCGGGCCCTGCCGAACGCTCCGCTGGCGGTATTCGGCCATGCCGACCCGACCGGCGAGGAAGGTTACAACAAGCAGCTGAGCGGCCGCCGTGCGCTGGCGCTGTACGGCCTCCTCACCGGCGACCCGGCGGCCTGGAAGCACCTCGCCGACCACCCGATCGGCAATGATGACTGGGGCAAACGCGGCGCGAACGACGCGCTGCGGGAGTTCCTCGCCGGGCGCGGGCAGGCCGGTGCGAGTGGCCTCAAGGGCACGGCACTCTATCAGGCCTACCTCGATGCGGTCGCCGTCGACGAGAGCGGCGCGGCATTCCGGCTCGAGCGCGACCGGTTCCTCGGCAAGGGGCGTGACGCCAAGGGCAAGGTGGACTATCAGGGATGCGGCGAAGCGAATCCCCTGGTCGTGTTCTCGGCCTCCGAGTCCGCGGCCTTCGCCGCTCCCGCCAACCACGGACAGCGCAACGAGGAGAACGGTCCCAACCGGCGGGTGACGGTCTTCCTGTTTCCGCCGGGTACCGAAGTCGATCCCGCCAAGTGGCCCTGTCCCCGGGCCGGCGAGGGTGTGACCGGGTGCCGAAAGCGGTTCTGGTCGGACGCCAAGACCCGAGCCGCCCCGGGTGCGGCTCGGCGAGTCCATCCGGACGCGATGGATACCTTTGCCTGCCGGTTCTACGATCGCCTCGGTCCCGACGCGGTGCCCAACACCCGGCGGCCCTTGTTGGTGCAGCTGCATGATCCGGCGCTCGATCCGGTGCCGAATACCGAGGTCGAGGTCAGTGCCGGCGGGAGCACGATGAAGGCGATGACCGACCAACGGGGCTGGCTCCGGTGTCAGGTGCCGGCGACCGCCACCGTGGTTCAGGTCGCATACCGAGCCGCATCGACCGGCGTGGCCTATCGCATCGAAGTGCAGCTCCCGCCGCTCGACCAGTCGGCGGATCGCTACCGGGCTCACGTCGCGAACTTCGGGTATCAGGCGCCCGGAGCGCCGCCGCGCCAGAGCGTGCTCAAGTTCCAGGCGGCCGAAGGCCTGCCACTTTCGGGCGAGATCGACGAGGCCACCCGGAAGGCGGTCGATCGGCGCCTCGCGGCGGCGCTCAAGGATGAGGGGGACGCCGGTGGCGGGTGACCCGATCCAGAAGGCCGCCCCGCGCGCCCTCTACTATCTCACTATCGACGGCACCTCGGCGATTGATTCGGTGGC
Source organism: Gemmatimonadales bacterium (assembly GCA_050183815.1). GTDB lineage: Bacteria > Gemmatimonadota > Gemmatimonadetes > Gemmatimonadales > GWC2-71-9 > SHZU01. The sequence continues at coordinate 71,532 of JBFXAY010000001.1, read as the reverse complement.
CTACGGCGAGTTGCTCGAGGGATCGAAACACGGCTGGCGCAACCTGGTCGGCGACTTCCTCAGTCCGGCCCCGGACGACGCCGCCCGACTCCTCGACCCGGCCCACGGCTATCTCCCGATCTGCCGCTACTCGGCGAAGACGCCGTCGAAGTTCGTGGCGGTCGTATGCCCGGGCGGCCGCGAGGGGCTCGGGATGGATCCGTTCTGGAAAGCGTATCCGGGCGAGACCGCGGCCGAACACCCGCACGGCAAGTTCGAGACGGACTTCGGCACCGTCTTCGGCCGGCACGCCGCGCACTACCGGAGTGCCACCCTCGTCGGGGAGTTGATCCTGATTCCGACGGTCCAGGTCGTCACCAAAGAGGGAGCCGAGGTTCGCCGCCTCTTCGATGCCCGGGAACTGCCCGACACCCGCGACGACGGCACCATGATCCCGGCCGACCTGCTGATCGTGAGCTCCCACGGCTGGCTCGGGGGCTACATGCGGGGCGACAGCATCCGGACGTGGCAGGAAGCGGAGCCCGCGGAGGCCCGGCCGGAGGAGAGCTTCATCTGGTTCGTCGTCGGCGAAATGGCGGAGCAGGCGCGCGGGTTCCAGGGGCCCAGTTGGATCATCCTGGCCCAATGCTCGACCGTGAATCGCGCGACCTGGCCGCTCTGGGCCCGCGTCCTCTCGAACAGCGTCCCGGGTGTGCGCGGGATTCTCGCCTACGAAGAGGTCTCGCCGTCGGCGGCGGGGTCCATTCCGGTGGCCAGGTCATTCGTTTCCAATTGCGAGACGATGACGATCCTCGACGCCTGGAAGGCGGCCAATCGGGGCAAGAAATGGGCGGCGATCGTCCACCAGGAAGCGGTCAACGACCGGATGGCGGACTGGCGGAACTTCGCTCCGTTGTCGGCGGTATCCACCGGTGCCGACAGCGGGAACTACCTGGGCTTCCTCCGGAGCACGCCGGCCGAGGGTGAGCCGATCCGGGACGTTCCGCCGCCGTTCGGGCTGCGGCTCGATGCCGTCAGTCCGCCGACCGGCACCCCGACCGACCCCGATGTCGACTGGCTGCCGATCACGCCGGAGAACCTCCATCGTGGGCGGGCCCGGCTGGTGGCCGACCGGTGGTACCGGCTCGGACTCGTGGCACCGGGAGAGCACCAGGCGGTGGCGGCCGAGGTCACCTGGGTGCACATCCGGACCTCGCACCACGATCAGTTCCGGGCCACGGCGTTGTATCAGCAGTTGATTCCGTACCCGGGCCAGGAGGACCGGGTGGCGGTTCAGGTCGATCCCAACCAGCCGCGGCTGATCCGCCTCCAGGCGAAGGACAAACCGGACTTCGCCCTGGCGATGGTGTTCCAGGGCCAGACTCAAGCGGGGCTCGATCGGACCCGGCTCGAGGGCCACCACTCGTACCTCTGGCCCCGAATCAGGCTTCAGCTCGAAACCGGCGACTGGCTCGAGCACGACTTCCTGACCCAGGGTCTCTCCTACATCACTTGACGCCGTCGGCGCCAAGGGCGGCCAGTCGGCCCTCGAGAAACCGTCGCTCGGGCTCGAGGCGCACCAGAGCCAGGGCCTGCCGGTACGCGGCCGCCGCGTCGGCTGGCCGGCCGGCCTGGCGGAGCAGGTCCGCGCGGGCTGCGTGGGCCAGATGATATTGGCCGAGATTGCCGCGCGAGAGGATGTCGTCAATCAGCCTGAGCCCCGCCTCGGGCCCGTCGCGCATTGCGACCGCGACGGCCCGGTTGAGTTCGACGACCGGGCCCGGCTCCACCTGCCGCAGCACGTCGTAGAGGTTCACGATCTGGCCCCAGTCCGTCGCGTCGGCCGTCCGCGCCCGGGCGTGCTGGGCCGAGATCGCGGCCTGGATGGTGTAGGGGCCGAACTCGCGAGTGGCGAGTGCGCGGCCCACCAGGCCCACACCCTCCCCGATCAGCGATCGATCCCACCGGGACCGATCCTGCTCGGCCAGCAGCACGACGTCCCCGTTGGCGGAGGTTCGGGCGGTGCGCCGCGATTCGTGGAGGAGCATCAGCGCGAGAAGACCCATCACCTCGGCGTCCGGCAGCAACTCGAGGAGCAGCCGTCCGAGCCGGATCCCTTCGCCGGCAAGGTCGGCCCGGGCCAGTTCCTCGCCGGCCGACGCCGCGTACCCTTCGTTGAATACGAGATAGACGACGGAGAGCACCCCCGCGAGCCGCTCGGGCAGGTCGGGCCGCTCGGGCACCTGATAGGGAATTCCGGCGTCGCGAATCTTGTTCTTGGCACGGACGATCCGCTGGGCCACGGTCGCCGGCTTGGTGAGGAACGCGCGGGCGATCTCCTCGGTCGTGAGGCCGCAGATCTCGCGCAGCGTCAGCGCGACGCTGGCGTCGTGCGGGAGGGCGGGGTGGCAGCAGGTGAAGATGAGCCGGAGCCGGTCGTCGCCCACGGTCTCGTCGTCGAAATCCGCCGAGTCCGCGGCGGCCTCGAGCTGGTCGGCGATGGCACCGACCGACCGGTCGAACCGGGCCCGCCGCCGGAGGGAATCGATCGCCTTGAAACGGCCCGTCGAAACGAGCCAGGCCCGCGGGTGGCGAGGCGGACCCTCCGCGGGCCATCGCTCCAGCGCGGCGGTGAACGCCTCGTGGAGCGCTTCTTCGGCGAGATCGAAGTCGCCGAGCAGGCGGATCAGCGTGGCCAGGACCCGGCGCGATTCGGTCCGGTAGAGCTCATCGGCGAGGTGCCGGATCGAATCGCCGCCGTCGGTCATCGGGTCTCCGCTGCCGGCCAGAGCCGGCCTGCGGTGATCAGCCCTGGTTGAACACCATGATCGGGCGGACTTCGATCGTGCCGATCCTGGCTGAGGGAATCCGCGAGGCGACCTGGATCGCGTCGTTGAGGTCCTTGGCGTCGATCAAATAGAACCCGCCGAGTTGCTCGCGAGTCTCGGCAAACGGACCGTCAGTGGCGGACACCTTGCCACCCCGGACCCGGACGCTGGTGGCGGTGCTCACCGGCTGGAGCGCCTCGCCCGCCACGTAGTGCCCGCTCTTCCGCACGGCCTCGGTGAAGGCGAAGTATTCGCCCATGAAGGCGTCGGATTCGCTCTTGGACATGCCCGCGAGCTGTTTCTCTTCGTCGTAGATCAGGCAGAGGTACTTCATGGGAGCCTCCTGGCTGGGCGGACCGCCCGGCGCGGCGGTCCTCGGTGAGCGGGCGGCCCGGATCGTCCGGGCCGCAACCACTCCCTAGTCGTTCGGGCCCGGCCGATTTCGACAGCGACGCTAACGCGTTGTCAGGAAGGGCGGTAGCCCAGGTTCGGCGCGAGCCACCGTTCCACCTCGGCCACCGGGCGGCCGGTCCGGGCGGCGTAGTCTTCGACCTGGTCCCGGCCGATCCGGCCGACGCCGAAGTATTGCGCCTCGGGCCGCCAGAAGTAGTACCCGCTGACCGATGCGGCCGGCGTCATGGCAAAGCTTTCCGTCAGCCGGATCCCGGCCGACCGTTCGGCGTCGAGCAACCGGAAGAGGAGTGCCTTGCCGGTGTGGTCGGGGCAGGCCGGATAGCCGGGCGCGGGGCGAATGCCCTGATACCGTTCCCGGATCAGCGCCTCGTTGTCGAGCGATTCGGCCGGTGCATAGCCCCACCACTCCCGGCGGACCCGCTCGTGCATCCGCTCCGCGAACGCTTCGGCAAGCCGGTCGGCCAGCGCCTTGGCCAGGATGCTCCGGTAGTCGTCGTGGTCCGCCTCGAATCCGGCCACCATTTCGTCGAGCCCGATGCCGGCGGTGACCGCGAAGAGGCCCAGGTAGTCCGTTGGCCCGCCCGCCGGGGCGACGTAGTCCGCCAGCGCCCGGTGGGCCCGGTCGCCGGCCTTGCGGCCCTGCTGCCGCAGGGTGTGGATCGTCCCGGCCGCTTCGGTGCCGCTCGGGTCGAGCAGCACGATGTCGTCGCCGACCGAGTGGGCTGGATGGAAGGCGATCACTCCGCGGGCGGTGAGGCGCTTGTCGCGCACGATCCGGTCGAGCAGGGCCAGCGCATCGCGGTGCAGCTCCCGGGCGGCCTTGCCGACCTTGGGGTCGTCGAGGATCGCCGGGTAGTGGCCCGCCAGTTCCCAGGTCTGGAAGAACGGCGTCCAGTCGATCCGATCCACGAGCTCGGCCAGGGGGTAGTCGGCGAAGACCCGGCGGCCCAGGAACGCGGGGGACGGGGCCGCCGCCGAGAGGTCGACCCGAAGCCGGTTCGCCCGCGCGTCGGCGAGGCTCACCTCCGGGCCCGCCTGCTCCCGGCCGGCGCGCTCGGCGCGGATCGCCGCGTACTCGTCTCGGGTGCCCTGCACGAAATCGGGGCGGAGCGACTCGCTGGCCAGGCTTCCGGCCACGCCCACGGCGCGGGAGGCATCGAGGACGTGGATGACGGGTCCGGAGTAGCAGGGCTCGATCTTGACCGCCGTGTGCGCTCGCGACGTGGTGGCCCCGCCGATCAGGAGCGGCATCGTGAATCCCTGCCGTTCCATCTCGGCCGCCACGACGCACATTTCCTCCAACGACGGCGTGATCAGCCCGGAGAGACCGATCAGGTCGACGCCTTCCTTCCGCGCCGTCTCGAGGACCCTCGCGGCCGGCACCATGACGCCAAGGTCGATCACCTCGAAGTTGTTGCACTGGAGGACCACGCCCACGATGTTCTTGCCGATGTCGTGCACGTCGCCCTTGACCGTGGCGAGGAGGATCCGCCCCTTCGATCGGCTGCCCGCGCTCTTTGCCGCCTCGATGAAGGGAATCAGGTAGGCCACCGCCTTCTTCATCACCCGGGCGCTCTTCACCACCTGGGGCAGGAACATCTTCCCGGCGCCGAACAAGTCGCCGACGACGTTCATGCCGGCCATGAGCGGCCCTTCGATCACCTCGATCGGTTCGGTGGCGCGGTGCCGGGCTTCCTCGGTGTCGGCTTCGATGTAGTCGGCAATGCCCTCGACCAGCGCATGGCTGAGGCGCTCCTCCACCGGGAGCGACCGCCACGCCAGGTCGGCCTCTGCCCGGTCGGCGCCCTTGACGGTGTCCGCGACCGCGAGCAGCCGCTCGGTGGCGTCCGCGCGCCGGTTGAGCACCACATCCTCGATCCGCTCGAGGAGGTCGGCCGGAATGTCGTCGTAGACCGGCAGCGCTCCGGCGTTGACGATGCCCATCGTCAGGCCGGCCCGGATCGCGTGATACAGGAAGACGGTGTGGATTGCCTCGCGCACGGCATCGTTGCCGCGGAATGAAAACGAGACGTTGCTGATTCCGCCCGAGATGGAGACGTGGGGCAGCGTGGCCCGGATCCGGCGGGTAGCGTCGATGAAGTCCACCGCGTAGCCGGCGTGCTCCTCGATGCCCGTGGCGATGGCGAACACGTTCGGATCGAAGATGATGTCCTCGGGCGGGAAGCCCGCCTGCTCGGTCAGCAGCCGGTAGGCACGGGAGCAGATCGCCACCTTGCGGTCCGCGCTGTCCGCCTGGCCGGTCTCGTCGAACGCCATCACGATCACGGCGGCGCCGTAGCGGCGGACCAGCCGGGCCTGCCGGAGAAACTCCGCCTCGCCCTCCTTGAGGCTGATCGAGTTGACCACGCCCTTGCCCTGGACGTTCTTGAGGCCCTCCTCGATCACGCTCCACTTGGACGAGTCGATCATCACCGGCACCCGGGCGATCGCGGGCTCGGACGCGATCAGCCGGAGAAAGGTCCGCATCGCGCCGACCGAGTCCAGCATGCCCTCGTCCATGTTGACGTCGATCACCTGGGCGCCGTTCTCGACCTGCTGGCGGGCAACCTCGAGTGCCGTCTCGTAGGCACCTTCCCCGATCAGTTTCGCGAACCGGCGGGATCCGGTGACGTTGGTCCGCTCGCCGACGTTCACGAACAGGGTGTCCGGACCGACCACCAGCGGCTCGAGGCCGGACAGCCGGAGTCGCGGCTCGATGGCGGGCCGGCGCCGCGGCGGCAGACCGGCGACCGCGGCGGCGATCGCCCGGATGTGATCCGGCGTGCTGCCACAGCAACCGCCGACCACGTTCACCAGCCCGCTTCGGGAGAACTCGGCCAGCGCCTCGCTCATGAAGGCCGGGGTATCGTCGTACTCGCCGAATTCGTTGGGCAGGCCGGCGTTCGGGTGAGCCGCCACGTAACAGCCGGCGCTCCGGGCCAGGTCCTGTACGTAGGCGCGGAGCTGGGTGGCGCCGAGGGCGCAATTGAGCCCGATGATGAGCGGGTCGGCGTGAGCCACCGAATACCAGAACGCCTCGGTGAGCTGGCCCGACAGGGTCCGGCCGCTCGCGTCGGTGATGGTGCCCGAGATCCAGATCGGTACCCGCTCGCCCCGGGCGTCAAAGGCCTCGAGGATCGCGAAGATCGCCGCTTTCGCGTTCAAGGTGTCGAAGATCGTCTCGATGAGGAGCAGGTCGACCCCGCCGTCGAGCAGGCCGTCCACCTGTTCCCGGTATGCCGCGGCCAGCTCGTCGAACGTGACGTTGCGCGCTGCCGGGTCGTTCACGTCGGGAGAGAGCGAGGCGGTCCGGTTGGCCGGGCCGATCGAGCCGACCACGAACCGGATCCGGCCGTCGCGGGCCATGAACTCGTCGGCGGCTTCCCGGGCGATCCGGGCGCCGGCGACGTTGAGTTCCCTCGCGAGCGACTGCATCCGGTAGTCCGCCAGCGAGACGGCGTTCGCGTTGAACGTGTTGGTCTCGATCAGGTCCGACCCCGCCGCGAGGTAGTCGCGGTGGATCGTGCCGATGATTTCGGGCCGGGTGAGGTTGAGGAGGTCGTTGTTGCCCTTGAGGTCGGACGGCCAATCGGCAAAACGTTCGCCGCGGTAGTCCGCCTCGGTGAGCCGGTGCCGCTGGATCGCGGTTCCGTAGGCGCCGTCGAATACGAGAATCCGCTCTTCGATCAGGGACCGCAGCCGCGCAATGCGCGCGGTCCGGTCGAGCGGCGGTGATTCGGCGGTGGTCATCGGCCCTCCAATGAATGCGCCCGAAGGCTAAAACGGCCCCCGGGCATGCGTTTTAGCGGTTTGTTTTACGTGGCCGCAAGCTGCGCAAATCGCCACGAACTCGGTTGTCGGCCGGCCGGAAAACCCGGCCGCTTGAAACGGAAAGTAGCAGGAAGCGTGCCCCAGGCAACGCGTCAGAGTCCGAGGGCCGTCGCCGCGGCCGCCGGATCGACCCCGCTGATTTCGACCGCCTTGCGCCGCCCCGTCTCCCCCGCCGCGATCCGCACGTCCCGGCGCGGAACGCCGAGCCGCTCGGCCAGGAATCGAACGACCTCATCGTTGGCCGCTCCGTCCACCGGTGGTGCTGCGATCCGGAGCTTGAGCGCATCGCCGTGAAGGCCGGCGACTTCGGTGCGGCTGGCGCGGGGCTGGACGTGCAGGGTCAGAAGGCAGCCGGAGGCGTGCGGCCGGATCGGGGTCACGTGCCGAAGAAGACCCGGAAGACGAAACCGCGAAGCAGGAGCAGAATCAGGTATGCGACCATCGGCGAGAAGTCGAGGATGCCGATCGGGGGCATGACCCGGCGGACCGGTGCCAGGATCCATTCCGTGAGCCAGATGACCGGCCGCATCCATCTCTCATACGGCGAGATCCGGAGCCAGCTCGCGATGAACCGCACGAAGATCGCGGCGATCACGAGCCCGAACGCCCAGCCGACGATCATCCGGGCCCACATGCCGGGTGTTGCCGTCGCCAGCCCGGCGACCGAATAGGCGATCGCGACGAGCCACCGAATCACCGTCACCAGCGCGAGGCCGACCAGCACCGCCGCGCCGAGGAGCCAGAGGGACGCATCCTGGGGATTGCCGCCCCGGCGGACCAGCGACTTCTCGATCGGCCGCAGGAAGGGATCGCTCAGGGCCCGAACGGTCTTCGACCACGCGCCGAATGGGGGCAGTTTGCCGTTCCGAACACCCCAATGGGTCAGGGCCGTCACTCCGGCGAATGCCGCCAACGCCAGTGCCAGTGAGCGCGCGACGAGATCCGCCACGCCGGCCAGGCCGTACTCCATCTCAGCTGCCCGTGCAGGTCACCGACTTCGGCACGGCCCGGCTGCAGGCGATGGTCTGGTCCATGCCCGAGGCCAGCGGACCGCACGCCGTGGTCTGCGCGGTTTGGGTCGCGTCTTCCTTGGAGGGCCCGCTTGCCTTGGCGCAGCGCTCGCCGCCGGCGAAGGTCATGCAGACCTCGCACTCGACGCCCTGCGATTTGACGCTGGTGTACGCCAGGAACGCGACGAACCCGGCGGCAATGATCCAGAAGACGGCCTGCCGACTGATTTTCATGTTCATCTCCTCGTCATGGTCCGGCGTTGTGCCCCGGGGACCGCGCCACTACCCTTGGACCCGATGCGCACCCTGCTGACCCGGATTTCCCTGCTGGCCGCCCTCGGCGGAATGGCGCTTGGCGCCGTGCCCCGCGCCGCCGTGCCGCATTGCCAGTCGGGGGCCGGGACGCCGTCGCACGAGGCCGCGCACCACCAGCACGCGCCCGCGAAAGATACCGGGTCGGCGGAGCAATGTCCCCATTGTCCGCCGGCGGACTGTCGCCGTCATGTCGAATGCGCGGTGGCGGCCGACCTCGCGGTTCTCTCCGATGCGGCTCCGCCGGCGGCCGCCCCCGCCGCCGGGGCCCCCGAGGCACCCATGGTGCTCGGGGTGAGCCGCATCGCCCAGCCCCCGACACCCCCTCCTCAGTTGCTCGGCTGATTCCGTCGCAGGAACTGTCGAACAACTGATCAAGGAGTAGTCATGTCGATCCGACGCCCGCGGCTCGTTGCCGCGGCGGGTTTCGTCGGCTGGTTGCTGGTGCCGTCCCGCGGCCTGGCGCAGACCGATTTTCGCAATCTCGATTCCGGCCGGCCCTCGCGGGTGACCGACGCCTATCCGGTCGAGCGCTACGCCGTGGAACTCTCGTTTCCGTATTCGTTCTCATCCGGCGGGGGCCGCTCGGAGCACTCGCTCGGTCCCCGCATCGATGTCGGTCTCTTCCGGAACGGGTCGGTCGATATCGGCTTCGATCTCGACGTCGATTCGGGAGTCGGAGTCGTGGAAGCCGGTCTCCTCTGGAATGTGCGCCGGGAGACGCCTTCCTTGCCCGCGGTGTCGTTCGCGGTCGAGGCCGCGGCTCCCGTTGGTGACCAGGCCTCGTCCGGCGGCCTGACGGCCGGCCTGCTGGCAACCCGGTCGGTCGGCCGCTCGCGACTGCATCTCAACGGCCGCTTCTCCGTGCTCGGGGACGCAACGCCGCCGCGGGTCGGATCGCGGTGGTGGCTTGGCGCCGCCTGGGACCGAACGCTGATCCGCTCCAGCACGGTGCTCGTCGCGGAGGCCGGGATCGAACGGGAGGTCGCCGGAGCGGACCTCGTGTGGAGCGCGGGCCTCGGGTTTCGGCGGCAGATCGCCCCGACCTGGGTGTTGCTGGGCGGCCTGAACCACCGCTTCGAAGCCTCGGCCGGCCAGACGACCATCCGGGCCGGCCTGAGCAACGCGTTCGCGCTGGGCTGGTTCCGCCGGGGAGGTGCCCGATGAAGCGCCTCACGCTGTTGGGTCTGTTGCTCCTTCTGTCCACTCCGGCCGCCGCCCAGGGACGGGATGAGGAGTTCTACTACCCGGGGTCCTTCAACTGGCGCTTCCGCCGGGCCTACCCCGAGGCCGCGAAACTGTTCAACGCGTTCGACTACGGGCACGCGGTGCTTTACGAGGTGTTGTACTCGGGCGCCGCTGATCCGGTGGCCCGGCTCGAGGGGAAGGAACTCCGGTTCCTGACCGAGGATCTCCTCAGCCACCCGCCGAGCTTTGCCGTGCCGGAGGAAGCGGTCATGCCCGCCTACGCACGGGCCGCGTGGCGGGCCAAGCTGATGTTCGACCGCGCTCACGTCCTCCACCGGCAGATCTACGACGCCTACGCGGATGATCGCCTGAGCCCCGAGCAGGCAGCGGCGCTCGTCGAGCGGCTGACCGACCACTACCTGGCCGATCGCCGGTACGCCTTCACCGACCGCCCCAAGGACATGGGGCTGATGGACGATCAGTACTACAGCCAGGTGTTCCGCCGCGAGTTCCCGGCCTTCAACGGGCTCATCTGGGCGTATCACTGGCTCCAGGTCGGACTCTATGAACCCCTGGTAACCGAGTCGGGAGAGGCGAAACGCGAGGCCGTGGCGGAAACGGTCCGGCGGTTTCGCCAGTTGATCGCGACGACGCCCGGTTCCGCCCCCAGCGTCATGCCGATGACACCGGCGGTCGCCCCGGTGTTTTCGCAACGGCACCCGCGGGCCGCCGCGATCTTCGACAACCTCCACATGATGCATGACATCATCTCGGACGTGCTGGCGTCGCCCAAAGTGGCCCCGGCCGACCGGATCCGGGTCATCAACGACGCGCTCGACGAATTCCAGCGGAGCGACCGGATGGTGATGGATCCGGCCCACTGGCGGATGATGGCCGACCACATGGGCGGCGTCGACAAGATGGGCGGGGTTGCGGGTCGGCATCCCCCTCGCTGAGGCGGTCGGGCGGAGCGGGCTCCGGGACCGCCGCCGGGCCTAGGCGGCGGTCTCGCGGGCCACCCAGGCCGCGTAGCCGGGGTCGGCCTCGCGGGTGGCGATCAGGATTTCGGGCTGTTCATAGGGATGGAGCCGGCGGATCCGGTCCACCAGGGCCGCGGCCCGGTCCGGCGCCGTCTTGCAGACCAACCGCCATTCGGCGGCCGCTTCGATCCGGCCGTCCCACCGGTAGGTGCTGGCGATCGGGCCTTCGCGCTGGACGCAGGCGGCCAGCCGTTCGGCGATCAGGGTGCCGGCCAGTTGCTGCGCGAGGGCCTCGGCGTAGAGGGTCGTGACGACCTCGACGACCTGATTGCCGGGGGCGGCCTCGTCGCTCACGCTCCTGGCCGGCGGGTCGGGCTACTTGGTGACGCCGTCCGGCACGACACCGTCCGCGATCGGCACTACGGCGGTGCGCCAGCCGCTCGCGAAGGTGACCGTGAGCCGGTAGCCGAGGGTGTCGGCCTGGACCGAGGTCACGCCCTCGAGGCTCCGCGCGTATTCCGCGGCCTTGGTGACCTGGGTGGCCCGGGCCTCCACGGTGGTGCCCCCGTCCCACTGCGCCAGCGCCCGGCCGATGGCCACGGCCTTCGCCTGTTCCGTGCCGTAGCGGGCGAACTGGTCGGCCGGGATGAGGCCGTCCTGGTCGCCCACGGTGCTTTTCAAGTCGTAGGGCCGGCAGCCGGCGGCAATCGCCAGCGCTCCGAGCAGGGCCAGAGTCCGCATGGAAGTTTCCCCGATGAGAATGAAGATCAGGCCGAAAATATAGCGAGGGCCGCCGGTCAGGCTACATTCTGGGGTCACCCGAATTCGAGAGAGACTCCCGCATGTCCACGGTCCCGAATATTCCCCATCCGGTCAACGAGCCGGTGCTGTCCTATGCCCCCGGCTCGGCCGAGCGGGCCGCCATCAAGGCCGCCCTCAAGGACATGGCGGCCGACGTGGTCGACATCCCGATCATCGTTGGCGGGAAGGAGATCCGGACCGGGAAGACCCACGACGTGGTCGCCCCGCACCGGCACAAGCACGTTCTGGCCAAGGTTCACCAGGCCGACGCCCGGATCCTGAACCAGGCCGTCCAGGCCGCGGAAAAGGCCCACAAGGAATGGTCGAGCTGGTCGGTCGAGGCGCGATCAGCGGTCTTCCTCCGCGCCGCCGACCTCCTGGCCGGTCCGTGGCGCCAGACGCTCAATGCCGCCACGATGCTCGGCCAGAGCAAGACGATCTTCCAGGCGGAGATCGACAGCGCCTGCGAGCTGATCGACTTCTGGCGCTTCAACGTCGGTTACGCCCAGCAGCTCTACGCCAACCAGCCGATCTCCTCGCCCGGTGTCTGGAACCGGATGGAGTACCGCCCGCTCGAAGGATTCGTCTACGCCATCACGCCGTTCAACTTCACCGCGATCGGGGGCAACCTGCCCGGATCGCCGGCGCTGATGGGCAACACGGTGGTCTGGAAACCGGCCGCCACCGCGTGTCTCAGCAACTACTACGTGATGAAGCTCCTCGAGGCGGCCGGTCTGCCGCCCGGGGTCATCAATTTCGTGCCGGGCGACTCGGTGATGGTCACCAACCGGCTCCTCTCCGACCGGCGGCTGGCCGGGATCCACTTCACCGGCTCGACCGCGGTCTTCCAGCTCCTGTGGCGGACGGTCGGCGAACGGATCGCCGAGTATGCCGCCTATCCGCGCCTCGTCGGGGAAACCGGCGGCAAGGACTTCGTCCTGGCCCATCCGAGTGCCGATCCCGAGGCGCTCGCGGTGGCGCTGGTACGGGGCGCATTCGAGTATCAGGGCCAGAAGTGCAGCGCCGCGTCGCGGACCTACATCCCGCAGTCCCTCTGGCCCGACGTCCGGGACCGGATGGTCGCGATGATGGAGACCATCCGGATGGGCGACGTGGCCGACTTTCGCAATTTCATGGGTGCGGTCATCGACCGGCGGGCGTTCGACAAGCTCAAGGGCTATCTCGACCGGGCCCGGAAGGACCGGGGCGTGTCGATCGTGTCCGGCGGCGCGGCGGATGACTCGAAGGGGTACTTCATCGAGCCGACCCTGATCCAGGCGAAGGATCCGAAGTACGTCACGATGTGCGAGGAGCTGTTCGGTCCGATCCTCACGGCCTACGTGTACAAGGACTCGGACTGGAAGGCGACGGTCAAGCTGGTCGATACCACGAGCCCCTACGCCCTCACCGGTGCCGTCTGGGCCCGCGATCGCGACGTCATCGCCGATGCCACCGCGGCGCTCCGTCACGCCGCCGGCAACTTCTACGTCAACGACAAGCCGACCGGTGCGGTGGTCGGGCAGCAGCCCTTCGGCGGCGCCCGGGCCAGTGGCACGAACGACAAGGCCGGATCGTACCTCAACCTGGTTCGCTGGGTCTCGCCCCGGTCGATCAAGGAGACCTTCGTGCCCCCGACCGACTATACCTACCCGTTCATGAAGGCGCAGTAGCGGGTGGTCGGCTGGCGCGTTGTCGGAGCGGCCGTCACCCTGGTGGCGGCCGCTTTCGTCCCGGGGTCCCGCGTCACGGCGGCCGGCGCGGGAACGTCGGCTGTGCCGAACGCCGATCCGATCGGTCGTTGGCAGGCGCCCGCGGGATACGCCGCCGGCCAGCTGTCCTGTGGCCGCTTCGCCGAATCCGTCCGCACCGCGATCCGGGGCCAGAGCGGTTCCGCCCGGGTCACCGCACACGCCGGACGGAACGGCATCCTCGTGGTTACGGCGCGGGACTCGGGCGCCGTCCTGGCTCTCGAGGCATGGTACGACTCCGTGAGCGTCTGGCGGGCGGAAGGCCCCGATCGGCTCGAACCGGATACCGACGGTTTCCTCGGGGGCCGCTACCGCGGGACCCTCGATCGGCGGGGCCGATACCAGCCGAGTCGCACTCCCTATGTTCCGGACGACGTGGCGGAGGTGGCCGACCTGGCCGGCGCGCTGGACGAATTCTTTCCCCGGATGGCACCGACGCCGCTCGAGCCGGGCCGCGAATGGCGCGACTCGACGACCGTCATTCGCCGCCTGAACGATCGGCGGCAGGGCGGCCGCCGGTTTCAGCGCTACCAATGGACCCGAAAGGAACGCACCGGCGAGCGGGTCGAGGCCGGTGACAGTCTGGCGGTCACGCTCGATCAGCTGATCGACGAGACCGGCGAACTGCTCTGGTCGCCCGAATACGGGCCACTCACCTGGAGCCGGCGGATCGCGATCACCGCCAGAATCCCGGCCACCGGCGGTGTCAAGCAAGGCCTTCGTTCCGTGATCGACCAGACCGTCGAAGTCGTCCGCCGCACCGATCTGACCGGACCCTGTCCTACCTGAGGCCCCGATGACCGTGATTCGTGCCGCCGTCGTGCAGGACGCCAGCGCCGGATTCGACCCGGCCGCCACCCTCGACCGCGTCGAGGCCCGGCTCGCCGAAGCCGCGCGTGAACGGGCCGAGTTGGTGTTGTTTCCGGAGGCCTTCATCGGCGGCTACCCGAAGGGCGTCGACTTCGGGGCGCGGGTCGGCATGCGCTCCGATCTCGGTCGCGAGGAGTTCGAGCGGTATTGGGCGGGTGGAATCGAAGTGCCGGGCCCGGTGACGGACCGGCTGGGCGAGCTGGCGGGCCAGCACGGAACCTGGCTCGTGATCGGCGTCATCGAACGCAGCGGCGGGACGCTCTATTGCACCGTGCTCTACTTCTCGTCGGAGGGATCGCTCGTCGGGCGGCACCGCAAGGTGATGCCGACGGCCATGGAGCGAATCATCTGGGGCTTCGGCGACGGCTCGACGCTCGGGGTCCTCGACACGCCCCTCGGGAAGCTCGGCGCGGTCATCTGCTGGGAGAACTACATGCCGTTGCTCCGGACCGCCATGTACGCCCAGGGAATCGAGCTTTACTGCGCACCCACGGTGGACGACCGGGAGCTCTGGGCCGCGAGCATGCGCCATATCGCCCGGGAGGGCCGCTGCTTCGTACTGTCCGCCTGCCAGTATGCCCGCCGCAAGGACTACCCGGCAGACTATCGCGCCATCCAGGGCGACGATCCCGACACCGTGTTGATCCGCGGCGGCAGCTCGATCGTCGACCCGATGGGCAACGTGCTGGCCGGGCCGGTCTACGACACCTCGGCGGTCCTCACCGCCGACCTCGATCTGTCGCTGATTCCCCGCGGCAAATACGATTTCGACCCCGTCGGTCACTACGCGCGGCCCGATCTCTTCCGCCTCACGGTCAACACGGCGTCGCAGCCACCGGTCGTCTTCACCGACCGACCCGACGCGTGACCCCGGCCGACCCGGCCGCATTGCAGCGGGAGCTGACCGCCGCGCTCGAGAGCCGGAAGGCGCGGATCGTGGCGTTCACCGAAGACCTGGTCCGGATCCCGAGCGAAAACCCGCCGGGAACCCACTATCCGGAGTGTCTGGCGCGGATCGGCGCCGAACTCGACGCACTCGGTCTCGCCTCCGAGCGGATCGACCCGCCGGGATTCGAGCCGCTGCCCCGGGCCAACCTCCTGGCGTTCCACGGTACCGGCCGCCGCACGCTCTACTTCCACGGCCACTACGACGTGGTGCCGGCCCAGCGCCGCGATCAGTTCGAGCCGGAGGTACGGGGCGGCCGCCTCTATGGCCGCGGATCCGCCGACATGAAGTCGGGGCTCGCGGCCATGATCCATGCGACCGCGCTGCTCAAGGATCTTGGCGTGCCGCTCGCGGGCCGGATCGGCCTCTGCATCGTGGCGGACGAGGAGACCGGCGGCCAGGGCGGCTCCCGCTTTCTCGACGAGATCGGCCGCCTCGGCGCCGACGCCATCGCCATGCTCACGCCGGAGCCGACCAGCGGCGTCATCTGGAACGCCAACCGTGGGGCCGTCACGCTGCGGGTGACCGTGAAAGGCAAGCCCGCGCATGTCGGCCTCCAGCACCAGGGCGTCAACGCCTTCGAGGGGATGGTTCGGGTGGCCGCCGCCCTCCAGGTCCTCAAGGCCGAGGTCGAGCGACGGACGACCGGCTACCGGATCGATCCGCCGGAAGCGGCCCACTCGATCCTGATGCTGGGCGGCCGGGTGGAAGGCGGGATCAACTTCAACGTGGTGCCCGAAGCGTGCAGCTTCACCCTCGAGCGGCGGTTCAACCCTGAAGAAGACCTCACGACCGAGAAGGCCGCCGTGCTCGCCGTCCTGGATCGGATGCGACAGGAGGGGATCGATCTCGACGTCGAAGCGATTCAGGAAGGCCATTCGAGCGGCGTTCCCGAAGACGATCCGGTCGCGGTAGCGGTAGCGGATACGGCCGCCGGGGTGATGGGCGAGCGCCCGCCCTTCGAGATGTGCCCCGGCATCCTCGAAAACCGGTGGTACGCGCGGAAGGGAATCCCCGCGTTCGCCTATGGGCCGGGATTTCTCGAGCTCGCGCACGGACCAAACGAGTCCGTCCGGCTGGAAGATGTCTATCGCCATACGGTGTGCTACGCGCTCGTGGCGGCCCGGCTGCTCTCCCCGGCCTGAGGCGACGAAGGGGCCCCGCCGACCGCGTCGCGCCAAACGGCCATCGCCGCGATATACTCAAGTCATGCTCACCACAACCAGGCTGGCCCCGATCATTCAGGGCGGCATGGGCGCCGCGGTCTCCGATTGGCGCCTCGCGAACGCCGTCGCCCGAATCGGTCAACTCGGTGTCGTCTCCGGCACCGGGATCGACACCGTGTTCTGCCGCCGGCTCCAGGACGGGGACCCTGGCGGCCACCTGCGCCGGGCCATGGCGCACTTCCCGCTCCCCGGCGTGGCGGACGAGGTGATCGCGCGCTTCCATCGGCCCGAGGGACGGGCGCCGGACGAACCCTACGAACTGCTGTCCCTCCATCGGCCGGTGATGAGCGCCGCCCGCCAGCGGCTCACCATGCTGGCGTCGTTCGCCGAGGTCTGGCTCGCGCGTGAGGGCCATGAGCAGCCGGTGGGTATCAACCTGCTCACCAAGATTCAGCTGCCCACGCTCGCGACTCTGTTCGGCGCGATGTTGGCCGGCGTCGACGTCGTGATCATGGGGGCGGGGATCCCGCGGGAGATTCCCGGCGCGCTCGATCGGCTGGCGCGTTTCGAGCCGGCGCGAATCCGCTTCGAGGTCGAGGGCGGATCCTCCGAAGCGGAGGAGTGGCTCGAGTTCGATCCCCGCGAGCACTGGGATGCACCGCCGGTCCCGCTCAGCCGGCCGGATTTCCTCGCGATCATCTCGAGCAACCTGCTCGCCACGGTCCTGGCGCGGAAAGCGTCGGGCCAGGTGAACGGCTTCGTGATCGAAGGGCCGACGGCCGGCGGCCACAACGCGCCGCCCCGCGGTCCGCTGCAACTCAACGACCGTGGCGAGCCGATCTACGGCGACCGCGACGTCGTCAACCTCGACAAGGTTCGGGAACTGGGCCTTCCATTCTGGCTCGCCGGCGGGACCGGTCGGGCCGGCGCGCTCGAGGCGGCGCGGGCTGCGGGCGCGGCCGGCATTCAGGTCGGCACCCTCTTCGCCTACTGCGACGAGTCGGGTCTCGCGGAGCCGCTCAAGCGATCGGTCCTGGAGCACGCCGCCCGCGGTGAGGTCGCGGTGCGAACCGATCCGCGGGCGTCGCCGACCGGGTACCCTTTCAAGGTCGTCGAGTGGCCGGCTGCTCCGGTCGCCTCCGGCGAACGGGAGCGCGTTTGCGATCTCGGTTACCTCCGGGTGGCCTATCGGCGGGAGGATGGAAGGGTGGATTTCCGCTGCTCCGGGGAGCCGGTCGCGGTGCACCTGAAGAAGGGAGGCAGCGAGGAGGACACGGTCGGCCGGACCTGCCTCTGCAACGGCCTCCTCGCGGCGGCGGGACTCCCCCAGGCCCGCGCCGCCGGCTTCGTCGAGCCACCGATCGTCACCAGCGGCGACGATCTCGTGGACATCGGCCGCTTTCTCGGCGGGCGAACCCGGTATTCGGCCGCGGACGTCATCCGTTACCTGCTCGAGGCATCGGAGTAGGCTCCCCGCCGTCACCCCGACGGCGCACTGACCCGTTTCGGCTCAGGCTGGATCGAGCCGATGCGGGCTCCGGTCGGTGGCCCGGGTTCCCGCCAACGATTCAAGTCCATGTTGTAGCAGGAGTTCGCCCTGCTGCTCCCGGTTGGCACCGAGAGTGCCTTCCCAGAGGACCGACGGCCGGATCCCCTGATCTGCCGGCCGCCCTCTGACCTCAATCCGGGATGCGCAAGACGATGAAAGCACCGATTCGGCTCCTCGTGAGCACCCTGTCGGCCGTGGCCCTGGCGGCCTGCGGCAACGCCAACGACTTCCTGGCTCCGGACGCCGGCGCCGATGCCCCGTCGTTCCGCGGCGGCAGCGGCGGTGGTGGCGGTGGCGGTGGCGGTGGCGGCGGGGGTGGGGGCGGCTCGACGGTCAGCACCGCGATCTCGCTCGTGTACGACTACACCAGCTCCGACTACGGGTCGTCGTCCCGCTGGGATGGGTCGCACGACATGCTGCCGGCGGCGCCGGGCGTCTATTACTCCTACGACCTGCTGACGATCACGGTGCGGGCCCGGCAGCTCGAGGCGGCCGACGGAACCCAGTACCGGGTCAAGGTCTACCTCGACGATGCCGACACCGGGGCAGCGCTGGCGCCGGTCTACATGTCCCAGAAAATCAACATGCTCGGCGGCGACGGGATGATCAAGAATGCCGAGATGGCCCTCTACAATCTGCCCGGCCAGCCCGTCGTTCATCACCGCTTCAACCGCCTCGAGGTGGTCGACGCCGCGGGCAATGTGATCGCGGCGGCTCATTGACCGTGGTTCGCGGACCAAAACGGGCGCCTCCAGGGGCGCCCGTCTTGCTTTGCGGTCGATGCGGACCACCGGCTGCGGCCCACTGTCGGTGCCCTGAAGGGTCGCGGGCCGGCTATCGCTCAGGTAACGCGAACGCCACGTACGTCCCGCCACTCGGCGCCTCGTTCTTGCCCCCGCCGCAGGCGATCACGACATACTGCCGCCCGTTGACCATGTACGTGGCCGGCGTCGTGTTGCCGGCGGCCGGCAACTGACCTTCCCAGAGCAGCCGGCCCGTCGCTTTGTCGAAGGCCCGGATCTTGTTGTCGTAGGTCGTGGCCGCGATGATCAGCAACCCGTTCTTCGTGACGATGGCCCCGCCGTAATTGTCGGACCCCGTGTTGGTGAGCCCCTGGGCGACGAGCTTCGGATACTCGCCGAAGGGAATCGACCACTTCGTCTCGCCCGTGTTGAGGTCGATCGCGTTCAGCGTGCCCCAGGGCGGCTTGATGGCGGGGTACCCCTCGTGGTCGAGGAAGATGTCGAACGACTGGTTCCGGTACGGGAGAAAGGTGCCGATGTCGGCCGGTTTCCGGGTCGGCTCCTTGCCGCTCACCAGGTATTCCGCCAGTTCGCCGATGGCCGAGTCGCCGAGGGCCGTGGCGAAGGCCGGCATCCGCCCGGTGCCCGAACGGATCGCGGTGACGATCTGCGCCGGGGTGAGCCGGTCCGCGACCCCGGTGAGGGTCGGCGCCACCGGCGTCGTCTTCGGTCCGTGGCACTCCGCGCAATACGCGCCGAAGAGCGAGCCGGTCTCCCGCGGCACGATCTTGAGGACCCAGCCCATTTCGTTCGAGTTGACGTAGAGCAGCCCGGTCTCCGGATCGAACGCGGGACCGCCGTACTCGCCGCCGCCGTCCACGCCGGGGAAGATGATGATGCCCTGCTCGTTGGGCGGCGTGAACGGGTCGGGCGTCGGATTCTCGCGGAACGTCTTGAGGGCCGAGGCGTGCGCCTCGGGGGTCCGGTCGGTCAGGTCCGCCTCGGTGAGCCGTTGGCGGGCAAACGGCCTGGGCAGGGACGGGAACCGCTGCGAATCCGCCGTGACTTCGCCGGGCAGGATGCCCGGCGGCATTCGGCGCCACTCGCTCGGGAAGAGTTCCGCCCCGGTTTCGCGATCGAGGACCCAGACGTGGCCGGTCTTGGTGATCTGGGCGATCGCGTCCACGGTGCGGCCGTCGCGGCGGACCGTCACCAGCGCGGGCGCCGCCGGGAAGTCGCGGTCCCACAAGTCGTGCTTGAGCCCCTGGAAATGCCAGACCCGTTCGCCGGTGTTCGCATCGAGTGCCACGATGCTGTTGGCGAACAGGTTGTCGCCCAGCCGGTTCACCCCGTAGAAATCGTAGGATGCCGACCCGGTGGCGAAGAACACCATGCCCCGCTTCTGGTCCACGGTCACCCCGGACCACGCATTCGCGCCGCCGGCTACCTTCCACGCCTCCGGTGACCACGTGTCGTAGCCGAACTCACCGGGGTGGGGGATGGTGTGGAAGCTCCAGCGGATGGCGCCGGTCTTCACGTCGAAGGCCCGGATGTCTCCCGGGGCGCTCGGCAGGGCCTCGGGAACCGAGGTGCCGACGATCAGCATGTCCCGGTAGACCACGCCGGGCGTGCTGGCGCTCACCGAGAGACCCTCCACCGGCCGGCCGAGCCCCGCGCGCAGGTCCACCCAGCCGCTGTCGTTGCCCCATCCCGGGGCCGGCCGCCCGGTCCCGGCATCGAGCGAGAAGAGCCGGTGGCGGTAATTGAAGTAGACCCGGCCGTCGTGGACCACGATGCCCCGGTAGCGGATCCGCGGCCCGGTGAAATTCCCGTTCGTCGGATCGAAACTCCACCGCTCCTGCCCGGTGGCGGCATCGAGCGCGAACGCCCGCTGCTTGGGCGACATCGCGTACAGGACGCCGTCGATGATGACGGGATTCGACTGCATCTCCGATCCGGGGAAGGCGTCCTTCGTGTCGTAGGTCCAGGCCACCTCGAGGCGGCCGACGTTCTCCGGCGTGATCTGGGACAGCGTCACGTAGTGGTCGTGGTTGTCGCTGCCCTGGTAGACGGGCCAGTCGGCGTTTCGGGAACAGCCGCAAAGGGCCAGCAGCGCGGCAATCCGGGGCAGGGACACGGAGTGCTCCTCGGTGACCAGGGGAAGCCCCGTGGGAAGGGGCGGGTGCGGAGAATATGCGGGCGGACCGGAGGTTTGCCAGCCTTTCCCTTCCGTCGTACCATTTGGCCGTGCTCTGGGTCGTCGGCGGGTACCTCCTTCTCACACTCATCGTCGGGGTTGCGTTCAGCGCTCGGGTCCGGTCGGCCTCCGACTACCTGATCGCCGGACGCCACCTCGGTCTCGCGCTGTCGACCGCGTCGCTCGCGGCCGTTCAGATCGGCGCCGGGATCGTCATGGGCGGTGCCGAAACGGCGGCGGCGTCGGGGCTCTGGCCCGGCGTCTGGTACGGCATCGGGTGCGGCGGCGGCCTGATTCTGGCCGGGTGGCTCGCCGCCGGGCGGCTCCGCCAGGCAGGCGGCTACGTGCCGATCGACTACTTCGCCGCCCGGTACGGCGAATTCCGATCGGTCAGGATGTGGGCCTGGCTATCGAACGTGCCCAGTCTGCTCGGCATCTTCGCCGCCCAGCTCATGGCAGCCGGTGGCATCCTCTCGGGGTTCGGCTTCTCGTTCAGCCAGTCGGTCATCGGCATCGGTGCCGTGATCCTGGTGTCGAACGCGATGAGCGGGATGTGGGGCGTGGTGGCCGTCGACTTCGTGCAGGTCGCCATCATCGCCGTCGGAATTCCCGTGGCGGCGGCCGCGGCTCTCGCCAACCCGGCGAGTGGCACGGTCGCGAGCCTCACCCTGACTCCGTTCATCCCGACCGGGATGGGAACGCGGGCCGTGTTTCTCATCACCCCGTTCCTGTTCTCGATTTCGGTGTCCTACGACGCCTTCATCCGGTATCAGGCCGCCCGGTCGGTTCCGATCGCCCGCCGGGCCTGCGTCCTGGCGGGGCTCCTCGTCTTCGCGGTGAGCTTCGGCGCGGCACTCCTCGGGGCCGCCGGCCGCAATCTGTTTCCCGACGCCCCCGCCGGCACGGTCCTGGTCCGGCTGATCACCACGACACTGCCGACGGTCGTGGGCGGGGTCGTGATTTCCGCGCTGCTCGCGGCGGCCATGTCCACGGCCAACGCGCTGCTGGTGTCGCTGGCCGGATGCTTCTCGCGGGACTTCTACAACAAGGTGCTCCATCCGGATCGCGAACTCGACGACCTGCCGAACGCCACCCGCCTGGTCCGGCTCGCTGCGGCAGGCGCCGTTGTGCTTGGCGTGCTCGCCGCCCTCACGGCCCGGGGCATTCTCGACACCATCATCATCTTCGCCTACCCGTACATGGCCAGCATGCTGGTGCCACTCCTCGGTGGCCTCCTGTGGTCGCGGGGAACCACCCGGGGCGCGTTTGCCGCGATGGTCGCCGGCGGACTCATCGGCGTGGCAGCGTTCGCCGCGGGCGCGCCCGGCCCCTTCCACGGGCTCGTCAACATCGATCTGGCCCTGCTGGTGGCGTTCGGGGTCTCGGCGATCGTGTACGTGGTGGTGAGTCTGGCCACCGAACCGGCACCCGTGGCCGAGGAGGCCAGGCCATGATGCCCGAGCCGCGGCCGTGGCCGTATCCCGTCGAGTACGATCAGGTGGACCGGCTCGACACCGATGTCCTCGTGATCGGGGGCGGAGCCGCCGGCTGCATGGCGGCCTCGGGCGCCGCGGAAGCGGGAGCCCGGACGATCGTCCTCGAAAAGGCGGCCACGATCGCGAGCGGCGCCAGCGGCTCCGGGAGTGACCACTGGGAGTCGGCCGCGTCCAACCCGTGCTCGCGAGTCACGCCGGAGGAACTCACCGACGCGATGATCCGGGCCCACGACGGCTTCAACAACGGGATTTCGCACTACCTCGAAACCCGCGAAGGGTGGGACCGGCTCCTCGACATCGAAGCGGCCCGCGGGAAGATCCGGGACACCGATGACGAGTTCGTCGGCGCCCCGTTCCGCGACGACGCCACCAAACTCCTCTTCGCCTACGACTACGACAACCGCTTCACGCTGCGGGTCTGGGGCCAGACCTTCAAGCACGCGCAACTCCGCGGGGCCAAGCGCCGCGGGGCCAAGTTCATCGAACGCACCATGGCGACCGCACTGCTGACCGAAGGCGGCCGCTTCGGCGGCCGGATCGTTGGCGCGGTGGGGCTCAACGGGCGCACCGGCAAGCTGGTCGTGATCCGCGCCAAGGCCACGGTGCTCTGTACCTCCCGGCCGACCCGGCTCTGGCTCTTCACCCCGGGCGCCCCGGGAATGTCGGAGTTCCGGCCGCCGCAGTGCACCGGGGACGCCCATGCGATGGCGTGGCAGGTCGGCGCCGAGTTCACGATGATGGAGAAGGCGATCAAGGCGGAATGGTCGGGCACCCGCTCGTTTCCGCCGTACGGCGCCGGGAACAACCACAATTCGTGGTACGCCTGCACGATGGTGGACGCGGACGGCCGCGAGGTCCCCTGGGTCGATCGCGACGGTCGCGAACTGGCGACGGTGGACGACCGGTACCGGCCGGCCCCGGGGCAGCGGTTCTTCCTCAAGGGCGGCGGCGAACCCGACATCCCCGTCTACGAGTTCCAGGGGCCCGAGACGCTCCCGATCGACCAGCTGCTGGCCCGCGGGTTCAAGCTCCCGCTCTACGCGGATCTGTCCCGGATGCCCGACGCCGAGCGCCGGGTCATCTGGGGTGTGATGATCGGCAACGAGGGCAAGACCCGGATTCCGATCATGCGGTCGTACACGGAGCGGGGCTTCGATCCCACCCGGCACCGGCTCCAGAGCTATGGCGACGGGTGGAAGTCAGGCGCCTTCCTGCCCCAGGAACGCCAGTTCTTCGGCCTGCCGGGCGGCCTGATGAACGACTGGAACCTGATGACGAACGTGCCCGGCCTGTTCGTTGCCGGCGATGCGCTCTTCGCCTCGAACTGCTACGGCCACGCCTGCGCCACCGGCCACTATGCCGGCCGCCACGCCGCCCGCTTCGCGGCGGCGGCGGGCGAGGTGGCGGTCCACGAGCCGCAGATCGAGGCGGAGCGGACGCGACTCTACGCCCCGCTTCGGCAGGGCAACGGCGTCTCCTGGCACGAACTCAATTTCGCCCTGACCCGGCTGATGCAGCACCACTGCGGCGCCTTCAAGACGGACGAACTCCTCCTCCGCGGCCTCGAAGCCCTGGGCGGCCTCGAAGCGGAGGAGGCCTCCCGGCTGGTGGGCCGGAATCCTCACGATCTGCTCCGGATCGCCGAGGTCCGGAGCATTGTCACGACGGCCCGGATCGTGCTCCACTCCTGCCTTGCCCGGAAGGCGAGCTCCCGGTCCCTCCATTTCACCCGGCTCGATCATCCCGAAGTGGACCCGCCCGCCTGGCGGAAGTTCGTCACGGTCCGTGCCTCGGGCGACGGCGTGGCCCTGAGCGACCGGCCGCTCGACTACTACGGCTCCCTGCCGGACGAATACGAACGGCACAATCGCGACTACCTCGACCGCCGGAGCCGCCCGTGAGCGAACCCGTGATGGCCTACCCGGACCCGGTCGCCTTTCCGCCGATCCTCATCGACGACGTACTCTGCATCGGCTGCAACCTCTGCGTTCTGGTCTGCCAGGCCGATCTCTTCCTCCCGAGCCCGGTGAAGGGCGGGGCGCCCGTGGTCTTCTACGGCGGCGAGTGCTGGTACGAGGGGAGCTGCGTCGATCACTGCCCGGTGCCCGGCGCCATCACCCTCAACATGCCCCTCTTCAACCGGGTCCACTGGGAACCCAGCCGGCACCCGGACCCCGCCGGCCAGTAGCCGCTCCCCCCGCCGGGGTGTAGCCGTTCCCCGCCGCGGGCCCTCGCGACCGGCCTTCCCATTGACATTCTATGGAAGCAACGTTCTTGTTCCATAGAGAGTCTATGGGAGAGATGATGCCGCTCGACCTCCTCCAGGGCACCCTGGACATGCTGATCCTGAAAGCCCTGAGCTGGGGCCCCAACCACGGCTACGGCGTGGCGCGCCTGATCGAGGAGCGCACCGGGGACGCCCTGGCCATCGAAGAGGGCTCCCTCTATCCGGCCCTCCACCGGCTGACCCGGAAGGGCTGGGTCCGGGCGGAATGGGGCGTCTCGGACAACAACCGCCGGGCCCGCTTCTACCAGCTCACCGCGGCCGGCCGGCAGCAGCTGGCTCGCGAGAGCCGCGACTGGGACCGCTTTACCGAGGTCGTGAGCCTCGTGATGAAGCACGACGCCCGCACGGGCCGATAGGAGACACCATGTGGCGGCGTGACCGGTACCAGCCCCTCCGCGACGACCTCGGCGAGGAAGTGGACCCCGCCGTTCGCGAGGAACTCGAGCACCATCTCCAGTCCCGGATCGAGGAGAACCTGGCCCGCGGCCTGACCCGGGCCGAGGCGGAAGCCGAGGCCCGCCGCCGGTTCGGCGATCTCGACCGCTATCGCCGCGAAACCGGCGCCGAGGAGCGGCGGGTTCGCGGGTTCCAGGGCCGCCGCGAGCGCTTTGCCGTGGCTCGCCAGGAAATCCGTCGCGCCGCCCGTGCGCTGCGTCGTAATCCTCGCTTTTCCCTGACCGCGATTCTCACGCTGGCCGTGGGGATCGGTGGGGTGGCGGCGGTGTTCGCCCTGCTCGATGCCGTCGTGCTGCGCCCGCTGCCATACCCGGCGGCTGACCGGCTCGTCCGCCTCTATCACCCGGTCCCCAAGGTCGGTCCGAACGACCGGTGGAACCTTGCGGCCGCCGAGTATTTCCACTTCCGGAAGGAAGCTCGCTCCCTCGAAACGGTCGCCCTGTTCGGCACCCTGCGCTCCACCGTGCTGGCCAACGGCACCTCGCTCCAGGTCTCCGCCGGGCTCGTCACCGAAACGCTGCTCCCGCTCCTGGGCGCCCGCCCGGCCCTTGGCCGCCTCTTTACCGCGGAGGACATTCTCCCCGGTCACAACAACGTCATCCTGAGCGAGCGGTTCTGGCGGCGCCAGTACGGCGGTGCCGCCGACGTGATCGGCTCCACCATCCGGCTCGAGGGAACCGACTGCATTGTGGTCGGCGTCGCGGCGGGTGCCGTCGATCTCCCCGACTGGACCGTGGACGTCTGGGCGACCTACGGCCTCGATCCGGCCGCGGAAGCCCGGAACAACCACGTCTACCGGGCGGTGGCGCGCCTGGCGCCCGGCGCCACCGCAGCATCCGCCACCCGGGAACTCAGCGCGATGATCGCGACCTACCCGGAGCGGTTTCCCTCGGCCTACTCCACCGCGTTCGTGGACCGGACCGGCTTCACGTCGCTCGCCGTGCCGTGGAAAGACGACGTCGTGGGCGACGCGACCGGGATCATCTGGCTCGTCTTCGCCGCGGCCGCCCTGGTGCTCCTGATTGCGGCGGTCAACGTCGCGAACCTCTTTCTGGTGCGGAGCCAGGCGGTCCGGCGCGAGGTCGGCGTCCGCGTCATGCTTGGCGCGGGCCGGAGCCAGCTCGCCTGGCACCATCTTGCCGAGAGCGGCCTCATCGCCCTTGCCTCGCTGGTGCTGGCGGTCGGTCTGGCCCGGCTCGGGCTCGCCGCCTTCACGTCGGCGGTGCCCGCAGGTATTGCCCGCGGCGCGGCCGTCACCGTTCCCCGCCTGGCCGAAGTGGCTCTCGGCTGGCGCGCGGTGGGACTCGCCGCGGCGCTCGCGCTCTTGGCGTTCCTCGTGCTCGGACTGGTCCCGGTCCTCGCGGCGCCGGAGGCCGGTGACGTTCGGACCCGGGGGGGCACCGGGACCCGGCGCGAAGGTTGGCTCCGCAACGGGCTGGTCGTCGCCCAGGTCGCGTTCGCCATGATGCTCCTTGCCGCCGCCGGCCTGATGCTCAGGACCTTCGAAAGCCTGCGCAACATCGCGCCGGGCTTCCGGACGGAGGGCGTCTTCGTCGCCAATGTCGCCCTTCCGTTCGGCAGCTACCGGCGCTATGAGCAGACGACCCGGTTCTACCGCGACATGGTGGCTCAGGTCGAGGCGCTTCCGGGTGTCGAGCTGGCGGCGGTCGGTTCCGACCTTCCCATCGAGGCGGGCGACGGGTGCTCGGTCTTCGAGTATCCCGATCGGCCCGCCGAGGTGGAAATCACCTGCATCCCCAACGCGGTCGTCGGTCCGAACTACTTCTCCGTCCTGGGGGTGTCGGTCGAGGGGCGGGATCTCACCTGGGCGGATCTCGACGACAACAGCGGTGCCGTCGTGCTGAGCGATGTTCTTGCCCGGCGCCTGTTCGCCGATCAGGCCCTCGGCCGCGCCGTCAACGGCCCGAGCGGCAAGGAGCAGACCCCCTTTCGCGTGACCGGCGTGGCGCGGGATCTCCGCTGGCAGCGGCTCGATCAGCCGCCGGAAGAGGTGGCCTTCTTTCCGCTCCAGCCGATTCCCGGCGCCTGGCTCTGGTCCCCGCCGGCGCGGATGTACCTGGTGGCCCGGGTTTCGGGAGCCGATCCGACCGTCATCGCGCCCGCCGTCCAGCGGATCGTGGCCGCCATCGATCCTGAGGTGGCGGTCGAACGGCCCCGGTCGATGGACCAGGTCGTGGCCGCCTCGCTCCTCCGGATCCGGCTCATCATGATCCTCCTCGCGCTCTCCGCCGCGGCGGCACTGCTGCTCAGCGTCGTCGGTTTGTATGGCGTGGTGTCGTACTCGGTGGCGCGGCGAACCCGGGAAATCGGCGTCCGGATCGCCGTCGGCGCGCCGATCCGGCAGGTACGGGGCGCGGTCGTCCGGCAGGCACTGGTGCTCACCGGCGCGGGACTCGCGATCGGCACGGGCGGCGCCGTCCTGATCGGCCGGGTGATGCGCTCGCTCCTCTACGGCGTGACGCCCGGCGATCCGCTCACCCTGGCGAGCGTCATGGTTCTCCTCCTCGGTGTAGCGGCCGCCGCGAGCCTCGGCCCGGCGGCCCGGGCCGCCGCGGTCGATCCGGTCACGGCCCTCCGGGCAGAGTGACGCCGGGCCGCCGCTTCGGCCGCCTCATTCCGCTTCGGCCCGGAGCGCGGCCTCCATGAGAACTGATCGAAAAACGCAACCCAATGCCCTGCGGCCTCTTGTGAAGCGATGCGAGGGTTCCCTATCTTTCCGAAACCTCATCGGGGAACCCGCCGGATGTCGGATGTGTTTCGCAGCTCCGACGACTACGACGAGCAAGCCCACCAGCTCTACAACCAGGCCCGCTACGACGAGGCACTCGAAGTCCTGAAGGAAGGACTCGCGGTGTACCCGTCTGCGGTCGAGTTGTACGTCGGCGCGGGGTACGCCTACCTGGCCCGGGAGGACTACGTCTGGGCGCGCGGCGCCTTCACCCAGGCGCTCTTCCTCGAACCCGATCATGAAGACGGTCTCGCCGGTCACGGTGAAACCCTGCTGCGCATCGGTGACGTGCCGGGCGCCCTCCAGGCCTTCGAACGGGTCCTGACCCTCGGCTTTTCGGAAGACCACGATCTGATGCTCCAGATCGGCCGGGCGCTCTTCCGCGAAGGCCGGCTGGCCCAGGCCTACCGCTACTTCGAGCTGGCGGCCTCCGCCGAACCGGATTGTGAAGAGGCCGCGGCCTGCATGGGCTACGTCTCCCACCGCCTCGGCCGCGAGGGCGGGGCGATTTTCTGGCTCCGCCGGGCCCTGGCCATCGATCCGACCTTCGCCGAACCGCGGATCTACCTGGCCAACCTGCTCTACGACCGCGGCGAGACGGCGGCCGCCCTGATCCACTTCGAGCGGACCGACCCCCAGGAACACTTCGACGAACTGGGCCTCTTCCGGACCATCGAGCTCAAGAAGACGTTCTTCCGCCTGGCGGACGACGACCCCTCGCTCGAGACCTGGTACCAGCGGGTCAACGAACTCCTCACCGAACCGGACCCGACCGAGGAGATGCTGGCCGAACTGGAAGCCATGGGGAGCGACGGCTCGATCCGCGACCCGAACCAGCTCGAGCTCTTCGGGACGATGCTGACCGAACTCCAGGAGATGCACCGGAAGCCCGGTCAGCGGGTGGACCACCACCAGGTGGCCACGCTCGCCGGCCAGACGCTCAAGGGCACCTGGGACGAAATCCTGCTCCAGCTCAAGGCCGCCGACCGGAACGCCTCGGATCTGTCGGTTACCGAGTTCATGCAGGGACAGGCCCTCCGCGGCAAGCACGAAACCGGCGTGGAGATCCCCCTCTCGAGTCCGGAGGCGTTCATCCGCGGGGCCGCCGAGGCGGGGGTGCTCCGCATCGTGCACTGAAGCCGCCGGGCGGCTCGCCCGGCTCCCGGAATCCCCTCGCAGGCGGCCCCGCGGCCGAGCCGGATGACCGGTTCGGCCGCGGTTACATTGGCTTCATGTCGTCATCCGCATCGCTACCGCCGTCGGCCAACGGGAAGGCCTGGACCGAGGGGGTCGAGCGCGCCGTCCTCGGGAACGGGCTCACGGTCCTGGCCGCCCACGACCCCGACGCGCCGGCCGTGGCGGTGGTGACCCACGTCCGGGCCGGGTTCTTCGACGAACCGGACCGGTGGCAGGGAATCAGTCACGTTCTCGAGCACATGTTCTTCAAGGGGACGCCGACCCGGGGCGTCGGCCAGATCGCGGCCGAAACCAAGGCCCTCGGCGGCTACCTGAACGCGGGGACCGCATACGACTGGACCCACTACTACGTGGTCCTTCCGGCCGACGGCTTCGAGCGCGCCCTGGCCATCCAGGCGGACGCCCTCCAGCACGCGAGCCTCGATGCCGAGGAGCTGAAACGGGAACTCGTCGTCATCATCGAAGAGGCGAAGCGAAAGCTCGACTCGCCCTCGGCGCTGGCGTACGAGACCCTCCACGAGGTGCTCTTCGACGAGCACCGGATCCGGCGCTGGCGGATCGGCACCGAGGCGGGTCTCTCCGCCTTCACCCGCGACGACGTCGTCGGGTACTACCGGAGCCGGTACGTCCCGTCGCGCACGGTGGTGGCCGTCGTCGGCGCGGTGCCGGCCGCCCGGGCCATCGCGGCGGTGAAATCCGCGTTCGAAACCTGGCCGGCCCGCGAGGGGCACCTCGATCCGTCGCCCTCGGAGCCGTGGCGTTCGGGCGTTCGGGTCCGGACCCTTCGCGGTGACGTGAAGCAGTCGACCCTGCTCTTCGGCTGGCGCGGCGTCCCCCAGGGCCACCCCGATGCCGCGGTCCTCGACGTCGCGGCGATGGTGCTCTCGTCGGGCCGGGGCGGCTGGCTCTACCGGACCCTCCGGCGGCCCGGACTGGTCACCTCGGCGTCGGCGTATCACTACTCGCCGTCGGAAGTCGGGGTTTTCACGATCGGGGCCGACCTGGCGCCCGAGCGGATCGACGAGGTCGGTGGCGTGATTGCCGGCCTCACCGCCCGGCTTTGCGACCACGGGCCGAGCCCGGCCGATCTCGAACGGGCCAAGACGCTGTTCACCTCCCAGATGGCCCGGCGGATGGAGTCGGTCGACGGCCGGGCTTCGGCGTTCGCGCTCGCGGAGGCGACCGGCGGTCTCGCCGAGCTCGATCGGGAATACCGGCGGATCCTCGACGTGACCGCGGCGGAGGTTCGGGACGCGGCGCGGCGGTATCTCGGGCCGGACTCGGTGGCCTCGGTCGTCTATCTCCCGGACACTGTCGGCGCCGATCTCTCGGCGGAGTCCGTCGCGGCGCAGTTCGCTTCGGCCGCCCCGCTGCCGATCGTCGAGCCGGAGCCGGCGCCGCCCGCCCGGTTGGCGGCGCCCCGCCCGGTCCAGGGTCGCCGGGAGGCAGGCATCCTCCACGTGCCCCTGGCCGGCATCGACCTGCTCCTGCTCCGGAAAGCCACCGTGCCCGTCGTCACCCTCGGCGTCTACCGCCTTCGCGAGGCGGAGCGGGCGCCGGAGCGCGCCGGGCTCGCGGCGCTCGCGGTGCGGAGCCTGGCTCGCGGCACCGTGGGGCTGGATGCGGGGGCCCTGGCGGCCGGGTTCGAACGGCTCGGCGGAACGTTAGGCACCTCGGTGGCCGCCGACTGGTTCGGCGCCGGGACCGCGGTGCTGGCCCGCCACCGCGGCGACGCCGTCCGGCTCCTGGCCGACGCGTTGTTCGCGCCGCGGTTCGACGCCGATGAAGTGGGCCGCGAACGCGCCACCCTCGTCGACGAGGTGACCCAGGCGGGTGACGACATGTTCCGCCGGCCGATCGACCTGGCCCTGAGCGGCGCCTTCGGCGACGCGGGCTACGGCCTGCCGCTCAAGGGTACGCCCGACTCGCTCGCCCGCCTGGGCGGGGCGGATGCCGCGGCGTGGCACCGCGAGGCCACCGCGTTCGGCCGTCCGGCGCTGGTGGCGGTCGGGCGGCTCGACCCCGAGGAGGCCGCGAGCGAGTTCGCCGGGCTCCTGGGGGACCTGGCCGTCGCCCGGCCGGCCCCGCGCCCCATGGCGGTGGCATGGACGGCAGCGGACCCGCTCCGGGTCGAGACCCGCGCCAAGGCCCAGACCGCGCTGGCGATGATCTTCCCCGGTCCGAGCCGGAACGACCCCGACCGCTTCGCGGCCGAAGTGCTCGCGGCCGTGGCGAGCGGGCTCGGGGGCCGCCTGTTCCACGCCCTTCGGGACCAGCGGTCCCTGGCCTACACGGTGTTGATGTCGAGCTGGCAGCGGCTGGGTGCGGGCGCCATCGTCACCTACATCGCCACTTCGCCCGCGCGGGAAGACGAGGCCCGGAGCGCGATGCTCGAGGAACTGGCGCGGTTCGCCGGCGAACTGGTCACGGCCGAAGAGCTCGACCGGGCGATCAACTACCTCGCCGGCCAGGCGATGGTCCAGCGGCAGACCGCCGGATCCGTGGCCGCGGAGGTCGTGGATTGCTGGCTGATCGGCGACGGGCTGGCCGAGTTCGCCGACCCGGCCGAGCCGTACCGGGCCGTGACCCGCGAGGCGGTGCGCGAGGTGGCGGCCCGGTATCTCCATCCCGATCGCCGCAGCGAGGGCGTGGTGCGCGGCGGGGCCAAGTAGGGGCCATGGCCCACGCGGCCGGCACGGTTCCCCGGGAGCGGTGGTTCGTCGCCGCGGACCTGCTCACCGTCATTCGGGTGCCGCTCGCCATTGCGTTCCTGCTGAGCGACAGCACCGGCGAGCGACTGGCGATCCTCTGGCTCGCCGGCATCAGCGACTTCGTGGATGGTACCGTGGCCCGGACGTGGGGCAGCTCCCGGCTGGGCGCCTTTCTCGACCCGGTCGCGGACAAGGTCTTCGCGATCCTGGCGATGAGCGCGGTCCTCGCGAGCGGGGCGCTCACCTGGTGGGAAGTGCTGGCGGTGCTCGCCCGGGATGTGGCGGCGACGATCGCGTTCCTGCTCACGGTGGCGTTCCGGCGCCCGGCGGCGATCGCGGCGCGGGCCGCGGGCAAGCTGGTCACCATCGGGCAGTTGCTGGTGCTGCTGGCATTCCTGCTCGATTCATGGTTGTTTCGGCCGCTGGCCTGGGCCACCGGGGCGCTGGCCCTCTATGCCATCGCCGACTACATGCGGGTGGCGCGGCGGCAGGCCCGGACGCTGTAGCCCGGCGCTGGGCCGAATAACCCTTTGGAGATCCTCAACGACATGAGCAACGTGCGCGAGGCGGTGGTGGAGTGGCAGGGCGGGATGCGGTTTCTCGGCGGGACCGCGGGCGGACCGGCGGTGCTGGTGGATGCCGACGGCAAGGACGCGCCCGGCCCGATGGTGACGCTCCTCGTGGCCGGCGCCGGCTGCAGCGGTGCCGACATCGTGAGCATCCTCGAGAAGATGCAGGTCAAGCTCCGGAAGTTCACCATGAAGGTGACCGGTCTCCGTGCCGAAGAGCACCCGCGGCGCTATCTCTCGATCAAGTTCGTGGTCACCCTCGCCGGTGACGGGCTCGACGAGCCCAAGGCGCGCCGGGCCATCGACCTCTCGCTCACCAAATACTGCTCGGTGATGCAGTCGCTCAATCCCGACATTCCGGTCACCTACGACCTGGTGCTCGAGCCCTAGTCGGCCGCGGGTCCGACGCCGCTTCCGGGCCTCGCCAATTGACGGGGCCCGTTTTTTCGGATAACATGTAACCGAATGGTTACTCAAACACGGACCGACGCCACGACCGTCTTCCGGGCCCTGGGCGACCCGACCCGGCGGGCCATCCTGACCGACCTCCGGGCCGGGGCCAAGCCGGTCAACGCCATCGCCGAGCGGTTCGCGCTGACCCGGCCGGCGGTATCCCGCCATCTCCGGGTACTCCGCCGCGCCCGTCTGGTCGTCGCCCGCCGCGACGGCCGGCACCGGATCTTCGCGCTCAACGACGAACCGCTGGAAACGGTCGACGCCTGGCTGGCGGACTTCCGGACCGAATGGCGGGAGCGGCTCGGCCGCCTCAAGCGGCACGTCGAGGCGGGGAGCCGGCGGACCCCATGAGTTCCCGAGCGGACCGCATCGTCGAGTCGGTCCTGATCGCGGCGCCGCCGGCCCGCGTATTCGAGGCACTCCTCGACCCGGCCCAGCTCGAACAATGGTGGACCGATGCCGAATGCGCCTCGTCGGACTGGCGGATCGAGCGGCGGGTTGGGGGCGACTGGGAATCGAGCTGGCGATGGGCGGACGGCCGGGTCGTGCGGATCGGCGGGACGATCCGGGTTCTCGAACCGCCCTCGGTGCTGGAATACGACTGGTGGGACGAGCGATATCCGGGCCTCGATCGAACGGTCGTCCGCTACGAGCTCAGGGCGGTCGGTCGCTCGACCCAGCTCACCGTGAGCCATTCCGGGTTCGCCGCCGGACGGGCCGACCGGGCCGACTACGGCGGCGGATGGTCCCGGGTGCTCGGCAAGATCGCCGCGTTCGCCGGCGCCCTCAGCTAGACTCTCACTTTCGGAGGCGCTTCATGCCCGACATCGAACACGAGTTGACCGTGGCGGCCCCCGTCGCCCATGTCTTCGACAGCTTCGCGACCGCCGATGGCCTTGCCGCCTGGTGGCCCGATACCGCCGCGGCCGAACCGCGGGAAGGCGGCCGGTTCGAGTTCGGATTCGGCCCGGAGTACCAGTGGGCCGGTGTTGCCCGGGTGTTCCAGGCACCGAGGGCCATCGAATGGGAAATGACCGAGACCGATCCGATGCCGGACTGGACGGGAACCCGGGTAGGCGTCCGGCTCGAGCCGGTCGAGGGCGGAACCCGCGTCCATTTCTACCATCGGGGCTGGGCCGAGCCGAGCGCGCATTACCGCATCTCGTCGTTTTGCTGGTCCAACTACCTCCGGGTGCTGGCGCGCAATCGCACCACGGGGGAGTTCGTGCCCTATTCCCGGCGGGACGATCTCTGATTGCCTTCCCTGACCCGGCGCGGCGGGCGCCGCTCTCGGTGACTCGCCGCTCGGTCGCGGGGCCGGTCGTCGCCGGTCTGGTCCTGGCGGCGCTGAGTTCTGGCGCCCGGCCGGTCGCCGCCCAGGCTCAGAAATCGACCGTGGGTCTGGCCGCGGTCGTGGCGGTTTCCGATCCGGTCGCGGCCGGCGTCGGTCCGACCCTCTGGTTCCCGCTTGGGGCGGACGCCGGTCTCCGAACGCGCGCGCTCGCCACCCGTTTGGGTGAAAGATGGGTGGGCCGGTTCGAAGGGGCCGTCGAATACCGGGTTCCGGTCAATCGCGGCGCCCGGCCGCGCTGGTATCTGGCCGGCGGGGTAGCGGGCAACACGGGGCGCGGTGGTGGACCCTTCCTGCTCTTGGCGATCGGACTGGATTTCAGACGGGCGGCCGGACCGACGGTCGAGGCCGGCGTCGGCGGCGGGGCCAGGGTAGCGGCGTCGTTCGATGTGCCGGTCCGGGGGGAAAGACGCGCGGCCGCCCGGGGGCGGCCGTAGTACGACAGCACCTACAGCGGCGGGCCGTGCGGCCCGCCGGAATTACTCGGCGCCGGAACCGGCGGTTTCGGTTTCGACCTTCCGGGTCACGGGGCGGCAGAACCGCTCACCGAGGAGCCGCACCTGGCCGAGCTGCTCTTCGCCCAGCTCGGGGTAGCGCTCGCCGAGATACTGCATCGTATCGTCGAGCCACTCCTTCTGCTGCTCCGCCTCTGCCTCGATGACACCGCAGCGGAGAATGTGGCTGAAGAGTTCGTCGCGCGCTTGATCGAAAGTGGTTGGAGCCGAGGGAGTCTTGCTGAACGTCTTCTTCGGTTTGGCCATTGACCTTCCTTGACGGTTTGGGGCTCCCGGATCTGGGTTCGGGGGCCCTGGATAAGAGCTGACGCAATATACACTTGGATCGGCCCGAAGGCCAATGGACCGGGTGGGCAGGGGACGGGGGCCCCATTACATTCCGGGGCTTGGTGGAGGGACACGGCCGGGATGAGCGAGCACGACGAGATCTACGGCCGGGAGCGGGCCCGGCGGCTCGAGGCCCTGCTCCGGGCCCTGGCCGAGCGGATCGCGGACCTGGACGAACGGGGCGAGCTGCTGGAAGCGGCGTCGGAATTGCTCCAGCGCCTCGGCGAGGTCCGCTCGGAGCTGTTCCACTATGAGGTCCGGTCCACCTACGACACGCCGGAGTCCGCGGAGCACCGCCGGATCGTCGACGAGGCAGCCGAGCCGCCCGACTTTTCCGGTCCGAACGAGGATGACGACCCCTGGCGGCAGCCGCCAGACTGACCTTCCGAGCCCAACGAGAGTCGCATGACCGCCCAGAAGAGCAAGAACGCCCCGCCGCCGCCCGCCTCGAAGCAGTCGTTCATGCTGATCGGCGCCCTGGCCATCGTCGGCGCCGGCATCATGGCCTACCTGGTCCTCAAGCCGAAGGGCGTGAGCATCCCGGCCAACGTCGCCGTCCTGGCGGCGGACACCGCCGGCTTTCGCGGCTACGTCATCGGGTCCGAGAACGCGCCGATCGAGGTCACCGAATACGCCGACATCGAGTGCCCGGCGTGTGCCCACTTCGACGTGATCGACTTTCCGGTCGTGCGGAAGCAGTTGATCGACGCCGGGCTGATCCGGTACCGGTTTCGCGACTACCCGCTTGACGGTGCCCACCGGCATACCCGGATCGCCTCCCACGCGGCGGCCTGTGCCAACGACCAGGGGAAGTTCTGGGAGATGAAGGCCCGGCTCTTCGAGACCCAGGGTGACTGGTCACCCCGCGGCTCCGTCGGGGGCTACTTCTCCAACATCGCCAAGGAAGTGGGCCTCGATCAGGCGGCCTATGACGAGTGCATGGCCTCCGCGAAGTATGCCGGCCGGATCGAAGCGAGCCTCAAGGAGGGCATGGCGGTGGGTGTCGGTTCCACCCCGACCTTCCTGGTCGAGGGCCGGCTTTATCCCGGGGCCCTCCCGTCCGACAGCCTCGCCTCGCTGGTCCGCAACCTGATCGCCGCCAAGGGGCAATGAACCGCCGGCTGGCGCTGGCCGTACTGGCGCTGGCCGGGGTCTTCATCTCGCTCTACCTGTATCTCTACAAGATCGGGAAGATCGGGACCCTGGCCTGCGGCACCGGCGGCTGTGAAACCGTTCAGCTTTCGCCCCAGAGCCGGTTCCTCGGCATCGAGGTGGCGCTGATCGGGCTGATCGGATACGTGGTGCTTCTCGGGTTCGCCATGGCGTGCCTGACCCCGCGGTTCGCCGGCCGGAGCGGGCCGCTCAAGGTCCTGCTCCTCCTGCTCGCCGGCGCCGTGCTCTTCACGGCCTACCTCAAGTACCTCGAGTTCTTCGTGATCCACGCCATCTGCCGGTGGTGCGTCGGCTCGGCCGTGATCATCGCGACCATGTTCGTGCTGGCCGTCGTCGAGTGGCGCCGGTCGGAGGCGGTGGAGTGAGCGCTGGCGCCGACGCCGGGCACGGCCACGCTGGCCGGCCCGAGCCGAAAGGCAAGGCGCTGGCGGCGCTCTCGTTCGCGGCCCTCGGGGTGGTGTTCGGCGACATCGGGACCAGCCCGCTCTATGCGCTCAAGGAGTGCTTCGCCGGCACCCACGGGACCGAACTGACTCCGGAGAACGTCCTCGGCGTGCTGTCGCTGATCTTCTGGAGCCTCAACTTCCTCATCTCGTTCAAGTACCTCGTCAACATGATGCGGGCCGACAACCGCGGCGAGGGTGGCGTGCTCGCGCTCCTGGCCCTGGTGAAGCCCGGCGAGACGAAGACGATCGGCAAGTGGGTCCTGATCTCGATCGGGTTGTTCGGCTCCACCATGCTGTACGGCGACGGGATCATTACTCCGGCCATCTCGGTCCTTGGCGCCGTCGATGGCCTGAGTGTGGCGACCCCGGCCCTCGAGCCGTGGATCGTCTGGATCAGCGTCGTCATCATCATCGGCCTGTTCGCCGTGCAGAGTCGCGGCACCGCCACGGTCGGGGCCCTCTTCGGCCCGGTCACCTCGATCTGGTTTCTTTGCATCGCGATTCTCGGCGTCAAGGGGATCCTGATGGACCCCTCGGTTCTCCGGGCCCTGAGCCCGACCCACGCGTTCGCGTTCTGGGCCCGCGATCCGCGGGAAGCCTTTACGGTCCTGGCCGCGGTGGTGCTCGTCGTCACCGGCGGCGAGGCGCTCTACGCCGACATGGGCCACTTCGGCAAGCGGCCGATCCGGCTTGCCTGGCTCTTCGTGGTGCTGCCGTCGCTGGTCCTGAATTATTTCGGCCAGGGCGCGCTCCTGCTCACCAATCCGGCCGCGATCCGGAGCCCGTTCTACGAACTGGTGCCCGAGTGGGGTCTCTATCCCATGATCGTGATCGCGACCGCGGCCGCCATCACGGCGTCCCAGGCGCTCATTTCCGGATCGTTCTCGCTGACCCAGCAGGCCCTCCAACTCGGCTACGTACCCCGGCTCAAGATCCTCCACACCTCGCGGTCCGAGGTCGGCCAGATCTACATGCCGGCTATCAACTGGACCCTCGCGGTGGCGTGCGTCATCCTGGTGCTCACCTTCCGGGACGCCGAGAGCCTCGCCGGGACGTACGGCGTCGCAGTCACCATGACGATGATGACCACGACGCTTCTCTTCTGCACCCTGGCCGGGAAGCGGTTCGGCTGGAGCCTCGGCCGGGTGCTGCTGTTCGGCGCGCTGCTGCTGATCGTCGAGGGGACCTTCTTCGCGGCCAACCTGACCAAGATCCCCAACGGCGGCTGGCTCCCGCTCGCCATCGGTGTCCTGATCTTCATTCTGATGACGACCTGGCGGCGAGGGCGCCAGATTCTCACGGCCAAACTGCACGAGGGCGTGCTGCCGCTCGACCTGGTCATCAAGGACGCCGCCGCCAAGGTGCCCCGGGTGCCGGGTACCGGGGTCTTCATGACCTCGGACCCTGCCGGTGCACCGCCGGTGATGCTGCATCACCTCAAGCACAACAAGGTGCTCCACGACCGCGTGGTGCTGATGTCCATCGTCAACCACCTCGTGCCGCAGGCGGACCCTGCCGAGCGGGTCGAGGTGACGGATCTCGGCTCGGGGTTCTACGGGGTGCTGGCGCACTACGGGTTCATGGAAACGCCGGACATGCCCACGATCGTCGAGGCGGTCAAGGCCAAGGGGCTCACCATGGATATCAGAACCACGAGCTTCTACCTGGGCCGGGAGACCCTGATTCCGATCCGGACCCCGGCCCGGTCGTTCCGCCAGCGCCTCCTGGCCCGAATGCCGATGTGGCGGAAACGGCTCTTCGTGCTGATGGCCAACAACGCCCGGCCCGCCACGGCCTTCTTCAACCTCCCGCCCAACCGGGTGGTGGAAATGGGCGCGCAGATCCAGATTTAGGAGTCCGGGCCCGGGAGGCCCGGTTCCGTCATGACCACCAAACAGCCGCCTTCGGGCCGGGCCCTTGCCGGGCTTACCATCGCCGCCCTCGGTGTCGTCTACGGCGACATCGGGACCTCGCCGCTATACGCCCTCAAGGAGTGTTTCGCCCGCGGGTACGGGATCGAGCCCACGCCGGAGAACGTCCTCGGCGTCCTGTCGCTCATCCTCTGGTCGCTGATGTTCGTCGTGACCTACAAGTACGTCACCGTCATGCTCAAGGCGGACAACCGGGGCGAGGGCGGCATCCTGGCGCTCCTGGCGCTGGTCCGCCACGGCGGCGGCAGCGAACGCCTTCGGCGCCGGCTCGTGCTGCTGGCGCTTTTCGGTGCCGCCCTGCTGTATGGCGACGGCGTGATCACCCCGCCGGTGTCCGTTCTCGGCGCGCTCGAAGGGGTCGAGGTGGCGGCTCCCGCCTTCGAACACGTGATCGTGCCCGTGGCCGCCGTGATCCTGCTCGGCCTGTTCCTGCTGCAGCGGTACGGCACCGCCCGGGTCGGGAAACTCTTTGCGCCGATCATGGTGGTCTGGTTCTCCACGATCACGATCTGGGGGATCCGCGCGGTCATCGCCAACCCGGTGGTCCTCAAGGCCGTCAACCCGTGGTACGGGGTCGATTTCTTCCTCCGCGACGGCTGGGTCGGCTTTCTCGTCCTCGGTGCGGTGGTCCTGGTCCTGACCGGCGGCGAGGCCCTTTATGCCGATATGGGCCACTTCGGGCGCCGGCCGATCCGGATCGCCTGGCTCGGCCTCGTGCTGCCCTCCCTGATGATCAACTACTTCGGCCAGGGCGCGCTGCTGCTGTCCCGGCCCGAGGCCGTGACCAATCCGTTCTACGAGCTGGTGCCGCGGCCGTTTCTCTATCCGATGATCGTGGTCGCCACCCTGGCCGCGATCACGGCGTCCCAGGCACTCATCTCAGGGTCGTTCTCCCTGACGCGCCAGGCCGTCCAACTCGGCTACTCGCCCCGGGTCACCATCGTCCATACCTCGGCCCGCGAGGCCGGCCAGATCTACGTGCCCGAGGTGAACTGGGCGCTGATGATCATGTGCATCCTCTGCGTCGTCGGGTTCCAGAGCAGCGATCGCCTCACCGCCGCGTACGGCATTGCCGTCACCGGCACGATGGCCATCACCACCGTGCTCTTTGCCCATGTGGCCCGATACCGGTGGCAGTGGCCGCTCTGGCGGGTGATCTCGCTCACCGCGGTCTTCCTGCTCGTGGACATGGCGTTCTTCGGGGCCAACCTCGTCAAGTTCGCCCACGGAGGCTGGCTGCCGCTGGCGATCGGCCTCGTGGTCTTCGTGCTGATGACCACCTGGAAGTCCGGGCGGGCCATCGTCCACGAAGTGACCGAGAGTCCGCTGACGCTCGAGGAGTTCGTCGCGTCGTTTGCCAAGACGGCGACCCACCGGATCGCCGGCACCGCGGTGTTCATGAGTTCGGATCCCAAGGGCGTGCCGCACATGCTGCTCCACCACCTCAAGCACAACGGGGTGCTCAAGGAGCAGGTGGTGTTCCTGTCGATCCGGCCCAAGGAAATTCCGGTCGTCGATGCCGAGGAGCGGCTGAGCCACGACGACCTCGGCCACGGATTCCACCGGGTCATCGCGCGGTACGGCTTCATGGAAACGGCGGACGTTCAGACCCTGCTTCCGACGCTCGCGCGCGTGGGCCTCGTCCTGCGTCCGACGCAGGTCTCCTATTTTCTGGGGCGGGAGACTCTGTTGCCCACCGGGAAGGGGCGCCTGGCCGGCTGGCGGAAACGGCTCTTCATCGTCATGGCGCGGAACGCGCAATCGCCGACGTCGTTCTTCAACCTCCCGCCGAACCGGGTCGTCGAGATGGGGGCCCAGATCCAGATCTAGTCGAGCCGGTCAGGTCGTTCGGCGACAGGCCGCTGCTCAGCGACGGCCTGCGAGCCAGGGCAGCAACTCGCTCGAGAAATAGGGTTCCTCGGTACCCCAGAACAGGTAGTCGAGGTGCAGCGTGTCGGTCGCGTAGCGGACCAGCTCGGCCACGGTGACCCGCATCCCGGTCGCCGGATTGGTCTCCGCCAGGTTCCCATCCTGGACCGCCAGACCCGCGATCGTGCCGGCCCTCCGCCTCGCGATCAGCGGCAGGCTGTGGGCCCGCTGGCCGCGGCGGAACGGCAGCAGGTCCGGCCCGCCGACCCCGACGCCGATGCTGTCGGCATAGGCGTAGATCCCCCGGAGATAGCCGCGGTCGTTGCCGGGAAGCCATTCCCCCGGCATGAAGTTGCCGTACACGATGACGTGGGAACGGCGGAAGGCGGCGCGGGCGGCCTGCATCAGTGCCCGGATCGCGCTGGCGTAGCCGACCGCCGTGAAGCCGGCCGGGCGGAGTGAGTCGGTGGTGGCCAGCGAGAACGCGGTCTCGGCGAAGTTGAGGCCTTCGATCCGGCCATCGAACGTCCGCGCCAGGGTATCGATCAGTCTGACGAGCCGTTCCCGCACGGCCGGGTCCCACCGTTTGGCCATCCGGCCGGCAAACCGTTCGTTCGGCGGGTCGCCCTCGTACTGATCGGCGGCGCCGCCTCCGAATGCCGGATCGACGATCAGATAGTCGGGGAACAGCTTGGCCCCCGGCATGAACGCCACGTCCTGGAGCTGAATCCAGAGGCGTTTGTCGTGCGCGGCGAGCGTCGCCACGTCCTCGGCAATGGCGTCGAACTGATACCCGTCGCGGGTCGGCTCCAGCTCGCGCCAGGTGTACTTGATCTGGGCGCCGGCGACGGCAGGGTTGGCGAGAAACGCCGGATCGGCGATTCGCTCCCGGTCGCGGCCGAAGAAGATGAAGTGCTTCGGCCCGGCAACGGTCGGCGGCTGGCCAGTGGCTCGCGCCGGCAGCGGCAGCGCCAGGGCGAGGAGAGCGATCGCCCAACGTCGGTTAGTCATGGGCCGGCGACTCCGGTCGGGTGAACACGGGACTCGGGTTCGATCGGCTGCAACATCGCGCCAGAGTCCTCGCCGCGGTAGCCGACAGCGGGTCGGGCCTCGGGCGAGACCCCGGTTCGGAAGGGTGTCGGGCGGCTCGAGGTCGATGGGCCGCCGATGGCTTGCCGTCTCCCGTGCGGCGGGCGATTGTTCGCGCCGTTCGCAGGTCGGCCCGCCGCGCGACAGGGAGAGTGCATGGCAGATACCGAATGGTGGCAGCGCGGTCCGGTCGACGGAGTGCCCGCCGCCCTCCAACCAGTCGCCCACATCCTGCTGCAGGTCAACGAGAGCGTGGGCGAGCTGGTCGGCGGCCTCGGCACGGCGGACTGGAATGCCCGCCCGGCCGGCGTTGCCTCGGCGGCGTTCCACGTTCGGCACATCGCCGGCGTGATCGACCGGCTCTTTACCTATGCCCGGGGTGAGTCACTCTCGCCGGAACAGTTCGCGGCCCTCCGGCAGGAGGGGGCTCCGCTGGCCGAGGGCGAGATCGACGAGGTGATGGCTCGGCTGGCAGCGACGGTCGACCGCGCCCTCGCGGAGCTCCGGACCGTCGACCCGACGACCCTGGGCGACTTTCGCCCCGTGGGTCGGGCCCGGCTTCCTTCGACGGTCATCGGGTGTCTGGTCCACGGAGCGGAGCACGCGATGCGGCACGTGGGGCAGCTGTCGGTCACCGTGCGGGTGGCGCGCCTGGCGTGACCGCTGCGCGGCTCACGGCTCACGGCTCGCGGCGCGAGGCCGCCCCGCCTCAGGTGAGTGGGGCGGGGCAGATGACCGAGAGCGCCCGGCGTGCGTCGGGGAGGCTCAGTGGAACTGGGCCGTCTCCGTCGATCCCGACAACGCGGTCGTGGAGCACTTCCCGCCGCTGATCACCTGGCTCACCTCATCGAAGTAGCCGGTGCCGACCTCCCGCTGATGCCGGGTGGCTGTGTATCCCGCCGCCTCCGCCGCGAACTCCGCCCGCTGCAGCTCCGCGTACGCCGACATCCCGCGACCCGCGTAGCCGCGGGCCAGCTCGTACATCCCGAAGTTGAGCGAATGGAAGCCGGCCAGGGTGACGAACTGGAACCGGTAGCCCATTGCCCCGAGCTCGCGCTGGAAGTTCGCGATCGTCCGGGCGTCGAGCTTCTTCTCCCAGTTGAACGACGGCGAGCAGTTGTAGGCGAGCAGCTTGCCGGGATGCTCCGAGCGAATCGCTTCGGCGAACCGGCGGGCTTCGGCGAGGTCCGGGGTCGAGGTTTCGCACCAGATCAGGTCGGCGATCGGCGCGTACGCGAGGCCGCGGGCGATCGCCTGGTCGAGCCCGGCCCGGACCCGGAAGAAGCCCTCGGGGGTCCGCTCGCCGGTGAGGAACGGGCGGTCGCGTTCGTCGACGTCGCTGGTGATGAGGGACGCGCCGTTGGCGTCGGTGCGGGCGACCAGGATGGTCGGCACGCCCTCGACGTCCGCCGCGAGGCGGGCCGCCGTCAGGTTGCGGAGCGCGGCCTGGGTCGGGATCAGGACCTTGCCGCCGAGATGGCCGCATTTCTTTTCGCTCGCGAGCTGGTCCTCGAAGTGGACACCGGCGGCGCCCGCTTCGATCATCGCCTTCATCAGCTCGAAGCAGTTGAGCGGGCCGCCGAATCCGGCCTCCGCGTCGGCGACGATCGGGGCGAACCACTCGGTGCCCGAGTCACGCCCCTCGGCGTGCTCGATCTGGTCGGCGCGCTGGAGCGCCTGATTGATCCGCTTCACCACCATCGGGACGCTGTTGGCGGGATAGAGACTCTGGTCGGGGTACATGTGCCCGGCCAGATTCGCGTCCGCGGCCACCTGCCAGCCGGAGAGATAGATCGCCTTGAGGCCGGCCTTGACCTGCTGCATCGCCTGGTTGCCGGTGAGGGCACCCAGCGCGTGGACGTACGGTTCCGAGCCGAGGAGGGCCCAGAGCCGCTCCGCGCCGGCCCGCGCCAGCGTATGCTCGATCCGGAGACTTCCCCGGAGCCGGAGCACTTCGGCGGCACCGTAGGGCCGTGCGATGCCGGCCCAGCGGGGATCGGTCGCCCACTCCTGCTCGAGGTCCGCTGCCGTCAGGACCCTTCGTCGATCGATCATTGCCACCTCGCTGCCGGTGAAATCAGACTGGATCGGGTCGTCCCGACTCGATCATCGCCTGGCTCAAACGCCGGGCTTGGCGGAGCCGGTCGCGCTCGAGGTCGTCTTCGCAACGCGCCGCGAGCTTCGCCAGTTCCTCGTCGTACAACTGGGTCAGGAACGCTGCCGTGTGGGGCACCACCCGGCCGGTCTCGTCCCGAATCGGAACCTGCTCGTGGTGAAGCAGCCTCTGTGCCAGCATCAACCGGTAGATCCGGTCGGTGGCCAGATCCTCCATGTAGCCCTCGATCAGGCTCGCGCCCCGGCCGGCCAGCACCCCGGCCCGGTACTGGATCGTGACCCGGGCGGCGGCGCGGGAGCCCTGCACCGTGTGGGCTCCCACTCCGGCCGGCGCCGGACGGAGGTCGGGGTATCGGGCCAGCCCGGTCGGTCGGGCGAACCCCTGGTTCGGGGCGGGAAACTGGGCGACCGCGATCGCATTCTGGTCGGGATGCCCGGTCCAGGCACCGTCCATGAGGGCGGCGGCCTCGTTCCGTTTGTCCTGCTCCAGCACTGCCAGCGCCCGGGCGTTGAGTTCGGCGTCGACCCGGCTCGGGAAGAGCGCCGTCATCCCCCCGATCGCGAGCAGGCCCCGGCGGTGGCAGATATCGGGCAGCAGCTCGCGCAGCCGTTGAAAGAACGCCACGTCGTGGGGGATCGTGTTGCGGTCAGGCAACACCCAGGCCGGGTCCGGCAGGTTGAAGTGGATGAGACTCGCCATGTAGTCCCACCGGCCCAGGTTGAGCCCGACGATGTGGTCGCGGAGTTCGGCGATGAACTCCTCCATCTCGTAGGCGAGCGGATGCGACTCGACCAGCGCCATGCAGCGGATGTACCCGGGATCGAGGCCCTTTTCGCGAGCCAGCCGCCGGAACACGTCGCGCCACCAGGCCGCCTCCGCGGCGGACTCCGACTTGGGGATGTAGATGGCCAGCGGATGAGCGAGCCGCGCCGGATCGATGGCCTCCATCAGCAGGGCGAGATCGAAGAGCGAGGCCGAGGTGAGTTCGCCCGGAACCACGCCGGCCTGGTTCAGGTGGAGGCCGCGCACCCGGACCCACGTGACCGTGGGACTCGGCTTGATGGCCACGGTGCCGCCCCGCTTCCCGTCCTCGTAGCACAGGGTCCGGTGGAGCGCCGCGACGGCGTTTCGATGACCCCGCATGAGCGTGGGCCAGTCGTTCGCCATCGAATCCTCCAGGTCGATCATCACGCCGGGCGCGCCCGAGTTGAGCATCTTGACCACCAGTTCGGCGTCGTCGGCCGGACCGGTCATCTGGTTGCGCTGGTCCCGGCACCAGTCGGGGAGCTCCACGTGCCAGGCGTCGGTGGTGGCCGCCGACGGGAGCCGATGGCCGGGCCGCTCGCCGGCGTGCGCCCGTTCGAGGGCGGCCTCTCTCCGGGCCACATGGTCGCGCTGCCGCGGCGTGAACTCGCGGTGGAGCGCCAGATACCGTTCCCAGAATCCCGCGGGGAGATCCCGGCGCGGGTCGAAGTCGGCTGGCGCGGTATTGGATTGCGGCGCGAATC
Organism: Gemmatimonadales bacterium; assembly: GCA_050183815.1. Lineage (GTDB taxonomy): Bacteria > Gemmatimonadota > Gemmatimonadetes > Gemmatimonadales > GWC2-71-9 > SHZU01. The sequence goes on along the minus strand of JBFXAY010000001.1, from coordinate 26,724 downwards.
TCTCGCTCATGACGGATCTCCCTGCCCTCGGTAACGCGAGGATCGTGCCCGGGGTGCCCGGCCGCCGCGTATCGCCGGGAGAACTCGCGCCCCCGCCACCTCGCGGATACCATTCTCTCATTCCCGCCCCGTCACCGCCGCCGAAGGAGGACCCGCGTTGACCGCCGTCACTCCCGGCGATTCCGCCGTTGGGCCGCACGCCCGCTGGGTCCGCGTGACCCACTGGATCACGGCGTTGACCGTGCTGGCGCTCGCGGGCTCGGGCTTCTGGATCTTCCGGGTGCACCCAAGGCTTTACTGGGGGCAGGTGGGGAACGACCTCACGCCGGCGCTCATCCAGTTCCCGATCGCGCCGAACTACCCGATCGACGCCTACACCGATCGCGCGAGTTTCCCGGGTGTCAGCGACGCCGTCGTCACCGCCTCCCGCACCCGGGAGCCCTGGAACCAGAACGGCTGGGCCAGGAGCCTCCATTTTCTCGCCGGCTGGCTGCTGGTCATTCCGGGGCTCTCGTATCTCTGGCTCGGGGTATCGGCCGGGCATTTCCGCCGGCACGTGGTCCCGCGGGCGGGAGAGCTGGCCCCGTCGGTCATCGGGCGGGAAATGGCCGACCACGTCCGGCTCCGCATCCCGCGGGCGCAAGGCGGCCCGGCCTACGGGTCGCTGCAGAAGCTGGCCTACACGGCGGTGATCTTCCTGCTCGTTCCCGTGATCGTGCTCTCGGGCCTGACCATGGCGCCCGGCGTCACGGCCGGTTGGCCCTGGCTGCTCGATCTCTTCGGCGGACACCAGTCCGCCCGGACGATTCATTTCCTCGCCTTCGCTCTGCTGCTCGGGTTCCTGTTCACCCATCTGGCGATGGTTGCCCTCTCGGGCTTCCGCACTCAACTCCGCGGCATGACGATCGGGGTGAAACCATGAATCGACGAGGACTGATCAGCCGCCGGCAGGCGTTGGTCGCCGGCCTCGCGGCGGCAGGCGGCGCCGCCGCCTGGTTCCGCGGCCCGGGCATCCTGCCGCCGACCTACGGCCACCTCCTCCGGATGGGCGACAATTTGACCTACGCCGCGCACCGGATCCTGTTCTCGCGGACTTCGCTGGCGCGGGAATACTCGGTGGCCGACCTGAGTTCGTTCCCGGCGACCGGAACGTACGACCCCGGCCTCCTCGACACGCCGATGGCGGAGACCTACCGGCGGCTCCGCGCCGATGCCTTTGCCGACTGGCGCCTGGTCGTGGACGGCCGTGTGGCGCGACCCCGGTCGTTCTCGCTCGCGGATCTTCAGGCCCTTCCAGCCCGCACTCAGATCACCCGGCATACCTGCGAGGAAGGCTGGTCGGCGATCGGGCAGTGGACCGGCGTACCGCTCCGCACGGTGCTCGAGGCGGCCGGCATCGAGCCGACCGCCCGGTTCGTGAAGTACAGCGCCTACGACGGATGGGTCGACAGCATCGATCTCATCGACGCCCTCCATCCCCAGACCATCCTGGCGTACGGGATGAACGGCCGCTCGCTGCCGATTCCGCACGGGGGTCCGCTCCGCCTCCGGGTCGAGAAGCAGATCGGCTACAAGAGCATGAAATTCCTGGCCCGGCTCGAGGTCACCGACACCTGGGACGACGGTGGCCCGGACGGCAACATCCAGCACGGCTGGGCCTGGTACAACGGGCTCTGATCCGCGCAAGCCTCACTTCAGCGTCAGTGTCAGCATCGCGATCGGACCGGCCGAGGCATTGTGGATCTGCCTCGGTCCGGTGCCGCCCACCCAATGGAAGGATCCCGGCCGGGCATTGATCGTCACCGGCTCGGCGCCACCCGCGAGATGCAGGACCCCGGCCGACAGGAACACCAGCAGCGTCCGCTCGTCGCTCGGCACGGGATGCACCTCGTCGGCGCGGACCAGGGTGTGAACCGCGCGAAGGCGGTCGTTCTCGAGCACGACCGAATCCCCCGCCGGTACGGGCGGTAGGGCCACGGCCCGGTCCCGCCGGGACAGCAGCTCGATGGTCACGTTGTGGAATGGCGCCGCGGCCGGATTCGCGACCCGGTGCGTCACCGGTGGGGAGAAGCGCACCTCGCCGTCGCGGAGCACGAGGGGGAACGGATCGGCGCCAAGTACCTGGGCGGTGAGCGACGCCGGGCCCACGCTCACGTAGGTGTAGGCGTTGGTGTGAACGTGGTAGAGCGTCGTGTCGCCGACCGGGACGATCACGTCGAACACCCGGACCACGGTGTTCTCGAGCTGGGCGTGATGCCGCGGCTCATTCGCCACGGGCACGGTTCGCTGGGCCGCGACCGGGCCGCTCGTGCCGGCCAGCAACAGGGCACCCGCCCATCCGCTCCAGCGGGGGATCACGTTCGTCATGGGACTCGCCGGGCTTTCGGTAAGGGAACCGGCCCCGCCGACCGCCGGGCCGAACCGCGGGGCCGGAGCCCCACCGCCAATCTGACGGCGGAGTCGGCGCCTTGTCCATGCCGGCTCCGCCCCAGGGCCACTGCGGCCGGACCCTCTTTACAGATACCCCTAGTTCAATTACCTATGTCCGCGAGTCCCTTTCCGGAGGCCCCGTGGCCGGCTCCGATCTGTTCACCGGTTCGCTCGACCTGATCATTCTCAAAGCCGTGAGCTGGGGCCCGCTTCACGGCTACGCCATCGGCCGCTGGATTCGCGACACCACGGCCGAGGCGCTGGTCATGCCGGAAGGCGCCCTCTATCCGGCACTCCACCGGCTCCAGCGAAAGGGCTTTCTCTCCGAGGAGTGGGGCTACACCGACACCAAACGCGAGGCAAAGTTCTACCGGCTCACGGCCGCCGGCCGGAAACAGCTGGCGAGCGAAACGGTCCGGTGGCACGGCTACTCGCGGATCATGACCGCCGCCCTCACGGCGAGGCGGTAGCCCGATGCGCGGCCCCTTCCGGATCGATCGCGGCGACGGCGAAGGCGACGTCGACAAGGAGATTGCGCTCCACCTGGAGCTTCGGGCCCGCGAGTTCATGGCGCAGGGCATGACCCCCGAGGCCGCCCGGGCCGCCGCGCTCGAGGCCTTCGGCGACCGGCCGGCCATCGAGGCGCAGGTCCGGCACATCCACCGGGATACCCGGTCCGACCGCCGCCGCCGGGAGTGGTTCGGCGAACTGCGGCACGATCTCCGGGTCGCCGTCCGGATGCTCCGCCGCTCGCCCGGCTTCGCCATCGCGGCGCTGCTCACCCTGGCGCTCGGCATCGGTGCCAACACCGCCATCTTCAGTGTCCTGCGTTCGGTCGTGCTCCGCCCGTTGCCGTACCCGGCGCCCGCCGAACTGGTCCAGGTCTGGGCGGATCACACGGCGCTCGGCCGAGCCGAGCCGGAGTGGCTGACGCCGCCCGATTTCGTCGACCAGCAGCGCGACAACCGGACCTTCGCCGCGATGGCGGCCTATCAGGGCTGGGGTCCGGACCTCACCGGCATCGGCGACCCGGTGTCGCTCAACGGTCTCATGGTCTCGGGGGACTACTTCGCCATCCTTGGCGCCACGGCCGCCCTGGGCCGCCTCATCGTCCCGGGGGACGATGTGCCCGGGGCTCCGCCGGTCGTGGTCCTGAGCCACGGTCTCTGGCAACAGCGTTTCGGCGGCGATCCCGGCGTCGTCGGCCGGACCATCACATTGAGCGGCGCGCCCTGGACGGTGGTCGGCGTCCTCTCGCCCGGGTTCCGTGCCCCGATCCAGGGTGTTGCCCCCGAGCTCTTCCGGGGACTCCCGCTCTCGGCCACGAGTCCCTGCGGCCGGGGCTGCGTCGTCCTCCGCGCGATTGGCCGGCTCCGTCCGGGCGTGACCGTGGCGTCGGCGCAGGCCGATCTGGCCACCATCGCCGCGCGCCTGGCCCGGGAGTATCCGAGGAGCAACGACAAGGTCGGCGCCTGGCTCGTGCCGCTGCATGAGCAACTCACCGGCCAGTCGCGGCCCGCCCTCGTCACCCTCGCCGTGGCGGTCGGCCTCGTGCTCCTGATCGGCTGCGTCAACCTCGCCAACCTGCTCCTGGTGCGGACTGCAGGGCGGACTCGTGAGCTCGGGGTTCGGGCCGCGCTCGGCGCAGGGCGCGGCCGGATCGCCCGGCAGCTCCTGGGCGAGAATGGCCTGCTCGCGATCCTCGGCGGCGGCCTCGGTCTCGGCCTCGGCATCGTAACCAGCCGGTTGCTCGCTGCCCGGGTTCCCGACTCGCTTCGCGGCGTTCAGGACGTTCGAATCGACGGCTGGGTGCTGGCGTTCGCCGTGGTGCTCACGGCAATGTCTGCCCTGATCTTCGGTCTGGCGCCCGCGCTCGGCGCAGCCCGGTCTGCTCTCGGGTCGGCTGCCCGCAATCCGACGCTGAGTCCCGGCCGCGGTTCGGGTGCGGTTCGAAGCGCCCTGGTCGTTACCCAGCTTACCCTGGCGGTAACGCTGCTGGTGGGCGCCGGCCTCCTGCTCCGGAGCTTCCTGCTGATGCAGCGCGTCGATCCCGGATTCCGCACTTCGGGCGTGGCCCTGACCAACGTCTTCTTTCCTCCGGCCCGGTATCAGCGCGCGCCGGAGGTGCTCCAGGGCGTCGAGCAGTTGCTCGACCGGCTGCGCGCCTCGGGCGCCATCCGGGCGGCCGAAGCAACGGACCTGCCCGTCCTGAATCAGGGGGACCACGACATCACGGTCGTCGCCGAGGGGCAGGCGGAGCCGCCGCCGGGGACGCCGTCGATCTGGACCCGGTCGGTGACGCCGGGCTACCTGTCAGCCATGGGCATGCGCCTGATTCGGGGCCGGGGGCTCGAAGCCACGGATCGTCTCGGCGCACCGCTCGTGGCCGTGATCAACGAGGAAGCCGCGCGACGCTACTTCCCCGGCGAGGAGAGTCCCGTCGGCAAGGTGCTGGTCGCGGGGCAGGGGGCGGACGCGGATCGCTTTACGGTCGTGGGGGTGGTGGCTTCGGCCCGGCATGCTGGGCCCAGTCAGCCGTACAAGGTGGAGATGTTCATGCCGCTCGAGCAGGTCCCCTCCCGCGAGGTGACGATCGTGCTGCAGCCGGCGGCCGGCCTGGCGCCGGCGGCGGGCGCCTTTGCGGAGGCGCTGCATGCCGTCGATCCGCTGGTGCCGGTGTCAGCCATCGATCCGATCGAGGCGCGGCTGGGGGAGGCCGTGGCCCTCCCGCGGCTCTATGCCGCGTTGGTTGCGGTGTTCGCTGCCGCGGCCTTGCTGCTCGCGGCGCTTGGCGTCTACGGCGTGATGGCGTACACCGTCGCGGAGCGGCAGCGGGAAATCGGGGTGCGAATGGCGCTGGGCGCCGCCCCGGGCGGGATCCAGCGGATGATCCTCGGTCGCGGCGGCCGCCTGGCCGCGGCGGGTATCGTCCTGGGGGTGGCGGCGGCCCTCGCGCTCGGACGGCTCCTCTCGCGGCTGCTGTTCGGAGTGACGCCGTTCGACCCGGCCACCCTCATCGTCGTCCCGCTCGTGCTTGGCCTGGTGACGCTGCTGGCCTCGTGGCTGCCGGCCCGTCAGGCAATGCGCCTCGATCCCGCGCTGGTCATGCGGGATTCGGACTAGCGAGCTCCGGGCGCTGCAGCAACGGGCCGAGTTCGTCGTCCGCCATCACTTCCTGACGGAGCGGCGGGAAACGTCCGAGGGCCCATTTGATCCATTCCGCCGCGCGGGCCGGGTCGCCGGCCCGCACCGCGGCCCTGGCCGCCGGGACGCCCAGATCCCGTGCGCCGCTCACGCCAAGGTCGCGGGCCCGTTCGAAGGAACCGAGCGCGTCGCGATGCTGGCCCAGCTCGAGCTGGGCCAGGCCGAGCCGCCAGAAGGATCCCCCGCGATCGGGCTGGGCCGCCACCACCCGCCGGTAGCCATCCGCCGCGTCCTGCCAGCGCCCCGCGGCGAACGCCGCTGCGGCGACGGCTTCGGGTACCCCGCGCCGAACCGATTCGCCGGTCGCCGGGTCGGTGACCTGTCGGATGAAGGCCAGGGTCTGTTCGATCACGCCCGCACTCGCCGCCGAGCTGTCCATGACGTCGAAGGCATGCGGGCCGGACGGATGGTTCACGACGGTGACCGGCAGCCCCGCGCCGATCAGCCGGGCGGCCAGTGCGTCGAGCTGGCGGTTGAGCCCGGGCGTGTCGAGGCCCGCTCGCGCGATGAAGACGGGGACGTCCGGCCGCGGGACCGACACTTCGCCGCTGCCGTAGTAGAGCACGTAGCCGCGGACGGTCCGGCCGCCCGACTCCAGCGCGACCGGCGTGCCGAGGCGGGTGTTGGTGGACGCGGCCCAGAGGACGACGTTGCCGGGATCGATCCCGATTCGAGGCCCCCGTCGTTCGAGGGTGGCGAGCAGGGAGTCCAGGTCGGCGGCGGCCAGCGGGACCTCGCGGGAGCGGTCCGCCGGCGGCGCGGGCGCGTCGTACAGCACGCCGACCATGCCGCGGGCCGTGACCAGCCTGGCCCACTCCTGATAGATCGACCAGGTCCGCAGCACCGGACCGATGAGGTTGACGAAGACCACCGCCGGGCGAACGCCCGCCGGCCCGGCGGGATGATAGCGATCCACGCGATGGAACCGGCCGTCGCCCCCGACGAAGGAGTCGGCGACGACCCGCACGGCTTGCTCGTTCGGGATCGGAACGACGAGACGCTGAGCCGCCGCCGGGCCGGCCACCGTGAGCGCGACAGCGAGAACCAACCGTGCGGCGCGGCGCCGGCCTGGCATGCGGGTTTCCTCGGAGGTGATGTTCAACCTACGGGATCCGCCGCGGGACAGGTTTCGTTGTCGCCGCGGCGGCGCCCGCGACGGCCGGCTCAATCGGTTCGGAGCGCCTCCATCGGATCGGCGCGAGCGGCCTTCCGCGCCGGGAGCCAACAGGCCAGCAGCGCGGCCAGTCCCAGGGCCGTCGGCGCCAGCACGATGGTGGCGGGATCGGCGGGTCCCACGCCGTACAGCAGGCCGGTGAGCGCCCGGGCCGTTGCGGCCGCGAGGGCGGTCCCGATCAGCATGCCGAGCCCCACCAGGACGACGCCTCGCCGCAGAATCAGGGCGATGACGTCCCGGCGCCCCGCACCGAGTGCGACGCGCAGCCCGATCTCGCGGGTCTCCGCCCGGGTCAGGAACGTCATCAGCGCGTGGAGCCCGGCGGCGGCGAGTATCAGCGCCACCGCCGCAAAGCCGCCGACGATGAACAGGACGAACCGCCGGTCCCGGACCGAGTCGCCGACCAGTCTGGCCATGGTGGTTTCGAGGTGGAGCGGCATGGCGGGATCAACGCTCCAGACGGCCTGCCGCGCGGCGGCCAGGAGTGCCGTTCCGGAGCCGGAGCCCGCCGCGAGAAAAGCATTTGCCCCGGAACCGCTCTGCGCGTGGGAGAAGTACACCCATGGTACCGCGCGTTCGGCGAGGCTCTGGCGCCGGACATCGCCGACGACACCGATGATCTCGACCGGCGGCGGATCCCGTGCTTCCCGGGCGGGGCCCAGCCGGAGCCTGGCCCCAATCGGATTGGTCCCGGGGAAGTATCGGCGCGCGAACGCTTCGTTGACGACGGCCGTCGGGGCGGTGCCGGGTCCCTGAGCCGGATCGAACATCCGGCCGGCCCGGAGCGGAATCGCCAGCGCGGCAAAGAACCCCGGGCTCACCGCCGCGTACTGGACGAACGGCGCCTCGCCCTCGATCGGCTGCCCGTCGATCCGGAAGCTCACATGCTCGCTTCCGATGGTTTCCATCAGGGGGATCGACGTGCTGATCCCGGCGGCCCGCACCCCCGGCACCAGTGCGAGCCGGTCGACGACCTGCCGGGCGAATTCGATTCGGGCCGCAGGCGTGGGATAGCGATCCCAGCTCTGCACCGAGACGACGGCGACCCGATCGGCCTCGAAGCCCCGGTCGCTCGTCAGGACGGCGGCGAAACTTCGGGCGAGGAGCGAGGCACCGACCAGCAGGGCAAGTCCCAAGGCGACCTGGGTCACGACGAGGGCTCCCTGCAGCCGGACGACGGTCTTTCCGTTCCCCGTCACCCGCGTGCCCGCCCCGCCGGCGAACGACTCCCGGGCCGCGAGCAGGGTCGGTGCGACGCCGATGGCGATCGCGGCAAGCAGGCTTCCCGCGGCGCTCAGGATGAGGACCCGCGAGTCGGCGGCGAGGGTCTCGGCCCGCGGGAACTCCGCGGGAACCGTAGCCCGGAGTGCGGCCGTCACCAGCCAGGCGACGCCGAAGCCGAGTGCCGTGGCCACGGTGGCGAGGGCCAGGCTCTCCGCCAGACGCTGGCGAGTGAGTCGTCCGCGGCTGGCACCCAGCGCGCCGCGGACGGCAAACTCGCGGGTTCGGGAAATCGCCCGGGCCAGCTCCAGACTGGCCGCGTTGGCGAGGACGATCGCGAACACCGCGATCACCGCGCCGAGCAGAAGCCAGAGCGGCCGGCGGGCCGGCCCGAGGATCCGGTCGGCCAGCGGCTCGATCGTCAGGCCGGCGATGCCGGCCCCCGGAAACTCGGCGCTGAGTTGCCCGGAGATCGTCTCCATCTCGGCCCGGGCGACGGCCTCGGTCACGCCCGGCGCCAGCCGACCGAAGACCCGGTAGTACCCGCCCCGGCGTCGCGCCTGCCGCTCCCATCCGGCGAGCACCTTCGGGGCCCAGACCACCGCGTCGCTCGGCTGCGCGAAGCCCCGCGGCATCACCCCGACGATCTGGTGCGGCTTGCCGTCGATCATCTCGATCCGGCCGACGACCGCGGGATCGCCGCCGAAGCGACGCTGCCAGAGGTCGTAGCCGAGCACCACGATCGCGTCCCGGCCGGCGGCGTGTTCGTCCGGACGAGGCGTTCGGCCGAGGAGCGGCCGAACCCCGAACGTATCGAAGAAGTGCTCGTAGACGAGCCACGTCGGCAGGTAGACCGGCCCCTCGGGACTGGTCCAGTCGAGGCCGTACGGTTCCATCGCCGTGAGGGACGCGAACGAGCGGCTCCGCTCGCGCCAGTCGAGGAAGAGACCCGGCGGTACCTCGTTCGGTTCCCCGGTCGCGGCATCCCGCTCCCAGAGCGTCATGAGCCGATCCGGCTCGGCATACGGCAGGGGCGAGAGGAGCACGCCTTCGACGACGCCGACGATCGCCGCCGAACCGCCGATGCCGAGGCTCAGGGTGAGCAGCAGCAGGGCCGACGGCAGCGGTTGCCGCCGGAGCGCCCGGAAGCCCAACCGCACGTCCCGGACGGCCTCGATCAGCGGGCCCGTGCCGCGGAGGTCGCGGCTTTCTTCGCGGAACTGCTGGGAGGCGCCGAACCCCACCGCGGCCTGGCGGCGCGCCTCAGCCGGCGACAAGCCGCCTGCCTCGAGGCGGCGCTGCTCCATGGCCAGGTGGAACGCGAATTCCTCGTCGTCTTCCGCGTCGAGCCGGCGCCGACCGACGAGGGCGGCCGCCGCCCGCCAGGCCCGCCTGAGCAACCGCCTCATGCGAGCCGGAGCACCCGGCCGACCGCGCCCGCAAAGGCGTCCCAGCTGGCCACTTCCCGCTCGAGTTGGCGGCGGCCCGCGGCCGTCAGCCGATAGAATCGCGCCCGGCGTCCCAGCTCCGAGACGCCCCACTCGGCCGCGACCCAGTCCTCGTTTTCCAGGCGGCGGAGGGCCGGATAGAGCGATCCCTGGCCCACCTGGAGCACATCGCGCGAGACGGCCTGGAGCCGCTGGGCGATGGCCCAGCCGTGGAGCGGGCCGGAGTGCAGGATCCGGAGGATCAGCAGGTCGAGGGTACCCTGGAGGCGGTCGGTCGGGCCGGGCATGGCGGCTCCTTGGTGGCGACTGTCGACAACAAGTCTGCCGCAATCATGGCAAACTTGTTGTCGACTGTCAACAACAAGACCTCGGAGCGGCGGCCGGGCACCGTACGTTCGTGGGTGCGCGAGGGCCGGGAGCCCGGCGGTTCCGAGGCGACTACTCCTTCAAGGTGACCGTCGGATCCACCCGCATTGCGCGGCTGGCCGGACCCTGCGCCGCGGCGGCGGCCACCAGCAGCAGCACGCCGCAGACCGCTCCGTAGGTGAGCGGGTCGATCGCCCGGACGCCGAACAGCAGGCCCGTCAGCAGGCGCGAGACCCCGAGCGACGCCACCACCCCGATCCCGAGTCCGATCGCCGAAATCCCGAGACTCTCCCGCAGCAGCATCCGGCGCACGTCCGCCGGCCGGCCGCCGAGCGCGATGCGGATCCCGATCTCGCGGGTTCGCTGCGCCACCCGGTACGCCATCACCCCGTACAAGCCGACCGTGGCGAGGCCCAGCGCCAACGCGGCGAACAGCCCGATGAGCAGCAGGTTGAAGCGCTGGGCCGCCAGCGCCCGGTCGGCGAGCGAGGCCACGGTGTTGAGCCGGGTCGTCGGGAGGGCAGGGTCGAGTTGCTGGACCGCCGCCCGGATCGGGCCCGCGAGCGCCACCGGATCGGCGCCCGACGACCGGGCCACCACGAACATCTGGCGCTGGGGAAACTGGGCGACGGGGAGATAGAGCTGTCCCTCGCCGACCTTGTGCCGGCCGTCGCGGTAGACGTGGCGGACGACCCCCACCACCGTACGCCAGTCCGACCCGCCTCCCGCCGAGATTCGTTCGCCAATCGGTGAAGCGCCCGGCCAGTACGCCCGCGCCGCGCGGTCATCGATGAGTGCCACCAACGGCCCGTCCGGCCCGTCCTCGGCGCCGAAGGCGCGGCCGGCCACCAGCTCGATGCCCATCGCCTCGAAGTAGCCGGGCCCCGCGACGGCGTACTCCGCGTGCGGTCGCGGGTCGTCGAGGCGGCCCGCGATCTCGAACGTGCCGCTCCATCCCTCGCCACTGAGCGGCAACGGGTACACGACGCCGGCGGCTTCGATCCCCGGCACGATCGCGAGCTCGTCCCGCACGCGCCGGTAGAAGTCGGCGACCGTGGCGCCCCGGTCGTAGCTGGTCCGCGGCAGCGTCAACTCGAGCGCGATCGCCCGGTCGGGGGCGAACCCCGGATCGACCTCGAGCAGCTCGGCGAAACTCCGGCCGAGGAGACCGGCCGCCACCAGCACCACCAGGGCCATGGCCACCTGGGCCGCCACCAGCGCCGACCGGAACCGCCGCCGGGCGACACTGTCGCTCTGGCCCCGGCCCCCCTCGCCGATCGCCGTCCGAAGATCGGTCCGGAGTTGCCGCAGCGCGGGCAGCGCGCCGACCACGACGCCGGCGACGAGTGAGACGGCGAACGCAAAGGCCAGCACCGGGAGCGACACGCCGGCCTGTTCGAGGCGCGGAATGTTGCCGCCGGCGAGCCGGACCAGGAGCGGCGTGCCGGCCCAGGCCAGCGCCGAGCCGAGGGCGCCGCCCGCGAGGGCGAGCACCAGGCTTTCGCTCAGGAGGAGCCCGAGCAGCCGGCGGCGGCTCGCCCCCAGCGCGATCCGGACCGCCACCTCCCGGCGCCGAAGGGAGCCGCGGGCCAGCAGCAGATTGGTCACATTGATGCAGGCGATCAGCAGGACCAGACCCACGGCGGCCGTGAGTACCGCGAGGGCGAGTTGCACCGACCCCACCATCTCGGTCCGGAGCGGCACCGGCTCGACCCGCCACTTGAGGCTGCCGGGCTCGCCGTACCGCCGCGGCCACTGCCGCCGGAACCGGTCTCCCATGGTGGCGAGATCGGCGGCGGCGCGGGCGTCGGTCGCCCCGGGGGCGAGCCGGCCCACCACCGCGATGATCTGGTTGCCCCGGCCGTCCGTCCGGAGTTGCTCGTAGGTGGACGGGATCCAGAGCTCGGCCCGCTCCCGGAGGAAGCCGACCGGCGCATCGGGGAACCGGACCTCGGCCGGCATCACGCCGACGACGGTGCGGTTCAGCCCGCCGACGTTTATCTCACGGCCGATCACGGTCGGGTCGCCGCCGAACCGGCGGCGCCACAGCGCGTGGCTCAGCACGACGACTCGTTCTCCGTCCGGAATGCCGTCGCCTTCCTGAAACGAGCGGCCCAGCGCCGGGCCGGTTCCGAGCAACTCGAACAGGTTCGGCGTGACCAGGTACGTCGCGAGGCGGTCCGGCTCCCCCTCCGGGCCCAGGATCGTCGAGACCTGCGGCCGGACGGCGGCGAGCTGGTCGAAGGTCCGGAGCTGTTCGCGATAGTCGAAGAACTCCGGCACGGCCACCGCCGTGCGCTCGCCAGGGACCTGGCCCGCATTCCAGAGGACCCGGACCCGCTCGGCGTGGCGGTAGGGCAGCGGCCGGATCAGGACCGGCTCGAGCACGCTGAAGATCGCCGCGTTGGCGCCGATGCCGAGCGCCAGCGTGACCAGCGCGATGGCGGTGAATCCCGGCGTTCGGAGCAGCCCGCGGACCGCCAGCCGGAGATCCTGCACCAGATTCGACATGAGACCATCCTTGGAGGAATGGGTCCGGTGGTGGTGGCCCGTCACGGCCCCCGCCGCGACTCGGAGCCATTCCGCGGCGGCGGTGCACATCCCATCAGCCAGGAGGCGGGTCCAGAGGCGGCATCGGGCGGATGGACCGGGTCGGAGGGCGGCCCGCCGGTCGCGATAGAACTCCGTCATGCCCTCGCCATACCGGTGACGGAATCCGGGTGGGTAGATGCGGAGCAGCGCGCGGAACAGCCGCTCGCCGGGCACCCGGGTCATACCGAGCCCCGGCTGATCAGCCGGCGTGCCTCCGCCAACCGGACGAGGGACTGAAGCCGCCGTAACTCGGCCGACATGAGGCGGCGGCCGGCGGGCGTGAGCCGGTAGTAGATCCGCCGGTCGTCCTCGCCGGGCGGCCGGCGGGTTTCGGCCACCGCACCGGCTTCCTCCAGGCGGCGAAGGTGGCGGTAGAGGTTGCCGGGCTCGAGTTCGACCTCCCCTCCGGTGTGATCGAGGATGTCCTGGCGGAGGCCATAGCCGTGGCGGTCGCCGGCGGCAAGCATCGTCAGGAGAAGGGTTTCCACCGATTTCAGCGGAGCCATGGGCGGTTCCGGTTGGAGGCCGAACGACTGTAGTCGAATTGACTATAGTGTCATTCGATACCCCGACCCGGCCCAGCGTTGCACCGGGCTGTCCGGGGCGGCCGGACACCTGCCTGCCAGGCCGCTATTGATCCGGGTCGTTGGTGCGGGAGAGGGAGGAACGGTTCGATCGGGCCGTCACGAAGGCGGGCCGCGCCGCCTCGCCGGCCTCGGCGCCTACGATCGCAGGATCTTGTCCATGGCTTTTCCCTTCGCCAGCTCGTCGACCAGCTTGTCGAGGTAACGGATTTCCCGCATGGTGGGCTCCTCGACCTCCTCGACTCGGACGCCGCAGACCACCCCTTTGATGAGCGACCGCGCCGGATTCATCCGAGGGGCGACCGAAAAGAACGTTTCGAAGTCGGTGCGCCTGGCCAGGTGATCCTCGAAGGCTTGCTGGCTGAACCCCGTCAACCAGCGAATGATCTCGTCGACTTCGTCCTTGGTCCGGCCCTTCCGCTCGGCCTTGGCCACGTAGTGGGGATAGACGCTCGCAACGCTTGTTGTGTAGATCCGATGCTTGGTCATGGTTTCCGTCCCATCTCGCCGTGAAGTCGCGGGCGTCCGGTGGCGGCCGCCGTCCGGCACCGAAGTTGAACCCGCCGCCGCAGGCGGCGCAACGGCCGCGGGACCGGGTCGCCGGGCCCGCTCGCCGTGGGCGTCGTCGAGGCCGTGAAACCAACACGGCCGGCCAGCGTCAGGAAATCAACGCTCGCGGAGACGGTCGGCATGTGGCGTTGGGTGGTGGCGGTGCTGGTCGTCGGCGTCCGTCCGGCGGCGGCCCAGATAGAAGTGGTGGGCCCGAGCTTCGTGGCCCTCTCGGTTCCGGACCTGCCGGCGAGTCTCGAGTGGTATCGCGCAGCCTTCGGCCTCCAGGTGGTCTTCGAAGGGGCCGCGCCCGATTCCTCGACCCGCGTCGTGCTGCTGGCCGGGGCCGGCGTCCGGGTTGAACTGGTCTGGCATCGGCAGGCCCGGTCGCTGGCCGACTGGGCCGGGGCTCCCACCCCGCCGGATCTCGTCTACGGCCCGGCCAAGATCGGCTTCTTCGTTGCCGATCTGGACCGGACGATCGCGGTCCTTCGCGCCCGGAAGGCAACCGTCGAGGGAACCTGGCTCACCCGGCCCGGCCACGTTGCCCCGACCGACACCCTGTGGACGCGGAACATCCTGGTTCGCGATCCTGCCGGGAACTACGTCCAGTTCTTCGAGCGGCGCCGGCTGCCGCCGTGAAACGCATCCGGCGTTACGGTGGCGTCAACTGGTGCCAGTCCCCGTCCGGCTGGCGCCCTTCGTGAGGACGATGTGGGTGGCGTGCTCCGATGCCGCCCGCTCGGTGCATCGGTAGTCAAGCGCGGCCAGGTCGATGCCGGCAAGCGGTGCTCGCCCCAGCCCAGGAGCGCGGGCGCTCCTCGCGAGCCTGGTGATGGTGCCGGCCACGGTCGCGAGGACGACGCGGGTCACTGACTGCCGAGAAGGAAGCGACTCAGGCGAAGCCACGGCGCGCTCGTGATGGCGGACAGCTCGAGCAGGTGCACGGCCACCATGGCGCTGCCGGCCCAGAGATAGACCGGATGCACCCGCCGGAGGACCAGCCAGTCGCGGGCGATCGCCACCAGCAGCAGCGAGTCGGCGACCAGCGACCAGGTCACGAACGGCGACGGCACCGCGGGAAAGAGGTGGCGAAACCGGAGCCAGGCCGGCGCCAGCGCGGAAATCGTGGCGAGGAGGAGCAGACGCTTGTGGCTCTCACCGTTCCGCCGGGTGACGATCGCCGCGCCGACCAGGGCGCCGAAGACGATCATCTCGATCAGGATGTTCACGAACTGGCCCAGCACGAAATCGTCCCCCCCGGCGGCGAGGTCGCGCCGGGTCGCGTGCAACCCGACCAGCACCCCCGAAACGACGATGGCGGCGGCCAGGACCCCGCCGGCCGTGCCGATGCGCCGGTGGGTGCGGAGCTGCCGCCGGTCGACGAGGGTGGCCTGGGCGATGAACAACAGGAGCCAGGAGAACAGCAGCGCGCCGTGGATGTGAATGATCGGCGGCGCCGTGAACCGGCCGCGCGCGAGCGGAATGAAGAAGGTCGTCGAAAACCCGACGAGTGCGATCGCCAGGAACCCGAAGGACATGGCGAGATAGAACCGGCTCCGGCGTCCGGTCGTTCCGCGGCTGGCTACCATCGGTAACGAAGGAGCCGCTGAATGCCGTCGTCGTCCGTGCGGACGACGTAGGCCTGCCCGTCCGCCGCCGCGATCAACCGATCGCCGGCGGGAAGTTCCAGCCAGCCGACGAGGCGTCCCTGGCGGTCCACGCGATCATAGCGGTCGCCCGGGTGGTCGGCGGTCGGCGTGCGACGGATCAGGAGCGTCCCGTCGGGCGCCGGCACCAGCGGCCCGGGCTGGAACGGGGGCACCGCGGCCGGCCAAGCGTCCGCCGGCGGTTGGGGCGCCGGCCTCCCGGTTCGCTCCTGCTGGGCCGCGAGGAAGGCGTCCCGTTCCCGGGGGCCCGCCTTGACCTCGGCGATGGGAAGCGGCGCGCCGCGCACCCACTCGCCGGCTGGGGTGCGCCAGTCGACCCGGTAGGGCTCGAGCCGGGCCACGCCAAGCCACCCGTCCGGAAACAGCATCGCTTCCTCGCCGACGGCCCAAGGTGGAGTGATGAAGTCCACGCGGGTGACCTTGCCCGCGGCATCGAACTGCTTCGGCATGCTCACCGGGGACGCAAGGAGCCTCGCGACGGTGTCTGCGGCGGCCGAGCGGATTGTCACCAGCGTCACGACGACGGAGTCGCCCTTGCCGATGCGGTCGGTTTTTTCGGTAATCGTCGGGGGCCCGACCACCATGAGCCGGCCATTGCCGTCGCCGGTTCGCGCGGCGCCGCGGGTCGCGACCGTGGCGGGATAGTCGGGCGGCAACGTCTGCAGCACCCCGCCGGCGGCATGTACGAGCCACCGACGGTTGCCGGGATCGATGATCACGGTCGAATCGCGTCCGATGGCCGCGAGCGCAAACGGCCGGCGGTACTCGCCGGGACCGGCGCCTTGGCCGCCGACCGTGGCGACGGAGTCGCGGCCGAAGTCGGCGATCAGCATCCGATTGTCGCCCCCGTCGAGGATGAGGACGCGTCCGTCCGCGAGCGCCCGGACGCCGACGACTCTCGTGAACTCGGCGCTCAGCCGGCCGCTCGACTGACCGAGGCGGAACTCGTTCGCCTGTCCGGCGGCCGGGCCGGCGAGCCAGGCGATCGAGATGGCACCCAGGATGACGGCGGTGATGCTCGGGTGGAGGGAGCTTCGCATGGAGACGACCGCCTCAGTCAGCAGTTTGGTCGGGCCGGTTGGCCGCGATCACGCCTCGGCGATGGCGGCGATCGAAATCTTGAGGCCTGGAATCCGAACCGGCAACTTCGCGCCTTGACGGGCGGGCGGGTCGGTCGGAAACCACTGGAGCCACTCTTCGTTCATGCCGGCAAAGTCGGCCTCATCCGCGAGGATGACGGTCGCGCTGACGAGCCGGTCCAGCGAACTCCCGGCCGCCTCGAGAATCGCGCCGATGTTCTTGAGGCATTGACGGGTCTGTTCCTGAATCGTGGTACCGACGATCGTACCGCTGGCGGGGTCCTGGGGCGCGGTGCCGGAGACGAAGACAAGCCCGCCGGCCACGACGGCCTGGCTGTACGTCGGCGGCGCCTTTGGAGCGCTGCCGGTGGCGATGATGCGACGTGCCATGCTCCTCCTCGAGATCGGTGGATGGGCAGCACCTGACGGCGGATTTCCCCGCACCTATCGGCGGGTCGCCGCCTGCCCGAAGACTACCCAGAAACCGTTCGGGTCCCGGATGGCGAATTCCCGCATTCCATAGAAGGTGTCGTGCACGCCCTCGATGACGTCGGCCCGGTCCTTCAGGCGTTCGTACAGGACGTCGACCTCCAAGGTGTGGAGGTAGAGGTCCACTTCCCGGCGCGGCTGGGTGCCCGGGCGTCCGCCGGCGTTGAACATCACGTCGCTCTCGCCGAACGTCAGCCGGGCCCAGTTCATCTCCCCGTCTTCAACGAACGAGTCGGCAACCGTGAACCCGATGGTTTCGTACCAGGCCACGGTTTCCTGCACCCGGGGAACGTGGATCATCGCGACGACCCGCTGGTTCATCGGCGCTGCTCGCTCCTGAGACGCAGGGTGCGCGGCGTGGGGCCTAGCCCGGTTTCCAGCAACGATGGTCGAGCGCCGGCGGTGCGTCGGTGCCGCGCCCGCGACCAGAAGTCAGCAAACTATCTCCGCGCGGCTCGCGACGGGAGCCGCGCGCCCGCCTGACGGTCCGGTCCTCGCCCCGGGTTCCCTCAAGGACGTCCTGGCGCGCCGGCCGGGCGCCGCCGGACCTGGATCTCCCGACCGACCTCGATGGTCATCAGGTCATCACCGACTTCGAGCGGCCCGTCGTAGGTCGTCCGGGTTCGCGGAACCAGTTCGTTCGCGGTCGGGGCGGGGAAGGCGGGGTCGGTTGTCAGGAGGACCACATGCGAGTACACGGCCAGCCGCGGCCTTGCCCGGGCGAATACCCGCCCGGCATCCTCCGGCGGGGTGTGGAAGCCCACGATCCGGCGGGCGGTTTCCGACTGGGCAAGCAGTGCCGCCGGCGCGGCAATGACCTCATGCACAATCAGGTCGACGCCGGCCGACGCCTGGATCAGGTTCTCGCTGGCGCGGGTATCTCCCGACACGACGACGGAGCGGCCCTGGCTGTCGATCCGGTATCCGTAGGCCGGCTCCAGCAGGCCGCCGTGATCGACGAAGAAGGCGGTCACCCGAACGCCGTGGCGGTCGAACACGACGCCGGGCTGCACGTCGTGGGCGTCGAGCACCGCTCCCGCAGCGGGGAGGCCCTCGCCCCGGCCCCGACGGTCGAGGTCCCAGGCGAAGGCCTTGCCGAACGCGGCAGTCATGTCCGCCGTGCCGGCCGGTCCCCACACGCCGAGTGGTGCGCTCCGCCGTCCGTACGGGGTCGGGAGCCAGCCGGTCAGCCAGAGATCCGGCAACCCCACGGTGTGGTCGGAGTGGAGATGGGTCAGGAACACGTCGGTGACGCGCG
The DNA here is from genome assembly GCA_050183815.1 of Gemmatimonadales bacterium. Lineage (GTDB taxonomy): Bacteria > Gemmatimonadota > Gemmatimonadetes > Gemmatimonadales > GWC2-71-9 > SHZU01. The sequence continues at coordinate 8,660 of JBFXAY010000001.1, read as the reverse complement.
ACAACGGAATGCCCAGTTGCCAGAGTCGCTGCGTGGCGCCCCGGCCGCAGTCGATCAGCAGCGTCTCGCCGCCCGCTTCGATCAACGTGGCGGGTCCGAATCGGTCGATGGCCGGGTCCGGGCGTCCCGTGCCCAGGAGGGTCACCCGAATGGCCGGGTCGGTGGCACCCGGGCCCGCGGCCGGCTGGGCACCGAGCGGCAGGGCGGCGGCGAGCGCCAGCGGCAGGCCGAGCGCCAGACACCGTTGAGGTGCCGTCCGAGTGGTTCGGGGCGGGCCGATGGGTACGCGGATCGTCATCGCGACCTCCGTGGGTTTCGCGTCAGCGGGTATCCGTCAACCGGCTCGGCCGGCGAGAGACCGAATCGCTCGGTACAGGTCGCGCAGCAGGGGCCCCGCGTCGGTCCGGAGCCAGTGAATCACGTCGGGGAGGACCGTGAAGAAGCCCTGGATCGCGAACAGGGCTACGCCGACGAACATCAGCGTCACCGTCATGATCATTACCCCGCCGGCCAGCATGAGCACCACCCCCGCGACCGACAGGGCGGCGACCAGGACCATGAGCGGTGCCACGAGCAGCCGGAGGAGCGGACTCCGGCGCGAGCGGGTCGTCTGGCCGGTGGGCTCCGCGCGGCGCAGGCGGGCCCCCTGCGCCTCGAGCCGGGCCAGCCGGCGAGCCAGCGCCGGATGCCAACCGCCAGCCGGTCCGCCCCCGGTGTTGGGCCAGTGGAGAAACAGGAGGCCGGTGGAATCCGCCGTGGCGAAGCGGGTATCCGCCCGTTGCAGGCGCTGGAGCGCGTGCGCCAGCCCGTCGGGACTTCGAGTCAGTTTGACCGCGGTGGCGTCGGCCAGATAACGCCGCGCCCGCCACATGGCGCCGAGGATGGGGCCGAACAGGAGTGTCTGGCCGATGAAGATCAGAAAGTTGGTCGACGCGGCGGCCAGTTGGAACGGCAGCGTGATGATGGAGAGGCAGCCCTGGCGTTGTCCGGGGTCCTCGATGTCCTGGTCCCGCGCGAGCAGGTCCGCCACCTGGCGGGTGGCGCGATCGTCACGAAAGAGGAGACCGCGGATGGCACCGCCCAGGGCCCGGCGGGCGTTGCGGGCGGAGCCGGCGGCGAGGATCGCGGTGAGCAGGCCGAACGTCTGGGCCACGGAAAGGAGAAGCATCGCGATCCGGAGATCGCCGTTGCAGATCGATCCGATCAGATGGCCGAAAACGCCCTGGGTTTCGTTCCGGTCGAGGCTGTCGAGGAGTCCGCGGGTGACGACGATCGTGGCGTCGTCGGGGGAGGAGCCGACCACGGCCGCGTTGGGCTCCGCGTGATCGAGAAGCTGCACGGCGGGCGGGCGGATCCCGGCCGCGATCGCCATCTCCTGAATGATGTTGCCGAGTTGCCGTTCCTCGAGGTCGTCCGGCCGGGGGGCCCGGGCGCCGATCGAAAGCAACACGCCGCCGGCACCGGCGTGCCAGAACAGAGCCCGGACCCAGATCCAGAGCAGCACCATGAAGGCCATGCCCGGCAAGACCAGGAGCAATCCGAGTCGGCCGAGGGCCAGCCAGTCGAGGTGCGACCAGTCGCCCTGGTTGAGGCCGCGATCGATCGGGTCGAGGGCGGCCGGGAGGAGCCGCGCGGCGCCGGCGATCCCGTCCCAGAACGCCTGGGGGACCGGCGTGGCGAGGTTGATCAGATGGGCGGCCGTCAGCACCGCCAGAAACAGGACCGGGGTGACGATGACGCTGACCGGGATGCCCGAGAGCGCCACCGCCAGAAAGCCGAAGACCGCGAACCGGAGCGTCCGCCGGCGGTGGCGGGCTTGTTCTTCGTAGAAGGTGGTTCGCGGGGCGGTCAGATGAAGTCGCGACGGTCGAGGTTCGGGAACGCGATCCGGCAGGTGCCCGGGTCGACGCCCTCGATCCGGACCCGGCCGTTGACGTCGAGGGTGCCTTCGATCGGCGTCTGTCCGGGGGGCGTGACCACGAAGCGGGCGTACGGCACCGGTGCCTTGTTGCGGTCGACCAGTTCGATGCCGAGCCAGGTGTCGGCCTTGGCCGGGTCGGCCACGATGACCGACCGGGGGGGCGGGCCATCCTGGGGCGGTGGCAGAGCCGACCCGCCCGGCACCGGAGCGAACTCGCACTCGGCGCAGCCGCCCAGCGCATCGGCCTGTTCCGGGCGGAGCTTCATGGCGCGAGCACCGTGATGCCGTAGGTCGCCTGGTCGGTGACCCCGAACGCCCGGACCGGGCCGAAGAAGTCGGCAACTTCGCCTTTCGTGCAGGTGGCGAGGTACCTGGGCAGCACCCGGGGGTCGTAGAAGCGGAAGTACCATGAATCCCCGTCGGGCGCCTCGACGGTCAGAAAGCGACGAAAGTGGAGGCGAAGGGCGTCCAGCGGCTGATCGGACAGGGCGAAAATGCCCCAAGGCGCCGGCCAGAGATCGGCGGTGATCCAATCGAGGGTGTCGCGATCGACGTGAAACAGGAATGGCGCGATCGCGAACAGTTCCTCTTCGGCCCGGCCCCGATAGAGGGAGACGGCGTCCTGGTGCGCCACGGCCGCCCGGGCGGGCACCGCCGGCGAATCGGTCGCGTCGATGACGGCAAACAGGCGACCCCGCACCGCCCACTCCCGGATCTGGAGAACGCCGGCCTGCCGGTACCGAAGGGCGGTCATGGTCCGGTTGAATATGGGGGCCGCCCCGGACGGCGGCCAGATCACACGGGTGGGACGGTCTGGACAGCCGCGGCCTCGCCTGGGAGATTTGGAGTGGCGCCGATACCGTGGCCTCCCCCCGGTCCCGACGACGCCGGTCCAGCACCCGCCTTCGATGTCGAAGCCAGCAGCCCGGCTTACCGATCTCCACGTCTGCCCGATGCAGACGCCCGCGGTCGTGCCGATACCGCATGTCGGCGGGCCGATTACCGGTCCGGGCGAGCCGACCGTCCTGATCGGCGGCCTGCCGGCCGCCCGGGTCGGCGACTTCTGCATCTGCGTCGGGCCGCCGGCGCCGATCGTGATCGGGTCGCTCACGGTGTTGATCGGCGGGAAACCGGCGGCCCGGGTCGGCGACCAGACCGGACACGGCGGCTCGATCATGCCGCCCGGCTGCCCGACGGTGCTGATCGGCGATGTCGGCGGCGGGGCGGGGAGCCCGGCGGCGTTCACGATGGGGGCGGCCCGGGCCAAGGGGTCCGCGTTCACCCGAACCCAGTGCGATTCGCGGGGCACCCTCGAGGCGGTCGCGGACTCACCGCTCCTGTTCACCGGCGACAGCAGCAAGCGGAGCTGGATCGAGATCGAACTGGTCGATCAGCGGGGCGCGCCGGTAGCCCATGAGCGGTTCCGGGTCAAAGCCCCGGGACTTGATCAGCCGCTCGAGGGATTCCTCGACGAGAAGGGGTTCGCCCGCCTCGGCGGGATCGATCCGGGCACCTGTACGATCAGCTTTCCCAATCTCGACGCGGCCAGCTGGACGCCGGAAAAGGGCCCGCCGGCGCGGCCGGTGCGGCCGATTCCCCCGGGGCCGGATACCCGGCCTTCGATCGATCCGCTCTCCGTGGCCTTCCGGTTGCGATCGGCGGTCCCGCCACCGGCCGTCGATCTCGGGTCCGTCGCGTTCCGGGTCCAGGAACAGCCTTCGATCGATGGGTCATCGGTCCAGTTCGCAGTCCGGGTCCCGGGCGCGGCGCCGTCGATCGACGTCGCGGCGGCGTCACTCGTGCGGCGGGCAGCGCCCTCGGTCGACGCCGAGTCGGTGACGCTGGTCGGCCGGGGGCCGCCGGCCGTCGATGCCGGCAGCGTCGTCTTTCGAGTCAAGTAGGTCCCGGAGCCACGGGGCCCGTCACCAGCGGGAGAGATCCGTCATGGCAAGCGTCACGATCGATGTCGGCGATACGGTCGAGGTCAGCTTCAGGCTCAAGTTCAAGAAGGCCGAAGTCCAGCGCCGGCCCGACCGGGACTCGTTCCAGAAGATCGCTGTCGAGGCGACGTCGGATTCCAAGGCGATCTTCGCGTTCGACCGCGACGTCACGGCGGACGATCAGACGATTTCCGGCGAGATCCCGTTCATCGCCTCCCAGTTCCAACCGGGCTTCTTCAAGCCGGGCGAGACGTGGACCGTCACCGCGGCGTACACCGGGGCGGATCAGGTGTCGGCACCCGAACGGCAGTTCGTCATCGGCACGGTGGTGATCCGGCAGAAGGCCGGGGCCTAGTGCCGACGCGCGGCACGGTCGTCCGCTCATCGGGGGGAAGCCGTGTCTGACGACAAGGTGACCCCGACCGACCACACCGCCCGGCTCGGCGATCACCTGAGCCGGGTGGCGGCCACCTTCGGCTTCCGGTCCTACGCGCCCCTCTGGAACCATCCCGACAACCGCGTGCTTCGGACCCGGCGCGCCAATCCCAACATCCTCGCCGAGGGCGACTCGATCCACGTGCCCGAACTGATCGACCAGGAAGTCGATCGGCCGACGGAACAGCGTCACCGGTTCCGGGCGGAACTCCATCCGCTCGAGGTGCGAATCTCACTCAGGCAATGGACCGGAACACCCCGCACCGACGAGGTCACCGAGGTGCTGCTCGACGGCCGGCCGGGACCGTTCACCGTGGTCGGCCCGGGCGTGATTGCAATCCCGGTCGGGGTGCTGACCGATCGGGTCGTGGTGACCACGGCCGCGGGCGAGTTGGTCGGACGCGTTGGATTCCTGCAGCCGGTGGATACCCCGGCCGGGCAGCGGGAACGGCTCACCAACCTGGGTTACCAGGCCGGCGATTCGGCGGATCCCCGGCAACTCGACTTCCGGTCCGCGGTCGAGGAATTCCAGTGCGACCATGGTCTCGTGGTGGACGGCGTCGTCGGACCGGTGACGCGGGGCAAGCTCGTCGCCGTGCATGGGAGCTGAGCCGGCGTGAGCGCCGATTTCTTTGCCTTGGCGCCGAGCGACCAGGCCGCCGAGCGCAATACCGTCCGGGACCCGCTCCGGTCGATCGCGATCTGGGAGCTCGAGGATCATCATTTCGCGTTCGACTCCTCGATCCTGCTGCCGACGATGACCGAGGATCTGGCCGAACTGATCGCGCTGCTTCGCGCCAATCCCGGCGCGCCGGTCGCGATCTTCGGCCACGCCGATCCCGTCGGTGCGGAGGGATACAACAAACTGCTGAGCGGCCGTCGGGCCACCGCGCTGTTCGCGTTGCTGACCCGGAAGACGGCGCTCTGGGACCGGCTCCACGCCAATCCGATCGGCGGCGACGACTGGCGCAAGGACGATCAGGCAGGTCGGATCATCCGCCAGCATCTCGGCGTGACGACGCCAACGCCGGTGCCGGCGCTGTTCGCCCGCTACATGGATTCGCTGGCGGTCGATCCGGGCGGCCAACCGTTCGTGCTGGCGTCGGCGGATTTTCTCGGCCGCGGCACGGACCCGCGCGGCAAGGCGGACCTCCAGGGATGCAGCGAGTTCAACCCGCGGCTGATGTTTTCGGCGGCCGAGGCCGCCGGGTTCGAGTCGCCGGCCCGGCATCCGGCCCGCAATGAAGCCAACGCGACCAATCGGCGGGTGGCGGTGATCGTGTTCGCCCCCGGGACCGAGGTCGAGGTGAACCGCTGGCCGTGTCCGCGGGTCAACGAAGGCGTCGATGGATGCCGGAAGCGGTTCTGGTCGGATGCGGCGGTGCGACGCACCTTCCAGCCGCTGCGGCGTGAGCGGCCGGCCGCCGAGGACACCTTTGCGTGCCGGTTCTACGATCGGCTGGTCCGGGGCGCGGCGCGGGAGCGACTTCTTCGGACTCCGCTCGAGGTCGCGGTCTTCGTGGGATCGCTCGCGGCCGATCCCGAGGTCGAGGAGTTGGTGGCCCTCGACAGCCTGGGACAGGTGGCGAAGGCGTTCAAGCCGGCGGACCGCAGCCGCGACGCGTCGTTCCGGCAGTTTGTGATCGGCCCGGGCCTCCTGCCGAATCCGGTGCAGCTTCGCTGGCGGCTGAACGAGTTCGACATTCACGTGGCCGGGCCGTGCGACCCCGTCAAACTTCGCGACGCGCTGGTCACCAACGACTCCGAGACCGGCCAGGCGCTGATCGGCACCGGCCGCGTGGTCGAACCGCCGCCGCCGCCACCCTCCCGGCGGATCGTCGGCGACGATCTGGGCCCCGAGGACGACCAGCCCTTCGGCCGGGAAGCCGACCGGCGGATCGTGTCCGCCCGCGACGGACTCGGCTGATGCGCGTCAACGTCGTCTACGACAACCGCCGTCACCGGCTGCTGTCGCTCGCCCGGGTCAAGCTCAAACAGGGCGGGGCGGAACTGCCGGAAACAGCCGGGTCGGTGCATGGACTCCGGACGTTCGACGTGACCGGCGGCGTCGGGACCACCGTGGTGCTCGACTTTTCGATCCCGACGCCGGAGGACCCGGGCGCGGAACTGATGTTCTTCACTCAGGAGATGCAGGTGTCGGCGGGCGCCCAGGGCCGCCTGACCCTCGCGCCGGCGGCAAAGGGCCGGTTTGCGGGGGACTTTCACCCGCGGCTCCTGCCCAAGCCCTCGATGGTCGCGTCGGGGAAAGGGAGCGTGGTGACCATTACCATCGATCTCACCTTCATCGACGTCACCGATCGTTGCCTTGGCCTGGGCATCCTGCAGGCCTACAACGCGCTCAAGCCCCAGGTCAACCCGGCCGGCGCGCCGGCGCCCGCGGCGCACTACGGCTGCGAACTCCGGCTGCTCGAGTACACCAAGGGGTTGCCGGCCACCTGGGCGGTGCTGATTCCCAAGACGATGATCGATCAGGACACCAACCGGAATATTCCCGTGGTGCTCTTCTACCGGCCGACCGGGGCCGCCTACACGAATTCGGACAACGTCAAACTGGGCGAGTTTCTCCGATACATGGGCGATCCGCCGGCCGCCGAGCCGTTCTACGCGAGCGGCAACCAGCAGACCTGGAACGCCCATCCGAACTGCGGGTGGGAGCGTCAACTGGCCGGGTCGAAGAAAGCGTTCGTCTTCGTGCATCCGTTCCCGCACGGAGGCGGATACGGCGATCTCGAAGGGCCGACGGTGCCGGCGCTCCTGTCCGCCGTCGTCAACACGCTCTGGGCCGACAGCGTGATCGGATCGAAAGTGGCGTCGGGGCTGGGCCGGAGCCGGACGGCCGCGGCGGCGTTCAGCTTCGGTGGGGACGCCCTGTTCAAGATGCTCAAGTCCCTCGGCGCCAACGCCGACCGGATTCGGGAGCTCTACCTGTTCGACTCGAACGGATTCACTGCCAACTTGACGCTCCTGACCAAGTGGTTCAAGTCCGGCGGGCAGCACCTCCGGCTGATCGGCGGCTCGCTCCACGGGGGCATGCTGGCCTTTGCGAGGACGCTCGGATCGGCCGATGCCACCGTGTTTCCGAAGGCGGCGGACTTCTGGCAGAAGGACGATCTCTACCAGTCGGCCGTATTCATGCGGGAGTTCGCGAAGGTCGGGGCCACCAACGGCTTCAGCCGGGCGAACGGGATGTTCGAGCAGGCCACGACCCAGGGGGACACGGCGATCGTCCTGGCCGGCACGACGGCGGCGGGCGTGTCGTTTTCGAGCGAAGTGTCCAACTGCAGCAACCGCGAGGCGGCGGCGATGATCCTGGTGACCCACAATCAGCCGCCGCCCAAGCCCTCGATGAAGCCGAAGATTCCGGTGGCCACCAAGGCCGACCTGGACCACAACGTGGCGATCCTCAACGCGACCGTCAAATTCGTCCGGCATCAGTGGCCCGTGGTCGGCGGCGACGACCGGAACAAGCGGCGTGACCGCCAGGAAGAGTTCGTGGGCTACCTCCAGCAGTGCCTGGAACTCTCGCGCCTGTGATGCTGCTCAGACACCCGATCCGGCTCCCCGGGGAGCGAGCGGCCGATGACTGACCGGCACAAGGTGAAACCCGGCGAGCACCTGTTCCGGATTGCCCGGGAGCACGGGTTCCGGACCATTCGCCCGCTGGTGGACGATCCCGGCAACGCGGAACTGCTCCGGCGCCGGGTCAACCCGGCCACCCTGGTCGAAGGAGATGAGGTGGTCATCCCCGCCTTCGACCCCAAGGAGGCCGACGCCGCGACGGGTCGCTTCAACGTCTTTTCCGTGGCGGGGAGCGGCCTGTTCCTCAATCTCAGGCTGCAGACGACGGAGCGCCGCCCGCTGGCTGATCGGGCGTTTCGGCTGGTCATGGCCGAGGTCGATCCCGCCGGCCCCAAGGCCGCCGCGCCGGACGACGGCGTCACCACGGCCAAGGGTGAAGTGTCGGTCGAGATCTCGATCTTCGACATCGAAGGGGAGCTGGTGGTGCGCGCCGCGAAGGACCCGGCGTCGCCGCCGGCCGAGACGATCAAGCTGCTGGTCGGTCTCCTCGAGCCGGCCAACACGATCCGCGGCCAGCAGGTCCGGCTCAACAACATGGGGTACTTCGCCGGCTTCTCGGAGAAGGATCTGGTCCAGCTCAAGTGGGCCATCGAGGAGTTCCAGGCCGATCACGGGATCAAGGCGACCGGGCGAACGGACGATCCGGTGTCCTTCAACCGGATCGCCCACGAGCACGGCGATCTGCTGCCGAACGAGAAGGTGCCGTAGCCCATGGCCAGCACCATCTTCATGCCCGAGCTCGTCGAGGAGACACCGAACGGGAT